>JAXLQK010000038.1:0-63686 GCA_046331665.1 Terriglobia bacterium | reverse complement strand
TAAGCCGTTGGAGAATCGTTTGGTTCCTTTTTTTCAGAGTACGCATGGAGGTCCTCAATCAATGCAATAAGAACCGATCCACGTTGGAACCATGGATCTTGATATGACATGTGGTGCAATTCCGAAAGCGGGCACTCCGCAAATCATGGAACGACGGAGGCTGACCGGCTAAAATTCCCGGGGCGAAGGTATGGCATTCCAGGCAAAGTGCACTGAGCTGGTTGCGAATCAGCATTTTTGAATTAATGGAACCATGAGGTTCGTGACAAGCCATGCATCCTTCGAGACGCATGACGGGATGCTCAAAGGCAAATGGCCCTCGTTTGTCCGCATGGCATTTGACGCAGGTGGCTTCATTTCCGAACGAAAGTTTGGCCATCTTGGGCATCAGGCCATTGTGAGGTTCGTGACAGTCGACACAATGAATGGCTCCCTCATTTAGGCGATGATGAAACGGTTTATAAAACGCCGCCAGGATCTCCTTGTGACACGAAGTGCACACCTGATCGACGCTTGCGGTCAGCAGGTGTTGCCTTTGCCTCGCTTCATGAATGGAGTGGCACGAAGTGCACGCCATGTTTTCTTTCCGGTGCAAGCTCGATGGTCCACCGGCCTGAGTATTGCTGTTGGCATGACAGCTAAGACAGGCCTTGTTTACGTCCTGATTTGAAGAGCTCGGCTTCAGGAGCGCAATCTGGCTTCCATCGCCGGCATCCACGTGGGCTTGCCCAGGGCCGTGACAAGCTTCGCAGGCCCGATCCTTCCATTTTTTTTCTTCTTTGAGATCTAAGATTTGATGGGGATTGGTGGCAAACTTCGTGGAGATATCTTCATGACATGAGGCACAGGTTGCCGAGCTGACATACTCGTTTTTTGACGCAGCGGCTTCTGGGGCGGGTTCCTGGGTCGCTTGAGGGCCCTTGGAGCCCTTGGCAAAAGTCGAAAGGCCCAGCAGTAGAAAAATCGCCAGGAGGAATCCAGCTTTTCTGGAGAGATGCACGAACATAGCGTTGACTCCCTTTCTGGCAAAAGAACTGACTGAAGCGGGGGGTCGCAATAATCTCGTCCCTATCACAGTCTTGGTGTTCAATTCCTCCGGCAATAACACCGCTTGATCGAAAGATGCATCAAACTTCAACGTAAGAGGATAAGGAAAGACCCAGTCGCCCATTGGCGAGCGACTGGGTCAGGCACGGACAAATCGGTTTACCTGGCATGGACTTTGTCAACCGAGAATTCCGATGATGTTCCATGACAAACCTTGCAGGACTCACCCAGACTCGAGGTGTTCAGGAGAGCATGGGAGGCGGCATCCTGTGAACCATGACAGGACAAACAGGCCGCCGTGACGGGCGGCATGGGATTAATGTAATCGCGCGGAGAAACCGAAGGCAAAGCTCCCTTGGCAATGGGGAGTTGTTCCGTGTCCGCCAGATGGCATTTCTCACAATTGCGTCGATCTCCGGGGTATTGGACTTCATTGAAGTTGATCGGATTATTGCCAAACCCATAGATCGTAAAATCATTCTCCAATTCTTCCCCGGTGTGGATCTTATGAATCATGGTCTTCATATGTACGGATTCCGTGGGAAGCTTGTCGGCGGGACGGCGGGCTTTATCGTCTTGGTTAGCATTGTGACACATCACACAGTACATAACATTTATACGAGAGCCTCCATGGAGTGCAAGGTGTGCGTGGCAACTGTTGCAGTTCTCCTGTGAAACAACCTGACGCCGAGGTACAGGCTCGCTATCCGTCACTGCCACATAGACAACCGGGTTGAATCCTGCGTCGCGGATATCCTTCTTCTCATTGGTGGTTCCCGGCTGAAGCGTTATGTTCCGGTATCCCTGGACAGAGATCGCAAAGCTGCCCTTGGCGTCCGAGGGGATCCCCTTCTGGAAGGTATAGTTCAAGATGCCACCTTGGCTTGGAGTTGTAAGCGCATTTTCTGACACAAACCCTGCATAATCGGCAGTTGGACCGGCCCATACGATACTTAGACTGTTCATTTGTGAAGTTTCAATCGGGAAACCATCTTTGTCCGTAATTTTCAGCGTGACAGTTGGTTTGTCTCCGGGCTTGGTATTTTTCACGTCAAGTATTTCAAAATGAGTGCCCGGTAGATCCTTGGAAAAGGTTGGGATGACGTGGGCCCCTTTGATCGAGGCATCGAAGTCCACTTCACCTTCCGGGATGTGACAAGTCGAACAAAGCTTGTCAGAGACCTGTGGTCCGCCGGCATGCTTGTCACCCGTGGCAAAATTCACATCATCGTGGCAGGAGCCGCAGGTGGCGCGAGTGGGCTTCAAATACCAGGTTATTGACTTGAGCGTCTCCCCAGTGTGACAACCCTCACAGTAGTTGAGGTCCCGGGGGAAAGTAGTATGCGAATAGTCGTTCACCGATTGCTGGAATCCAATGATCTGGTAAGGGTGCCCAGCTTGGACGCTGGGCAAGTTCGGTCCGGCGTGAATCTTATGAACCATGACCTTCAAATCCACGGTGTTTCCCGTATCCGGGTCTGTGGTTTGTGGGGTGTGGCAGGTCACGCAAAGCGACATCTCTCATGAGCTGCCATGAAGCGCCAGAGGGTCATGACACTGATTGCAGACTTCGGTTCGAATCACGTCCCGGGTCACCGTAACAGGAGCGCCGTTCGGAACCCAATCGTAGTTCTTGTTGTCATATTGATTTCAAATCAAATTCTGAAAGGTCACGCGATCCATATATGGCCACGGTGCGGGTAGTCGTCACATCAAAATTCGTGGGGAGTGGCGTCTTGAACGTATAGGAATAGAGACCCTCTCCCAATTGCGCATAAGTTCCTCCTGAATCGGTACCCGCTTGCACCGCCTTTACCCCATTGATCGGACTGGTTTGTACACGCGTCGTGTACGCAACATATTGAGATTGACCTTTCGGGATGTAAGCGGCAATGAAACTCGTGCTGACGGTTCCCGGGGTGGTAACCCCCAGCCGATCCAAGGGCAGGCCTTTGGGGTCAGTAATCAGAAACGTGACCGTGATCCTATAATCACTCCCAATGGAAACGCCTTTGATCGTAAACTGCAGCCCCGGTCGTACAAAATTGACCTGGCTCTCATCCATGTAATAGGCCAATTGATGCTTATTGAATTGAATTCCCGGCTTTGTGTCTCCTCCGGTACTGCCCCAGACTGGAATGGATATCCAGACGAGAAACAGGAAGAGGAGCGTACAGATAATGATGACCCGACTTGAGATTGATCTGATCATAGCGTCCTCCAATAAGGCGCACAGATTCTAACCACTGGCAAAAGCTTCCCTTCAGCCGGGTCAACTCTCTTGAACATTTCCGAAGGTTAAGAAGTAGTCTGCTGCTCATCTTTTGACCCGGTCCTTAAAATTACGACATTAAATTCACTGATGATTCCATTGACTTGCGTTCTGCCCTGAAGCTTGCTGATTCTTTCAGCTGGCACTAACTAACTGATCAATTTCGTAACGTTGAATGGGTACTTGATGTCTTAGTTGATCGACGATCTTTTGCCTTAATAGTTCAAGACGCCGAGTTTCGAGAAATGATTGAATCTTTCCCTTGGCTTCGGAGAACGGAATAAAACGATTGCGTTCCGAAGAAACTGCCAGAAAAACGGAGTAGCCTCCTTCATTTCGGAACGGCCCGGCGACCTCCTTGGAACCGAGTCTCAGCACCTTCTGATCGTCGGCGGGCTGGATCGTGCTGCCCTTATAGAGGTGAATTTCGGCTCTTCCCCGGTAGGCCTCCGGGATGAATTCTGCGATCAAAGCATCAGTTTGTTCTCCTTGGGCCAGGCGACGGGCGAGATCTCCCGCCAAGTCCAAAGCCGAATCGGCCTTGCCGGTTTTCCCTTTCTTCCCGGTATAGGGAATGAAAAACTCTCGAAGCTGGACACCTCCAGGGATGAAAAATTTCTCCCCGTGATTCTTATAAAAGTCACGGAGCTGCGCATCGTCAATCTTAGGTTCTTTCGCTAATTGGCTTTCCAGATACTTCTGCGCCAAATCCCTCTTCTCTTCAATCCCCTTCTGCGAACTCTTCAATCCCGCTTTCAACGCGGCTTGGGCCAGAAGCTCCTCGTCAATCAATCGGTCGAGGCCTGTAGAAATTCTCTCCAATTGCTCCGATTTAGGCAGAACCGCTTGAGTCATCTGACCCTGATAAGTCAGGAGCAGGTAGTCTCGCAATTCATTGGTTTTCAGTTCAGTTGCCCCAACCATCGCAATAGGCTGATTGTGCTTCAGTGCTGAAAGAAAAGAAGGGCTGAGCTCCGGATGACTCTTAATATCTGCCAGAGAACCCGGCCGGCTTCGGTGTTGCAAATAAAACCAAACTCCAGCCGAGAGAGTGATAACTAAAACAAGGATGACAATTGTCCATGAACGTTTCAATGAATCCATCTTCCATTCACCCCTACGTATCTGGTGAAGTTTTTCGCAAGCTTTCTGCCAAAGCCAGAAAAATCATTACTCTTTGCTAAGTTCCTTTATGTAAATCATTTAAACAGAGGATGGCGCTCTCCATCCAATTCCTGAGGAGAGCGATTTCATCCAATGGCGGTTATTTCCCCCACACCGGTGTTTGATGAATAGTTATACAACGGCTAGCAAAAAATGAATTCTGTTGAGAAAGTTAACAGTTAATTCAGCCTATGTAAATGGATTTGGAGGGAGCATTCGAGCCCAGCGCTCCCCCAAGGCAGAAGAGTGGGAGGTTGGAACGTGATGTAATTTCCGAGAAACAAAGACAACTGGCATGAGAGCTCGTACGAGTCGGAAAATCTATGGCGCAGGGCTTTTGCCTTGTAAGACCTCGGAAATGGCTGTGAGAGGTTTCTCTTCTTCGACAGCGAGAAGATCATGGCAGGCGCCACAGTCCTGGGTGATGGTTTTCCCCGTCTTGCTCTTGTGACTGTCATCGTGACAGCGGAAGCAACCGGGAAAATTTTCATGACCCAAGTGATTGGGATAGGTCCCCCAGGTCACTTTCATTCGAGGGAACACATTTCGAGAATAGATCTCCTGCAAAGCAGTGATTGCCTGTTGAATCGCGAGTTGCTTGTTCTGTGAGATTTGAGGAAATTGATTTTGATAATACGCCTTCAGTCCCGATTCAATTTGACGTAGCGCCTCTGTCTCATCTGGATAATTTGCCTTGAGTAGAATGACGCCTTCTTTCTTGATGAAAGGGAGACTGACATCCATTTGATGACTGGTAATGGCTTGGTCCACAGCCTCTTCAGGAAGCTTGTAAATATGGGTGGGTCGATTATGGCAATCCACACAATCCATGACTCGTTTCTCATATTTGCTGAGTTCCTGCGGGGACACTCCGGAATTTTCGAGTTCAAAGACCGTGTCTTCTCCCTTGACATTCTGATGCTCGACCCAGAAGATTTTTTCCCGCTTTTCATCTGCAATATAGGTGACCTTGTTGACTTGTGCCATATGCCACCAATGAATCCCACTTCCATTGCCGGCGCCGTCTCGCGCCCCACCGACTTTCAAAAGCAGCGCCGTGGTGATTGGGGTGTTCTTTTCGTCATCCTTGTACTTCTGAATGACCTTGACGCGATCGTCGTGGAATTTTTCCGGCCAATGGCACTGCTCGCAAGTGTCTCGAGCGGGGCGCAAATTCCTCACCGGGGTTTCAATTGGAGTGCTGTAGGTGTGCAGGGCAACCGCCACGACCTGACGGACACCTGACAACTTGGATTTGACAAACCATGGGGCGCCGGGACCGATGTGACAGCTTGCGCAGCTCACGCGAGAATGCGGCGAATTTTCATGGGTTGTGTATTCCGGCTTCATGACCACGTGACAGACGGTTCCACAGAAGGCAACACTTTCCATGTAGTGAATTCCTTTGTAGGTCGCCGTAGACAACAACAGAACATTGACGACGGAGGCAACGATGACAAAGGTTGCAATTCTTCGAACCCTGGCATCGTTGAAATTCCAGATCGGGAATTGCAGTTCAGGAACGGCGCTCCCCGCAGCCAGCAAACGCACACGTTGACGCTTCGTCCGCCAGATGCCAATGGGAATGAGCAGCAGACCGGTGACAAAAAACGCAGGCAGGATGAGAAATGTGATGATCCCGACATAGGGGTTGGCGAGATAATCCAGAAACCCCATGAACATCAGCACCAGGATCATGATCCCGCTGACGGTCGTGAGGACGATCCCCATAAGCGAAATCGGGTTCTTTGACAGCCTCATCAACAGATTAAAATGGCGACGTGCCTCTACCAGGCGTTCGGAAAGTCGAGTCATGGATTAACCTCATAGTGGCTTTCACAGCAATGATTGGACTTCTTGAATTCACAGGCGCCAAGTGAGTCGCTCAAACAGTCTGCTCTCGAGCTCTTGTTTTCACTCTACCGCCGACCAGATCGAAGTTCTCCTCTTCGCCCGGATCAAGCAAGTGGCCGGAGTCTCCCCCAGCCGATCCCCCCTCCGAATAAAGGTTCAGAATCTCCCGCTTATGTACATAACATAAATCGGCTTAACAAATCACCGGCTCTTTTGCCCCAAGCCGGGTGAATTACCGCAGGGGTGCTTTCCCCCGCACCCATCCCAAAGCATTGTGTGTCATGGTCACGTGGGCGGCGCTTCTAAATTTTATTTTGGTATTCATCATGCACAACCAAGGGTGTGGGTGCCGAGGTCGGTAGGTTGCTGTCAGCCCATTCACGCAAGGAGGCTCTTATGATGGAAATCAAGAGAATCTTGTTCCCCACGGATTTTTCAGAGTACTCGCGACATGCGCTCCGCTATGCGGCGGCCCTTGCGGAAAGATTTAAGGCCACACTTTATGTCATGCATGCCTGCGAGCATCCTTTCGTCGGAGCCGGGATGGAGGCTTATCAGTTTTCGGTGCCTGAGTTCACGGAAGAAGTTCAGGCACAAGAGAAGAAGACGCTTGAGCAAATGGCGGAAGATTTGAAGATGCAACAGATCGACGCCAAACCTCTCTTCGTCGTTGGGAAGGCCTACTTGGAAATTGTCAAATGTGCCAAGGAATTGGAGATCGATCTGATTACGATGGCAACGCACGGACACAAGGGAATCAGCCATTTGGTTTTTGGTTCCACGGCCGAGAAAGTTGTTCGAATGGCTCCCTGCCCCGTCTTGACGGTCAAACATCCTGAACATGATTTTGTGAGCTGAGGGGGTGCCCGATCCGTTGATGATCCGGAGGAGTCCAATGGTTCTGGATCAGGCGTAAGAAACACAAACCGACTCCTTGATAAAGGAGGGTGCCATGTTTGAGATTCTTATCGAGAGCCACCCTAGCATTCAGGTACGAAAGAAGATTTTATCTTTAGTGATCTCTGTCCTCCTTCATTCATTCGTTCTGGCGGTTGCGATCATCGTCCCCCTTTTTTTTACCGAGACCTTGAATCCCGAAAAGCTCATGACCTATCTGGTTGCTCCTCCACCTCCGCCGCCACCACCTCCTCCGCCTCCCGCGGCTACCCCTAAAGCTGGTCGACTGGCCAAGGCGACTCCAGAAATTTCAGGAAAGATTTTGGCCCCGGTTTCGATCCCACGGGAAATTGCCATGGTTGTGGATGAACCCCTTCCGGTGAGTTCTGTCGCCGGTGGCGTTCCCGGCGGGGTTCCCGGAGGAGTTCCTGGTGGGACACTGGGGGGTGTGATTGGAGGCGTCATTGGAGGGGCCATCTCCACGGTCCCGGCGGCTCCTCCACCGCCACCTCCTCCTCCTAAGGTGGAAGCCGCTCCCCCGAGCGCGCCGATTCGGGTGGGTGGGATGGTGCAAGAGCCGCGGCTGATTTCCCGGGTGGAACCCGTCTACCCTGCGTTTGCCAAACAGGCGCGAATCGAAGGAACAGTGGTCCTGGATGCCATTATTACCAAAGAGGGAAGGGTGGCCAGCATCAAGCTCGTCAGTGGCCATCCCTTGCTTGTAAAAGCCGCCATGGATGCTGCGGCACAGTGGGTCTATGAGCCCACGCGGTTAAACAATGAACCCGTAAGCGTCATTCTTTCCATCACGGTTATGTTTAGACTGCAGTATTAGGAGATGCGGAGTGCAAGATACGTCTGCCTATCGACAGAAACTCATGAGCGCCGAGGAAGCTGTCTCGCTGATTCAATCGGGAGACCGCGTCTATATTCACTCCGGCTGTGCCGAGCCGGAACTCTTGGTCAAGGCCTTGCTTCAGAGAGGTCAGGACTTGAGAGACGTTGAAATCCTGCACTTGATGACCTTGGGTAATGCGGATTATGTTGTTCCGGAGATGGAGGGGCATTTCCGCCATAACGCGTTCTTCATCGGGTCCAATGTCCGTGACGCCATTAATTCTGCCCGCGCCGACTATACCCCGATCTTTCTTTCCGAGTTGTCGTCCTTGTTTGTCACGGGGCTTCTGCCCATTGATGTGTGTCTGATCCAGGTGTCTCCCCCGGACCCCCATGGCTATTGCTCCTTCGGCGTGGCAGTGGAATGCACCAAAACAGCCGCTCAGGTTGCGCGGACTGTCATTGCCGAAGTCAATCCGCAAATGCCGCGGGTGCTGGGAAACGCATTCATCCACTTGAGCAAAATTGATGTGCTGGTCGAGGTCGATCATCCTTTGCTGGAGCTTCCCCAGCATCCCGTCTCTCCCATCCAAATGCAAATCGGCAAACACATTGCTGAGTTGATTGACGATGGCTCGACACTCCAGACCGGGATCGGAGGGATCCCCGATTCAGTTCTTTCCTTTTTGGGAAATCACCGGGAGCTGGGCATTCATTCGGAGATGATTTCGGATGGGATCATCCCGTTAATCGAATCGGGTGTCATCACCGGAGAGCGCAAGACCCTGCACTGCGGAAAGGTCATTGCGTCCTTTGTTTTGGGTACTCGCCGTTTATTTCAGTTTATCCATAATAATCCCGCCATTGAATTCCATACCTCGGAGTATGTCAACGACCCCTATGTTGTCAGCCAGAACTCCAAGATGGTCGCCATCAATGCAGCCTTACAGGTTGATTTGACCGGGCAGGTTTGTTCTGACTCTATGGGGAATTACTTCTATAGCGGGATAGGGGGACAGCTCGATTTCATTCGCGGTGCCGCACGCTCTGCGGGGGGGAAACCCATCATCGCTCTGCCTTCAACGGCCAAGGGAGATACGGTTTCCAGGATCGTGCCTAATCTTTACCCTGGCGCCGGGGTGGTAACCTCCCGAGGGGATGTCCACTATGTCGTGACCGAGTATGGGGTGGCCTATCTTCACGGCAAGACTATTCGCGAGCGCGCGGAAGCGCTCATCGAAATTGCCCATCCCAAATTCCGGGAAGAGCTCTATGACTTTGCCTGCCAGCAAAATTTTCTCAGGCCGAAAAGAGTGACGCATGCCGTCGAGGGGCTTACGTCATGAATGCGAAAAAAATGAAAGCGGATCGTGGACGAATAGAGGTTCGCGCTGACGAATGCAAGGGGTGCGGACTTTGCGTCATTACGTGTCCAGTCCACTGTCTCGAGATTTCTGACACTTTTAACAATCAGGGGTATAACCCGGTTCGCTATCTGGGACAAGGGTGCACCGGTTGTGGCATTTGCTTTTTCGTTTGTCCTGAACCTGGGGCCCTGACGGTTTACACGCTTGCCGCTTCTCCTGACCCCCCGGCAACCCTGGACGCCCTTCGTCAGGAGCCGGCTTCTTGTCCCTCGTAGGGGAAACGGGGAGCGGGAAGATATGAGCGATGAATCACCAGGCGAAGACGGAGGTTTGACGAATCCCCATGGCAAAACAGCTGATCAAAGGCAATCGAGCGGCAGTGAAAGGGGCCATCCTGGCAGGATGCCGCGCCTTCTATGGGTACCCTATTACCCCGGCGAGCGAGATCGCTGAAGCCGCGGCCTCTTATTTCCCTAGAATTGGCGGGACTTTTGTTCAGGCTGAAAGCGAGGTGGCCGCCATTAATATGGTCTATGGTGCGGCGGCCACTGGTATCCGGGTGATGACGGCCTCCTCCGGTCCAGGACTCAGTCTGATGCAGGAAGGGATCTCCTATCTTGCCGGCGCCGAACTACCCTGCGTCATTGTGGACATTATGAGGGGCGGACCGGGGTTAGGGAATCTGGGACCCGAGCAGGGAGATTATTTTCAGATGGTCAAAGGAGGCGGGCACGGCAACTATCGGACCATTGTCTTGGCTCCGAATTCCGCCCAGGAGATGTGTGATCTGACGGTGCAGGCTTTTGAGATCGCCGACCGTTTCCGAAACCCGGTGGTAATCCTGGCTGACGGGTTCATCGGCCAGATGATGGAACCGGTCCTCTTTCCGGACGTTGCTTTGGAGCCTCCCGCCAATGACTGGGCCGTGCAGGGCAACGCTGAGACTCGAAGCCACTGGATCAGCTCGATCTATTTGCGGCACGAAGACCTGGAACGCCACGTCAATCATCTGGAAGAGAAATATGTGAAGGCAGAAGGGTGCTGTGTTCAATACGAAGGCTTTCAGCTTCAGGATGCGGAAATACTTTTGGTCGGTTATGGGATCGTGTCCAGGATCCTTCACTCGGTCGTGGAATTGGGCCGGGCTCATGGAGTAAAACTTGGACTGCTTCGCCCCATCTCTCTTTGGCCCTTTCCGAAAAGGGAACTCAAGGGCTTGGCCCAGCGGGTGAAGGCGATGCTGGTATGTGAATTGAGTTCGGGACAGATGGTGGAGGATGTCCGGCTGGCTGTTGGCAACCGTGTGCCGGTTTATTTTACCGGACGCAAAGGCGGCATGGTTCCCACTCCGGAAGAAATCCTGGATAAAGTCTGGGAGCTTCCGGAATTTTCAGTACGACCGAGTCTGAAGGTTAATCAGAGAGGCTGAGATGTATACCGTAGCCCACCAAAGACCCGAGAGTTTTTTCCCGTTATTTGCTTTAAAGGATGGTGACCCGTCGGTAACCCACTACTGCCCCGGTTGCGGTCATGGCGCCCTCCACAAGTTTATCGCGGAGGCCATCGACGATCTGGGGATCCAAGACCGGACCATCCTGGTCAGCCCCGTGGGATGCTCGGTTTTCGCCTACCATTATTTCGATGTGGGCAACGTACAATCGGCTCATGGCCGGGCCCCCGCCGTAGCCACAGGCATCAAGCGCAGCCGACCCGAAAGCATCGTTCTGAGTTATCAAGGGGATGGCGATCTGGCTTCTATAGGGACAGCAGAGATCATTCATGCCGCCAACCGTGGAGAAAACATTACGGTCTTTTTTGTGAATAACGCCATCTACGGGATGACGGGCGGCCAGATGGCTCCTACGACACTGCTCGGGCAGAAAACAACGACGACTCCTCTGGGCCGAAACGCCACATTGCAGGGCTTTCCACTGAGAATCTGCGAGATGCTAAGCACTCTGGAAGGGGCCAGCTACCTGGAACGGGTAGCCCTGGTGGGAGCCAAGTTTCACATGAAAGCTCGCGCCGCGGTGAGAAAAGCAATCCGTTACCAGATGGAGGGGCGAGGGTTCTCGTTGGTGGAGATCCTGTCTGCCTGCCCCACTGGATGGAAACTGAAACCGGCCGAGGCCTGGCGCTGGATCGAAGAACAAATGTTGCCTGTCTTTCCCTTGGGGATTTATAAAGATCTGGAGGTTAAAAATCTCCGCGGACCCGCAGTTTCAAGAGTTGTCCCCTCTGCTCTTATCCCCTCCTTCCTGGATCTTAAGTCGAAGGAAGAGATGCATCCCCTCGACAAAGGAATGAAAACCAACGGACTGCAATTTCATGCGATCAAGATCGCCGGGTTTGGGGGACAAGGCGTCCTTTCCTTGGGCGTCATCATGGCGACCGCGGGGATGACTGAGGGGTACCGGACCAGTTGGCTCCCCTCTTATGGTCCGGAGATGCGCGGAGGAACCGCGCACTGCAACGTTATCCTTTCCCCCAAGGAAATTGGAGGTCCGGTCGTCGAGTCCCCCGAAATTCTCATCGCCATGAATAGCCCTTCCCTGGTTCGCTTTCATAACCAGGTCAAAGCAGGAGGCTTGATCTTGTACGATAGTGCGCTGATTAAATTTCCTCCTCGAGATCTCAGGGCCGGAGCCATCGGCATCCCGGCCAGCCAGCTGGCCTACGATTTGGGAGAAACCAAAGTTGCCAACCTGATTCTGCTGGGGGCCTTGCTGGCTAAGGTTCCGCTTCTGAGTCTGGATGCAATCCATCGAGCCATCGATGAAAACCTTAGGGACGATAGACTCAGACAACTAAATCGAAAGGCTCTCGAACTTGGGAAGAACTATCCTTCTCCTGGAAACTCGAAATATCTAGCACCTGCCTGATCCCTCTTATCTTCAAGTGTTGCTTCCCCGCTTGGGTCAAACTTGAGTGGGGGGAAGGTTCAAGTAGGAATTGCCTTCATTCCGACGTTGAAGCTTCAAAACCATTCTCGTGCCTAGTACCTGTGACGCAGAGGTCGAGTCAATCATTGCCCCGCGCGCTCCCTTTTAAGATAATGTCGCATCATTTTCGTCATATCTAATACCGGTGCGGTTCATTCTACCCGGGGGGTGGGGATTGATGCCTGTGGTGTCCCCATGAAATGGGTGAATGGCACAGCTCTGCGACATCCCCCCAAAGCCCAGCCTCCGAAGGTTCCACAGAGGAGAATTTGTAGCGAAGTCATACTCAAGCTCTTGATGAGGCTATTCTGGAGTCACGCGGATAATCGTTACCACCGAGTTTTTCAGAAGGTAGGCTTGATTTTCAAACAAGGTCTTTATCGCCTCGGAGCCTTGAGATTTTGGATCCATCGAAATATGGTACGATCGTGCATCTTCCTCATCTGATTAGGCAAAAATCAAACTTGAGCGACCGTTTATGAAGGGTTGCTTGAGCCGTGATTTGGATGTGACTACGAAAAACCACCCAATTTCATTCCCATAGAATGGCTGAGGGCTCGACGGAGGTGCAATGCCTGAAAAGCGCCGAAGTTTTCTCGCATGGATTCTCGGGGGCGGTTTTGCAGCCTCGATTTTCTCCTTCATCTACCCAGCATTTCGATTCATGAGTCCCCCTCAGCTTCCGGAAGCTTCGACAAACGAAGTTGCGGCAGGAAAAATTCAGGACCTGAAGCCCAATTCCGGCAAGATTGTAAAGTTCGGCAGCCGACCCGCCTTGCTGATTCGCGTCAACGACACAGAGTGGCGGGCTTTTTCCGCCATCTGTACGCACCTCAATTGCACGGTTCAATACCAGGAATCGACCCAACAAATCTGGTGTGCCTGTCACAACGGGTTCTATGACATGAACGGGAAAGTGGTATCGGGTCCGCCCCCCAGACCGCTGGAGGAATACGCCGTCCACGTCCGTGGAGATGAAATTGTGATTGCCAAGAGGGCATGAGCCTGAGGAAAAGGGATGACGGTCAAAACCACCAGACAACGCGCACAGGAATGGGTTGAGGAGAGGCTCGGGCTTGATTCGGTTCAAGAATTCATGAGCCACAAAACCGTTCCAGTCCATTCTTCTACTCTTTGGTACTACTTTGGCGGGATCACTCTCTTCTTGTTTGTCATTCAGGTCCTGACTGGAGTCTTGTTGCTGCTTTACTATCGACCCACTCCGGCGGAAGCCTATGAGAGCGTGCAATTCATCGTCACCCGGGTGCAGTTTGGCTGGCTGGTAAGATCCATTCATAGTTGGTCCGCCAATTTGATGATTCTGGCGGCGTTCATCCACATGTTCAGCATCGTATTTCTTCGAGCCTATCGCCGACCGAGGGAAGTGACCTGGCTGAGCGGCGTGGCATTACTGGGACTGGCCTTGGGGTTCGGATTTAGCGGCTACCTGCTGCCGTGGAACACGGTCTCTTATTTTGCCACCAAAGTAGGAACAGACATGGCCGCGAGTGTGCCGTATGTTGGAAACTTTCTGGCAAGATTCCTGCGTGGCGGAGACGAGGTGGGAGGAGCAACACTGACACGGTTCTTCGGGTTCCATGTTGCGGTACTCCCCGGACTGGCAACGCTT
Source organism: Terriglobia bacterium (assembly GCA_046331665.1). Taxonomy (GTDB): domain Bacteria; phylum Acidobacteriota; class Terriglobia; order Versatilivoradales; family Versatilivoraceae; genus CAWBAT01. Next base: position 49,676 of record JAXLQK010000038.1, on the reverse strand, counting down.
TGTTTGGTGGTACATCTGGTTCTCGTGCAGAAATTTGGGATCAGTTCCCCTCCTCGAGTCGAAGCGGAATACCGGCGCAAAGGAACCCCGATCCCTCAAATGCCGTTCTTCCCCAATTTTTTTCTTCGCGAACTGATGGCTTGGTATGGCGCTCTTGGCGTGTTAGGTGCACTGGCCGCATTGTTTCCCTGGGAGCTGGGAGAAAAGGCCGATCCCTTTGTCTCAGCCCCGGCTGGTATCCGGCCCGAATGGTATTTCCTGGCTCCCTTCTATACTTTGAAACTTATTCCAAGTCATGTCTGGATTTTTGAAGGTGAGTTGTTGGGCCTTTTTGGATTTGGAGTCCTTGCCCTTTGCTGGATCGCCTTGCCGTTTTGGGGGACAGAGCGAGAAAAGCAGGACCGAACAAGATGGGCAACCGCCTTGGGAATTTGCCTCCTGTTGTATCTGGTGAGCTTTTCATTATTGGGGTATTACCGATGATTGTCTTCTGCCGTAAGCTGGCATTTCTCTTTTTATTCCTTGGGATGCTGGCGGTCCGGAACCTTGAAGCCAAAGACTCATGCGTGGAGTGCCACCTAGCGCTGGAAGACAACCTGCAAGCGCCCGCTTTGGCCTTCACCGCCGACGTTCACCAACACCGTGGCTTCACCTGCGTTGACTGCCACGGTGGAGACTCAAGTCAGGATGATCCCGAAGCTTCGATGAACCGGAGTCGTGGATTTGCAGGAAAATTCAAGCGCGTGGATGTCCCTAAAATGTGCGCCCGTTGCCATAGCGACGCCAATCTCATTCATAAGTATAAACCTCAACAACGGGTCGACCAGTATGCCCAATATCAAACGAGTGTCCATGGAAAGAGAATCGCTTCCGGAGATGCGGCGGCTGCAAATTGTGTGGATTGTCACAGCGTCCACGATATCCGTGAAGTGAAAGATCCCCGCAGCCCTGTTTACCCTCTGCGATTGCCCGAGACCTGCGCGCGTTGCCATGCCGACCAATCTCATATGGGGAAGTACAAGATTCCCACGAACCAATTTTCGGAATATCGCAAGAGCGTGCATTGGGAAGCCCTGGCGAAACGCGGTGACATCTCGGCGCCCAATTGTGCTTCCTGCCACGGAAATCATGGGGCGACTCCGCCTCAAGTTGGGTCCGTAGCCGCAGTGTGCGGCACCTGTCATACCATGTTCGAAGACCTGTATCGGAAAAGCCCGCATCAGACCGCCTTTGCAGATATGGGAATGGGAGGGTGCGTCGTTTGTCACGGCAATCACGCTGTTCTCAAACCCTCCGGGAAGATGCTCGTAGGGCCTCAGGCTGTCTGCGACCAGTGTCATGAGGCCGATTCGTCGGGAGGGAAGTCAGCCGTCGAAATGGCTGACCTCCTCGGGCGTCTCGAATCTTCGCTGCAGCGTTCCGACGAGATTCTGGCCGTGGCCAGGCGTTCTGGAATGGAGGTTTCGGAAGCGCTGTTGCGCCAACAGGAAGGAAAGGAAACCTTGGTCAAGGCCAGAGTGGCGGTCCATGCGTTTCAGGTCGCCCAAGTTGCCGCGCCCGTGAATGAAGGAATGAAAATCTCGACGGAAACCTATCAGGCAGGAGTCGTGGCACTAAAGGAAAGAGGATTCCGGCGCATGGGGCTTGGTTTTTCATTACTTGCGATTCTTGTCACGATGGGTGGACTGTGGATGACGATCCGTTCCATTGAGTCGAAACCTTCCAACAATAACGGAGGGGAATTATGAGGCGAGCGGCTGTGCTCGGAATTTTCGGCTTGTTTCTTAGTTGCATCAGTCAAGCGGCGGAGCTCAACCCGCCTTCAACTGCGGAAATGTGCGGGCGTTGCCATCGAAGCATTTTTGAAGCTTGGAAGAGCTCGGCGCATGCTCAAGCCATGGAAAGCCGAATTTTTCAGGATGCGTTAGAGCTTGCCGAAACTGATTTTGGCGCGACTGGCCGCAAGACTTGTCTGAAATGCCATTCGCCGGTAGGAGTGGCGTCCGGAGATTGGAATTTGGAAAAGAAGATAAGCTGGGAAGGGGTAACTTGCGATTATTGCCATTCCGTGAGGCAGGTTTCCTTGACGGGTGCGAATCCGAAGGCGTTGGTCACCTTCACCTTGGTGAAGAGCGGTCCTTTGAAAGACTCCAATTCAATGGCACACGGAACGGAGTACTCCGATGTCCATACGACGTCAATGATTTGTGCTCCATGCCATGACTATCAAAACTCGCAAGGACTTTCCGTTCTCACGACCTTCTCGGAATGGAAGAACAGCAGATACGGGAAAGAAGGAACCCAGTGTCAATCCTGCCACATGTCGAAGGTCGCTGGAGAAGTCGTGGATCCGCATATTCGGCGATCTGAACTTGCCAAAATCAACTTGCATCAGATGCCAGGAAGCCATTCACTCGAGCAATTGACAAAAACTGTGGCGCTTGTGCTCAACAACTCCAGAAAGAACGGGCAGCTTCAGGTTTCCGTTCAAATCTCCAATAAAGGCGCGGGACATTACGTCCCGACTGGGTCGCCTTTGCGCCAACTCATCCTTGAAGTTCGTGCTGAAACTCCTGATGGAAACGTATTCAAAGAGGAACGGATCTACAAGCGAACGGTAGCCGATTCGCAAGGAAAACTCATAAACCTTGAATCTATGGCTTTCCTCAAGGGTGCCAAAGTGTTGAAGGACACCCGCTTGGCCCCCGACGAGAAACGGACCGAATCCTTCACTTTCCCCATCCGGGACGGCGTCCAGGTTCGCGTCATGGCAACGTTGAAATATTATTATTCCCCCATGGCACGAGTTGAGACGCAGAAACAAGTCACTTTCATGACGATGACTCGCCTTGTCCCCTAGTTCAGATTCCCCTCCAAAATCGTGGAGTAAGTGTCGATCTTTACCTCCCGGGGGCTAACGATCATACCGGGAGCTCTAGTGGAGAAATTTTTTCCGGATATGTCACTTCCTCCCTTATGGTCTCCGAAGGATTGATGACAGCGTGGGCGAAGAGAGCCACTTTCGGGAGATATCGCCCAATTCCCAACAGATTTCAAAGATTCAGTGCCGATAACCCTTGGGTGCATCCTTCGGAATCTGGTTAAAAGTGGCTTTTTATCATAGATTTGAAACAATCGCGAAACAGGAAAGAAAACCCAAGCTCGGTGGTGAGAAAATTGCTCGTTGTTTAGCGGGTGCTGAGAAGATGGTACTGATCGGGGAACAAAAAATAGCCAGCACGTGACTTCAAACATGTCCAGAGCCTTCCAAATAAGGCTGTGCTGGCTTCCCTGATCGGTTCCCAAAATCCAAGTAGATTTTCGAAAGATCTTTAAAGCTCGGCGAACAGACTGAACGGCGTAGTATGAGTCTTACCCGCCTAAGGTTTACTTCAAGACGCGCAAACGAGTAGTTCCACATAGAGTCCCACCTCATAATTTCTTCCATACAATTCAGTCTGTTCGCTTTGAGGTTAGGTCGAGGTTACCGAGAGAAACGAAGCTCTTTGACTGTATCAGCCGGACCAGCAAATGAGGAGGGTCCTATGATCAAGTTCAAGAGAATTCTTTTCCCGACAGATTTCTCCCCCGCCGCAAACCACGCGCTGGATTATGCGATTTCTTTAGCCCTCGAGCACGAGGCAACATTGATTCTTGTTCATGTTGTCGAAGACATTGATTTTAATTCTCCGTTTACTCTTGGATCGGCACCAGCAAGGATGGATTACCGCGAAGGGATCGAATCCAAGCTGAAAGAGGAAATGCACAATGTCGTGTCTGCTCAATTGAAGCGGCAAGTTAATGTGGATGAGGTATTGGCGTGGGGAAGGCCGTTTGTAGAAATTGTCCGAGTTGCCAAAGACAAAGGGGTTGACCTCATTGTCATCCCAACACATTCCAAACCTGGTCCCAAGCACACTCACTTGGGATCCACCTCCGCCCGGGTTGTCAGTTTATCTAATTGCCCTGTGTTAGTGGTTCGCCATCCGGATTATGAATTTGTCTCGCTCTGAACGGAGGGATACCTATGAAACTTGCCAGCCGCTTACTTGACTATCTTGACCAAAACAAAGTCTGGTACGTGCGAATGTCTCATCCGAGAGCCTACACCGCCCAGGAAATTGCCGCTGTCCAGCACATTCCCGGCAGTGAAATGGCAAAGACCATCATTCTTAAAGCCGACGAAGATTTTGTGATGATGGTGGTTCCCGCGACCAAGAGAATTGCGATCGAGACCTTGAAAGAAAAACTCCCGTACCGTGAAATTACGTTTGCCACGGAATACGAGTTCGCCTGGCTTTTTCCCGACTCTGAGGTAGGGGCCATGCCTCCCTTCGGGAATCTCTACGATTTAACAGTTTATGTCGACAAGTCTCTGTCCACGCATAAGGAGATCGTCTTTAACGCTGGAACCCACGCTGAGACCATTCGCATGCTGTACAAGGATTTTGAAGCTCTGGTACGACCCAAAATCATTGATCTGTTTTCTTCCAGACATAATGTCTTGCCCAAGGCGGGATAGATACACTTTTCTCACCTGTCGGCCGTAGCCTTGGGATTGAAAGGTAAAGAGTGCAAAGACATTCAGGTATTGGAGGCTGATTCCGGACATTCCATCAGCCCTCAAACGAAGGAGTGGTTTTTTCGTTTGAGTTGCGTTTCTCTCAGGAACTCAGCGACAACTTGAGAAAAGTTTACCAGGGCTATTGCATGAAACTTGGATTCTCCTTTTTTGGGACGGGATAGGCTCCGAAGGACGCCCGCTCACCCGCTCAATTAAGATCGCTTGTCCCTCCTATTGACTGCTCCCCCGGGAGAATAATCCACCGGTTTCCCTCGACCCTCTACGCTGCCTTTTGGAAGAGGTCGGAATCTACTTGGGGTTCTTCCTTTAGGAGCGCCCAAGTGAAAGCAAAATAAGCAAAAAGAATCATCAACGGGTAGAGCGAGCTGCCGGGAAGTGCCAGCCGTGGCAGGAAGCAGTTTCTCAAGACCAAGACCGCTGGAGGCAGAATCCCCAGCAATGAGCCGACCAGTAGCCCTAGGCATGGCTGTGCCGTTGAGCGTGATATCCAGTAGCTATGGATGACTGCTGCCAGGGAGAGCCCCAGGCAATACAGCACACATAACCCAAATCCATAATTGAGAGTCTGATTTAACCGAAGGTCCACCCAAGGCTGGAATAGTCCAAGAGACAAATAGAATGCGAGAAGAAGTGGCACGGGAAGGTAGATGAAGATTTCAACAGGGGTTTCCAGCACCGATAATTTTGGCTTGGGGAAAACAATCGTCAAGTGCAGAAAGAATGCCAGTCCAAGGACCGTGAAGAACAGGGAATTGAGCGCCACTAGATTCCGGAACAGAAGAGACTGTAGATGCGGCGGGGTCATCAAGCTGAGAGCGATGAAGGTACTACTTAGTGCAAACAGCAGAGTGGTCTTGCGCGGTTTCGCCCAAAACAACGACAGTCCGCCGACCAGCATGTAGAGAGCCACAATTTGATAGATCCATACCGAGGTGGCCTGTCGAGTGGGTAAAGGGATTGCCTGATAGGCAATGTTCAGTTCAGCCCCGTTGCGCAATACTTTCAAATGGATGGTATCGCCAGGCTTCGGCTCCGCTTGCCGTAACAGTTGGTACAATCTTTGAGTTGGTATCCCGTTGATTTCGATGATCTGATCTCCAAGCTTCAATCCCGCAAAGGAAGCCGGGCCACCTGACCTCAGCTGAACGACTCGGTAATCAGAACTCATCCGATATCCCGAATAGGGAATGGTTGAGATCCCTCTCATGGCAGTCCAAGACAAGATCAATGCAACAATCATCATTCCGATGAGGATCGATTTTAACTTAGTATTTTCATACGGATTGTTGGCCATATCCTTCCGGTCTCCAGCCCAATATGCGCTATCAAAGGGGACCCTGCCGCCTTCTCAGTTTTGCGGTCTGTGAGCGCAATATGACCTTTGACCGCCTCCTTTCCAGTTAGATTTCTCTCATAGGTAGGTCCTTTTTCCCAATGGTACTACCCCTCAGTAAGTAACAGCACTTCGATTTCCAATCCAAATTCGCTTCGGGACTACTGATTTGATTTCCAGAGAGTTCGAAAGGCGATGTGTCTCAATGGATCGAATCCGGCCGAGATCCCTGAGGTTTTAGGCAGGGGAATTGTCACTGCGCTGGGCAGAGCAGACCCGTGTTGGGAACTTCGGGAATTACTCTGAGCGGAGACCTTCGTCCGCATTTAAGAATTCGCTTGTGGGTACTTAAAGATCGGAGGGGTCTTCTGAGCTTTCATTTTGAGGTCAGCGATCTCTGCCGATGACAGGGGGGTCAAGCGTGCGGCAAGCCCCAGGGCCATCTTGAAGAGATTCTCATCTCCTGGTGGAAGGGCGGCGGTAACGGGATGGGAAAGCGTAAATCTCAACCCCAGGAAAGCTTCCGAAGGTTCAGAGAGAGGCTCATACCAACATTTTGGAAAGGTCTTGTTCGCCCCTTCAGGCCAAGGCCGATGTGCCATTGATTTCAAGGCAAGGATCCCCATCTTTTTTTCATGAGCCTTGGCCAGGACTTGGGGTCCAAAGTTACCCGCGTACCAGGTTGCAAAGTTGATCGGAAAAAGAATCGTATCAAAGGGGTACCGATCTAAGAGGGCCAAGGCTGCCTCTACGGAATGAGCTGAAAAGCCGATGAAGCGAATCTTTCCAGCTGCCTTTCCCTCAAGAAAGGCTTCCATGGACCCTCCCGGCATGAAGATTTGTTCGACTTCCTCGAGCTTAGCCACCGCGTGATGCTGATACAGGTCGAAGTGATCTGTTCGCATTTTTCGCAGTGAACGGTCGAGTTCTGCGGCAGCTTCCGTCTTGTTTCGTTTGGTTGTTTTGCAGGCCAGGAACACCTTCTTTCGGTATGGTTCGAGGGCAGGGCCGAGCTGATCTTCAGCGTTGCCGTAGCTCGGAGCTACGTCAAAGTAGTTGACGCCAGCGTCAATCGCTTGCCCGACACGCGTGGAAGCTTCCTGAGAGGAGGCATTCATAACGACAATTCCGCCGAAGCCAACGATGGAAAGCATTTCTCCTGTACTTCCCAACGATCGGCGTTCCAGTTGCCCCAATGGTTTTTGTTGCACCATTCCCCCTAATCCTGCAGGGAATACACTCAATAGCGCAGTCAGAGAGGGGACCCCTTTCATGAAGTCACGCCGGTTCATGGGAATACCTCCTTTTTTAAAGCCGCCCCCAGCCCCTACAGCTCAGGGATTGAAGTAATAAGGAACATTCGCCAGTACCAAATGGAACAATCGTCTTATTCTAACAACACTCGACGACTCTGCACAGTGAGTATCTGATTTCCTTCGGCTGATTTCACCCAATCTCGGGTATTTATCCACGATTTCTGATTCTCCCTCGCTTGGCCATTTCCGGTTTGTGAGAAAGTTGATAGACCAATGCCTGGATTTGATCTTACAAACTGCTGATTTAGCGCTTCTTCCTGATGATTCGCGGGGGGAAAGCAGTGATTTGGAGCTTTGGAAAGGATCATGCAACCAGTATCGGGGGGCCTGCACGGCGTGCGATTCACGGGTTCGTGAGGTTGGAGGGACGCCGTTGAGACAAAAGGAGGCTGGCCTTGAGAATCCTGAAAAATGCAATTCTGGCGTGCGTTGCGTTGTGTTGGATAGCCTGCGATCCTGGCCCGAAGTCATCGATGGGCTTTCGTTTGCCAGACGGTGACATCGAAAAGGGGAAAGCCACGTTTATCGAGTTGAGATGCCACCTTTGTCACACCGTTGCCGGAGTTGAGTTGCCGCCAGGGGAACCTTTGCTCCCGGTAATGATCGAACTTGGAGGCCAGGTGCGAGAAGTGAAGACGTATGGTGAACTGGTGACTTCAATCATCAACCCATCTCACCGTTTTGCGAAGGGATATAAGAAGGAACTGATTGAAGTGGATGGGAAGTCACGGATGACAGATTACACCGAAGTCATGACCGTCCGCCAAATGGTCAATCTAGTCGCGTTTCTTCAATCTCGTTACGAGATCATCTTGCCCCTCATGAAGTAAAGCGATTCAGTTCGCAGAATGAAAGGAGGCGTCATGCGGCACAAATTCTTCATTTTCGTGCTCACGATTGCTTTAATTCTTTTGATTCAGTGCGGAGTGGGCCCGAAATCGGGTCGCGGATTCCGTATGCCAGATGGAGATCCCGAAAAGGGGAAGGTCGCCTTTGTCGATCTCAAGTGCCACGAATGCCACACGGTCAAAGAGGTCGAGTTGCCTTCTCCCTCAACCCACGCGGCGGTCATGGTAATTCTCGGGGGAGAGACTTACCAGATTCACACGTATGGGGACCTGGTGACCTCCATCATTAACCCTTCTCATAGAATCATCCCGGGCTACCTAAAAAGACGCTGTGGAAACGAACGGGCAGTCGAAGATGCTCAATTTCAATGGCACCATGACTGTCCAACAAATGATTGATTTGGTGGCCTTCCTTCAGTCTCACTACAAATTTGTTCCCCCGGAAGCAATCAACTAAGCGAATTGGGCCGCTTCATCAATCAAGACAGTTTGCCAGCTGTGATGGCTCGAGCAACCCAGAATAGCCGGACGTGTTCGGGGAGGTTAAACGCTTGTTAGCCGAACTTTGCCTTAAACCTGAAGGCAGGCAGATCCTCTTCAATCTCAAACCTTCCTCGTTTTCCCTGAGCCTGGATGGTAGTGAGGTCTATTCTTTCGATCTCCTGGGGAAACTGCTTTCTTTTTGGGATGAGGGTGGAACCTACATTCGAACACTCGACAATCGACTCATCAGGAAAAAGAGACGATCAAGTTCTTCCGGGAGTTGGAAGGAAATTCAGGAATTGGGGAAGGCGGCAAAAAGGGCCTTTGTCGAGAAAACTTGCCAGCGGCTCGGGAATATCCTCCATTCCCTGGAGTATGAAGAAGTTGAAGCGATGGGCGAGATGGAGCAGAGTGCGGAAATTCTTCGGGAGGTTAGGAAGAGGATAAAACTTGCCGTCGGCTGGGATTTTGTACGATTAGAAAACGAGAGAAACCGCTTTCGTGCCGTTTATACCCCGGTCACCATTCTGCCCCCAGACCAATATCTTGCCTTGGTGGTCCAGGTGACTGAAGGTTGTCATTGGAATCACTGCACCTTTTGTCACTTCTACCGGAAGACTTCATTCCGGATAAAATCTGAAGAGGAATTTGGCAAGCACCTCCAGTCTGTCAAAGATTTCTTCGGAGAAGCGATTCGCTTGCGGGGAACGATCTTTCTTGGCGACGCCAACGCCCTCGTCCTGCCGCAACCCAAATTGATCAAAGTGATGGATCAACTCAACAGGATTTTTCCCATAGGTACCACCACTTCTGCTGGTAGGGACCCGCACGCATTCCGTGGAGTTTATTCGTTTATGGATGTCTTTACTGGCGAAAGAAAGACCGAGAAGGACTTTGCGGAGTTGCGGGAACGAAATCTGCGGCGGGTCTATGTCGGAGTCGAAACGGGTTGTGATGCATTGTTGAGTTTCCTTAACAAGCCGGCTACCACAAAACAGACGCTCGATGTGTGTACGACCGTCAAAGGAGCGGGCTTGGGCTTGGGGGTCATCGTCATGATCGGAATCGGTGGGAGGCGATTCCTGCATCAACACATTGAACAAACCGCCGAACTGTTGAACCAAATGGGTCTGGGGCCAGGCGATATGATCTATTTTTCACCTTTCGAAGAGTCGACTTCCACAGAGTATTCTTTGCGCGCCGCGGAAGCCGGTATTGTTTCCCTGACCGATGCGGAACGCGAATTCCAGCTCAACGCAATTCGGGGTGCCTTGAAGTATGAAGGTCTACAAAAACCCAAGATCTCCTTGTATGATATTAGAGAGTTCGTTTACTAAAAGGGGAGGAGGCGCTATGTCGATATTGAGAAAGCTGTTTGGGACCGATGCCGAAGATCACCTCCAACGAGCCTTAAAATATGAGCAAGTCGGGAAATTGGGAATGGCCCGTTTAGAATGCGAGCTGGCCGAAGAACTCATCGAACATCGGACAACGGCGTCCTCTGAGGAGTTGAGTTCCCTCAGGCAGCGCATCGCAGCCAAGGAGCAGGAAGATGCCGAATCACGCGCGCAGGAGGCTCTGAGGCGTGGGGATCTAAGAAATGCACGGTATTACTTGAATATCGCCATTTCCAAACTCGATGAGGGAAATGCACATTACAGTGACCTGGTCATTCTGCGGGACTCGATTCCAGCCGATTCCGTCGAAGTGGCGGTTGAAGATGAATTGCAGTCTTTGCTAAGGTCGGAACCGGGGGTCAATTTTGTCGATCGGCAACGAACTTTGGAGTTTTGGAAGTCGGGGTTTCCACCTTACCGGGAAGAGTACTATTTCAACAAAGCACTCACCTCAGAGGTCCTCCGGGCAGAATCTGAAAAGGTGGCGGAAAACCCAAACGATGCCGATGCTTGCTTCAATTTTGGAGTTACTCTCGCCCAGCTTGGACTCATCGACAAAGCATTATCCCAATTGCGTCACTTTGTGTCGCTTAAACCCGATGACAGAGACGGACATTATTTCCTGGCTAACTTGCTTGCCGATGAAGGATACGACGATCTGGCGATTCGGGAATTTGAAAAGACCATCGCGCTTGATCCGGGCTTTCATGAGGCCTATCTTTATCTGGCCAAGCATTATGAGAATTTGGGGGACTTTGACTCTGCTCAAAAGCTTTACGAGCATTTACTTTCCCTGCCTGGAGAATCTGAGCTAAGGGAAGAAGCCAGCCAAAGGCTGGATGCGCTTATGAACAACAAAGTCGGCTAAAAGCTCCGCCTGGAGACAATGGTCCTGCGTTGCGCGAAATTCTCTGGTGCCGACACAGACTGAAGAGGGGACTTCCTCGAACCAGTCAATTCGGTGAATGGGTGAGCTCCCCCATTCCCTGGTGTCTGCGCCGCCAGCCAGTGTGCTCGAATCTACCTCCGCCTCTTCACCTAACTCCCCTTCTTATTTAACTTACCTGTTCCTTCTGAACTTTCGCCCCAAATCCGTGTACTGGCATCCGTTTTGCATGTAATGAACAATAAGGTAGTCGGAATATCCTTTTCCTGCACCAAGAGAAATTCGGCAGTACGTAATTTACTGTGCCCTCGCGATGGGCAGATTGAACATTGAAGCCAGGTAAGTGACGGAGGGGGCGATGAAGACAAAGAGCCAAAGAAGCTTGACCGCAACGTCCCGGCAAATCATGCAAACGCCGGTCTTAGCTACTACTCCACGCGCCTCGGTTCGCGACATTGCCAGCCAGCTCGTGGCGAACGGTTTTAGCGGGATGCCAGTCGCAGAGCGGAATGGCACAGTAGTCGGGATCATCACTGAGGCTGATATTTTGGGCGCCCTGGTGGAGGGAAAGACCCTCGAAACCATAACGGCAGTGGACATCATGTCGCCTTCCCCGACCACCGTTGACGTGGAGACCCCGGCCGAAGAGGTGATGAAACTATTGCAAGAACACCACATCCTGCGCGTGCCCGTGACGGAAAAGGGCAAGCTGGTGGGGATTTTGTCACGCAGTGATTTTATCCGTGCCGTCCTGGAGCAAGAGTTTATGGCTTTTTAAACGATTGGCAGAGTTCCCGGTTCGAGCCGCGGCACCTGACAGGATTTCTAACGGGATGCTTCTCAGGCAAATTGAGACAACAAAAGAAGGATTTGCTCCATCTAATACGGATGAGGTGGTTGCGGCCCGAAGCTGCACCACAATGCCGGATCTAAAAGGTGAGACTTTGGATCTCTCGATTAACCAACAAGTCGCCGACAAACTTCGTGAAGTGGCGAGTCTTCTTCAGCAGCAAGGAGCGAATCCGTTTCGCGTCGGGGCCTATCGGCACGCAGCCGACACCCTTGTCGGGTTGAATCAAAGCATCAAAGAGATTCTGGAAACTCAAGGGCTCAAGGGGCTTAAGGCGTTGCCTGGAATCGGGCAGGGAATCGCCGCCGTCATCCATGAGATCCTAACGCAAGGCCGTTGGACCCAGCTGGAACGGCTTCGGGGAACCCTTGATCCGATTCATCTCTATCAAACGGTTCCAGGGCTTGGCCCGAAGCTGGCCGAGCGGATTCATGACGCTTTGAATATCGACACGCTCGAAGCTCTTGAAACCGCCGCTCATGACGGACGTCTGGAAAAAGTCCCAGGTGTGGGCCCTCGTCGGGCCGCTTCCTTGCGGGCGTCGCTCGCGAAAATGCTGGGTCGTGTTCAAAGAAACGGGAGTAAAGGATTGCCGACGCCACCGTTGGAACTTCTTTTGGACGTCGATGCCGAATACCGGGAACGCGCTCTAAGGGGCCAACTTCCTAGAATCTCTCCGCGTCGGTTCAATCCTGAAGGAAAACCCTGGATGCCCATCCTTCACACTCAGCGAGGCGACTGGCATTTTACCGCCCTTTACTCGAACACGGCCAGGGCTCATGAGTTGGGACGAACTCGAGACTGGGTCGTCATCTTCTTTTATGATGATCTCCACCGGGAAGGACAGCAAACCGTGGTGACTGAGACAAAGGGAAATCTCGTTGGGAAACGGGTCATTCGAGGCCGGGAGGCCGAATGTCTTGCCCATTACTCCGGGGAAGAGGATGCCGATTCTGCCCAGATGAATCTCTTCGGGAATTCACTGTATTGTTAATAAGCGCGGACCCTCCCCAGGTCGCGCCCGAATTTCACTGATTTCTAACACATCTCTCCGAAAGCCTCATTAATCCAGCATTCCGACGTCATCGAGAAAAACATGAAAAATCAGGGCATTTTCTTTGCTTTCATGTTCTCGAAGCGATTTGAGGAAATTCTTGATGTCTTTGGTAATCCCCTGGACTGCTTGCCCATGGTCGAGAATTAGCTTCTCTGCTCTCTTGTACAAATCATTGATTTCATAAGCCAGGATTTGATGGTCACGATGAAGGGCTTCCACCTGGAGGCTGATGTTGGGAAGCGCCTTCATCGCCTCTTCCATAAAGCCTCCGGTTTCTTCAAATTCGAAATGCTTCTCCAAGTGCTCGCGAAGCGAACTGAGGCTTTCCAGCAGTGAAGAACCCCAATCCAAGACTTTTCTCTGAGATTTTATCCCCGCCACGAGTCTCTCAATTTTCTTGGTGATTTCCAGGATGTCAGCATGTTCTTTTTTCAATTGATTGGCAATCGTTGCATTGGTGGTTGAGGTAGTCATAAATCTCTCCTTCTTTGATTTTGCAACGGGAAAATCGTCTCCTGAATGTTATAAAATTTAGCAATCGCTTATTCCTTTGATGTCGAGAGCCAACTTGTTTCTTTCCTCCGAAAACAAGCTTGCAACCGATACACCAAAATCAGCAGGAGGCCCAAATGGGTCTAAGCCGTGAACGTACAATCAATTGGGGCGGATCAGGTTGCGCCCTTTGACCCGTTTTTGGGTGATTTAATCCGTCAGATTCATCACCTCACGGTCTATGATCATTGCGGCTTGAACAGATTGCGGATGGAATGAAGTTTGCTACTCTTTTAGGGGGAAATGTGCATTCGATCTCAGCTAGAAAGGCCTACCAACTATGGATGGAAACTCAGGGAAAATGCTGCCCATTACCGACATTGCTGAAGGATTGAAGATACCCAGTCGATTCCTCGAAGCCTACGGGAAATATACAGCCAAAATTAAGCTTGATTTGCTGAAACAACCTGAGCCGGCAAACTTGGGAAAACTTATTCTGGTGACCGCGATCACTCCGACCGAATACGGTGAAGGCAAGACCGTCACCTCGATTGGATTGGCCCAGGCCCTCAGAAAATGCGGGAAGAAAAGCATCGCAACCTTGAGGGAACCTTCCTTGGGCCCGGTATTTGGGGTGAAAGGAGGTGCCACGGGAGGAGGAAAATCAAAGGTACTGCCCAGCGAGATGATTAATCTGCATTTCAACGGCGATTTTCATGCCGTCACTTCTGCGCACAACTTACTATCCGCCCTGGTTGATTCCCACCTCTACTACGGGAATGAACTGCAAATCGATCCGGATACCATCTCGTGGCCGAGAACAATTGACGTGAATGATCGCGTCCTGCGCCATATCATTGTGGGACTCGGGGGGAAGATCAACGGCGTACCTCGAGAAACGGGCTTCGTCATTACAGCGGCCTCGGAGATTATGGCGATCCTGGCACTGGCCAATTCTCATGAAGATTTTCGTCGAAGGCTTGGTGAAATTGTCATTGGACTGGACCGAACGGGCGGAGCAGTCCGGGCGAGCGACCTTGGAGCAACCGGCTCCATGATGGTTTTGCTCAATCAAGCGATTCTGCCGAACCTTGTCCAGACCACCGAGAATACCCCGGCGCTGGTTCATGCCGGCCCCTTTGCCAATATCGCCCACGGAACCAGCAGCGTGCTTTCACAGAAAATGGCGTTACGTTTAGCCGACTATGTCGTCAATGAAAGTGGATTCGGCGCTGACTTGGGGGCGGAAAAGTATCTCGATATTGTAATGCCTTGCACGGGGATCAAGCCGTCCGTAGCCGTCGTGATTGCTTCCGTCAGGGCGCTGATGCTGCAAGGGTCTCAACAAAGGACTTCGCTGCTGGGTGATCGGGAGGCGCTGAAGAAAGGACTTTGCAATCTCGGCCGGCACATCGAAAATCTGAGCAAATTCAACTTGCCCCAGGTCGTGGCGATTAATCGCTTTGCCTCGGATACACCGGAAGAAATCAAAATTGTTCAGGATTACTGTCGCTCGATTGGCGTGGAGAGCGCGCCCAGTGAGGTGTTTGAAAAAGGAGGAGAGGGGGGGATCGAACTGGCCCAGAAGGTGATTACGGCCGCTGAGTCTTCAAAGCTCGGTCCTGTCCGCTCGTTATACCCCCCTGATCTTGCGATCGAAGAAAAGATAGCGGTGATTGCCCGGGAAATCTATGGAGCCAAGTCTATCACGATGGAGGGCAACGTTCGGAAGCGGATTCAAAGGCTGCAGGACCTGGGTTTCGGCCACCTCCCTGTATGTGTCGCCAAGACTCAATACTCTTTGTCGGACAATCCAAAACTGTTGGGGGTACCCAAGGATTGGACGTTAACGGTTTCTGATGTGCGTCTCTCGGCGGGGGCCGGTTTTGTTGTTGTCGTAGCTGGGAATATGCTCTTGATGCCTGGTTTGCCCAAAGTGCCGCAAGCCATGAAATTGGATGTCGATGGTGAAGGGAACATCATCGGAATGAGCTGAGGGTTGATTGCTCAATAGAGGGATTGGCCGTCTCCTCGTTCATGGTTCGTGATGCCCGCCACGCAACGGGAGCAGGGGATACGGTGTTATGATGATGCGGAGGGTGGCAGGTTGTCTAATGTTGGGGCTCTTGGCTCTAGGATCAGATCCTTATCAGGCAATGCGCGAAAAAATGGTGGAGTATCAGATTGAAATGCGGGGAGTCAAAGATCCTGCCGTTTTGCGTGCCATGCGCGAGGTCCCGAGGCATCTGTTCTTGCCCGCCACTCAAAAAGACTATGCCTACGACGATTCGCCGTTGCCCATTGGCTACGGGCAAACTATTTCTCAACCGTATATCGTGGCTTACATGACCGAGGTCCTGCATCTCCAAAAGGGTGACCGCGTTTTGGAAATCGGGACGGGGTCCGGCTACCAGGGGGCTGTGCTGGCCGAAATCGTGAAGGAAGTGTATACGGTTGAGATCGTCCCGGAACTGGGGAAGAAAGCCATCGAGCGATTCGCGGCGCTAGGGTATAAGAATGTCACGGTGAAGATCGGTGACGGTTACGAAGGATGGAAAGAGCACGCACCTTTTGACGGTATTATGGTGACTGCGGGGGCCGAGTCCATTCCCCCGCCGCTCACCGAACAACTCAACGACGGGGGACGACTGGTGATCCCCGTCGGTTCTCCGGATCTGGTCCAGAATCTCATTCTGCTTGAGAAACACGGAAAAGAGATCGTAACCCAAAAGCTGATCCCTGTCCGTTTTGTGCCCTTTCGACGAGGACAATAGATTCAAGCATCTCTGCCGAACGGCTCCCCAGAAGAATGTCTAGAGGAAATCATTTGCACGACTTCTTCAATCGACTGGAGCACTTCCAGGCTGGGGGCACTTCCAGGCTGGAACTGTTTGCCTTCAATCCCGTAGATCCATAATTTCTCAGGAAGAGCATCGAGAAGCCTTGCCATCTCAATGGCTTCGGCGATCCCCACGAGATGTGAAGAACTGTGGAGCCACTCAGACTCCAAGGGCGCCTGCCTTCCATCCCAGAACCATACCCGCCCCGGATTCTCCTGCGGAGTGAGGGCATCCACTAGCACCACCTCGGTTGCGGACTTCCACAACTCAATGAGGGCGAAACCATCGCCGATGTGCTCACGGGCATTCAGGCCTAGCTCACGAAGCCGCCGGGCCACCAGCAGTCCGGCCGCATCGTCTCCCCGGAACTCACTCCCGTAACCGATGATCAACATACCAAGATGGGGTCACAATTCCCGAAGGTTTGTCAAGTGAAGCGCCACAGATGCCGTGATTGAAGTGATAGGGGTAGCCACGATTGAACGGTATTTTTTGGGCGCTTCAATCGCGGGGGGTAACGGTGCGAGGAACTCCTGTTGACCCAGAACCGCCTTAACCCGCCCAAAAGCCCACGGTAGCCGCAGAAGACAGCGGCAACCGTGGCTACCCGATTATTCCCGGTTGATCTTGAGCTTGAGAAAGTGGGTGGCGCAGGAAATGCAAGGATCGTAATTCCGGATCGCTTGCTCACACTGAAGAGTTAATTTCTCGTCGGACAATTCGAGGCGGGGTGGGATAAATTTCCAAAGGTCTTCTTCAATTGAGCGCTGGTTTTGTGAAGTCGGAGGAACGATCTTCACATTGACAATCTTTCCGATGTCGTCCGTTTGATAACGATTGAAAAGGATTCCCCGCGGCGCCTCCGTACACCCGAACCCGACCCCCGCCTTGGGTGGAACTTCATAAACGGGTTTGTCAGGCTTCTGATAGCTCGCGATGATGCGCAGTGCCTCGTCACAGGCGTAAAGAGTTTCCACGGCTCGAATGATGATGCTGCGAAAGGGATTTCGACACTGGTCTGACAAACCAGCAGATTGTGCCGCCTCTTGGGCGATGGGAGAAAGCTTGGAGAAGTTGAGGGCGAACCGAGCTAATGGACCTACTACATATGCGCCTCTCTTCTTGAGGACCGAATGCAGGGCATTGGAATGGGCCAAGTGCTCTTCACTAAACTCCTTCTCATAGTCAGCGACGGGGATATCCAGCCCCTTGTTGGAGATAAGACGGCCTTCGTTCAAGGGGTATTCCGTTGGATGGCTCAACGCCACGAATTCGTAGTCTCGTTCAAAGTCCGGAAAGGGCAGTCCAGCAGTCCAGCGAACCAAATCCTGGGCTGTATCTCGGGCCCACTTCAGTTTCTCGGCGACCGGCTGTAATTCCTGGCGATCAGGAACTCGGTAAAATCCTCCCACACGCACATTGATGGGGTGAATTTCCCTTCCTCCAAGCAGTGCCATAATCTCATTGCCGATTTTCTTGAGCCGAAGGGCGGTCTTAACAATATCCGGGTGATCTTTTGCCATTTGCAGGGCATCCGGGTAGCCCAAGAAATCAGGGGCATGGAGCATCGCGATATGGAGGACATGACTTTCGATCCATTCACCGCAATAGAGCAGGCGGCGCAATTCCCGGATAGGGCCTTCGACGTGCACTCCGGCGAGGTTCTCCATGGCATGCACGGAACTCATCTGATACGCCACAGGACAAATCCCGCAAATTCGGGCAGTAATGTCCGGGGCTTCGGTATAGTCTCTTCCACGCATAAAGGCTTCAAAAAAACGGGGGGGTTCATAGATCCGGAGTTTCACCTCCGCCAATGTATTGCCTTTCAATTTTACGTAGAGCGCCCCTTCCCCTTCGACTCGAGCCAGAACGTCCACTTTGATGGTTCTACTTTTCATGGGCTTCACTCTCCCGGCGGAATGGTTCGGCATAGGCATTAAATCCTCGGAACATTGAGACAAGCTTGGTCTCTTCGATTCCTTTCTCCATCCACCAGGAACTCAGGGGGGAAGGATTGGGAGTCTCTTTGGGGCCAAAACATCCATAACATCCGCGGGAATAACTGGGACAGAGGGCGTTACATCCTGCGTGCGTCACCGGACCGAGACAGGGGATCCCCTGGGCCACCATGACACAAGTCACACCCTTGCGTTTGCATTCCAGGCAAACGCTGTGGTGTGGAATATTCGGTTTCCGTCCGTTGAGAAGCGCGCTGATCACTTCCACCAGTTGAGCCTTGTTAATCGGACAACCCCTGAGCTCGAAATCAACCTTGACATGGTCTGCGATCGGTGTCGATTTGTTCAAGGTCTCGATATAGCCGGGGACAGCGTAGACAATGGAAATGAATTCCTTGACATCCTTGAAATTCCGCAAGGCTTGAATCCCGCCGGCTGTGGCACAGGCTCCGATCGTGATCAAGAACTTGGAGGTGCGACGCACCTCATGAATTCGCTCCGCATCGTGGGATGTTGTGATGGAACCCTCGACCAACGATACATCGTACGGGCCCTTGACAATGGCACTTGAAGCCTCCGGAAAATTGGCAATTTGAACCCGGTCGGCTATCGCCAACAGCTCGTCTTCGCAATCGAGAAGACTGAGTTGGCATCCATCACACGAAGCAAATTTCCATACCGCCAGTTTCGGTTTAGATTGTGGAGGCATAAAACCCTCGACTCGCTTTCAGATCTCCCGCTTTGACAACCATTCTTTGATTTCAAGATAGGAGAAAACAGGCCCGTCCTTACAAATGAATTGAGGTCCGTACTGACAATGTCCGCAAAATCCCACGCCGCATTTCATGTTTCGTTCCATAGAGACATGGATATTGTTTGTGGGTACTCCGTGATTCTGCAATTCCATCGCCACATACCGCATCATGATCTCTGGTCCGCACACCATGGCCGTTGTGTTGGACGGTTCAAAAGGAGCCCGGGGAATCAACGTCGTGACGACACCGACATTTCCGCGCCAGTTCCCGAGGGCACGGTCCACGGTAACGAGTACATTAAGATCGAATTGCGATCGCCATTTTTCAAGCTCTCGACGATAGAGAATGTCGTCGGGTGTGCGAGCTCCATAAAGGAGGGCGACTTTGCCATATTTCTCCCGATGGGCCAGCACATGATAGAGTGCGGGACGAAGCGGAGCCAGCCCAATCCCGCCTGCCACCATCAGGACATCGTCCCCTTCCGCCGCTTCGACCGGCCATCCGTTGCCATATGGGCCGCGAATTCCCAACCAGTCCCCGCGTTTCAACTTCCGCATCGCTTGCGTTACGCTGCCTACTTCGCGTGTCGTGTGAGTCAAGAGACTCTCCGCGGCCGGATCTCCACTGATGGAAATAGGCACTTCCCCTGTTCCAAAAACGTACAGCATATTGAATTGGCCTGGCTGAAAATGAGACTGCTGTATACCGTCGTCCGGCTTTAGCTGCATCGTGAAAGTATCGTAAGTTTCCCGGTCCATGCGGGTGACGACATACGGCAGCGGCATCATCGGGTCGGGAGTCTGGATGGCTGTCGTCATTTTTTCACTCCATAAAAATCCAAGAGCTGCATCCGCGTGGCTTCGAGGCGCTGCGTGATAATGTGCGCAAATCGCTTCAGCAAGGCGTAGCCTAATTCGTGATCGGCTTCACATTTTTGCCGGAGGCACTTGCCATCGAGTGCGATGGCCCGGGTTAACTCAACCGCCCGGGCATCAAAATGCCAGTCATAGGGCGGGACCAGCCAGGACCAACCCAGGATCTCTCCATCAGCCACGGTTTGGATAATGATCGGGTCCATCCCGCCAGATTGTACTTCCACAGCGACCTTCCCCTGGCGAACGATATAGAAGTGGTTGGCCTCCTCCCCCTCATGAAAAAGGAATTCTCCGGCATTGAACCGAACGTTGGATGCACATCCCGTAATCAAGGCAATGAACCGGGAGTCAAGCCCTTGCAGGAACGGGTGTGTCCGAAGAATGGGTTCCAGATTTTCCATGCGATTCCTCCTGTTTCGTGATCCTCAAAGTTAGGGGGGTAAGCGCTGCAAACGACCAAGTTTTCTGAAACCGGTTACGGAGAAAGCGATTGAGGAGATTCCAGCCCTTTTGACGCTGAATGGACGTTTTCGTTCTTTCGAAAGACTCTCGCCTCCTCGGTGATATCGATGCCCACCGGACACCAGGTAATACAGCGCCCGCAGCCGACACAGCCGGAGGATCCAAATTGATCGTGCCAGGACGCCAATTTGTGGACAAACCACTGCCGGTAGCGGGATTGAGCCGAAGTCCGGACACTTCCGCCATGGATATAAGAGAATTCCGTATTGAAACACGAATCCCACTTTCTCCAGCGTTCTGCCCAAGCCCCCGTTAAATCCGTAGTGTCTTGAACCGTTGTGCAAAAACACGTCGGACAAACCATGGTGCAATTGGTGCAGTTGAGACATCGAGAGGCAATTTCATTCCAATGAGGGCTGTCCAGATTTCGGTAAATGAGCTCGCGAATCCCGGAAGTCTCCATCTTCCGCTGGATCGATGCGGCCGCTTCATTCACTGCCTCACCAGCCTGTTGACAGAAGTCATCAGAAGCCTCGGTATATTCCAGAGCCTTTATTGCCTCGGTGCCTTTGGCACTTCCAATTTCAACTAGAAATCGGTGGGCCTGAGGTTGGAAGAGTTCCGTCAAACAAAGGTCAAAGGCACCTTGCACCCTTGGCCCTGTTCCCATGGAAGTGCAAAAACAGGTAGGAGCCGTTTGAGTGCAATGAATCGCGACGACGAAATTGTCACGGCGCCTCTCGCGGTAGATCGTGTCCACAAATTGGTCTTGCAGCAAAACACGGTCCTGGACGTGAATGGCGGCCAGATCGCATCCCCGGACACCGAGAAAAGCGTAGCGCGGGATGGACTCTTCGTTGTTCAGGATTTTGAAGGCATTCCCTTCACGAGTCGCCGAGAATAGCCTGATTTCGGGAGGGTGAAGAAATCGCTTCCAACTTTGTGGGCCCACGGTATGGCCGAAATAAGCACCATCGTCCCTTCTGCATAAGCGGTATTTACCCGCCTCTTGTTCTTCCTTCCAACCTTTTGGGAGATCCTTGAGAGAGTCGATAGGCGCCAGTATTATCGCGTTGTCGCGAATCGTCGGGCCGATTACCAAGTACCCCTGCACTTTTAACCATTCAATTAATCCCCCAAGGGCTTTGCTCTCAATTTGGACTCGAGCACCTGGCTTGAGCTGCTGTCCATTCATATTCGCAACCCGTCCTTGTCAGATCAGAAGCCAATCCATGTTGTAGAGATAGGGGCTATTTCCTCTCCGATTCCGTTCTTTCCCCGTCATTAGCTAGGGCAGTTCCTTATCCAAAACATCAGATTGAAGACCGTTCTTGGAACTTCAACAGTCCGAGCATGATCGATGAGCTTTAAGAACTTGACTTGATCCTAAGTAGCTTTCAGTTGGGGGAAATAGCACACTTTTTTCGGGTGAAGACCCACGTTGCGACAATGATCCTCAAGTATGGAGAAGAAGGAGTAACCGTTAATTGCAAGTTATTTGAGGTTTCGACAGAACATTGAGGAGTAACGGAGCTTTGGAATTCGCCTTGCTCTTTTCTGTTAATCCCCGATTCCAGGTAAATCTCAACCTCTTGATCTGCCACGGAATGCTGTGATTTAAGTCACTGCTTTTCTTGCAACCTTTCCTGATACTCAACCTGGGTGCTGAGAGCGCTAGGACGACAAACTCTCATGCCTGATGCAACCTTTGTGTATCGAATCTTCGATGGATTACCGGATGAGCCAAAAGATCTACAAGACGATTATTCCTGACATTGAATTCTGGAAGGGGATGATTCCGTGCCAGGTTGCCTGTCCTGTGCATACAGATGCCGGCAAATACGTTCAGCTCATCGCAGGGGGGCGTCATGAAGATGCCTACCTGGTGGCCCGGTCTCCGAATCCGTTGGCATCTATATGCGGGAGGATTTGCGCTGCCCCGTGTGAAGACCAGTGCCGACGGGGGAAAATAGATGCTCCAGTCACCATTCGCGCCTTGAAGCGGTTTATCACCGAAAAATATGGCGTCGAGTCCATGGAGCCGGACACTCAGAGCAGATTGTTTGAAGGGCAGGCTGACGTGGGAAACAAACAGCGCGGCCACCTGCCCGTTCTCCAACTCTCGCGAAAGCAGGTGGCGCGGGGGCAAAAGGTCGCGGTAGTTGGAGCTGGGCCCGCCGGCCTTGCGTGCGCACATGATTTAGCCCTCATGGGATATCGAGTCACGTTGTTTGAGGCCACCGAGAAGCCCGGCGGAATGATGTTCCATGGGATTCCTGAATTTCGACTGCCCCGATCACTCATTGAAAAAGAGATAGACCGAATCCAACAGCTTGGCGTCGAGATCAGGCTCAATTCTCCCTTGTCTCCCGATTTCGGCCTTCGGGAACTCAAGCGGGAAGGGTATGAGGCAACCTTCATCGCCATGGGCGTGCAAAAAGGCCGGGACCTGAATATTGAAGGAGCAACACTGGATGGTGTGGTGAAGGCGATTGATTATTTGATCAACATCAATAACGGATACCGGGCCAACCTGGGGCGGAAGGTTCTGGTGATTGGTGGCGGTTTTGTCGCCTTCGATGCCGCTCGCCTCGCGCTTCGCGCGGGCCAGGATCCGGCGCCGGCGCAGGACGCTTCCGGTCAACTTCATACTGCCATCGACGCCGCCCGATCGGCCCTGAGGGCAGGGGCCACCGAAGTTCATATGGTAAGCCTCGAATCTTATGAAGAGATGCCCGTCATGCGAACTGCCCAGGGTAAGGAAGAATTTGAAGAGGCGGTACACGAGGGAATTCTCTTCCACCCCCAGCGTGGGGCAAAACGCTTTCTGGGCGAAAACGGAAAACTGAAGGGTGTCGAGTTGATCGGCGTTCGCCGCACCTACGATGAGCAGGGGCGATTTAATCCTGAATACGACCCCGGCGTCAGCGAAGTGTTGGAAGCGGAGTCCGTCATTTTAGCCATTGGTCAGCAGGCCGACCTTTCCTTCTTAAAACCTGAAGACCAGGTTGAGCTCACACCCCAGCGCACCATCAAGGTTGATCTAAATACTCTGGCGACAACCAGTCCGGGGATATACGCAGGGGGTGATGTGGCTTTTGGCCCGCGAAATCTGATTGAGGCAGTTGCCAATGGGAAACGGGCTGCAATCTCTATCGATGACTATTTGCGAGGGGAAGCCGCACAGCCGGTAATCCACTTGACCATCGAGAAATTGTCATCCCGAACTTTCCGGATGCCACAGAATTATGAGATCTGCAACCGCCAATCGCCTCCCACATTGTCACTCGATCGAAGGACAGGAATCTCCGAAGTGGAATCCAGCTTCAGCGAAGAGGAAGCAAAACGGCAGGCCGAACGCTGTCTTTATTGTCATCTCCAGACCATTTACGACCCGGAGAAATGTGTACTCTGCAACCGTTGTGTCGATGTCTGTCCTGAGTTCTGTCTGAAACTGGTCCCGCTTGAAGAGGCGGACATCGATCCGGAGATGCGGCGGAGGATCTTGGAAGGCTTCGAACCAGATCCAGGACAGCCGCTTTCCGCGATGCTGAAAGATGATGAGAAATGCATTCGCTGCGGTCTCTGCGCCATTCGCTGTCCCACCGATGCCATGACCATGGAAGTGTTCCACTATGAGGAGCTCGAAACCCATGCCTGATTCGAACCTGCAACCGGTAGGGGATCTCGATCCCCACCCTTCCACCGAAGGAAAGAAAGCGAACTCTCGTCGTTTGTTCCTTGGAAGAATTGGACTGGGAGCGACGCTCCTGGCACTTGCCGCTCAGGCCTATGCCTATATGCGTTCGCTGCTGCCAAACGTCCTCTATGAAGAGCCCAAACGATTCAAGATCGGACTCCCCACGCAGTACGGCGAAGGTGCTCGATTCCTCGAGGAAAAAAGAGTCTACATCTTTCGCGAAAGAAATACGTTTTACGCCATTTCTGCGGTCTGCACCCATTTGGGATGCACCGTAAAAATGGAACGGTTGAATAAACCCAAAAAAGTCAGCTTCGGCCAGCGTCAAATTGAAGAACAGGCCGAATTCCACTGCCCGTGCCATGGGTCGAAGTATTACGGCGATGGCACGAACTATGCAGGGCCGGCCCCACGTCCGCTGGCCTATCACAGGCTGGAAGTATCGCCGGATGATGGTCAGCTCATCGTCGACCTGACAATGGAGGTCCCGCGGGATTTCCGTTTGACCGTGTAAATTCCGAGGTCCTTCAAATCTGAGGCGAAGGTTCCTCGACTTCTTCGAATCCAATCACCAGAGAGATTGCTTCCATGCCAACGAAACAAACCACCTGGGAAAAAATCAAATGGACCTGGCAACCATCCAGTGAGCGAGAAGCAGGGGATTCCGTTGTGCGGAATTTTCTGCTGCATTGGTTCCCATCAAAGATTACCAAGGAAAGTTTGTCCTGGAGCTACTCCTTTTGGCTCGGGACGATGGCCGCTGCACTTTTCCTGATTCTGACGATCACCGGCGTGGTCCTGATGTTTCTTTATGTCCCGTCGGTGGAACGGGCCTACCTCTCAGTCAAAGACCTGGAATTTGTGGTTTCCTTCGGGTGGTTCATTCGAAGCTTGCATCGAGTCTCCGCGCATTTGATGGTCGCGGTCGTATTTCTTCACATGGTCCGTGTATTCCTGACGGGCGCTTTCAAGAACGGGACCTCAGCCAACCAGAACCGGCCGCTGAACTGGGTTGTCGGAGTGGCGTTGCTACTAGTCACCCTTTTCCTGTCGTTTACGGGTTATTTGCTCCCTTGGGATCAGCTTGCTTATTGGGCCATTACGGTAGGGACTAACATTGCCAGTGCCGCACCCGTCGTGGGCGAATGGATGCGTTTCCTCCTGCTGGGAGGGTCAACCATTGAACAAAACACCCTGCTTCGATTTTACGTTTTGCACTGCTTCTTCCTCCCGTTGATCGTTCTCCTTCTGTTTTCATACCACATGTGGCGGGTGAGAAAAGATGGAGGATTGGCCTGTGCCGACCAATTGGCCTTGAAGCAAAAAAAGGAGAAAGCTTTGCCCTCCAAAAGCAAAACGTATTCATTGCTTGGGATTACCCGTGGCACCAGCGTCCACGTTGAGACCAGCTTGGTGGACGAAGATCGGTACGCGGTTCACTCCTCTCCAAACGTGACCCGCCGGATTGCCGTCGTTCTGATCGGAACCTTGCTCGTGGCGTCTGCCTTGGCCCTTTTCGTTCGAGCCCCTTTGGAGGAACCGGCAACCCCCAGCATTACCCCCAATCCTGCCAAAGCGCCCTGGTACTTTCTTTGGTTGCAGGAGCTGGTCAGCGATACCACGTTTAGAATCGGCACCTTTACGATGAATGGTGCCTTGCTGGGTGGCGTTTTGTTGCCGGGAATTTTGGTCTTGGGGTTGTTATTGTGGCCCTATTTTGACAAGTCATCTCTTCAATCCGTAGGCATCTGGTTTGCCGCTGAACGAAGAAAACAAAATCTGATTTTCCTGATGGTGGTGCTCTGCGTGGTGATTTTCACGATTATCGGGACTTTTATGAGAGGACCTTACTGGGATTTCTACTGGCCCTGGCAAGCCTGGCCTGAAGTGCCTCGAAAATTCTAGGCCTTATCCATATTACTGACAGGGAGCGGCCGTGTACCGAAAAGATTTGATTTGGCTTTATTCACTTGGGTTTCTCACGCTGCTGGTGATGGCGGTGGTCAGCTGGGGTTATCTGCGTCCCGAGTGGCAAGACTACCAGGAGGAATTCAGGGCCCTGATCGCACAGAAATTCGGCGAGTCAAAAGCGGCCCAGGTTCCAAAGGGACTTCAGCAGGTATGGGTCAAGGAATTGGGGAGGGTCGACCGCTGCGTGACCTGCCATCAGGGGATGAATTGGAAAGGCTTGGAGAATGCCCCTCATCCCTTTCGGACTCATCCCCGCGACATCCTGCAAAAACATCCGATTCAAGAGTATGGCTGTACTTCCTGTCATGGAGGACAGGGGTATGCGACCGACATGAAATCGGCCCACGGCCAGGTGGAATATTGGGAAGAACCGGTTCTGGGCAAAGACATCGCCGATCTATACACCGTCCGGGACAAGAAGATTCTGATTCAAACCAACTGCAATGTCTGCCATCGCTATGAACGGGAAACGAAAGGTGCCGAAGCACTCAATCGCGCCAAGCAGTTGGTCAACGAAAAAAATTGCCGGGCGTGCCACAGCATCAATGGAAGGGGAGGAGTCATTGGCCCTGATTTGACCAACGTGGGCGGAAAATCCCCTGAACAATATGACTATTCCCGCATGTATGGCGTGAAATCGGCGTTTGCCTGGCATGTGGCCCACTTTCAAAACCCCAAGGCGCTTGTTCCAGAAACCGTCATGCCGAACTTCAGCTTTTCGAGTCCGGACGCGCAGGCACTGACGTTGCTGGTGATGAGTTGGAATCAGAAGACGGTCCCCACCCGATACCTCCCCGGCGCCCAGCCAGTCGACCGGCCAACAGCCGAGGAAGTGGAGAAGGAAAGGCAAATGATGAGCGGTGAAGGCGCGTTCTTCGTGGCTCACCGATGCTTCATCTGTCATTCCGTCAGCACACTGGGAATCGAGTCCGCGGCCAAGATCGGCCCCGACTTGGCAGAAGCTGTGTCGGATGTGCAAAGCCGGTTTGGGAGAACGCTCGAGGATTTCTTGGCGAATCCCACGGGAACCATGAGTGTCGTTTTAGCAACCCAGATTCAGCTGACAGATGCTGAAAAGCGGGAGGCGATTGAGAAGCTGAAGCTGGCCTACCAAAAGAAGTTGCAACAAAACGCAGCAAAGAGCACAAAGCCCTGAATGGCGGGAAAAATTTCATAGGAATAGGAAATGGTACGTGACTTCATCACTGATCCGGTAATTCCAGGCTTCTGGGGCAATCGCCGGAAGAGAAAGGAGAAGGTATGAGCGGGAAAAACATCCAATGGAAGTGGCTGTGGATCGGAGGAGGTGTTCTTCTGGTAGTCGCCTTCCTGTTGACCAGTTGTGGAAAAAAGACGGCCCAGGTGCAGCGTGGAGGGACGGCTGAAGCTGCGGTGGCAACCTACGTGGCGCCGGGAGATTTGGATGAATACTACTTGTTTTATTCCGGTGGTCATTCCGGCAACGTTTATGTGGCGGGAATTCCTTCCATGCGGCACATCAGTACGATTCCGGTGTTTACACCGTATCCGGCCACAGGGTATGGATTTGATAAAGAGTCCAAAGAGATGCTGGGAGGGTACACCTGGGGGGATGCCCATCACCCCTCGATCAGTGAAACCAACGGAGACTATGACGGCCGGTGGCTATTCATCAGCGACAATGCCAACAACAGAATGGCCAAAATTGATCTGCGTGATTTCAAGGTGAAGCAGATTTTTGGACCCATTCCCAACGTTTCAGGGAATCATTGTTCCTCGTTTGTCACACCGAATACCGAATACGTCCTGGCTGGTTCGCGTTTTTCAATCCCGCTCCCCCGCGGAACGTATGCCCCTATCGAGCAATACGCGACCACCTACAAAGGGGTCGTGGCTGGAATCACAGTTGATCCGAAAACCGGCGTGATGAGTTTGGGGTGGGAAATTCTCATGCCGCCATTCAATTATGATTTGGGTGATGCCGGCAAGGGGGCCAGCGATGGTTGGGCATTTTGGACGTGCTACAACTCAGAACGTGCCACCGGAAAACTGGAAGTCACTTCGACCCAGAAAGACCGCGACTATGTCGTAGCGGTGAATTGGCGTGAAGCGGAAAAGGCCATCAAAGCAAACAAGTTCAAGATGATTGGTGGCGTGAAGGTCATTGACCCCAAGGACGCACCGGGTGTGGTGTACCTCTTCCCTTGCGCCAAGAGTCCTCACGGTGTGGATGTCAGCCCCGATGGAAAATACATTATTGGCAGCGGTAAACTGCAGTCGATTACCACCGTCTTCAATATCGAAAAAGTCCAGACGGCCATCCAGAACAAAGAATTCACCGGCGACGAGGACGGCATACCGGTCCTGAATTATGACAAGATCAAAGATGCAGAGGTCAATGTGGGCTTGGGCCCGCTGCATACACAATTTGACAACCAGGGGTATGCCTATACGAGTTTGTTCGTAGAGAGTGCTGTTGCAAAATGGAAATTGGGAACCTGGGAAGTTGTCGACAAGATTCCCATCACCTATAATATTGGTCACTTGACGGCTGCCGAGGGCGATACGGCGCACCCCGCTGGAAAATATCTGGTGGCGCTGAATAAACTCTCCCATGGTCGACACTTGAATGTGGGTCCCTCCCAGCCGGAGTCTTCTCAATTGATCGATATCAATGGGGAAAAGATGAAACTGCTCTATGACGCTTTCACCGAACCGGAGCCCCATTATGCCCAGATCATCAAGGCGGACAAGCTCAAGCCGGTGGAAGTTTACCCCAAGGAGGAAAACAAGCACGCCAATGCCATCTGGGATGTGAAAGATGCCTCAGTTACCCGCAATGGTTCTGAGGTGAAAGTGAAAATGGTAGCCGTACGGAGCAGCTTCGAACCCAACAAGGTGGAAGTCAACCAGGGCGACAAGGTCACCCTCTATCTCACGAACATCGAACAAACGACAGACGAACTCCATGGTTTTGGATTGAATGACTACAACATCAATGTAGTGGTGGATCCAGGTGAAACCAAAACCATTGAGTTTATCGCCAGCAAGCCTGGGGTCTTTCCCTATTACTGCACGAATTTCTGCTCCGCCTTGCACCAGGAGATGCAAGGTTATCTCCTCGTCAAACCGAAGTAGGACTACCCGCATGATGTTAAAGGAAAGCCGGAGGTCGGTCACAAGCCGGCCTCCTCAAGGCTTGTCCTTCAAACTCTGGAGGGATTTATGGAAGGCAAAGAAATGTCCCTGGAAAGCACGAAGAGGGGCTCTTCTCCGGAAGGTGTACCGGAAAAGCATGGACTTTTGGATAAAGGCGTGACTTTTTTCGACCTGCCCTTGAACCTCAAGAGCCGCCTTGCCATCCTCATTGCTGTACTGCTGCTGATCGCCAATTTCCAATTTCCTCTGTGGACAATGACCTTTACATCCAACCAATACCTGGATGGTCTGGTGTTGCAGATCTATCCGCATCAACTCGAGGGAGGGAAAACCCCCAATCGTGATGACTTGAGAGAAATCAATTCACTGAATCACTACATAGGGATGCGTCCCCTCCTCGAAAGCGATTTCAGTGAATTCACCTGGCTCCCCTTTGTCATTGGTTTCCTCGCCATTCTGTCCTTACGGGCCCTGGTGATTGGGAAAATGGCCAACCTGGTGGATGTATTCGTGCTCTTTTCGTATTTTGGATTATTTTCGTTTTGGAGTTTTTATCACCGGCTTTACAGCTATGGTCACAATCTTGATCCGGCAGCAGCGATTAAGGTTCAGCCCTTCACTCCCCCTCTCTTTGGAGTAAAGCAAATAGCCAATTTTACGATTTACAGCCTCCCGGGCACTGGATCTTTTTTGCTCGTGGGTTTTTCGTTGCTTCTGGTGCTGGCCATTTTCTTTTCCAGAAAGCCGGAGGCCCATTAACCGGTGGCACAAAATCTCGGGAGTACCGACGCTTTTGCCTTTCCCCTGGGAGGGTTGGGACCATGCGAAACCCTTCTCTGACCCTGCACTCTACCTTCCGTCAGTTCAATCAGATTCTCCTGCTCTGGACTGTCCTCGGGCTGTGGCCCGTGTCAATCCTTCAGGCTGAAGTCTTGCAAGTGGGCAAGAACCAGCCCTTCGGTTCTGTCATGACAGCTCTCTTCTCGGCGAAGCCTGGTGACACCATTCAAGTCTTTGCCGGCACCTACACGGGGAGCATCCGGCTCAACAAGCAAATCATTCTGGAAGGGATCGGGAAACCGATTGTGCACGGGTCAGGAAAGGGCAGCGTCATTGAAGTATTGGCTCCGGGTTGTGTCGTTCGCGGATTGATCATTGAGCACGGCGGGGAGGATTTGCAGAACGAAGACTCCGGGATTCTCCTCAAGAGCAACAGCAACGTGGTCGAGAATAATGAGCTGCGAGACACCCTCTTTGGCATTTATCTGTTCCAGTCTTCGGGCAACCGGATCTTACAGAACCGCATTCAAGGTAGAGTTGAACTGGAGATGGGGGAACGCGGAGCGGGCATTCATTTGTGGAATTCCACCAACAATCGTATCGAGGGAAACCAGATTCACGAAGCGCGAGATGGGATGTACATCCAAAACAGTTCTCACAACTTGATTCGAATTAATAAGGTGACGCGCTTACGCTACGGCCTTCACTACATGAATTCCGACGATAACATCTTCGAGGACAATGTCTTTGCCTATAACGTGGCGGGTGCGGCGATCATGTACTCCCGGCACATTCAGTTCCGGCGAAACGCATTCATGCACAATCGAGGCTTCAGTTCCTTCGGCATCCTCTTCCAAGGCTGTGAAGATAACCTGGCCGAGAACAATCTGATTGTCGACAATGTCACCGGCCTGTTCCTGGAGGCCGTCTATGGCACCGTCTTTATCAAAAATGTCGTCGCCGAGAATGATGTTGCCATGCAAATTTTCAGCAGCTCTGACCATAACCTGTTCTCGGAGAATCAATTTGTCGACAATCTCAGCCCGCTCCAGATGGTTGGGAAAACAACCGGCAGTTCCTGGCATCGCGGTGATACGACTGATTTCTGGAATCTCGACAGTGCTTCAGCTTCGGGTGTTAACGGGAGGGGAAATTTCTGGAGTGATTACGACGGTTATGACTTGGACGGTGACGGAATTGGAGATGTTCCCCACAAGATTCAAAATGTATTTGAGTACATGGAAGGAAATTATCCGCGGCTAAGACTCTATCTGGATAGCCCGGCGGCCCAAGCCTTGTCACTGGCCGAAAAGGTCTTCCCGGTGGTTCCTGGCTCTGCGGAAGTCGATCCAGCTCCCCTGATGAGACGAATGGAAAGTCCCATGCCCGCGATCATTCCAGAGGCATCCCCCGCTTTTCATGGAACCTTGGGAACTCTCTCTCTAACCATGCTGGCGGGTGGGCTGGTGGTTGTGGGGAAGGGATTCAAACGATGATTTGCGTTGAGCAGTTAACCAAAATCTACGGTGGATTCACCGCGATCGATTCGGTTTCCTTCGAAGTGAAAGCCGGGGAAACCTTTGCGTTGCTGGGACCGAATGGGAGTGGCAAGAGTACTACCCTGAAATGTCTGGCAGGATTGGTTCAACCTAGCCGGGGACGGATGATGATCAACGGAGCGGATGTGCTTGAACAATCGCGAGAGGCTCGAAAGTCCTTCAGCTATTTGCCCCAGCGGGTGGGATTTCATGACAACTTGACGGCCCGCGAAGTGCTTCATTTCTATTGCAAGCTGAGAAAAGTCAACCCACAACAGGTCGATGTGCTCCTTTCAAACCCACACTTTGATTTCAACGGTTTTAGTGACCGGCTCGTCGGGGAGTTTTCCGGTGGAATGCTCCAGCGCTTGGGGCTGGCGATCGCCTGTCTTCCCGATACGTCGGTGCTCATGCTTGATGAGCCTACGGTCAACCTCGACCCGGCTGGGGCCGTTCAATTCCGTGAATTTCTGGCTCATCTAAAGCAGCAAGGAAAGACCATCTTGTTTTCCTCCCACGTTCTTGCCGATGTGGAACAACTGGCTGACAAAGTGGGAATCCTGGTGGGCGGGAAGCTCATTGCCTTGGAGACCATCTCGGGATTGAGGGCAGGCTTGATGCGTACCTGCAAGATGCAAGTGGTGCTGGAAAATCCGGATTCACGCTGGCTGGAAACGTCCTTGCAGGCGGGAGCGGAAGAGGCCCATTTCGATGGAGACTCCCTTTGGATTACCGCAAGCCCTGAGCTCCGCTTTACCTGCTTGAAATCGATTGAATCGGCCGGCGGGCGGATTGCCAGGCTTATGACTGAAGAAATGTCATTGGAGGATATCTACCTGGACTACATCCGGAAGAACTCAAGGGTATGAAACGGCACATTCCAATAATTCAATCCATGGTGTTGTGCGCTGCAATCCTCATGACAGCCTGCACTCCAAAATCTGTCGATCCCGTCGACATTGAGTCTTCCGACATGTGCGCCAATTGCCGGATGGCCATCTCTGAAAAACGATATGCCGCCGAGGTCATTGATTTACAAGGAGAGGCCCATAAATTTGATGATGTGGGCTGTATGAGGAATTTTCTAAACAAAAAGATGGCGACTCAAGATGTGGTGGCAAGGTTTGCCGTTGATTTTGAGACCAGCCATTGGCTGAAAGCCGAGCAAGCTTATTTTGTTCAGTCGACTCAATTCAAAACCCCGATGTACGGCGGAATTGTGGCACTGGGAGATGGGAATCGGGCTGATCGGCTCGCTACCCAATCTCAAGGAAAAGTAATGCGCTTTGAAGAGCTTTTTGGGGAGGGCCTATTAAACAAGGGGCAAAGGTCCAAGGTCGAAAGTCAAATGTCAATTTGGACGGTAACTAAGAGTTCAAGCACGTCCCCTTTCTTGAATAGTGCCGTTTTGATTCAGACCTTCGACGTTAGACCTTTGGCCTTCGACCTCGGATTTTCGGGAAGGTGGACGACATGGACTTCAACGCAATCCTGACAATCGCACGCCAGGAATTGACGATCAATATCCGCAATCGTTGGACGCTAGTTTTCGCCATTGCGTTTGCCGCTCTGGTCGTCGCCATCGCCTATTTTGGCCTGGTCACCTCGGGGGCCATCGGCTTCCAGGGCTTCCAACGGACTTCAGCCAGCTTGTTGAATCTGGTGTTGTATATCGTGCCTCTGATGGCGTTGGTGATGGGAACCGCGAGCTTTACGGATGAGAAACATTGCAGTGATTTGCTCTACGCGCAGCCGGTGTCCCGAACCGAAATACTTTTGGGAAAGCTTGGCGGGCTCTTCGGATCGATTCTGACTTCAACCCTGATTGGGTTCGGATTGGGAGGCTTGATCATTGCCTTCAAGGCAGGTTCCGAAGGAGTTCTCCGTTACCCGATCTTGGTTGGACTTTCGTTGTTATTGGCCCTGGTATTCCTGGCGCTCTCTGCTTTGGTGGCCGCTTGGAATCGACGAAAGTCCAAAGCCTTCGGGGTTACCCTGTTTCTGTGGTTCTTCTTCGTTCTTTTTTATGATTTGCTGGTGATCGGCGGAACCTTTCTCCTCCAGGAAAGGCTGGCGAACCGCTTCCTTTTTATTTCGCTCGCCGGAAATCCGGTCGATATGGTGAGAGTCGCAAGCCTTATTGCACTCGATGGGAAACAGATCTTTGGCCCCGCTGGAGCCGCTTTGGTGAAATTTCTAGGGGGTGACTGGGCAAGCCTTGTGGCGTTGGCCTTGGGCCTCCTGTTTTGGATTGCATTCCCGATTTACCTATCCAGCCGATCACTCAAAGAACAAGACATCTAGACGGTTTGTAATGATGGGAAGGAAGACTTGGCGGGAGTTGTTGCGACTGTAGCCGGCAACCGCTTCTCCCTGGACCGAGGAATTCCCATGCTGGATATGTTGGGAAGCCCATGAAGAGACTCTGGATCATCATCGTGTTGCTGGCCGTATTGCTGGGCGGCGGATTATTTTCCTGGCGCTATCTCGCCAAGGAGCGTGAAGAACAGGCTCACTTTGAGCGGGCCGAGACGATGCTGATTGTTTCGAACCTGGCGCAGGTTCCTCTTACCTTATTTCAGGCGGGAAAAAATCTCGATGACGCCAAACCGGTAGACGGATTTGAGGCGATGGGGACCTGGCTGAAATCTGGAAACTATTACCTCAAAGCACAGTTTCCTTCCGGAACTGCCTTGTACCCGATTGCTATTCCAGGCTATCGCAGTGGACCCGACGCGGATGGAAACTTCACGCTAACGATCCGGACGCCACCTGCTGAGATTCCTCCGAAGCCATCCCCGGCTGCGTCCGATTTCACGTATATTCCACCTGGACCGGTACTGCTGGGAGATCGTTTAAATCCACGGGAGCCTCATTTCGTGTGGATCCCGGGTTTTTTTATTTCGCCATTCGAAGTGTCAAACCAGGATTTCAAAATGTTTTGGGAAGACCCGCACGGATATAGCGATGATCAACACTGGACAGAGGGTGGTAAACGCTGGAAGCAGGCCAACCCTTGCCGTGCCACGGCGTTGTTGAAGGCAGAGGACAAGGATTTTAGGAGATTTGGGGGAGCGGACCAGCCGGTGGTGTCGGTAAACTGGTTTGAAGCCGACGCGTTCTGTCAGTGGCTGACTTGGAAATATGGAAAAGGGAAATGGATTTTTTCCCTTCCCACCGAAGCTGAGTGGGAAAAGGCGGCCAGAGGCCCGGACAATTTCGACTATGCTTTGGGGGCCAGCATCAGCGACCGCGAGGTCCCGTATTACAATTGGAAAAAGAATCCCAGCGCCGAAGTCACCGTCATAGGCTCTGACATTTCCCGCCATCAATTCCTCCCCAATCGCTACGGCCTATACCACATGACGGGCAACGTCTCCGAATGGACTCAGACACTGAACCGCCCTTATAATCGTGAACACCCGTATGCCGATGATGATCGCAACCGTTCCGACCTGCCCGGCACGCGGGTGGTTCGGGGAGGTTCCTGGTATACTGCGAGTACGGCGGTCCTCTACATTCCTTATCGAGAGACGTTTCAGCCCGAAGTCAGTGCTCCTTATCTTGGTTTCCGGGTTACCTGCCGACTGCCTCCCTTGTATATTCCCCCAAATTGATTCATCCCGAGACTTCTAAATTGGAACGAAGAGTTCACGGCATCCTGGCCGTTTCCGGTTGTGAGCTTCTCTGAAATAAGAATTCTCGCTATAGCGGTCAAAAGTGGGAAGGATCAATGCGGGTCATTTGGTTTCTGCGGAAATCCATGGCCGCCGCCTCTGCAACTCATGGTATGGTATAGGCAAGTGAAATGGTCCCGCCATCATGCACGAACTGTCGATAGCCCAAAGCATTTTGGAAATTGTTCGTGAGCACGTTCCAGAGTCCAGCCTGGCGGAAGTCCAATCTATCAAAATACGATTGGGAAAATGGTCCGGGGTCCTGGCGGAGTCCCTCGATTTTTCTTTTTCCGCCCTCACCAATGATACAACTCTGAGCCAGGCCCATCTTTGCATCGAGCGGGTAGAAACCCGGTTGGAATGCGGCAACTGTGGAGAGATATCGATTCTGGACGACATGCTTTTTCTCTGTCCGAAGTGTCTGAGTCCAGATGTCAAGCTCATTGCAGGTTCGGAACTCCAGGTAGTCGAAATTGAGATGGCGGAAGAAAAGGGAGAAAGCCATGAGCATCATCACCATTGAAAGAAAAGTCCTCGAGAAAAATGATGAGATTGCACGTCAGAATCGCCAGATCTTAAAGGAGCACGGGGTGTTTTCGATCAATCTGGTGAGTTCTCCAGGCTCTGGTAAAACAAGCCTTCTTGAGCAGACTTTGGGCATCTTGCGAAGCCGCCTGCGAATCGGGGTGATCGAGGGCGATGTACAAACGGATTTTGATGCCCAGCGAGTCGCCCACTACCAAGTGCCGGTCGTTCAGATTGTCACCAATGGGGGCTGTCACCTCGAAGCTCATTTGGTCCAGAACGCCATCAGGCAGCTGCAATTGCCGGAACTGGATCTGTTGGTCATTGAGAACGTTGGGAATCTGGTGTGCCCCGCAAATTATGATTTGGGAGAGAACCTCAAAGTCGTAGTGCTGAGCACGACTGAGGGGGATGATAAACCCTTGAAATATCCCGGAATGTTTCGCCAGGCTTCCGTTTTGGTGATTAACAAGATCGACCTGCTTCCGTACTTGAACTGCGAAGTGACCACACTGCGCCAAAATGCCCTCAACATCAATCCGTCCTTGAAGGTGTTTGAGACATCCTGCACAACGGGCGCGGGGATCTCCGAATGGTGTCAATGGCTAAAGGAGCAGTCGCAATCTCAGTGATCGAACGGGCTCACATTGTCATTCGCGGAGTCGTGCAAGGCGTCGGGTTTCGGCCCTTCGTGTATCGGCTGGCAACGCAAATGAAGCTCTGCGGCTGGGTGCTTAATTCTCCGCAAGGTGTGTTTATCGAGGTGGAGGGAGAACCGGGCGACGTGGATGCTTTTCACTTCCGCCTGGAGCGGGAAAAGCCACGAGCCGCGTTCCTCCAAAGCCTGGAATCCGTGCGTCTCGATCCGGTGTTCTATCCAGACTTTCAAATTCGCCAGAGCGACCCGAAAGGAGAGAAACTCACTCTGGTTCTCCCGGACATCGCGACCTGTCCGGATTGTCTGCAGGAGCTGTTTAATCCTAACGATCGTCGCTATCTATACCCTTTCATTAACTGCACGCATTGCGGTCCCCGGTTCTCGATCATCGAAGCCCTTCCCTACGACCGGGCACAGACCTCGATGAAAGGGTTCCCCTTATGCCCTCCCTGCCGTCAGGAATATGAAGATCCACTGAATCGGAGATTTCATGCGCAACCGACGGCCTGTTCGGTTTGTGGCCCTCACCTCGAATTCTGGGATCCGTCAGGAAGGGTCTTGGGATTGCATCATCAGGCTTTGCTGGATGCCTGCAGGATCTTACGGGATGGAAAGATTCTCGGCCTGAAAGGGCTGGGGGGATTTCAACTGATCGTTGATGCCGGCAATGAGGTTGCTGTGAAGCGCTTGCGAGCACGCAAACATCGTGAAGAGAAGCCATTTGCTCTTCTGGCGCCTTCGGTAGAAGTTGTTCGCACGATCTGTCATTTGTCCGCGCTGGAAGAACGGCTGCTCCTCTCGCCCGAATCCCCCATCGTTCTTGTGGAGAAAAAGAGGGAGGTGCCCGCCGCTGGCTTTTCAGTTGCCCCTTCCGTCGCGCCACTCAATCCGTACCTGGGATTCATGCTCCCCTATACGCCTTTACACCATCTGCTCATGAAAGAATTCGATCGTCCAATCGTGGCCACAAGCGGGAATTTGTCGGACGAGCCCATTTGCATTGACGAGCACGAAGCCCTCAAACGGTTAGAAGCCATTGTAGATTTCTTTCTGGTCCATAACCGGCCGATTGTGCGTCACGTGGATGACTCCATTGTCCGGATGATGATGGGCCGCGAATTGATTTTGCGGCGAGCCCGAGGCTACGCCCCTTTGCCCTTAAGACTTTCCAAGAGGGTTCCTGAAATGTTGGCCGTGGGAGGCCACTTGAAGAATACAGTGGCTATGACGGTCCATGAAAATGTCTTTATCAGCCAGCACATCGGGGATCTGGAAAACAAAGAAGCCGTCAATGCTTTTCGCCAGGTGATTGGCAGCTTTCAGAAACTCTACGCAGCAGATCCTGAAGTCATTGTTGCTGACTCTCATCCCGATTACGTTTCTACGCAATTCGCCCGGTCGACCGGCAAGAAAGTCATCTCCGTACAGCATCATCATGCCCATGTGTGGTCGTGTCTGGCTGAAAATGGATTGCAAGGGCCCGTGCTTGGAGTCTCCTGGGATGGCACGGGATATGGATTGGATGGCACGGTCTGGGGAGGGGAGTTTCTCCTGACCGATCATCGGGGGTTTCAACGCGTAGCGACCTTTCGGAAATTCCGGCTGCCTGGAGGAGAGCGAGCCATTCGAGAACCGCGGCGAACAGCTTTGGGAATTCTCTTCGAACTCATGGGAGATCGCGCTGCCGAACGGGTCGATCTCGCTCCCTTGAAGACGTTTTCGAGAAGCGAATTGATTGTCCTCTTCCAGATGGTTGCCGGCGGGGTCCAATCTCCCTGGACAAGCAGTGTCGGGCGGTTGTTTGATGCCGTGGCCGCCTTGCTGGGCCTGCGCCAGTTCATGACCTTCGAAGGGCAAGCGGCCATGGAAATGGAATTTGCGCTTCCCGAGACGGCGGTCGACGAACCCCCTCTACCCTTTCAATTGACGGCAGAATCCTCCTCTGCCAGGAGTATTGTGCCAAGTCCCGGTTGCTCCGATCGAAGCGAATTGATTGTGATAGACTGGGAACCGCTATTCCTGGCTCTCCTCGAGGGTGTTAATTCGGGGAGATCGATTGGAAGTGTGTCGGCTGCCTTCCATAATGCTCTCGTGGAAGTTATTGTGGCGATTGCCAGGAGGATTTCCCAGGAACGCATCGTGCTCAGCGGAGGATGTTTTTCAAAACAAATATTTGAGCGAGCGTGTGATTGAGCGGCCTGGCGCAGAGGGATTTTGACCCTATTGGCATCAGCGTCTTCCTCCTAATGACGGAGGCATCGCCTTCGACAATCTGCAGCTGCCACCGTCTTGCAAGCAGAGAATCGTTGACGAGGTGAGAGCATGAGATTCCCGCACTATGCAAGCGAGTCCGTTTGCAGGATCCTGATGGGCAGGAAATTCGGGTTTCCCGCCACACGCTTCAACTGCGCCTCTTCGGAAATCAAAACAGAGAGTAAATGAGAAGGAGGGGTTGCCATGTGTTTGGCCGTGCCGGGAAAAATCCTGAGCATCGAGAGTTCAGACCCCATACTCCGAGCGGGAAAAGTGGATTTCAGCGGGATTGTTAAGCAAGCAATCTGGCCTATGTCCCCGAAGCTCAAGCGGGCGATTTTGTCCCGGTGCATGTGGATTTGCCATTCATACCATTGACGAACAGGAAGCTCGGCAGGTATTCGAATATTTACGTCAAA
The DNA here is from genome assembly GCA_046331665.1 of Terriglobia bacterium. Taxonomy (GTDB): domain Bacteria; phylum Acidobacteriota; class Terriglobia; order Versatilivoradales; family Versatilivoraceae; genus CAWBAT01. Next base: position 10,877 of record JAXLQK010000038.1, on the reverse strand, counting down.
TGGATGAGCTCGCCGAACTGGAGGAGAACCCGGAGGAGACGTCGGGATGAAGTTCATCGATGAGTATCGGGACAGTCAGGCAGCTCATCGTCTCGCCCAAAAGATTCATCATCTGGTGACGCGGGAATGGACCTTAATGGAGGTGTGCGGCGGCCAGACTCACTCGATAGTCAAATTCGGCCTCGATGAACTGCCTCAACAAATTACTCTCGTGCACGGATCGGGCTGTCCTGTGTGCGTTACACCGTTGGAACTCATTGAAAAAGCCCTTGAAATCGCGTCGCGGTCAGGCGTGATTTTCTGCTCTTTCGAGACATGCTCCGCGTGCCCGGCCGGTCCGTGTTCGCTGAGCGCCAAGGCGGATGGCGCTGATGTGCGAATTGTCTATTCGCCACTCGATGCTCTGCGGATTGCCAGGGAAAATCCGGATCGCGAGGTGGTCTTTTTTGCTGTAGGCTTCGAGACGACTGCTCCTGCCAACGCCATGGCTGTGTTTCGTGCCCGCCAGCAAAATATCAACAATTTTTCCATCCTCGTTTCCCATGTGCTGGTTCCTCCTGCCATCAAGGCTATCTTGTCCTTCAACCAACCGCGTACAAGGGTTTCTGGCCGCAGGTCACGTCTGCACAATAATGGGGTATCAGGAGACGAGCCGATTGCCCGGACCTATCGTGTCCCCATTGTAGTCACCGGTTTTGAACCTTTGGACATCCTCCAGGAATATTCATGTGCCTCCTACAGCTCGAACAGGAGGTGGAAGTCGAGAACCAATATCGTCGAGGCAGAGGCAAGGAATCTGACGGCTCAACGCCTGATCCAAGAAGTGTTTCCAGTTGTTCCTCGGAAATGGCGGGGGGTGGGGGAGATTGACCAGAGCGGATTGGGGTTACGAGAATCGTTCTCGAGTTACGACGCCGAGCAGCGGTTTGGGGTGGTCGACCAACGCTTGGAGGAATCCCCGAGTGCATCAGCGGATTGGTTCTGCAGGGAGTCAAAAACCTCTGAGTGTGCCGCGTTCGGGCAAGGCGTACGCCGGAGCACCCGCTGGGTGCGACAATGGTCTTTTCCGAAGGCGCCTGTGCCGCCTATTACCGCTACCGACGAATCCGCCGAGAGCCAGCAATGGAGACAAAGGCAGGTGCACCGAGGGGACCAAAGTCTAAATCCCCACACGAACTCAGTGGCGAATTCACTTGCCCCATTCCGATCAGCCAATATCCTCACATCCTGCTGGCTCACGGTGGTGGAGGCCAGCTTTCTCACCAACTTATCGAGAAGATGTTCTTGCTTACCTTCCGCAACCCTATGCTGGAATCCTGTCATGATGGGGCGGTCCTTTCCATCGATTCTCATGAACTGGCATTCACCACGGACAGCTACGTCGTGCGTCCGCCGTTCTTCCCGGGGGAGATACTGGACCCTGGCTGTCAATGGATCTGTCAATGACCTTGCGATGTGCGGTGCTCGACCTCTCTACTTAAGCGCCGGATTCGCCTTCTGGAGGAAGGGCTCCCTATGGATACGCTTTGGCGCATCGTCTGTTCGATGAAACAAGCCGCTATGGAAGCCCGAGTCGAGATTGTCACCGGGGATACCAAGGTAGTGGATCACGGAAAGGGAGACGGAGTGTTCATTAACACGGCTGGAGTCGGAGTCTCCGAGGCTCCACGGCCTCTTTCGCCAGCGTCAATTTGTTCCGGGGACACGATCCTTCTCAGTGGTGATATCGGCCGTCACGGAATTGCCATCATGGCAGTCCGGGAAGGGTTGGAATTTGAGACGGTCATTGAAAGTGATTGTGCGGCAGTTTCGCGCCTTGTGTTATCTCTGATTCACCACAAGCTGGAGATCCATTGTCTGCGTGATTTGACGCGGGGCGGATTGGCAAGCGCATTGGTGGAAATAGCGGAAACAGCGAAACTCGGAATTCACATCGAAGAAAGCAGCATTCCCATCCGGGAAGATGTTCGCGGGGCCTGCGAGATCCTGGGATTTGACCCTGTATGTAGCGAACGAAGGGAGATTCGTCTGTTTTGTCGCGCTCTCAACATGCCGAGCAAGCCCTAGCCTGCATGAACACGCATCCGCTGGGCCTCGAAGCTCGCCGCATAGGAACGGTCTTGTCTGAAAACGACGGATTGGTGACGATGAAGAACCGGATCGGCGTGACCCGCATCATCGATCGACTCAGCGGTGAACAACTCCCCCGGATTCGCTAGCAGTGAATGGAAATAAATCTGATGAAAGTGACCTTAGTTGAACGCAAGAACCAGTGAGGCATTTCTCGGTATTTCGGGGAATTCAATTCATTTAGTTCATGCCATTACTGTAATTCGGAGGAAAGATAAATGCCAATTCCTACTGAACCCATCGGCAGCATCCCCAGACCTTCACAGTTGATTGAAGCCACACAAGCCTTTGACGCCAGGCAAATCACCCAAGCCGAATTCATGAAGCTAGGCCGTGATGCCGTTCGCGAAACGATTCGGCTGTTTGAAGCCACCGGGTCACCCATCATTACCGACGGCGAACAGACGAAACCCAGTTTCGCCACCTATCCCATTCACGGGCTGACCACATTGACGTCCGACGGGGTCACCATTCCCTTCGCCGATGGCCACACGCGCCAACTCCCGCCTGACCGCCGGTCCTTCCGTTACAAGACCTATGCCGAAAGATATTTGATCGAAGCCAGACATTGGCGCCCATGTTCCTACGAAAACAAGCCGTCATTTCTGCTTCTGCCCTCTCGCTCCTGTATCCTCCTCAAGGGATCGAGGGATATTCCCGCGAGAATTTTGTTGCCGATCTTATCCAGGAGAGTGAAACGGATATTCGCCGCTGCCTGGCGCGAGCCGCCCACAATGTTCAAGTGGATTTCACCGAGGGGCGGCTTTCGGTGAAATTGGACCCATCCAAAAACTATTAAAGAGCTTCATTGATTTGAACAACCAGGTGTTTGGCCGGTTCTCCACGGAAGATCGTCAGCGGCTGGGAGTTCATACTCTGCCCGGGAGGCGACAGGGATTCCACGCATAGTGCTGATGCGGGACTATGCGGAATTGCCAAGCCGCTCTTGTTTGAGCTGAAAGTTGGGAATTTTTACACAGTTGGCGAGTGGAGGCTTCCCGCTCCAAGGTCTTGAAGGTCATCAAGGAGTGCGTCAGACCGGAACACAAGATTTTTGTAAATATTGATCCCATCAACCCGGCGATTGAAACCCCCGAGCAGGTTCGTGATCGTGTTCTGAGGCGGCTGAATTCATCCAAGCGGGCGCTGGCACCTGGGCACTACGGATGACTGCGGGTTTTCGCCATTTGGAGATGATACCTCGACCAGCCGGGAAACTGCATTTCAGAAAATTCGCGCCCGTGTGCTGGGAACGCAATTGGCATCTCGCAAGCTTGGAGTGTAGAAATACGCTGGTCATAGGCGACGTTCAACCCGGCTTCTCGATTGACTGTGTCCTCGCTCCATTTCCCGGTCATGAAGCGTTTGGTACAGGAACTGAATTTATGAGTTGAATACCATTGTTCCGGGCATCATTCTGATCCTTGTAGTAGCGGCAGCCTCAAGCGGGGGTGTTTTCCGGCACACCGGATTCAACCTATGAGTTCAGAACTTCTGCACGGGGAGGTGGCAATCATTCAGGGAGTGGTGTCTATCGGTATGATCCAGTGTCTTTGGCCCGTGAAGGCAAGGTGTGGGACGTCATTAATCTTTTCTCTTGGCACCCCGTTCTTTGCTGTAGCCATCGTTCTGAGCCAACGGGAACGCCTTGCGCGGGCGTCTGTTGCTCAGTGGTTTATTATTTTATTTTTTCTATGTGTACCTGATGTATGCCGTGATGGTTGCGTTCAATCCTCTGTTCCTGGTGTATGTGGCAATCTTTGCTCTCTGTCCCGTGGCCTTTATCATGAACTTGCAAAATCCCGGGAGATCTCCCGACTACCCTCTCAAGTGTCAGCTCGATTTCCACGCCAGTTGTTTGTCGGCTTTGCTTATTTCCTGAGTGGTGCACTGCTGCTGCTCTGGCTGGGGAGGATTGTCCCCATGATGGTTACCGGACATTTTCCTGCGGAGTTAGCGGGGATGACCACCTTGGAGACGCAAGCACTCGACTTAGGCATGGTCGTACCGTTGGCCATCTCGGCGGGGATCCTGCTTGAAGCGTGACTCTGCGTGGGGATACCTTCTGACCGGCGTGGTCCTCACCTTTGGCGCCCTGATGCATCGCCATTCCGGCCTGGATTGCAGTGCCATTAATCGCAGAAGGAAGATTGATTCGTTTTGAATCCTTCCCGTTTCTGCTGATCTGTTTGACGGGACTCTTCCTTGCAGGAATGTTCTATTCGGCGTGTGCAAGAGAGTTAAAGACTCGTCTGGCTCTTCCGTAACGCAGGAAGCCTCCAAAAGCCAGCCCGATCTCACCGAGCGTTCTTATTTGATCGCTTTGGAGAGGGAATAGATCGACGTCACCAATTGGATTCCGAAGGCATTGTCACGTGTCCCGGACTTCCGCCTTGAGTTTTCAGCCACTCATAGCCGACTTTCAATAGCTGCATCCGATTGAGCCGGTAGCCGACGGCAAATTCGTAGCACTGGCGATTTGGCAGAAGGGGGAATGGCTTGGTGGGTGATGTCCGCGACCTGATTGTGGTTTTCATAACCGAGGCGCATGGCTGCGTAGAAGCGCGGATTGATGATGGTTTTCGTCTCCACATAACCATAGGCTGCCGCTGGGGAAGTAGTAAAGAGCGGGTAATTGAATTGAAAACGTTGCCATTCTCCCAGGATGCTCCATCGTCCTCTGGCCCATTCCACATCCACTCCGATGGCGGTGGCCGGGAAATCGGCCACGTCCACTCCCATGGGCAACCACGGGCGAACCGTTTTTTCCAGGTAAGGGCCGCGAAATGCTGAAAACCCGACCCGAAATCCCTGTTGTATCGTGTAACCCGAACCGACGGTCCATTGGACATGCTGGTTGGACGATAACAGATTCTGCGGATTCGCAGGGGAACTGTTGGTCAATTGGAATCGCGCGTCGAAGCGCTTCATCGAGAAATCGATTTCTGTGCCGGGCAATCCATACAGAGTTGCTGGCGCCATCCCATAGCTCTCAGCTTCAGCTCCTCCGCAATGAAAATCAACATCCTGAGGATAACCGTCTTGGTAATAAAACTCCCTCGACCCGCACGGGAGCTGATCGGGGCGTAACTTCAAATAAGAGCCGTTGCTCAAGGGCAAATCGAGCAGGGGATTGGCATTATCGTCGTAGCGCAAAGGGAAGGCCCCGAAAGCCGTGGGAAGATGTCCTGTCTTCCAAGTGAAGTTCACCTTTTCACTGTTGTGAGTATATCCAAGGAATGCTTGCAGCGTATGGGTTTCCACCTCATGCTCCGGCTCATAGGCGTCGTGGTAAAAAAATGGCGTCGAATTCACCTGCCAGGCAGAAAAAATGAACCAATGAGGACCGAGCTTTAAGGATGGGTAAACCACGGCGCGAAAGGCTCCGGAAACCGTGCTGGCGTCAGGCTCTTCATGCCTGGGGCGCTGAGTCTGCAGAAACTGACCGGTGATGGTGACAGGCATGGTAATCCCATAGCTGGCATCCTGTGCTCTCAAATCCCGGGAGAGCCAAGTGAGAAGGAGGAACAAAATGGCGCGTCTAAGCGTTAACAAGAGCTCGTTCCTCCTGCAATTCCCACTCTTGCAGCAGACCCAGAAAGATTTCCACGACCTTGGGATCGAATTGTGTTCCAGAGCCATTTCTCATGAGGTCTACCACACGCTGGGTGGACATGGCCTTTCGGTAAGCACGGTCGCTGGTGATGGCGTCATAGACATCGGCGACGTGGACGATTCGGGCGTCGAGAGGAATTTGTTCGCCGCTCAGTCCATAGGGGTACCCTTTCCCGTTAAAGTCTTCATGATGCAATTCAACGATGGGCAGGTAGTCCTGGAATCGGCCTACTCTTTCCAATATTTTTTTCCCGATCTGCGGGTGGAGCTTGATTTTGGCAAATTCTTCATCAGTGAGGCGGCCGGGTTTCTGCAACAGGGCATCGGGAACTCCGATTTTGCCAATATCATGGAGGCGGGCTCCAATATCGATGGTTTGAATTTGCTCCGGAGAAAGTCCCATGGCCTGAGCAATCGCAGTGGAATAGAAGCTGACACGGCTGCTGTGGCCTGCCGTATAAGGATCTCGTGCGTCCAGGGCCTGGGCCATCGTTTCAATAAATTGCAGATAGGCTTCATCGAGTCGATCTTGAGATTCAGAAATGGCCTTGGCAGCTTGGTTAAATGCTTCAGCGAGCAGATTCACTTCCTTCGTGGCGGAGTGGATTCGGGAATACGACCATAACTTGCCGGTTCGTTTACTCTCCCGGAGTCTGGAGATGAGGTCCGAGAGTGGGCTGGAAATTGAGCGCGAGGTGATGGCCGATAGCATGAAGGCCGCAAGAATACTGACCGCTCCGATCGACAAGAAGATGGGTTTGAATCGTCCTGTAAAATCATGCATGGCCTTGTCAACCGACTGCAGGCTCAATAAAACATAACCCTCACCTAAGTTCGAGCGCTCAAGTTGAAGGGCCAGATAGGTTTCCCCGCCAAGCGAAATTTCACAACCATCTTTGACCTGTGAGCACTTCGTGCGAAGTTGATGCTGTAATTCCCGGGTGATTCCATCTCCGGGAAGAGTTGTTTCAAGAACATTGCTTTGCTGGAGGAGAGCGGTAAAGCCGAGGGTGTTGAGTGAATTGAGGTCAAATTTATTGCCCACGGTAAGGCTCCCCAGGTTTTCCGCTCCAAGGTTGATGGGGATGGTGGTGGCTTGGTATAACGCTTCTCCCACTCGAATCATGCCGGAAGGATTGGCGAGCTTTGGGATGCTTTCAAGCGGCAGCGCTTTTTCCCCCCGCTGAAGTGCCGCAATAGCTTCGTCATCAGAGTCAGACACCCAGAGAAGGTCGTAATCCAGCGCTTCGCTCAAGTCACGCAGTTGGGCCTCGATGGTCTGGCGTATCTGCGCATTGGCTTCCGGTGTTGATGGCCCTTCTCGCAGTAGACCGATTCCGGCCTTGAGGCCGGCATTTTCACTCAAGATCGCGATGAGCTGGCGGTTCCTCTGGTTATAAGTTGCATCGGTCTTGTCCAGCAGGCTCTCCATCCGGTGCATGGTTTCTTTCAAACTGGACTTGATCTTGAATTTAATGACCGCCCCAACCGTATAAAAACCTGCCGTCAAAACCAGGCACATCGAAAGGAAAGAGAAAAGAAACGTACGGGTGGCGAGGGAGAGAGGTGATCTCACGGTGCCTCCGTCTCTCGCAACGGAATGGTAAGATCGACTCGAACGGGCGCGCTTTCCGTAAGTTCCACGCGTCGTTTAAAAAATCCCGCGGACTTGTGCCAGGCTACCACTTCGTAACTTCCTGCCGGCACCTGCGAAAAAGTAAAAGTTCCATCCTCATTTGGTTTCTCATACCAAGGCGTGTCGACAATCAAGATGGCTGCGCTCATCTGGGGGTGCAGATGACAATAGACCTGCACGACTCCAGCCTTTTCGAAGCGGACTATCCGGGTTTGTCCGATCGGGTAGTAACCAAGGTCAAATTGTTTGGATTTGGAAAGGGAAAAGACGTTGTGGAAGATGGGATCTTCGTTTGGGAAAGAGACCGTAGAGCCGACCGGAACGATGAGGATTTCCGGATCGAAGCGCAGTTCATGCTGTGTCAATTTAGCGGATGTGGTAGCACTCTTTCCAGCGGGCCCTTCAAGATACACAGCCAGGCGACTGAACTCGCTGGCCGAGACTGTGGATTCTTGTTTAACCGGTGACAGGAAATTTCGCGACGGATAAGCAGGGAGTACGATCTTTTTTTTCGTCAGAGTTTTCGTTATGACAATGTGGCCACTGATTTCTCCAGCCAAAGCGGCGGTGAGGCCGAAGCCTTGTCCGAGAACCCCAATCAAGATGGGAATGAGGAGTGTCTGTATGCGCGCCATACCATCTCTTGATATCGGCCTAGCAGTTGTACAGCATTAGGCACTCCCGCAGTGCCCGAAAGTGGGCAGAGATGGGGAGGAAAGCCATTAATTTCTGTAGCTTAGGAAGTGGCACGAGGAAGTCCAGGGAACGCCAAAGCCATGGACTGTCACGAATTGACCTCTTGTGGTTTTGGTGGGGGTTCGAAAGGTGATAATGCGGATTCCAACGGGACCCCCAGCAATTTCTCTTTTCGTTGGCGGACGATGTCCAAGGCGGCTACCCGATAACCTTCGGCCAGGGTAGGGAAATTGAAGATATTGTCCACAAATGCATCGACGTCGGCTCCGTGCAAAATGGCCATTTGCCCGACATGAATGAGCTCGGAGGCTCCTTCGCCAATGATTTGAACCCCCAAGATCTTGCGACCGTTTGCATCGCTGACGAGTTTGATCATCCCTTCCTGGATGGCGGCAATCTGGCCGCGGGCAAGTTCTGCAAAGGAGGCCCTACCGACCAGGGCACTTCCATATTTCTCCGTGACCTGTGCTTCTGTCAGACCAACCGTGGAAATTTCCGGAATGGTATAGATTCCCGCCGGGATCATTTCGGGGGGAACTCCCAGTTCAACGCCAAAAGCGCGGCAGACAGCCCGCCGGCCTTGCTCCATGGACGAGGCAGCGAGTGACGGAGGGCCAATCACATCTCCTGCGGCGAAAATATGCGGAACAAGAGTCCGGCAAGAGTCGTCCACCGGCAATAGGCCACGCGAGTCAATCTCAAGCCCCGCATTTTGGATATCGAGCCCCTCGACATTGGCTACGCGCCCCAGGGCAAAGAGCAACTTGTCGGTCCGGACTTCCTCACCGTCTTCCAAGGTTGTAATGACGGAAGAGATGCCATCCCAGGCGGATTGTTTGACTTTGCGATTCCCCAAGTAAGTACCGCCGCGGGCTCTAAAGGCTTCGAGGAAGCGGTCAACAAGTTCCGGGTCAACGAACCCCAATGGGCGCGGGTACCGGTCGATCATCACCACCTTCACCCCCAGCGAAGCAAAAATCGAGGCATATTCGCTGGCAATCACTCCCGATCCCAAAACAGCGAGCGAAACCGGCAGATAAACCATGGACAAGATCGAATCGCTGTCGAGCAGGTTCTCGTGATCAATATATATGTTCTCAGGATTGCGGGGACGCGAACCTGTGGCAACGACGATAATCGAGGCACTCACGGCCTGGCGCCCTCCTCCGATGGATAGAACCTCGACATCATGAGGAGAAACAAAGCGTGCCCGTCCGTGCCACATCTGGATTCCGTTTCGCTCCAATTGTGCCGCCATGAATTGCTGATGCGCTTTGACCACCTGCTCCAGGCGTGTCATCAAGCTGGCCATTTGCAGATCTTCGCGCAGGCCCACTTCAAATACATTTCCGCTCCGCCGCTGGAATCCGGCGAGAGAGACAGCGGTTTCACGCAGAGTCTTGCTGGGAATCGTCCCGTAGTGCACGCAGGATCCGCCAACGGTGGGCTCCTGTTCCACCAGAATGACCCGCTTCCCCATTTTTGCTCCCTGAATGGCCGATTTCTGGCCCGCGGGGCCGCTGCCGATCACCAACAAATCTACGGAACGTCGATCATTCATGCCACAGCCTCCACCATTGCGATGACTTCCTGACAGCGGGCCAGAAGGGAGTCGACGTCATTCGGGTATAAATTGAGGCGCGGAAGCGCAGGATGTTGACGGATGGCCTCTTCAGTCACCACTCGCGTTCCCAGCGCGAGGTGTGCGAGATCACTGGCGAACCGCGTCATCGTTGCGGCCTGAACCATGTTAGGAGCGGATTCGGGATCGTGGTGATAGCAGATCGTTTCGCCCAAGCGAGCCGGGAGCTTCCAGTCGGCCGCCAGCCGGCCTCCCGTGACCGGGTGAAACTCATCAACCAGCCCGAAAATATCCTCGCGGCTGGGGCGATCCAAGCGGCCGTCCAGAAGGTCATTCAAGGTTTGCAGCGCGACGGGCTTCCCGACATCGTGGAGCAGACCGCACAGGAAAGCTTCTTCAACATTCCAGCGCCGCAGCCGGGCAATCTCTTGCGCAAAAGCTCCCGCCGCGAGAGAATGTCGAAACAGGGCGCGTAGTTCCGGTTCAAATCCTTTGACTTGGAACACCCGGCTCTTGCAAGAAATGATGAGAGCCATTTCACCAATCTTCTTCAACCCCAGGCGGCTCACCGCTTGCTGGAGTGAAATGATCTGGACCCGCGAGGCATAAAGCGGGGAGTTGGCGAGGCGCAAAACGTGACTCGCCATGGACTGGTCTCTGTGAATCAGGGAGGAGAGCTTTTTGGCGTCGCACTTTTCGTCGGAACTGGCTTGCATGACCTGGGCGGCGATGCCAGGAAGAAGAGGCAATTCGAGGCGCCCTTCATCCAGAAGGACCTGGAATTCGCCACGAAGTTTTTCCAGCAAGCTGGTCGCATTTTCAATGTCCGCGGATTCGATCATGTCAGGGTCCTCCATGGCTGTATCGAAAAAAACCTGTGAAAAGTTGAGCAGAATGTGGCACGCATTGGAGAACTCGATTCGCAGTTGCACAATTCGGTCGGTTCGAAACCTCTGGAATACAAGGAACCCGCGCCTTAGGATCGCTCACAGACAGCCATGAACAATCATTTTGGCATTATCTGGGACCTGGATGGAGTGCTGGTAGATACGGGAGAATTTCACTTTCAATCCTGGCAAGAAACCTTGGCAGGTTTTAACATTCCCTTTACCCGGGATTTTTTTCACAGGACTTTTGGCATGAATAACGCGGGAGTACTGACGGAATTGATGGGTCATCCTCCAACTCCCCAGCAACTTTCTGCCTTCGGTGACGAGA
>JAXLQK010000037.1:0-65469 GCA_046331665.1 Terriglobia bacterium | reverse complement strand
TGTCCGAAAACAACTGCCTTGGCTCGATGGAATAAAGAAGTGAGTTTCATTTTCAGAATTAACTTGGCCGCCCCTGGCAGGGAGTTGAACTCACGAAAGAAGTTTCACGCCCACCCTGGGCCCGTCCTCTCGGCTGCACCGGAGACCGACGGGCTCATTTGCTTTTCCTCAAGTTTTTCCCTTTCCGCTCATCATTTATTTAACGTTTGAATGATGAATTTCCGCAGATCCGGATCTTCAAAGTAGGCTGGAATTTCTGTATGTCCCCATCCCTTGACGATCTTCAAGGCAGCGTCGCCGCCCAACTCTTTGTATCGAGTCACGAACGCCAGGCTATTCTGCCCAAGAGGGACTGCGTTATCGTGGTCGCCATGAATGAAGAATACGGGCACCTTGTTTCTGGCCAGAACCGTTAGTCTATCGATGGGATTGGCCGCAGACACCAGTTGACGAAACTCGCTTTCACTGAGCGGATCGCAGTACTCGGTGTATTTGTTCGGGCCTGGCCAACTGGTCACATCGCAGACGGGGTAGATCCCGGCAATAGCGGCAACATTTTCCGGATGGTCGGCAGCCCAATTGAGCAACATCAGCCCGCCTCGACTCTGCACCAAAATGCATGGTTTTGGGGAAAGATTGAAATCTGTGACCAGATGGTTGTAGAAAGCTTCGAAAGGATTCTGTTTGACAGGATCACCGCACGATTCGCCGACATCGATTCCGGCGATTGAGATTCCGACTTGAAGGAGCTGCCCGAATAGCCAATTGCACATGGAGTTTGGGAGATTCTTGGAAAGCAGCGTCGGAGCATACCAAACCCACGGGCCACCACGAGGAGGAGGGGAAACTGGCTTTAAAATGAAGCCCTCTCTTCCGGCAACGGTAATCTTAATTCGCGATGCCCCCTCGGGTTCAGCCAGCGGTTTCATTTGAGCGCAAACCTCGGCTGGCTTGTACGCAAACAGAATTACAAGCAACATCATGGGAAGAGGAAGTCCCTTCCAGCGGATTGGCCTGCTGAGCATGGCTTACCTTTCTAAAAGCTTCACCGCCTCCATGGCGATCCATGGGCGCGGAGGCAGGACGAGTCTGAAGGCGATCGACACGTTTACCGTTGCCGTCGGACACAGGCCAATTGAAAGAACAATCGACGAAGTATACAACCAATTTAGGGCTAAGGCAGAAAAATGAAAAAACTGATAAGAAGTGCAAACCTCAAGATGAGTGACGCAAGAAAACGGCAAATGCCTACTTTGAATTCTGGATGGGATTATCTTGACAATTCCCTGCCAGAGCGTGATTTTGGCGTTAGAACAATTCAGTTCGAGAGCACCGTTGTTGCTAGGGGTGAATTTGAAATTCAGACCAAACATGGTGATATGCAGAAAACTTGCCGTCACCTTGGGCAAGAAAGGGTTCGTGTTGAGTCTTTTGCTCATCATGAGCGGATGCGCTGCCAGCACGACAAGAGAGAGTCAGGAAAGCAACCCCGTCCCGCACAATTCCAGGGGAGCTTCCCGAGCGAGATATGATTTGGAGGCGGATGAACAGCGCGGCGGCCATACCGTTCGCAAACACGTCGGCCGAACTGATTCCGAATTGGTAAAGCGGCTTGACCAGGAGCACGAAATTTCCGCGGCCTCGACTTGGACAGATCTTGAGACAGCTGAAGAAACCGTAGCCGAAGCCTTAAACGAAGGGCACAGCAAGATCGAACGATGGAATGAGCGCGGAGATCGACGGCCGAATCTGGCGCTGCATTACAATGCCGGACGCGTCATCGGGAGAAGCCTGGTCAGAGGTGCATCCCAATCTGAATCGTGCACCGACGCGGTCGTCGTCCTGAAGCCAGCGGGCAATGGCTTTTTCGTGCTCACGACTTACCCGGAGGTCAAATAATGCGGCGCCATGATTCCAGGAGCAAAGAGAACAAATCTCCCCATGAATTGCAGGCGCTCATTCAATTCTTGTCCGCCTACCTGCACCAAGATTTTCGGGAGGAGTATGGTTCGGCGGCGAAAGCAGCGGAAGCGTTTATCAGAGATGCGAGTGACGTAGAAGCGAGGGCCGTTCGGCAGGAATGGACGGCTTGGAGAGCACAGCTTGGTCATTCTTCCATAGATCAAATCCAACGCTCTCTCCGGACGCTGGGTGCAGCCTGGCAGCCGCAGAACCTCGAAGACCTCGATCGCGTCGGCGAAGTGCTGAAAGGTAAATCTCAATAGTTAGCCGAGAATCTAAAGAAGCCGGATCGAGTTCTAAATCTGAACTTTCCAAATAAAATGGTGAAGTCGGGCTGGTTTCGTCCGGGATGGCCTCCCTTTTTTTCATTTAATCGTTGGCTTCATCATTTTCAGTCCATAGCAGGACAACAAACTTGAATGAATTGCCTCGCCTCGGTTACCCCCCATTTCTCCTTCCTCAATGAACTGACTACTCTCCCGCCTGGTCGTACACCTCAACAATCATGACTCATGAAGCCGTTGAGCATTGAGTCAATGAGACACTTCTCTTTCGTACCCAATCGCTTCGATGCCCCGTTTGGAACGAATTGGCTACGCTTCAAAAGCTTCCATCCAACCCCTGACGTTTTTGTTCCACAGGTAATGAGCGGGAATCAGATTTTAATAACAGTACTTGACACTGTCATATTTATCTGCTAAGGTGGAATTGTTTAGTCGGGAGGCGTTGGACTGGAAATGGGTACGGACAACGAAAAAGGGATCTCCCTCGCTGAATTGGCAGAGGAAACAGGTCTGGCGGCGCGGACCATTCGATTTTATATCGCCAGAGGGCTGCTGCCTGGGCCTCAGCAGGCAGGGCGAGCCGCCACCTATGGAGAAGCTCACCGAAAACTGATTCGGGAGATCAAGAAGCTTCAGGCCAAAGGCCTGACGCTAAACGAAGTTGCCCGAGCCCTTGGAGGCAACGCCCTAAAGGCTGCTGAATCACCACAACCTTCAGCCTGGTGGCAATATCCCATTGATGATGATGTGGTGGTATGGATAAAGGCTGACATCGCCCCCTGGCGGCTCAGGGAAGCTCAGAAAGCCGTTCGAGAAATGGCTTTACAGCTCAGAAAAAACAGCGACAAGGGAGAACCAAAATGACTCTGACCACGGATGAAATGCGAGGCTTTGAACCGGTAGCAACCAGGGCTGGCGAAACCGTGAAACTCGCCATGCAACAGCTTTTCCTCATGGGGCGAATCCTTCCCATCGGGGCGCGGCTCATTGTCCAGCACACATTTGTTTGTGAGGCTGCCAAGCCGCTTGAACTCATCTATACGTTTCCACTCCCTCGTGATGCTGCTCTGCGGCGCTTTCGCGTCAGCGGCAAAGGCTTTTCCGTTCGTTCTCAACTCAAACCGGTCGACGAAGCCGTCAGGATCTACGAAGAGGGAATTCAGGGAGGTCACCTTTCGACCTTGGCAAGGCAACATGCGGACGGATTGGTGTGTTTGACGCTCGGCAATATCCGCCCGGGAGATGAGGTCGCGGTCCTTCTCGAAATCATGGCAGGAGTCGAGAGTCATGACGACGGAATACGTTTCCGGTTTCCCTTTACTCTGGCTCCCTCCTACCACGCGAAGGCCAAAACAATTGCCATAGAACCTGGCGTCGGTGAGCTGGAATTGCCTGAAGAAGAATTTGGAGATTTGATTTTGCCCCAGTTCAGGACGGATGCTTCTGCTTTGCATCGGGTTGGTTTCGAGCTTGCGGTCCGTCTTCCACAAGCCTTCAAGGAAGTTTATTCCCCCTCCCACAATTTGCGAGTCGCCTGGAGCAGTCCGTTGGAAGCCCGGGTTTCCTTGGCCCAAGAGGCTGATTTGCCTGATCGGGATCTCGTTTTGGAGGTGAATACTCGGGAGCCGCTGTTCGGGGCGACAAGCGGGATAAGCAAGGATGGAAAGGGTCATTTTGCTTTGATTGTTCCCTCCTCCCGCTTTGGTTCGCCTGAATCGACAAATCCACGGCGGATCGTCTTTGTCCTTGACCGTTCGGGTTCCATGGAGGGGGTTCCTCTGCAGCAGGCCACAAAGGCCATTGAAGCTTGTCTGGGGGCACTTTCTGAACGCGACACGTTCGGGCTGGTGGTCTTCGACGACGAGGTGGAGGCGTTCAAACCGGATATGGTTCCGGCCAGCATGGAACAACGCAAAGCGGCTCGAGAATTCCTGAAGCGTATTGGTGCTCGGGGCGGAACGGAACTGGCGCAAGGGTTCTTGAAGGCTGCGCGGCTCCTCGGTTCCGAGGGCGGAGATGCCTTGATTGTCACCGATGGACAAGTCTTGGGGACTGAATCCATTCTGGAAAAAGCCCGAGCATCCGGAATTCGCCTCCACTGCTTGGGGATTGGCTCCGCCAGCCAGGACCGATTTCTTGCCCTCCTTGCCAGAGAATCCGGTGGCATCAGCCGATTTCTGACTCCACGAGAACGAGTTGATCTCGCCGCCGTGGATCTGTTTGCCTCGATTGGCCGGCCTGTGGCTCACGATGTACAGATAGAAACAGGACATCTTCCCGGTAGTACGATCTCGCCCCAGCCGTCTTCCACGGTGTTTGCCGGGAACCCTCTGGTCATCTATGGTGAAACCGGATCTCGAGAAGGGAAACTGCTCTTGAAATGGCAAACCGGTGAAGAGTCAAAGACCCTTGAATGTTTGCTCCAGTTCGAAGAAAACAGAATCGGGGATACCGTACGGCTCCTTCGCGGAGCCCGGCTGATTACGGACCTGGAGAGCCAACTTGGCGGTTCTGAAAGAGACTCGGCTGTGACCCGGCGTGCAGGAGACCGGGTGTCCAGGAAATTGGAATTGTTGAGCGAGTCCTTCGGCCTGGCCAGTCGGCGCATGGCGTTGGTCGCGGTCATTGAGCGTCCATCCGACCAGCCGGATCAACTGCCTGAAACCCGGGTCGTGCCGGTGGGAATGCCGCAAGATGTGTCCTTCGACCGTTACTTTGGCGTTCCCCAGGTGATGGCTTGCCTTAGTATGCCCGATGCTTCCAGCGCTATGTCTCAAGAGAGTGCTCCCATATTCAACACTAGGAGTTCGAGGCGTGCCATTCCATCCATTGGCAGAATTTTCAAGTCCGCGAAAAAGGAATCCGAAGACCTGCTTTTAGTTTTGGCATCCGCAATTGAGCCCGACGGAGGCATGCCCGGCAAGAACCCCGAAGAGCGGATCCTGTCGTCAGTGCTGGCGTTGCTCTCATTTGTGGAGAAAGGACACACCCTCTCAGCCGGGGCGTTCCGAGTCCATGTGCAGCGGCTCATTTCATTCCTGGAGTCGGGGGTAGTAAAAGTGTTGTCTCCAGATCAGCAAGTTTTGGTAGAGAAAGTTGTTGAGCTGGTTCGAAGTGGACAGTCCCTCCACGGCGACTGGTGCGGGGTGGCGCTTGCACCTGTGACGGCTTCGTCCACCAAGAAAGCTTGGGCCAGGCTGGCTGCCGAACTTCAATGAAAGGCATTAAGGGGTAGCCGCGATTGCCGATCATGCACCGGCAATCGCAGGATTTTCGTTCGTCATTTACCGGCGAAAGACCCGCGATTGAATGTCAAATATCAACCTTCAATCGCGGCTACCAGCAATCATTTGAGAAAACCGTTCTCATCGACCACGCCCTGAAGACCCCAAAAACCCTCAGTTCCCCTGCTGACCCACGAAGGGAATTGCAATTGATCCCTGATCCGCATCAGAGACTTGCTCCTCGCTAAAGTTGAGTTTAGACTCCGAATTGTGGCATTCAGGCTGACTGCATGCCTTCGCGGAAATCGAACAGTTACGGGGAGATTGGGGGACTGGATAAGCAGAATGAAAAATTCCCAACTACAGATGTTCGGGTTGATTGTTTTCCTCTTCTTAATACTGCCGGCCTCAATAGCAAGGGCAGGTTCGAAGACAGCGCCAAGAACCCTCATCGGAATGCAATACGAATCCTTCTTCACCCCAAAGAACGAAGGGCATTGGGAAACGGCCGAAGCGATTCCGATCCTGGGGAAATACAGCTCCTTTGACGTTGAGGTCATCAAGAAGCATGAGGAATGGTTTGAATTCCTGGGGATTGATTGGTTGCTGCTGGACTGGAGCAATATGCTCTGGATGCGCCCGACATGGGAAGAGCATCAGGGGGCCACGAAGGAAATAGAGGACGCCACTGCCCTGCTTTTCAAAACCTACAGCCAGCTGGCCAGGCAAGGCAAGCACCCGCCGAAACTGGTGCTGATGCTGGGCTTCCAAAACGGCCCTCCGGTGCCCGATGGCACGCGGCGACTGAATCACATCATCCAATGGACCAACGAGAATTTTCTGGCGAACGCCGATTACAAGGACCTTTGGCTCATTTACAATGATAAGCCACTGTTGAGCATTTTGTATAATACCCCCCAACCCTGTGCAGAATTAGCAGAGCATTCCAAAGGGGTGTCGGCTGCGGATTGGACGGTTCGCTGGATGGGTTCTCAATTGCAGGACACCCATGTCGACCAGTGTGGATTTTGGTCCTGGATGGACGGAACCATCCGGCAGTTGGTCACTTACCATAACGGGGCCGCGGAAGAAACAGTTGTGACTCCGGCCTGCTTTCCTTTTCCCTCCACGGTGCACCCCTATCCCAGCCGGAAAGGCTGGCTGGATCCTCAAGCTGTCGGTCGAGATCATGGAGCCCCCTACCTCGAAAGTTGGAAAACGGCATTCGAGACTCGCCCCGCCTTCATTCAGATTCACCAGTGGAATGAATTTGCCGGGCAGAAAGAAGGCGCCGGTCCCGAGCACAATTTGTATGGAGATGAATATAATGTGGAATTGAGTGAAGATATTGAACCCACCCAGATGGATCAGTGCACGCTCCGCGATTGCGGAGGTTGGGGATACTACTACGTGAATCTGACCAAGGCGATTATTTCTCTCTACCGCCAGGAGACGCCTGACATCACGGTCCTGGCACTTTCGGGTCCCGTGAAAGGGGCGGTCGTCAAAGACAAAATGTTGCGATTGCATTGGAATACGCTGGGCCGGTCACCGGCCAGCTATGACCTGAAGGTGGACGGCCGAACGCAGGTAAAGGGGATCCGAGGGGAAAGCCATGACTTGAGCCTCGCCAAGATCTCGCCAGGAAAACATCAAGTGACACTTGTCGCCAATGGGGCTTATACGTACTTCGATCTGGCCCCGGAAAAATTGACTCGCAAATCCGCCAAACAATTGCCAGTGTCTTCTACCATTGAGCTCACCTATTCTCCGTAGACTTGCAGGTCTACCGTGATTCGGCAGAGGGAGAGGCTCCGATGATTTTGGAATAGCCTGGAGCCCCAATAGGATAACCCGGCGTGCGAGTGATGAGAAATTTGATTTCCCAGGGACAAGTTTGGGATCAAGAAAATCAGAGTGTTCTTCCCGGTCTTAACACGGAAATACATTCCAGATTCTGAAATTTAAGCTAAACGCCATTAGAGTTGGCATGGTGAATGTGCAACGATGTAAACGAAATGAGCAAAGAACGACTGATGGTTCTTCAGCAGATGTTGCTCATCCGCCGCTGCAGTGAAGCAGCTGGCCCGGGCGCATCAGAGGGGACTGGATCCATGGAGCCTGCCACACCCTTACGTTGGAGAGGAGGCAATCGCGGTGGGGACATGTGCCCACCTTCGACCTCGACGATGCCGTGTTCAGCACCACCGCGGACATGGTCACGCCCTGGCCAAAGGAGTTCCCCTGCGTGAACTCTTCGCAGAACTCTATGGTCGAGTGATGGATGTTCGGCCGGGCTGCGGTGGCAGCATGCATCTTTTTCTCCCGAAGGGTGATGATGCGTGTCGGGCGGCATTGTTGGCCCTTGCATTTTGCAGGCGACTGGAGCAGGTTACAGCTTCAAACTATTGAAGAAAGACAAACGGGCGTGGCCTTTTTTGGGGACGGGGCGGTTAACAACGGAGCGTTTCATGAAGGGTTGAACCTGGCCAGTATCTGGAAGCTCCCCGTTCTCTTCTTCGTTTGTGAAAACAATTTGTATGCGACCGGAAGTGCCCTTCCAATCATGCAGCCGCCAATCCTGACGTCGCGCAGCGCGGCTTGGCCTACGGGCTCCCCGGAGTGGCCTTGGATGGCAACGACGTGATCGCCATCCACGCCGCCGTTGAGGAAGCGGTTCTTCGCGCCCGGTCCGGGGCGGGCCGACTCTGCTTGAATGCCGTACTTATCGTACCCGGTTCACGCCGAAGGCATGGGAGACTTTGGCTATCGAACGCGGGAAGAAGCGGAGGAATGGAAGGCACGCTGTCCCGTTCAAAGGCTCAGGAAAGTTTTATTGGAGGATGCTCTCTCCAATGAAGCCGAATTGCAGGAAGTCGAAACTGCCGTCAATCGGATCGTTGAGGAAGCCCACCAGTTCGGGGAGAACAGTCCGTGGCCTGACCCTGCGACGGTGACGCGGCACATTTACTCGGAGTCAGTTCCCAGAGAGTCTACAGTCCCATTATGTGGCACCTACGGGCGGCCGTGAAATCAACTTCATGCAAGCTACGGTTGAAGCACTATCGCAATGGCGAAAGATCCGACCCTTTTCGTTTTTGGGGAAGGCGCCGGGAAGCGGGGCGGCAATTTCAAAACGACAGTTGGGCTTTATGATATTTACGGTCCTGAACGGTTGTGCGATACGCCAATCAGCGAACGCGGCTTTACCGGTGTTGCGTGCGGTGCCGCTATGACCGGGACGCGCCCCATGGTCGACGCGATGTTCATCGACTTCCTATTGGATGGAGTGGGGGAAATATTAAATCAAATTGCCAAAATGCAGTACATGAGCAGCGGCCGGTTGAAGATGCCAATCGTACTACGCGGCTGCATCGGAATTGGCCATTCCGCTGCCACGCATCACTCGGGCAACTACACGACTTTATTTGCCCATTTTCCGGGTTTGCGCGTGGTTGTACTCTTCGACGCCTTCGACGCTGGGCGGACTGCTCCAACGAACACTATCCTGCGATGACCTGGTGCTCTTTCTGGAACACCGGGAATTGCTCGGCCTCAAAGGTCCGGTACCAACTGAAGAATACGAAATAGAATTCGGTCAAGCTTCCGTCGTCCGTGAAGGACAGGATGTTACGGTAGCAGTTTCCAGCGCTGATATCCATCAAACTTTGAAAGTTTGCGAGCAATTGGCAAAGGATGGAATCTCCGTCGAGCTGATTGATCCTCGACCATTGCTCCACTAGACTTCACTACGATTGCAGCCAAATCCGTAAAAAACAGGACGGTTGATCGTGATGACGGTTTGGACCATGGGATTGGAGCGGAGATAGCCGCACAGCTTGCCGATCATGGTTTTGATGACCGGATGCGCCTATCCGCAGATTGAATGGCGTCCACACACCGACTTTCTATAGTCCGCCCTGGAGGCCAAAGCTGTCCCCAATCCAAACCAGATTGCCAAGGCGATCAGGGATCTAATGGCAGAGTGAGGTTGAGTATGGCTATTGAAATTACAGTCCCTCGCCTTGGCTGGAATATGGAGGAAGGTATCTTCCAAGGCTGGTTAAAGAAGGACGGCGAACAAGTCCTTGCTGGTGAGCCGCTATTCTGCCTTGAAACCGACAAGGCCACCAGGAAGCTTCAGTTTGGATGGCGGTATTTTGAAGATCCGGCCCGATGGTCCAAAGGAAGGAGATACCGTCACCGTTGGGGCTTTGATCGCCTATCTCGTTCAGCCAGGAGAAAATCCTACATTTCAACTGGAATCAATTGCCAGTTCCAGCTCATCGGAAGATGGCTCGAAAGCAACGGTATCTTCTGGAATGCCCTCAGAGATGTCATTCGCTTCCTTAGGCGAGGGGATGCCGGACAAAGGATGTCCCGGGAGAAGGTTGATTTCTTCCGCGGAGCGGAGGGACCCACTCATCCAGCGCCATTACCCCTGCCATTTCGCCCCGCGCAAAGCGGGTAGCCCACGAACTTAAGATCGATTGGACAGAGATCGCGCAGCGGTCGCACCGGTCGCATCTCAACGGGACGTTCGCGAGGTTGCGGGGAAGTTGCCCTCAGGGCCGAAATCGTTTCCGCTGAAACCCCGCCATCCGGCTCCTCCAGTGCTTTTGAAGCGATTCCCATCACCTGACGCGCCAGACGATCGCGCAACGATTGCTTACGAGTGTCCGATCTACTGTGCCTGTTACGATCACCTCTCGGGCGAATGCAAACTCATTTGCAACATCCGGCATCAATCAAACACGCTGCCTCTTCTGCTGTCAGACTTCAACGCCGACAGACTCTGGTGGCTGGCGCAGCCATTGCTTTGCAGACCATCCCATGCTCAATGCCCGTTGGGGGACGAAGAATATTGCGAGTCGCGACATTCATATGCCGGGATCGCCAGGATACGGAAGAGGCCTGCTCGTTCCGGTCATCCGTGATGTATCGAATCTCAGTTTGAAAGCAAGTGGTTGCTCGCTCACGTGACCTGCGGCACGAGCTCGTGAGCGCAAATTGTGGCGGCAGAAATGCAGGGAGGGACCTTCACAATCTCTAACCTGGGGATGTATGGAATCGACGCTCTCACGCCAATCATCAATTACCCGGAATGCGCGGTGCTGGGGGTAGGACGGATTCAGCAACAGCCTGTATTTGTCGGGGACCGAATCGTCCCGGTTCAGCTTCTGACTCTCAGCCTGACTTTCGATCATCGCGTCGTCGATGGTGCACCTGCCGCACGCTTTCTGCAAACTCTATGCAAACTTATTGAAAACCCTCTCCCACTTTTGATTTAAGGAATTCCATCGTGGCTGGCATACTCCATCACCACCTGAGGTCCGGATTGACATGGTCGAGTATTTGTACCTCTCGTAGTGCGAGACCTTTATTTTTGTGCTTAGAGGCAGGAGAAGAATCTGACTATTCAACGTTTCTGATCTTTGGCTAATGAACGATGGATGCGGGGATTTCATAAGAAAGGAGTCAACGGTTGAAAAATCATGATTGCTGACCTAAATAAAGCCAAGACGCTTAAATCAAGACTTCAAAAGGGCGAATTGTGCCTGGGAGCCCAAATTGTCTTATCCGATCCTGCCGTTGTCGAAATTCTGGCACGCGTGGGTTACGACTGGCTCATCATCGATACCGAGCATACTGCCAATGATGCGTCGATCCTGAGAAGCATGCTGCAAGCTGCGGCGGTAGCGCAGCCGTTGTTTTAGCGGCGCGGCTGTTGCGATCTGATCCGGACGAGATTCGTCGTCTGCTCGATGTCGGTTCACCTGGAGTATTGTGCCCGTTTGTCAACACCGCTGAGGAGGCTCTGCGCCTGGTTCAGGCCTGTCGCTACCCTCCTTCAGGCATACGCGGTTATGGTCCTCGCCGCGCCGATATCTACGGGCTGGATGCTGACGAATATTTTGACCACGCCAATGAGGCGATGTTATGCATTCCCATCATTGAGTCACGGATGAGCGTCGAGAATATTGAAGGGATCGTCAGTGTAGAAGGCATCGAGGCAGTGTGTATTGGACCCATGGACTTGTCCGTTTCGTTGGGCATACCAAAAGAATATGAACATCCAAAATACAAGGCGGCCTATGAAAAAAGTTCGCCAGGCGTGTCGGAAGTATAAGAAAGCAATGGGGACGGCCTGTTTCAATCTAGACCATGCTCGACGCCGAAGCGCCGACGGGGACATTCTTGCTTGGAGGAGATACCGATAATTCGGCGTTGGCGGAATCACGGCGTTTAATTGAAGGATGCGCCCGTGATTCGGCGGGTCATTGATGTCCCAGGGGAAGCGACAATCAATTTCAGAAGGAGGCAGTTTTCAGAAAAAGTCACTCCTTACGGCAGGTCCTCATCAATTCAAATTCCACAATTTTGCAGCACGAAAACTGATGGTGCCCGGACTCGTTTCGTTTCATTATCATGGTGATAAAGCACCGCCCATTGGCCTTGACAGGATAGACATGCCGAGAGTAGAAAGAATTGTGCACGATTTGCCATGGCTTACTTCAAAATTTTGTTTGGATAACGAATTGATAAGTTGCCAACTGCCGTGGAGGTGAGTGCTTCCATCTTCAAGGAGAAAGGGAGTGCCTGAGAACAGCCAAGACCAAATCCTGCTGGCTGATTTGCTCCCGGATCTGCTTTTCACCGTGCAGGCGGTGGGGGCAGGCTCTTGTCAAAAGTACAAGCTCTTTCGACGGGAAGAGGTGGCCTCTACCGCTATATCGAAACTCATCAACCATGACGACGCTATTCTCATTAAAATAAAATTGCCGTCGTTTCCGGAGCGGCTCAAGGCTTCGTGGACAGCCACCAGTGCTGGCTCTCGCCCAACATGGGGCCGTGACGTTGTTCTGGTTGATCGAAACCTTGCCGGTGCAAAGCGACCGCCGAACAAATTCATGCCCTGAATCGCAAGACCTTGGTCGTGCTGACCGATGTCAGATCCCGCAGTAATTGCCGAGCTGTTTCGACAGGTGGACGCGACTTTCGGCCGTGTCGATTTCCTCGGTAACATTGCCGGGGACGGCCATTTGTCCAAACCGGAAGACCTGACGCATCGTCGACCTGAAGCGCGTCCTGCAGAACTTGGTGGTCGGCCGATTTGTGATGTGCCAGGAGGCTGGGCGGCGCATGCTCTCCCAGGGGCGCGGGTCGATCATGAACATCGGGTCGCTTGCCAGTTCGACGGCACTCGGCCGTGGCCATATCGCCTACAGCATGGCGATGGGTGCTGTGATCCAGATGACGCGCGAACTCAGCACTGAATGGAGCTACCGCGGCGTCCGCGTAAACTGCGTCACCCCTGCTCAGGTCATGAATCCCAGCTTGACCGCGCGGATGAGCGACGATCCGACGCTCGAGGACCGGTTTCTGCGCGGTATTCCCACCGGGCGACTCGGACGACCGAGTGACATCATGGGCCTCGCGGTCCTGTTGGCCTCCGACGCTTCGGAATGGATCACGGGCGCCATCATCCCGATGGATGGGGAACTTGGCGATGAACGTTGGGGGCACTCCGGGTCATGAACAACGTCCCGTTCAGGTTTTGCCTACCCCCAAGGAGAAGAACTAGAATCGCAAGTATCGAAGACTACTTCCGACCCCGGCCACGCAACCATTCCAACTTTGCCGCGCAATGCCTACCACCCAGTAAGCGAAGGAGGGGCTAGACCTGAGCCGCTCTCGTCAACACTCCAGCTGGAGATTCTTCCCTTCTCATCGAGATCAAGCAATGGAAATGAAAAAGAGCTGTCAGCCACTGACCGACAAAAAAAGAATTCCGAGGCGAGAATGCCGCTGATCGCTCTGGATATAGGCACTTCCTTCATCAAAGGGGCAGTGGTAGACCCCCACAGATTCCAGCTGACCCATATACATCGAGTTCCGTTTCCGGATCCGCTGCCCAATCTTCCGGCTCGGCACTTTGAGGTGGATCCCTACCAGATCGTTACTGCCGTGAGAGGTGTCATCAGCCACCTCATCCAGTTTGCGCCCACTTGTGAAGGAATTGTGATGTGTGGGCAAATGGGTGGCCTCATTCTTGTGAACGAGCGCGGCGAGCCCCTCTCCAACTACATCTCCTGGAAAGATCAACGGGCAACGGAGAATCATCCTTCCGGCGCGGGAACTTATTTTGAAATCATGGAAGGACGGCTGAGCCCGGCAGAACGGCGGCAACTCGGGAATGAAGTGAGGCCCGGTCTGCCCTTGAGTTTTCTGTCCTGGTTTGCGGAACAGAATCGCTCATTTCCCTCCCAGCCAATGGCAGCGGCGCTGGCTGACTTCGTTGTGGCAAATTTATGCGAAACCATACCGCAGACCGAACCAACGAATGCAGTGGGCGCGCTCAATCTCGAGACACAAGATTGGCACCACGATGCATTCTCGAGCCTGGGATTGCCCCAGGTTCGCTGGCCGGTACTGCGAGACTATAGAGAGCCCGTGGGTCATTTGAGAATCAATTCCATAACCCTGCTTAAAGTATGGTTCTTAAATCCGGAGATCATCAATGCGCACTTGCCGGAGCGATGATTGGCTTCAATGAGCTTTCGCTTAATATCTCCACAGGAGCTCAGGCAAGCTTGCTCACCCCGCGATTCCAGCCCGGCGATTATCAGACTCGTCCGTATTTTGATGGGCTATTCCTAAATACCCTGACCCACATTCCGGCCGGGAGGTCATTCGACATCCTGCTCGATCTGCTCTGGGAACTCCCGAGGGCAGATCAGGGGAACCCCGAGGATCCGTGGCCCTACATCGCTCAGGAAGTGGCCAAGGTGAGGGATACCGACTTGGAAGTGGACCTGGCATTCTTCCCCGGGCCCGTTGGACGGAGCGGTCAAATTAGAAACATCCGCCAGGGTAACCTCACCGTCGGCAATCTGTTTTATGCGGCCTTTCGTAATCTGGCAGAGAATTGCCATGCTTGCGCCTTGCGCTTGTCGGCGGATCGAAAGTGGGAGTCACTGGTGATCACCGGCGGGCTGGTCCGAAAAATGGACCGACTGCGCCAGATGATCGTGGACCGGTTCCAGTCCCGACACAGGTTGTGCCCCTCCACTGAAGACACCTTGGTCGGATTGTTGGCCCTGGCCATGGTGATCAGCGGCATTGCCCCAACCGTTTTCAGCGCGACTGAGATCTTGCGGAGCCGGGAAGGGGAGTAAATTCATTGATTGCACCCGCGGGAGAATAGCGCTGAATTTGAGGGAGGTCCCTTGGCAGCTCAATAATCCGTGACCCAGGTGACCGCGTTTGACTGACTGCGAAGGTCAAGCGGAGAAGCCGCAGGTGATTCCTCCAAGGTCTCAATGAACGTGAAGGATGATGACATTCTCAACCTCCTTGAGTACGATCAGATCAGGCATAATGTTTGGGAGGGACAACGGAGGGCGCTGTGGTCTCAACTTGAGGCTCCTCTCGGTTGAAGCGGGCTTCTGTCACGATAGGGTTGATTTCGTTTGCGACGGCTCAATTGAATGAGGGTAGCCGGCACAGGGCTGGCGTGGGGAAAGAAATTGGAAAGATTGCATTTTGCTTACTGAAGGGCGGCACGAATCCTGCGCCGCAAGGCACTCTAGTTCTCTTCTGGTCGGGGATCCGCTCGGCAGCAGGGGAATTAGCAGCGAGAGTATCCACCCGAAGGGCAGACTCCGACCAGAAGGATAGAACCGAATGGCTTATCATAAAGTGGACAGATCTTTGCAAAAGGTCGCTTCTCGACGCGTCGTTAATATTGAGGATTTGCGCCTCAGGGCAAGGAAGCGACTGCCCAGGGTGGTTTTCGAATTTTTGGATGGCGGCGCTGAAGACGAAGTGACGCTGAGAGCCAATCGAGCCGCCTTCAAGAATCTGGCTTTCCGGCCACGCCATGCTGTGTCCTTTCCGGAATGCGACTTGCGAGCCAGAGTGATGGGTTTTGACCTTTCCTTTCCAGCCTTGCTGGGTCCTGTTGGCAGCTGCCGCCTCATGCATCCTGAGGGAGAAGTAGGCATTGCCAGGGCAGCCGGGGATGCAGGGACTGTGTACATCCTGCCGACGGGCTCTGGGCATCGGTTGGAAGACGTCAAGGCCGCTTCCGTTGGACCTGTTTGGTATCAGCTCTATTTGATTGGTGGACGTGAGGCCGCCGAGGCTGCCATTG
Source organism: Terriglobia bacterium (assembly GCA_046331665.1). GTDB lineage: Bacteria > Acidobacteriota > Terriglobia > Versatilivoradales > Versatilivoraceae > CAWBAT01. The sequence continues at coordinate 49,843 of JAXLQK010000037.1, read as the reverse complement.
AACGCGCATCGAATGCGGGTTTTAGTGCCCTGGTCTTAACCATCGATACGCCCGTGGTCGGTCTGCGTGAGCGGGATTTGAGAAATGGGATGAAAGAGCTGACGGGACGCGGTGTTTTCGCCAAGCTCCCCCACTTGCCGCAAATATTGGCTCGCCCCAGATGGCTTGCAGGATTTTTGCTGGATGGGGGCATGCCGATGCTCCCCAATGTGGTTGTTCCGGGGCGAGGTCCCTTACCGCTCCTAGACGTTGGTGAGGCTTTGGCTCGTTCGGCCGTGACCTGGGATGATATTGGCTGGATTCGTAAGCTATGGCGCAGGCCGATCGTTGTCAAAGGGATTCTCACCGGGGAAGATGCTCGGCGAGCGATAGACCACGGGGCAGCAGCCCTGGTTGTTTCGAATCATGGAGGAAGGCAGCTCGATACGCTCCCGGCCACGCTGCAAGTACTGCCTGAGGTTGTCGAAGCCGTTGGCGGTCAAGTCGAAGTCCTCATGGACGGAGGCATCCGTCGCGGGAGCGATATTGTCAAAGCGATTTGCCTCGGTGCCCGCGCTGTTCTGTTGGGGCGTGCTTATGCGTATGGTCTCGCTGCCGCAGGAACGGCCGGCGTCACCAAGGCGCTGGAGATTCTGCGAGACGACGTGGAACGCACTCTGAGACTTCTCGGATGCCCATCCATTGCGGCGCTGGACCGTTCCTATTTGAATTTCACACCAGACTTGCTGACGAATACAGAGATGTTCAATTCCGAGGAAATCCAGCACACCTAGCTTCCTGCTTGCGGGAGTCACGTGAGTTGACTCCTTTAATCGAGTCCTCTGCCCGTTTCCGCCGTGGACGAGTGCCTGGAGCCTGAGGATGCAGGCGGCAGAGAATGTATGGTGACTATTTTCCTAACTTCAGGAGGTCATTCGATGTCCAAAGTGGTTGTTACGGACCACACTTTTCCCTCGCTGGATGTCCAGCGTGGCATTGTTCAATCCTCTGGATTTCAGTTTTCAGAGGCCGTGCCGCCCTGTAAAACGGAAGCGGATCTGATTGGCAGGTGTGGTGATGCCGTTGCGCTTCTGGTCCAGTGGGCGCCCATCACCCGCAAAGTAATGGAAGCTCTGCCCAAGGTGAAGTGTGTTGTGCGATACGGGGTCGGAGTGGATAACATCGACCTCGCAGCCGCCAGGAGTTTGGGAGTCACCGTTGTCAATGTGCCGGATTACTGTCTCGATGAAGTTTCCAATCACGCCCTCGCTATGATTTGTTCACTTTGTCGACGCATCCCACAGGATCACAGTCAGATTCAATCCGGCGGATGGGGAATCGGCCATCTACGTCCCATCCCGGCGTTTACTGAAATCACTTTGGGACTGGTAGGATTCGGCGCCATTGCCCGCAAGGTGGCGGAAAAAGCCAAGGTCTTTGGCTTTCAAATCATCGCCTCCGATCCCTATGCCCCCATTGCAGAGTTTTCCAGGCGAGGGGTCGAACGAGTTGACCAGACGGCACTATTGAGCCGGTCAGAGGTGATTTCATTGCACTGCCCCTTGCTGTCGGAGACGAGGCAGATGATCAATCAAGAGACCATTGCCTTGATGAAACCTGGAGTGATTTTCGTTAATACGGCGCGAGGGGCGTTGGTGAAAGAGCAAGATTTGATTGAGGGCCTGCAAACCAGGAAGATTGGTGCGGCAGGGTTGGATGTATTCGAGAAGGAACCCTTGCCTGCTGACAGCCCACTGCGAAGTCTGAGCAATGTGATACTCACCAGCCACGCAGCCTCGGTATCTGAGAAAGCAGTCCATTCGCTTCAGGTCAAGGCGGCTGAATCTGCCTGCGAATTCTTGAAAGGCAACCGTCCCGCGGCCGCCCTTACCTATTGACAGCCGCAGAGCGTCGAAGAGCTCGATCGCATTGGCCAAGTACGGAAACGCAAATCCCGATAGCTGGTCGAACAATGGTGGTTTCTCTCGATAAGCAAGAATCCCCGCGATCCGTCCATACAGAGAGTCCACTTCTACATATCCCATTTCCGCGAAAGAGGTCTCCAGGGGCTTTCTTCTCCGGGATCTATTGACCGGAACTCCGAAGTTGGAGGTTGAAAATTCAATGCATCTCTTGATTCAAGCTAGGCTTGCAATTCAAAGAGTGAGTCAAATAATGTTCAGAAAAATTTTGCCTCAGGTGGACCGCGCGCTCCGCCGCGCGGTTGCTGAGCGTGCGCGGGGGGACAGACAGTCCCACGTGCCCACACCACCAGATGATGTCAAACGAACTTCGGAATTGACGCCTCTCCTGGCTTGGTTTGCGTTTTCCCCCAAGCGGGCCACCGATAAACGCTCTCGGTTTGAAACAGGCAAGAGATGCTCTATACTTGGATCCCTAAATAGCTTTGGCTTTGTGACTGGTGCCGAATTGCCGACGTTCGCAATCATTGGTTGTAACCAGGGTCGTTGGCCTCGTTCAACCTCAGCGAAGCCGGCTACACCACGAACATAGGCCATTTACTTCTAGTTTGGAGAACCAATCAAAGGCTTTGAAATCTGCTGGTTGTTCAAGGTATCCAAAACCGTGAGCAGGCATCCGTATCGCAAATGGATTCTTCTCTATGGCTATTTCCTTTTCTGGGCAGTCCCGCGCCTCATGGCTGCACCCCAGCGACAGGTGGATTTGTTTGAAAAGAAAATCCGACCCATCTTTGCCTCGAGATGCGTCCCTTGTCACACCTCCGAGCAGAAGATGGCTGGCCTGGATCTAATGAGTGCTGCCGGTTTTCACAAAGGGGCCGATACGGGTGCCCTACTTGACCTGGACAACCTCGACAACAGCCGACTACTAAAGGCGATCAGTTATCAGGAGCCAATCAAGATGCCGCCAGGCGGTCGCCTGGGGGATCAAGAAATTTCCGAGATCCGCGAATGGCTGAGGCTTGGCGCACCATGGCCGGAGGAATCCAACACGGCCAACAAATCCGATCAACCCGGGAAGCGCAGTTATCCGCGCGCTGGGAAGGACTTCTGGTCGTTCCAACCCATCAGGAAGGTGACCCCGCCGGAAGTTAAGGACCGGGCCTGGGTCCGAAACGATATCGATCGATTCATTTTGTCGAAGTTGGAGGAGAAGGGCCTGAAGCCGTCTCGGCCAGCCGACAAACTGACGTTGATCCGGCGGGCGACTTTAGACCTCACTGGCTTGACACCCACTGAAACCGAGATTCACGACTTTCTCAATGATCAATCCTCCGACGCCTTCGCCAAACTGGTCGAGCGCCTGCTGGCGTCGCCACGGTATGGGGAGCGATGGGGGCGCCATTGGCTCGATATCGCGCGTTATGCCGACTCGACAGGAACCGACGAAGATTACCGCTATCCGTACGCTTGGCGTTACCGGGACTATGTTATCGAATCATTCAATCGCGACATTCCGTATGACCGCTTTATCAGGGAACAGGTCGCAGGCGACCTGCTGCCTGCCGAGGATGGCAGTCCAGTTAATATGAACGGAATCATTGCCACCGGGTTCCTAGCCTTGGGACCTAAGTTGCTCGCAGAAGTCGACAAGGCAAAATCGTTTTACGATGTTGTTGATGAGCAAATTGATGTGACGGGGAAGGCCTTTCTCGGCATGACTCTGGCTTGTGCCCGCTGTCACGATCATAAATTCGACCCCATCTCGACGAGGGACTACTATTCATTGGCCTCAATTTTTGCCAGCACGAAACAGTTTGCCAAACTGGAAGGAACCGTATCGAAACTCTATTTCGCTCCGCTTGTGCCAAAGGAAGAGGCCGACCGGTACGACGGCCATCAGAGAAAGATCGACCAAAAACAGGGAGAGATCGACCGGCTCATCGAGTTCGAAGGAAGGCAGTATCGAAACCGGATGGCGCCTCAAATCGCGGCCTATATGCTGGCTGCTCGAAAGGTATATGCCGAAAATATCCCGCTGGAGCAAGTGGTGCTGGATGCCGCGTTGGATCGGGAAATGTTGACTCGCTGGATCGAATATCTCAAGCCCAATAGTGAGCGCCGCGTTCACCTTGAGCCTTGGTATGGAGCGGATACGGCTTCGCTGGCTACGATTGCAAAGGAATACCAGAACGCATTCATTGCCACGGCGGCTGAACGCGACCGGGCTATGGCAGAGTGGGAGAAAAAAGCCGAAGAGGCCGAATCGCGGGGTGAAGATACTCCCGAACGCCCAAAGTTCGTTCAAGAAGACCGCTTCTACACGGAAGTCTCCACAAATGCCAAAAAAGATTCTCCCCGCCCTAACGGGCCTTTCGCCCTGCCGGAGAAGAATAGCGAGACGCTTTTATCGGAAGCAGGGCGTGGCAAATGGACACTGCTAAAAACACAGTTGGAGCAACTCAAAAAATCGCTCCCCCCTGAGCCTGCCTTTGCCTGTGGAGTAGCTGAAGGAACGATCATCGACCAACCGGTTTTCATTCGTGGCAATCACGAAGCAAAGGCGGAAATCGTTCCCAAGCGTTTGCCGCTGGTCCTGGCGGGGGATCAGCAACTGCCCATCACCCATGGAAGTGGACGCCTTGAGTTGGCCAATTGGTTGACCCAGCCGGGGAATCCTCTGCCGGCGCGTGTGATGGTCAACCGTATCTGGCAATGGCACTTTCGAGAGGGGATTGTACACACACCCAGTAATTTCGGCATGACAGGCGAAGAACCGACACACCCAGAATTACTCGATTACCTGGCCAGCCAGTTTGTTGCGTGCGGTTGGTCCGTCAAGGCGATGCACCGCCTGATCATGTTATCGAGTACTTATCAGATGAGCAGCGAAGCCTCGCCAGAATCGCGCCGGAAGGATCCGGACAATCTTTTGTTATCAAGTTTCCGGATAAGGCGTCTCGATATTGAGGAAATTCGGGATTCGCTGCTCTGGATTGACGGTTCGCTGGACCTTGGCATGGGAGGAACCTTGCAGAAAGGTGTCGGCACCGATGTTGAATTCAGCGACGACCGGAAGAGTTTCAACCCGGAAGAGAGCAAACGCCGCCTGGTGTACCTGCCGTTGCGACGTTCGAATCTGGCAACCGTCCTGAACCTCTTCGACTTCGGTGATGCCACCACCAGCAATGAGGCACGCTTGCCAACAAATGTCGCGCCTCAAGCGCTATATATGATGAACAGCAAATTCGTGTCCGAACGGATGGACGCGCTGGCGAACAAGTTGCTTGCCGACGATTCAGAGGTGAGGCGCCGGATCGAGCACGCCTGGATCCTGTTGTTGGCCCGCCGGCCTTCAACGGCGGAGTTGGAAGAAGCTCGGCAGTACGTCGCAGGTTTTCCAGGCAAATCGGATAATAGCGAGGAAAGGCGCATGTCATGGTCGAGCTTGTGCCATTCGTTGGCTGCTTCTAACGATTTCATTTACGTGTATTGAAAGGCTCTGATGCTCGTCAACTCGGTTTCTCCAGTTTCCAGGCGGCACGTGCTACGGCAGGCTGCGTGCGGATTTGGCTTCGCTGGTCTCGTCTCCATGCTGGCGGAAGAATCATCTGCGCAAGAGCCAATAGGTCCGCTGGCACCGAAGAAACCTCATTTCCCCCCACGTGCCAGGCGGGTCATCTTTCTATTTATGGCTGGAGGGCCGTCCCATGTTGACACCTTTGATCCGAAGCCTTTGCTCACTCGAGATCACGGAAAACCCCTGCCCTTCAAACGGCCCCTTGCTTTTGCCCCGGCATCGGTGGGAAACCTCTTCAAGTCTCCTTGGACGTTCCGCAAATACGGGCAGAGTGGCATTGAAGTCAGTGAATTGTTTCCAAACGTTGCCCGGTCTGTAGATGACTTATGCATTCTCCGGTCTATGGTGGGCGACAGTGTCGCGCATGGCGGTGCCCACCTGCAGCTGCACACCGGTTCCATTAACTTCACCCGGCCAAGCATGGGCTCGTGGGTCATTTACGGGCTGGGTACCGAGAACCAGAACCTGCCGGCCTTCATCACCTTGAAACCGGGCCTTGAGCACGGCGGAGCGAAGCAATGGAGTTCCGCCTTCTTGCCCGGAGCTTACCAGGGGACAGCGGTCGGCCATGGCGGAATGAAGGTTGCAGACCTGACAGAACCAATCGAGTACCTGAAAAACTTCAATTTGTCCCCCGAACAGCAGCGCTACGAGCTGGACATGATCCAGAAAATAAATCGCGCGAATGCATTCCGCTCTCAAAACGACGAATTGGAGGCGCGCATCCAGGCCTTCGAGCTGGCCTTTCGCATGCAGATGACGGCACCCGAGGCATTCGACATTTCACGGGAGTCCAGCGCCACCAGGAAACTCTATGGTCTCGACGAGCCCCCAACGCGGGATTTCGGCTGGCAGTGCCTGATGGCTCGACGCCTGGCAGAGCGCGGTGTACGCTTCGTCCAAATCAACCACGAATATGGACCCGGGAATGAAGTCGGTTGGGACGCGCACCGAGAACTGATCCGCCTTCACACGCGGACGGCACAACAGGTGGACGTGCCGATCGCCGGTCTCCTGTACGATCTGAAGGCCAGGGGTCTACTCCAGGACACTCTGGTGATTTGGGGTGGCGAGTTCGGCCGGACGCCAATCTCCGAGGGCGGCGACGGCCGCGACCATAGCCCCTACGGGTACACCATGTGGATGGCGGGGGGTGGCGTGGTGGAATGGTCTATGGGGCAACCGACGATTATGGCTATTTCGCGGTAGAAGATCGCATGCACATTCATGACTTCCATGCCACGATGCTGCATCTCCTCGGCATCGACCACGAACGGTTGACCTATCCTTACGCGGGACGGAACTTCCGGCTGACCGATGTTGCCGGTAATGTTGCACTTAAAATTCTGGCCTAACTTTTTCAAAAGCGGTCTGATTAATCAGCTTGGTGCTGTAGCGGCGCTCTATGAGCGCCGTCTTTGCTATGTCAGTGCAATTCGGTGGTCACAGACCTATGCTTTCCAAATTACGAGATCCGAAAAATTAATTTGGACAACCCGGGTTTTTGGCTCCGGCCGGAGAGAATTGGAGCTCGTGGATTCGGGACGCTCCCGTCCCGCATTCCCCTTCAATAGAGGGGTGGATTTCAAACCATGCGCCGCGAGGGCGCGGCGTCTCCAGTTGTAGCGGCGCTCTATGAGCGCCGATCTGGTGTGATCGAACGAACCACGCGTGATTCGACGGTCATCGACTGCTGCTACAGTTCCCATGCTTTGGGCGACCAAGTTTTTCAGCAACCTGCTATAGGTGGCCGCCGCCGCAATGCGGACAACGGATGCGCCCGCTGGCCTGGCAGTACGTGCAGCTCTGTAATTGTGCCACCTCGACTGAGAAAGCTCACTGAAGATACGCGGGTCCACAAAATACTCCCGTTAACGATCAATGGGGGATGAATTGCGTTCGTCCAATACGATGGCATTGGCCCCGGGATGCAAATCGACCCTAAGATTCCAAATGAGATGGTGTGCATAAGAGGTGTCAGCCAGAACGAAAAAGGTTCCAGAACTCGGCACGTTATTAAAAGTTGCCACTCCGTTTCCATCGAACCCGGTTTTAGCCACGATATAAGGAGCGAGACTGGTGGCGCCTTGCTGGCACAGCGCATCACGGGGCGAGTGTTCACAGGCATGGGTCCATGCCGAAATGCGGCTGCTTCCCGCTGGGGCGTTGATGCCGACGGATCCCAAAATATTTTCCAGGTTGTCCTTTAATACAACCAGTGCCTTGCCTGCCAGCAGACTGCTCACACCCGGACCCGCCGTGATCTTCAACGATGTGCCAGCTACGGTCGCGGGCCGCGAGCCGGTATCAGTGGCTGACGATACCTGGGCGGGGGGTGATGGAGGCGTCACGGCGGGCGGTCTCGTTCCGGGCTCACCCGCAACCAGGCGACCCACCGAACAGCGAGCCACCTGCGGTGCAAAAACGAAGGGATTGTTCATGTCGTCGGTTGTTCCCGTGATGATTCTGCCATTCACTTGAACCGTTCCCTCGCCGGAAATCGACCCGTCAGGCATGATTTGGAGGGCGATTGGATTGGGAGTGTCCTTGATGACCAACATGGTCTTGTTGCCGGAGTGCTCTACCGAATACTGCAGTGCCCGTTCCGCATCCCCGCATCCCACCGTCACTGATTCAGGATGGAAATGAAGGCTGAAGCCGCTTTCGCCTGAGTAATAGCCGTTCATGCGAAGGCCCGGAACGATGTTCTTTTCGTCTTCAGGAAAAAGCATTTCTTTAGTTGCATCGTTAAGATTCCCGCCCTTCATCAATGTGCCCATGCCGGCGCCAATGGTGGTGAGCACATCGAAATCGTTCTTGGGGAGATGCGGAAGTGGGCTGGATCCAATGGGCGACATGAGGCCAAGAGTACAATCGGCGGCCTTGGTTGTGAATTCGGTAACCGTTTGCGTGCCGGTTGGCCCATAAACCAACTGGGTCGCGTCTTCCTGGACGGTAAACACCTGGCCATTTCGGATCGCGTCCTGTCTGTTACCTGCTTCGAGCGGAGTCAGTTCTCGGGTGGCAGTCGTCTTCTGGGTTGTCATGCCCATGGTCTGCTGGGTATGTGAGCCAGTCGGGACCTGACCTGTCAGGTGGATCGGCCCGGATCCCGACAGCTTTCCATCCGGGCGCAACGAAAAGACCACGGACTTGGATTCGTTTTGAATGGTAACGAGCGCCTGCGTGTCCGTGATTTGGACGGTATAAGGCCGGGGTGCGGGGACTCCGCGACAAACCATGGTCACCTGTTCGGGTTCAAAGATCAACCGGAAGCCGCTGCTGCTTGAATAGTCGCCGGTCATGCGAAAACCGGCCGGAACAGGCTGCTTCAGGCTGATGCCAATCATTTGTTCAAAACCGCTTCCCATCCCTTCTGTCATGCAAGTGCGCAGGCTTCGACCCGAGGCGACGCAACGTCTCAGCTCCGTTTGACTCCCTGGAGCCGCCGCCTGACTTGCCGGCTGGGCCGGGGCCGCGTTCGCTGGATTCCCGTACATCTTTTCCTGGTGAGCCTTGTACGCCGCAGCGGCGTTCGCGTTGGAATTGGAATACAGCGTGCGAAAGTTTTCTGAAAAGAATTTGTTGAGGATCTCGTTGAGAAGATCACGGTCGTGGTCGTAAACGTGACCTTCTTTGTTAGTCACCTTGTGCCAGAGATCGGCGTAGGCGGTTTGATAGCCCAGCCGGATGCGGCCCTCGTCCGGCGTCTGCTTCCGGGTGTCAGCGGGGTCGACATAGCGATGTCCGAGACCCCAGGCCATATCGTCCATGATCTTGATCAGCGCCATGAAAGCACCCATCTGCCGCTCACCGGTATCTTCGGTATCCTTGCCTTTGATCTCTGCAAGGATGCGCGCCGGCATCGGCATTTCGGAGAGATAAGAAGGATTCAAGATCTGGGGGTAGACGGGGGCGGGAGTTAGGAGTAATACAACTAAAGCAGTGATCATGAGACCTCTGCCATGTCGTTTCATGAGGGTTCCTCAAGTGATGTTCTAATTTGCAGGTCTTTAGGGATACGAATGAGTTGCTTTTCATTATTATATACGAACCTCTTTTGCGTATCAAAGGCAGGCTGTCTGTGAGGGGAATTTGGTGAAGATTGTCTGCGGTCTCCTGATCTCGTGATGCAAATAGTTCCTTAGCGAAATTCAGCGGAGCATTAGCCGGAATGACAGGGGAATGCTAAAATTTCGACGAACGGTTTCGGAGAGCGTATGCGTATCGGCATTCTTGGCTCTGGATTGATGGGCAGTAAGCTGGGAACCATTTTTGCGCGGGCAGGCCATGAGGTGGTTTTTAGCTACTCTCGCAGTCGCCAGAAGCTGGAGCGCTTGGCGAAGGAGGCAGGGAAAACTGCGCGCGTGGGAACACCCGCCGAGGCCGCGAAAGACGCGAATGTCGTCCTGCTCGCCGTCCACTGGACGCGCGTGGATGAGGTATTAGCTCAGGCGGGCACTCTATCGGGAAGGGTCCTGCTGACATGCTCCCTACCCATGAGCAAAGACGACACCCGCCTGGTCATCGGGCATACCACTTCTGGGGCGGAAGCCTTGGCGGCTAAAGTCCCGAAAGCGCATGTGGTCTCGGCCTTCAGCACCGTTCCCAGCGAAGTGTTGTTTCCAGTGTTCGAGAGACGCGGCAGGAGAACCGCGCCGGACCTAATTTATTGTGGAGACGTTAAAAGGGCGAAGAAGACAGTCGCCGGCCTGATCCGCGATGCAGGATTTAACCCCGTCGACATGGGCCTATTGTCCATGGCCCGCCATATCGAACCATTCTCAATGCTGGTGGCGCAACTTGCCTACAACGGTTCGGACGGCCCGGAATTAGCCTATCGCTTCCAACGATTTCCGATTTGAAATTGTAGCGGCGGTCTATGACCGCCGGAATGCAACATTATGGCGGAGCATCATTCCATCATCTCCGCTGCATGAATGATGACACGTGCAGGGGATGCTCCGTTGCTACTTTGTCTGGATCGACTCAAGGTAATTGGTCAGGTTTGTGACCCGCATCGTTACCATGGTTCTGTCCCGATTGGGAGTCAGTCCGAGGAACACAGGGCCCCAAACGGGCATTTCCTTGCTGCCATGGGCTACTACAGAGTCCTTTCCTTCCAGGATGCTTTTCACCTTTAGCGAGGGAAACTGTCCGTTGTTTCGTTGCGCCAGGGTTGTAAGATCCGACAGATGGGCTTTTAACGCTGGTGCCGCCGGGCCATCTCCTTTGCCAGTCACCCCATGACAGACGGCACAGTACGCCTTATACATTTCAGCTCCTGATGCGGGTGATGTTGAGGGGGCCGTGGTCTTCTTGAGTTTTGGCGTTTCCTGACCGCTCATGATCACGGGAACGCTTATCACCAGGGCGACGATTACCAAGAGACATAGCACAGAGCGTAGGTCCAACAAGGGGTAAGGTTTCATGACAGTTACCTCCTCATGACATTTCCCCCTCCCCCAAGTAAGTGCGATTGGGATCTAATGTGACAGAAAATTCACATGACTTAGCTCCTTCCACCCAAAGGCCAATATCTTGAAATAGCAAATTCAGTTCCAATAACCGTTAAACAACAACCTGCTTCAAGATTCCTTACAGTTAATGAATATACGCTTGGCCACCAGTAAATTACCCACAGACGACTTTGCTTCGAGATGAGTCTGTTCGCCCATTGGGTGTGTCTTTTGACTCCTCACTGGGCCGGGTATTAAGGGGGATGTAAGGGCTCTCAAGTTGAAAAGATCAGAGGGTGAGGCGGGCTGGATTTCCAGCTGATGCCGAGAACTCCTTGATTTTCAATGAGGTATTGCCATCGGGATCCTTAAGTCCCAGCATTTCGCTTGGGTGTCTGTTAGACTTGCATCAAAACATCTCTACTAGAGCGCTAAGGGAATGAGGGTGCAATTGGCGAATAAATTGGGGGTGTTGTTTTCTAACTCTATAGAGAAATGAAGGACCAAGCTGGCTTAAAGCGGGCCTGTAACTTGTTGGAAAGATGGAGCGGCAGACGGGGATCAACCCTCGACGTCGATCTGGGGAAATTGATCGTCAATCAAAAATAAATACTTTGGTGTCTGGGTGACAGCTGGCTGCGATGGAAGTTTGATAGCTGGAATCCGCGGCAACAACGACCCGCTGTAGTTAACTCAGCATTGAATCAACGGAGGAAGATGCCCTTGGATAGCTATTCAGATTTTGAGATTTCTTTATAGATCAAGAGGGAAGAAGAGCGAGGCCTGGGCAATGTGTGCCAAAGCCCCATGGTCAATTTCCTGCCCGAAATCTTCAACGTGGTTCCACGCTCCCTGTCGCTGATTGCGTAAGTCTTTCCTTCCTCCAGGCCATGCAACTGCAGCACTATAGATTTGTCACTGGCACTGGCTCGACGGAAGATCATTATCATTCCTTCCCGCAAGTCTGGCCTGTGATACTGATAAGCAAACCACTTCTGTTCACTGGAAGTGATTTCCGTAAGAGGATAGAGATCTCCGTAGAAATACTTGCGAATATCGTTCTGTTCTCTAACCAATTTCCTGGCGAGGGGAACGTTAAAATCGGATTTTCGAATGTCCCAGGTTAGAGCCATCCCAGCACTCATCAGGCTGCGTGTCGTATAGGGGTCCGGAATTTCTGCCATGGGGTTATTCTTGGTGGGTGGCATTCCGGTGGCACTCAAAGGGATGAAAAGTCCCAAACCAACACTGTGAGCCTGGAAGGCTGTTACTTCTCCTCCGAAGTAATCAAATCGCCACAAAGGAATGCTTCTGGATAGTGTTTCCAAATCCAGTCTCCTGCCGCCGCTGGCAGCATTGTCGATCAGCAGCGAAGGGTGGTGTTGCAGCAAGGCGTCCCAGACTTCATACAGACCTTGGACATAAAGAATCTCGGTCATGCCTTGACGGTCCAGGTTGTCATGCTGACGCCAATTCTCCAAAGGCTCCAAAGAAAAATCCTGCCTATAGATATCAATTCCTTCCTGTTCGATTAGTCCGCTGACGCGCTCGATGAGCCAATGCCGCGCGAGTTGGTTTCCCAAGTTGAGCAATTTGCGCTTCGGGTCAGCGTCTCTCGAATCTAGAAGCCATTCTGGGTGCGACCTTTCCAGCCAAGTTCCAGGAGCAGCCCTTTCGGGTTCGAACCATACCAGGAATCGGTAGCCCAACCGGTGAATCGTGTCGGATAGTGGCCTCAATCCGCCGGGGAAAAAGTCTTTTTTGGGAAACCAGTTGCCCACCCCGTCGGGCCAGCCCCCTTCAAACCAGCCTGCATCCAGCCAGAAGGTATCTATCGGGATAGCGTTCTTGTGAAAGAATTGGGCGACTTCCATTTGGTTTTTCGCATTAGCTTTATTGCCATACTCGTACTGAAACCATGGGATGGAAGCAACCGGCAGAAGGGGGAGCTGTCCTGCAGGCCGTGGAGTGTGATGCGCTAGCAGGAAACTCCGTAGTAGATTCTGACTTCGCACCCATTCATTGCCACTCCAGAACAAAAGAAGAATTCGCGGTGTTCGAATTCGTTCCCCGGGGAATAATTGAATCCGTGTCCGTTCCATCCCGGCTTGAACAGCAAGATCGCTTCTCCTCCGGGCAACATTCATTTTCCACTGTCCGCTCCACCCAATACCGACAATCACATTGCGGTTCTCAACGGTACCACCAGTCATTTCTTCATCGAGATTTGCCCGCAGCCCGGGTTGAGTGCGGGTCATCAAATTGAAAAAAGGCAGGGCTGCCCCACTGGATGAGAGGCCGCCGTTCGGGCCAAAACGATACTCATTCTCTGGGTCAATCGCGGTCTCTTGGGGAGAGAAATCGGATGGTTGGTTGCTGGCTCCCTTCGCATAGCGAAGTCGAATGTCCTTGGTTTGAACTTTAAATTGCGTGTCAAGAGGCAAAATGTCTTCGAGAATTCCCGAAGGGTGTTCGCCGACATTTTCAAAAGAAAGCACCCATTCGAGTGCCGGAAAATCGCTGTACCACGTCAACTCGCAGCGCAAACGAAGGACTGAATCACTGCTGACGTACTCATAAATCCATCCAGCCGTCCCCTCTGGACCGGGCCTGACCTGCGAATTGAACTTCCATTCTTTCAGCAACTCAGAAGAGGTTCTGCCATGATAGCTAAAAGAAATCGGGAGGTCTTCCGGACTCGGTTTCGAACCTGGAAAATGGACTGTCCGCCAGGCATGTGCCGCCGTGAAGTCTGCTTTCAAGGGAACACCGGCCCAACAAAAAAGACAAAATGCAGGCGCAATGAGAGCCAAGGTGAATAGACAAACCGTCCAAGGTCGAATCATTTGCTGAACCAAATTCCTTCACCAACTATTTCCAAAACACGCAGCAGGCAGGTTGCTGAAAATCTCATTGTAGCGGCGCTCTATGAGCGCCGGCCTGGCGTAATCAAACGAACCATTCGGGATTCGGCGGTCACAGACCGCCGCTACAGAATCAGCTGTTGTTGTAGCGGTGCTCTATGAGCGCCGGCCTGGCGTGATCAAACGAACCATTCGGGATTCGGCGGTCAAGACCGCCGCGACAGAATCAGCTACAGTTGTAGCGGCGCTCTGAGCGCCGACCTGGCGTAACCAAACGAACCATTCGGGATTCGGCGGTCACAGACCGCCGCTACAATTCCAGATGGGATCTCGACCGAGTTCTTCAGCAACCCGCTAGCGTCAAGTTGAAACCTGGCATTGTCGGTCACCCAGTCACGGAATCTCCGCGCTTGGGTCCCGGTAACCGCTTCGACCGTGGATGACGTACGCCGTTGCCCGAGCGCTGCCCAGGTACTTAGCAACATCGTTACAACTGATGCCGACCGCCCAGCTCGCGTCGTGCCTGCTCGGGAGACAGCTCTTCAACGCAACTGCTCTCGCCGATCACCTCGCCGATCGTAACTACCTGCTCTGGCTGAGCGACTGACCGGTCAGCACATTCCGCCCCGTCGTGCCCGGGTTCCAACAGCGCCCGCACCACGACCGCGATGTCCTCTCGTGGATCGGGGCCGTCGAGGTGGCGGCGGGCCAGCGCACGACATCGCCGGCGGGATCTGCGGAGCCCACCAGGACCGGCATTGGCGGCGAACATTCCGGGCCGCAGGAACGTCCACTCTGTCGCAGACTCTTCAATCAACCGCTCGAGCCCTCATGCAGCACGCGGAGGGATTCGGCTGTTGAAAGAACGGATGGTGTCTTGTGCGGCGAGGTGAGCACGATTCGCCGAACCTGTTGTGCGATCCGGCACCGCCGCGGGCGCGGCCTCAACGGGGCTGTCCACACGAGAAAGACGGCATCGACGTCATGCAGGCAGCGGTCGAGAGACTTGACATCGGTGAGATCGCCGCGAACCACCTCGACGTGAGGCGGAAGCTGGCGCCGGGTTGCGGGTCAGTGCGCGAACGCGGCAATCGGTCGGCAATATGGCGAGAGACGATCTGCCGGCCGACATTTCCAGTGGCGCCCGTGACGAGCATCCGCTTCATGAGACCTTCAAGATCAGTCGGAATCGAAATCGACGCCTGTCAGAATAGACCGACGCCGCGAGCTACCGGACCAGTAATTCTCCAGACCGGCATAGTTCATATACCAGTCTGTTTCTTAGAACAAGTGCAAACTCCAAGGTCAGAGGGTCTCGTTATTCATGAGCGGGAGGACTTCCCAATTGGACATGATAAGTAAAGAAAGGGTGGCATCCGTTGATAGTCTTACCTCCTGCCATAGCCGGACGATTCACTCATTTTCTGACTTAAAGTGCGGCGCCGCCCGCGCTGGAAGTGAGCGGTGCGCGAATCAACTTTCCGTCCTACAGCCCGGAGGCCGGGCGATGCGATTGATCGTCAAGTCGCCTTCGATCGAGATTAAGCTGAAAGCGGGGCGCATACCTTCAATCCCGTGTTAGAATTTGCTGAGCCTCCCAAAGAACCCACTAGTATCACCATCGACGGGAAGGCAATGTCGGCCAGTGCCCACGTATGCGGCTGTAGCGGCGGTCTGTGACCAGGCTTGTCCAAATTAGCATTTTCGAGGGAGGTGGAATGCCCTATAAGTTGAGGTGGAGTTGTACAACAAAACGGAGATTCCACCATGCCCAGTATGTAGCATCTTCCCAACTGCTCCAGCTATTTCCACGACTGAGTTCGAACAGTGGTTCGACAGCATCAAGCTGAGCGGCACGCGGGTTCAGTTGTTGTGCAACTGGCCACAGCTGCTTTGTCACTGGGTCAGCCCAGTCGTTGCGCGAAATCTGCGGCGGGCTGGCCAGTTGTGAAGGCCGGTTGTGCACTGGGCTGCTGCCCCCAAGCGCTCCACCTTGGCTTACGCCAACCAACAACGCCCGTGGCAATGTTTCGTGTTTTTGAGCAGCTCTATCAACGCTGTCGTCAAATGAGATTTCCACGACCCTTTCGTTTTCGACATCGTCTGCTGAGCTTGATAGTACCGATCGATTTGTGTGCTTCCTCTATGACTGGCCTACAAGCGGAGCAAGGGAGCGGTCAAGCTGCACCTATTGCTGGATCATCAATGCTATCTCCCGCAATTAGTGGTGATCACCCCCGGCAAAGTCCAAGAAATCCAGGTGGCCTGATCGGCCAGCGTTTCCAACCCGGCATTGTGGTCTTCGACCGAGCCTGTCGATTATGCCTGGTTCGAACAACTGACCGCGTCTTTGTCACGCGCCTTCGCGACGATGCCCGTTACCGCGTGGTGGAACAACGGCCTTTACCCCAAAGGACCGATCCGCCGATGAGATCATCCAGCTGGGTAGTATCGTCAAACCAGATTGCTGCGCTGGAAGTGGAAGTTCGGCTGGGAACACCCCTTGTTGCTGACCAATCATTTTCGTTTCGGCCCGACTACGGTGGCTGGCTTACCACCAGCGTTGGCAGGTGGAGACCTTTTTCCGGACGCTCAAACAAAATCTGGAAAAAGCTTCGTTGGGACCAGCCCAACGCTTTGAAGATCCAGATTTGACGGCCTGCCGTCTTGCTGCTCAAGTACCTGCAAGGGCCCGTTTCGGTTGGTCCCTTTCCAACTTGGTCGCTTTTACTGCGTCAACAACCGTTTGTGTATCGGCCGCTGTGGAGGTGGTTGGACCAGCCCTTAACCTCCCCCGCTGCTGGAGGCCATTCCGGTTCAATCCTGGCTGGCTTTTGCGGAGAACTGAATTTGGACAGCAGAACCGGCACTCCCACCTAGTCCTCAGCTCACCCGATTCTGGGATTGATAAATGGTTACCCCTGTCCAAAACTCCTCTAATTTGGACGGCTGTAGCGGCGGTCTGTGACCGCCGAAATATGATAGTTTGGGGAACGACGACGCTCACAGAGCGCCGCTACAGGGAGTTGTTCAGCAACTGATGAGGAGGAGTCAATGACTAGTCGTCGGGAGTTTTTGACCCGGACCGCCGCCAGCTTCGTTGCAGCCAGCGTCGTTCCGGTTGCCGGGGCTATGGAGAGCAACGTCTCGAGATCCAAGCCTTCGAAGGTGTCCAGCGGAGCACTCCGCATCAAGTCCGTGATTCGCCGCGACGATACCATCCTTCGGCTTGGAGGCAACGGAGACAACTGGCACATGTCATGGGCCAATGACGATCGGCAGTATGTCAGCCTGTGCGATGGTTTCGGCTGGCCAGGTCTGCCCGGATACGACATGGTCGGTAAGGAGTTCAATAGCAGAATGTATGCCATCAACGGCAATCCGCCTAACATCACATTCGAATTTCTGCCGGGCTATCCTGAGCTGTTGAACCTGGTGAGTGTTCCGAACACCCAGGAGATCAGCCGTTACTATTGTTTTGGGACGCTGGCGCTCAACGGCCGGCTCTACCAGTTCCTCAGCACCTTAAATCATCTGGGCAGGCGGCCTGATGGCACACCCTGGCCGGGGATTGCTTTCCACGGAGTCAAACTCATCTATTCGCCAGACAACGGCCGCACCTGGTGCAACCAGGATGGATCGAAGCCCGTGGTGTGGGAACCCTGGGAGCAGCGGTCCCGTGACAACATGGTCTTCTTCGGAGAACCACAGGGTGCCTTCTCGCTGCTGACCGTGCTGCAGATGGGGCGCAATTATGCATTCAATCGAGACGGATACGTGTATGTCTATGCGCCCAACGGTATCGTCGATGGGACGATGAACGAGCTTGTGATGTTTCGAGTGTCGAAGGCTCAGATCCTGAATCGTGGGGCGTATGAGTTTTTCGCCGGCATGCGACCGGATGGCAACGCCCGCTGGGCCAAAGACATCAACGGGCGGGCGGTCGTGCACACTTTCCCGCGCGGCTGGGTGAACACCAACGCCCATCCCTACGGATGGCACCCCAGTGTGGTTTACAACGCTCCACTCGGTCTTTACATGATGGCCAACTGGGGCATGGGGTGCACGCCAGACGGCGCTTGGTTCGGGAAGCCGAGCTATCTGGGCTTCTGGACCGCGCCAAATCCATGGGGGCCGTGGACGCAGATCCACGAGGAAACCGCATGGACGCCAGGTAATGATCTTAAAGCACGTGCTTACCAGCCGCAGATCTCACCCAAGTGGATTGCCCCGGATGGCAAATCATTCTGGCTCGTCTGGACCGATTTTCAATCCGGCGTCACCGACTCTGAAAAAACTAAGACAAATCTTACGGCGGCAGTAAAGAAGCGTCTCCTTCCGTATTACGCCTTCAATGTGCAACGCGTCGACCTTGTCATCGCATGAGCAGCTACCCACAACAGGGAAGTCACCGTCAGTAAGTCAAATGATTGAAAACCATTGGTGGCCCTCGGTACCACAATGAGTACGGTCTGTCGAAAAATGATCCGTATTGCGCTGTGTGGTCATGCGTTGCTGGGGCCGGCTTGACGCTTTTCTCCACGGTCCGACGAGTCTCGGGTTTATTGAAAAAGGTTCATCAGTAATTGAATGATATGAATTATTTTCTCTTGACAGGTATTTTCTATTATTCAATGATCTGCTTCTGTCCTTTAACGCACTAACTGAAAGCAAACAATAACGAAACGGCCTATGGATTCAAGGCCAGTGTTCAATCCAGCGTGGAAGAGTGTTTTGACGCTGGCTGTTCTCTTCTTCCAGTTGCTGTTGGTGGTCTGTTGCGGTGGCCGTCCCGTCCTGAGAGTCGGGATCACATTCGGTGAATAAGGGTTTCGAAGGGAGGGCCTTGGACCCCTCTCATCTCGTCGCTCAATGTGCCGATACCCCTTCGCACGTAACTAGCTGCCGGCTGGATATCATCAGCTAAATGAAATCCGCAAAGGAGCCTCTATGAAACCATTGACCAGACATTTCGTAAATGTGTTGGTATTGAGTTTGCCTTTCGTCGCACTGCAGGCCTGTCAGGGAAAGGATGAATCGAAACCGATCGTCGATGTCCGCTTTGACGCTCCCTATCAGCAAATCGAGCCGAGCCAGGGTGACGAGTGGGCTCCCACTTGGGGGCGGGATGATGTCTTGTACACCGGCAACGACGATGGCAACAATTTCGGAGGGATCCCAGGCAACGCCATCGCTTTCGGTAAGTTGGAAGGGAGTGATCCTGACAAGCTCAAGGGCACTTCCATCAACGGCATGCAGGATTTTCGCGAACGACCCAGCCTCGGGCCGGAAACGTCACGCTGGAGGACGCGCGACAGCCTCAAGGTAAATGGTGTTTTCTATCGATTTGTACCCTGCGGCCTTGATGCGAAACAAGCCCCGTATTCCTGCCTGGTGACCTCTGCCGACGAGGGTAAGACCTGGACCAGGAACGCATCTGCCGAGACTGCGCTGTTTCGAGGGTCGAAATTTAGTGCACCCACGTTCATCGCCTATAGTAAGGACTACGAGTCGATAGTAGACAAAGCGGACCAATATATTTTCGCGGCTGCCTACGCTGGAATCATTGACGGCGAGGACAGTTACATCGTGGGCCGAGTCCCAGCGGGGAAGTTGGCCAATAAAAAGGCTGCCGACTGGTCATTTAAGGACCGCGACGGGTCCTGGAAGGCCACTCCGGATACGGTCGCATCCAGTCCCAATAGCTCCGGGCTTGGCCCGGACGGAGCCAATTGGAAGACCATGAACACGTACAGCCTCGATGGCGTGCTCTACATGTTTGTCACGCGCTGCCACTATCCCTGGCAATCGGGAGATCCCAGCCGTCGGCATATTTTCCGTGATTCAAGCATCATCAAATCCACCGACAATGGAAAGACCTGGACCCGTTCTGCAGACGACAACTACAACCATCCGATGTTTCCCGGGAAGAGATTCGGCGCACCCTATTTCGTTTGGTACGGAAAGGACGGCGAAGCCAGCGTGGACAACGCTGATAAATACGTTTACGCGGTTGCTAACAACGGCCACTTTGAAGCGGGAGACAACTACATCCTGGGTAGGGTGTTGAGAACGCAATTGCCCAACTTGTCGGCGGCTGACTGGACGTTTTACACGAAGGGGGACGGGATGCAGGATGGGAGCTGGACGGCCAAATCAGAAGATGCGGTTCCCATTATTGCCAATCCGCAACACTGCAGCATGACCGGTATGACTTATATCGGTGGTCTGCGCCGCTATGTCATGCCGGTGTGGAGTTACACGCACGTGAGTTTTGCAACGGCCATCGACAACAAGGATCTGAGTACCACGCTGGACTTCTATGAAGCGCCCAGACCTTGGGGTCCCTGGACAAAGATCAAGTCCCTCAACACCGGACGGCTGGGGTGGTATACGCCGATTATCGGGCAGCGTTTCCAGACGAAGCAGGATGACAGTACGGTACAGGCTTTCTTTTACGCAACCGGCTTTTTCACCAAACCGGAGGGCGGCCTGGACTCGGCATTGTACAAGCTCAATTACATGCCCATAACACTCTCGACAAAACCATTGACACACAAGGATCCGGCTTTTGTCGGTGCCAGGTAGATGAATTAACGGCAGTTTGAGTGATGAGGATGCTCTGCTCCTGCACTTTCGTGTGCTTGGATGATCTGCAGGCCTAATGCCACTCTCTGATCGTGCAGGCTGGCATCCCAACCCGCTTGAAGACGATCGCGTCATAGTACGCGACCGTGATGGGTTCGCTGCGCCGATCGCGGGAGAGTGAAACGTACTTTGGGAGACACCCATGTTGACGCGTCGCGCCTTTCTTTTCTTTACCGGCTCCGGCATTGTTGGTGCAGCCTCCGCTCAAGTAGCCCGTTCCAGCGACAATCAGGGGAACTCGAAGCCGGTTCCCGGACTCAACAACGCAGCGCGTATCAAATCGGTCCTTCGCCGCGAAGAAACCACGCTTCGACTTGGGGGACACGGGGCGGAATGGCACATGAGCTGGGCAGCGGACGACCGGCAGTTTGTGTCTATGGGGGGCGGAATGGGATGGTCGAACAACCCGGAGAGAGTGTATACCAGCAGAATGTTCACCATCAGTAATGGCCCGCAGGATGCGACTTTTCAAGATCTTCCTGGCTATCCAGACCTTCTGCAACCCTCGGATCGCGAGAATGCCCCTCCGGCTTATACGAATTTCGGCATTATCGCTCTAGACCAGCATGTCTACCAGTTCCTCAACACCCTGAACCGGGGGACGTCCTCCTCGCGCGAGGTTCACTTCATCGGCACCAAGCTGATCTATTCGCCTGACAACGGACGCAGCTGGTGCAACCAGGATGGTTCGACACCGGTGGTGTGGGAGGGATGGGAGAGTCGCTCTCGGAAGAACATGCTCTTTTTCGAAGAACCTCAAAATGCCTTCTCATTGTTGTCGCTGGTGCAAATGGGTCGGAACTATGAAGACAATCGGGATGGCTACGTTTACCTCTATGCGTGCAACGGTAACACCGAAGGAACCATGAACCAGCTTGTCCTCTGCCGCGTGCCGAAGACTCGCCTCCTTGACCGGCCCTCCTACGAATTCTTCGCCGGTCTGCAATCAGATGGTAGTGGGAGCTGGACACCAGACATCAAGGCACGTGCGGTGGTTCATACGTTCCCGAGCGGTTGGGTGAATAGCCTCGGCGTTCCTCATGCCTGGCAACCGAGCGTCGCGTTTAATGCGCCGCTTGGGCTGTATATGATGGCCAACTGGGGCAACGGAACTGGACCCGACGGTGCTGGATTCGTGAAGCCCTGTTATATCGGCTTCTGGACCGCCCCGAACCCATGGGGGCCTTGGACACAAATATATGAGGACACGGCGTGGACCCCAGGAAACGATCCTGGCTCACGGGCCTATATGCCGATCATCGCTCCCAGGTGGATTGCCAGAGACGGCAAGTCGTTCTGGATCGTCTGGTCTGACCTTCAGCGAAAGGGCAGTAAAGAGGAGCTTGAGCAATTTAGGCGGGAGTCGAGACAGATGAACCCGCCGGAACGCGTACGCGCCATGCGCCGACTGATGCCCTATTACGCGTTTAACACCCAACGCGTCGACCTCATCATCGGTTAAGTGCGCAGGCCAGGCTACGGGCACAGGGGGCCGAGCCTCGAAAACTCTGAAACACCCTCCCAACAAAGGCTTCCGAGTTTCGCTGCAGAAACTGGCTAGCCTGGAGCAGTGATAAGTAAACTTGAAGTTGTTCTATCCAGCCAGGAGTTTTGAGAACACACCCGAGATCGGAACGAAGAGGAGGAATGACATGGCATCTTCGCGTCGGCAATTTCTGCGTGCAGCGACAGGAACGGTCGGTCTTTCATGGGGAGGGATGCGGCTCCTCGCTAGTCAAACGCCGGCCCCATCCGCAGAGATGGCAAGCCCACTACCTCGCGTCACTCAACCTTTCATTTATGGTTCGGCTTTCTATCGTCCCCCGAACCCTCCCCGCTCGCAGCGTCGGGCGATGCTGAAGACGTTCGCTCAAGAATACAAGTTCAACATCATCCGCATTTACGCTTCCTGGGGTTACTACAATCCCGAGCCGGGGCGTTTCGACTTTGAAGAACTTGAGGAAGTGATGGGCTACTGCGACGAATTCGGGCTCCGGGTTTTGATGGGTGTGATCACGGAGGGCGCGCCCTATTGGTTCGAGGCGGCCCACCCGGAGACGCGCTATCTGGACGCGAGGGACCTACCCCATAGGCTGGGCGGCAGCGGTAACAACATCAGCGGGGGCTGGCCAGGACTGTGCCTCGACTGGGAACCGGTGCGGGAGGCCGGGGGGAGATACATCCGCGAAATGGCCAAGGTGGTGGGGGCGCATCCTTCGATGTACGCCTACGATGTGTGGAATGAGCCTCACCTCGAGGGGTCGTGGTCGCATCGTTTTACGGCCAAGGTGGATGAGCGCTTGTTCTGTTATTGCCCCAGAACCATTGCTGAATTTCAGCATTGGCTCGAGCGCCGTTATGGGAGTATCGGCCGGCTCAACGAGGCCTGGGTGCGGAAATACTCGGACTGGAAGGTGGTCGACCCGCCACGCCTTAAGGGGACGTATCTCGATTGGGTTGATTGGCGCCGGTTCATCATTGAACGAAGCACCAACGAGATGCGCTTTCGAGCGGACAACGTGCGGGCTGCGGATCCGCAGCATCTGCTGGAGAGCCACGCCGGGAGGCAGGCAGCGGTTGAACCTATAGCTCTGATGGGCAACAATAGTTGGCGGCTGGCAGAAGTGGTCGAAGTCTGGGGGCTATCGATGTTCCCCCGGTGGGATGAAGCCCCGCCCTACATAGGAGCTGCCAAGCTGGAGCTCACGCGGTGTAACGCCGGTCAGAAGCCATTTTGGATGACAGAGTTACAGGGAGGGCATGCTAGCAACGGCTTATGGCGTAGTTCGAATATGCGACCTCGCGACATTCGCCTGTGGAACTGGATGGCAGTAGCATCGGGTGCCAAGGGGCTCCTTTATTGGGCGTACCATACGGAAGCGACCGGGTTTGAATCCACAGGGTTTGGACTTGTCGAGCGGGATGGTTCGCCCAGCGAGCGTTCCTTAGAGGCTGCCGAAGACAACCGACTGATCCAGGCTCATTGGGATGTCATTAAAGACTATAGGCCGAAGCCCGAAGTGGCGATCCTTTTCGATCAAGACAACGCCCTGCTAACCTTCGCCATGAGTGCCGAGGAGAGTTCTTCAACTGACTCCTTCCGCGGCTACTACAAGGCCTTGTGGTCCAGCGACTTGTGGGCTGACTTTATCGAGCCTTCCAGCCTTGACGGGGCCAAGTACAAAGTCATCATTGTGCCCTGGCACCTGATCGGCAAGGCAGATACCTGCAGGTTGTTGCAGCGCTTCGTTGAGACGGGCGGGACGCTGATTCTGGAAACGGCTTTCGGTCTATATGATGAACACTGCTTTAACAATCCGGTTGTTCCTCCCTATGGTCTGACAGACGCCTTTGGTTTCCGCGAGAAGGAAAGCTACTTCCTTAAAGTGGGGGCCGAGTCTCGTCCACTGACGGTGCCGCGAGACCTGCCTGCCTCGGAGCGAATCTACTACGAGCCGGAAATCGAATTTTCAGAGCCGGTCCCGGTTCGGGTCAAGGGGCACACCTTCTTGACGCCGGTCGAGATCAGTTCTGCGTCCTGTATCGCCAAGTGCCAGGGCCTCCCGGTGGCTGTCATGAAGAAGTTGGGGAAGGGCCAAGTCTACTACTTCGGCACCAACCTCGGCGCCAGTATCGAGGGCGGCGATAAAGGCGGGATCGAGTTGTTGCGAACGATTGTAACCCGTGTGGTCCAGCCCCTGGTTACGGCGGATAAGGTCCGACCGAGGCTGATCGAAGGCCCCACGCGGAGCCTGCTGGTTGTGTTTAACGACACAGTCGAGGACCAAACTGCCAGCGTCAAGCTCCCAACGAGGTACCGCCGCGCGACCGACCTCTATGGTGAGCAGGAGGTTGCCATTCAAGGGAGTATGGTGCGGATCAACGTGCCGTTCGAGGGCGTGTCAATCCTCAGGCTGGAATGAGCGGCCAAATCGTTCCTCCACTCTCACGCGATCAATCACCTGCTCCAGAGGAGCGAGAGGCGCCCTCCGGGAAAGGACTAGCTAAGAGACGCAATGTCCATTTCCTAAGCGTAGACCCCAGGTGTCTGGGTATAGCCTCGTAGAAAGAATCCAGGGCAATTTGAGGTTGCAACGAAAGCTCGGCCGAGGTGCGATTCTTGGTGAAAGTAAAAGTGAATTTGGAGATTTCCTTCAACAGAAACGAGGTGGCATCATGAACTGGCGATGGGTGTGTGTGATGGTGTTGGGCACGGCGATCTTTGGTTCCAGAGGAATGTCCATCCAGGCAGCGGGCAGTAGGGTGGTTTCTCCCGAGGCAGTCA
The DNA here is from genome assembly GCA_046331665.1 of Terriglobia bacterium. Classification (GTDB taxonomy): domain Bacteria; phylum Acidobacteriota; class Terriglobia; order Versatilivoradales; family Versatilivoraceae; genus CAWBAT01. The sequence continues at coordinate 25,106 of JAXLQK010000037.1, read as the reverse complement.
CGACGGAGCAGAAAGCGGCCACTCAAAATCGGGACACATTATGGATTATTCCCCACATCCATTGGGAGGGGGCCGTCTTCAAGACTCGGGAAGAATATCTTCAAATTGGAGTGCCGCACATCCTTAACGTGCTGGGACTCTTGAAGACTCATCCTGACTATCGGTTCGTGCTCGATCAGATGGCGTTTATCAAGCCGTTTCTCGAGCGATATCCCGAAGAGGAAGCGACATTCAGAAAGTTTGTGGCAGAGGGAAGGCTCGAACTTGTCGGCGGGACCGATATCATGCTGGATGTCAACATGCCCAGCGGTGAATCCTGGGTTCGCCAGGCGCTTTACGCAAAAGGGTACTTCCAAGACAAGCTGGGCCTCGACATCACGGTGGGCTGGGCGCTGGACACATTTGGGCACCACGCCCAGATGCCACAATTGCTCAAGCTGGCGGGTTTCAAGTCCTACTGGTTCTTCCGGGGAGTTTTAACTCCCGAAACAGCTCCTGAGTTTCTGTTGCAAGGAATCGATGGTACGCAGATCCCTGCATTCGTTTTGGGGCAAGGTGTCCATGGGTTCAATAACACGCCCAGGAATGCTGCGCAATTTGAACGTTTTACCCTCGATCGATGTACCGCCCTGGAGCCCTTGGCCCGGGGAGTGGACCGGGTCTCATGGGCAATGACCACTGCGGTTGCTGAGCCCGAAGAACATCTCCCCGCCATGGTGGAGGAGTTGAATCGAAAGGGGAACATGCCGTTTTCAGTCCGATTTGGCGTACCCACTGAGTATGAAGCGACTGTCAAGAATCACGGTAGCCGGGCCGTTGTCACAGCAGACTTGAATCCTCTCTTCCAGGGCGTCTACAGCAGCAGGAGTGACATCAAGCAGTGGAACCGCGGAATGGAACGTCTCTTGACCACGGCGGAGAAGTTGGACACCTTGGCTGAATGGTTAGGTGTCCCGGTTAAGCGAGAAGACCTGGCTCGCGCCTGGGAGCCCGTGCTTTTCAATCAAACGCATGACCTGGCTTCGGGCGTGATGACAGATAAAGTGTACGCGGACAGCGTGCGGAGCTATGAGTTCTCCCAGCGTCTGGGTGACGAAATGGTTGGGACAGCGCTGGACGGCTTGACCTCCAAGATCGATACGACCGGTGATGGTGTTCCTGTGGTGGTATTCAACAACCTGGGTTGGTCACGCACGGATGTAGCCGAGGTGGACGTTGGCTTCGCCGAACCGGAATCATCGGCTGACTGTAGACTCTCCGGGAAAACCATGCTGATTCAGGTGCTGGAGGCGGAACGCAGCGAGATGGCAGCCTGAAACACGCCAAGGTCGCTTCTTCTTCTTGTGGCACCCGACGTTCCGGCACTGGGCTACAGCGTATACCAGGTGATTCCTCAACGAGAGGCACGACCGACCGGTAAAAACGCCTCGCCTACGATGAAAAACATGGAGACATCGCGGGGAGACGCAGGATCCATCGAGAACGAGTCCTATCGGGCTGCCTTCAACCTGTGGACTGGAGAGATGACCAGTCTGCTGGCCAAATCCAGTAACTGGGAGGTTTTGAATGGTTCTGCGAACGTAGTAGCGCGAGAACAGGATGGAGGAGACTTCTGGGAACTCTATGGAATCCTGGGAGGGGGCGTCCTGCCCCAAACCAGGAAGATTCTGCTTCCCCGACCGGAGAAGACACAGTGGAGCTATGAATGGGTGGGAGGAGGTGGCTCCACCCATGCGGGACCGGTTTTTTCTGAATACCGGGTTTCACACCCTTTCGGCAGCGGGGACTTCGCAACCCGTGTAAGGCTTTATGCTGGGATACCTCGGGTTGATATTCATACAGAGATTCTTAACAACGACAAGCTGGTGCGTTACCGGGTACTGTTTCCGACCTCGATTCGGGAGGGAAGGCGAGTGGACGAAATTCCATTCGGCGCCATAGAAAGGCCGCCATCTCAGGAGTTCCCCGCGCAGAACTGGTTCGATTACGGCAATGGAACACAAGGACTGGCGGTGCTGAACCGTGCTCTCCCCGGGAGTAACGTCGCGGACGGCACGCTCATGGTCTCGCTGATGCGTTCAGCCAGGATCACTGCTTACCCAACTGTGGAAGGTTACGAGCAGGGGATTTCTTCAGATTCGGGACTCGAACTGGGAAAGAGACTGACGTTCGACTACGCCCTCGTCCCGCACTCCGGTGATTGGCGCCGGGCCCGCATTTACCGGGCCGGGATGGAATTTAATAATCCGTTGATCGCCCGCAAGGTGGCTCGACACACAGGGGTTTTGCCTAAGAGCTGGGGACTGCTGGAGGTCTCAAACGAGAATGTCGTGGTCAGTGCTCTCAAACCAGGGCGTGACGGAAGCACCGTGCTGAGGGTTTACGAAGCCAGCGGCCAGTCCACGCCAGGCGTAAAGATCAAGCTGCAGGCCGTGTTAGAGTCCGCGTTTGAGGCGAACCTTATCGAGCAGCCCGCTGGCAAACTGCAGGTTCATGACAACTCGCTGCAGTTCGATCTCGGCCCGTTTCAGATCAAGACATTCCAGCTACGCCTGGGATCTTCGCAAGTCCGACGGTAAGGGGTGGGTGTGAGGGGAGGATACCTGCGCAGCGGCTTCGCGGTTCAAGAAGAGGTGAACGATGAATCGGTTGATCTCAGAAGGTGGCCGGGTACTTGTGCTCCTTGGATCTCTCATCATTTCTCATCAGACAGATGCCGCGGAGGTTTTGCCGCAACCGGAGACGCCCTTCAAAGGAAAGATCGCCTTCAGCGTGAAAGACTCGGTTCCCGACTGGCCCCAACCTATAAAGGCACCAAAAGGCGCACCGAATATCGTCATTATCCTGTGGGACGACATCGGCTTCGCGGACACGAGCACCTTTGGCGGAACGACGCAAACGCCCGAACTGGACCGACTGGCCGCTCAAGGCTTGCGTTACATCAATTTCAATGTAACCTCGATGTGCTCGCCGACTCGGGCGGCTCTGCTGACTGGCCGCAATCATCATCGTGTGGGCTTTGGCGTGGCGGAGGGTGCCGGTGGATTTCCCGGGTACAACTCGGTATGGAAGAAGAGCACAGTTTCCGTTGCCGAGGTTCTTCGCCGCAACGGTTACAGCACCGCCGCCTTTGGCAAGTGGCATAACACGCCGCATTGGGAGATTAGTCCCGTCGGCCCCTTCGATCGCTGGCCGACCAGCCTGGGTTTCGAGTATTTCTATGGCTTCATGGCTGGCATGGAAAATCACTGGGAACCCTCGCGGCTCTATCGGAATACAACCGCAATCGAGGCACCAACCATCCCTCAGCAGGGCTATCACCTCACTACGGATATCGCCAACCAGGCAATCAACTGGCTTCATGTACACGAATCGCTGGTGCCTGACAAACCCTATTTCCTCTATTTTGCTACCGGCGCCATTCACTCGCCTCACCACGCCCCGCAAGAATGGATCGACCGGTATCACGGTCTCTTCGATCGAGGCTGGGATGAACTAAGAGCGGAGACCTTTGCGCGCCAAAAGCAGCTGGGTGTGATTCCTGAGAATGCCCAGCTCACCCCGCGGCCCAGGGAGATTCCTGCCTGGAACTCCTTATCCGCAGATCAGAAGAAGCTCTATGCACGACAAATGGAGGTGTACGCGGGGTTTGTTGCACATACGGACCACGAAATCGGACGACTGCTGAAAGCCGTACAAGAAGGCCAGGGTGGTGACAATACCTTGATCCTGCAGATCGTCGGCGACAATGGCCCGGCCACCGGAGGGCAAGACGGAGCCACCGACGGCACTCTCACCGTGGCTGATCAGCTCAAGCACTATGACGAACTTGGCAGTGCACGTGTACCCCTGAATTGGCATGCGGCTGGCTGGGCGTGGCTGGCCAGCACACCCTTTCAGTGGTGGAAGGGATATGCCTCCCACTTTGGGGGTGTGCGCAACCCGTTGATCGTCTGCTGGCCTTCACGCATTAAAGATCGGGGTGGTGTACGTGGTCAGTTCACTCATGTTAACGATGTGGCAGCGACTTTGTATGAAGTAACAGGGGTTCCATTTCCTTCCACGGTCGACGGTGTCGTGCAGCAGCCCCTTGACGGCCTGACGTTTGTTCAAACCTTTGATCATGTGGATGCGCCCTCGAGACATCATATCCAATACTTTGAGATGATCGGGAATCGCGCCATCTATCAAGACGGCTGGATTGCGGCAGCGCGGCACTCCAAAGAATTCTCGAGGGATCCACCGAGTTTTGACTTCACGCAGGATCGCTGGGAGCTGTATCACGTCGCGGAGGATTTCAGTCAGGCCCGGGACCTTGCGGCCCAATACCCGGAAAAACTGAAGGAATTGCAGGCTTTGTTTGATAGCGAAGCTCGCAAAAACGATGTCTATCCCTTGGGTGGGGGAACTTTATCTAAAGGCACACCCTCGGTAAGAGGAGACCGGCGTCACTTTGTGTTTTACCCGGGCATGCCAAGATTGACCGAGACGGCGTTCCCACCGCTGGCGGGAAAGTCTTACCGCATTACCGCGCATGCCGTGATCCCCGACACCGGTGGGGAAGGAATGCTGCTGTCCTATGGCGGTCGCGAAAGTGGGTTCGCCTTCTACCTCAAGGGCAACCGGTTGATTTATGAAAGCAATCCCCTGAACGGAGCGCGTGTGCTCCTTGTATCGAATATCCCGGTACCCAGCGGAAATGTGGTTTTAACTTTTGAGTATTTCAATGAAAGCGTGCTGGAAGGCAGAAATACACTGGAACGCCTGGTGGGAGGAGTCAGCTCAGGCACCGGCCGTCTCTTCATTAATGAACAGCCAGCCGGGGAGGCTAAATTACCCGGGGCGATGATCGTTTCTCGTGCCGGCCCCGGTTCGTTGGGAATAGGCCGGGGATTTGGATCACCCGTCAGCGAATCGTTTTCCCTGCCATTTCAATTCACTGGTATATTGAAAACAGTGGAAGTGGAATTGAAATGAGGTTCGTCAGGCAAGAGATCCCATTCTCCATAAAATCAGGATGAACTCCTGGTGAAGAACATGCTTGGAAAGAGTTCTTCACATTTTCTACGTTTCATTGCCAGGTGCGTTTGTGTTCTCCACTTCACTAGTTGCGACCCAAGCAGGTACAATAGGCCCGATACTGGAAACTTTCATTGAATTTCAGACACGCGAAGCGATGGGCCCATGTGGCGTGTAACGAGGAGCTGATGCGCGTTTTGCAATTCATCGCCAACATTTCAGAGGATCGCGTGGTGGGCTCCAACAGCAAGGCATCGCGGATTGCATTTCCGGGTCAATCGCTCAGGTTTAGCGGCGGAGCTTTCCTGGGAATGGTCTTGTTGACCTTATGCTCGGCATCATTCGCCTTTGCGGACAGCGATCTAGAATTTTTTGAATCGAAGGTTCGCCCGCTGCTAGCCACTCAGTGTTACTCGTGCCATAGCTCCAAGGCGACGATAATACAAGGTGGATTGCGCCTGGACAGCCGCGAGACAATCCTGCATGGCGGGCACTCGGGCCCCGCCTTGGTGCCTGGCAACCCGAACCAAAGTCTCCTGATTCGTGCCCTGCGGCATGAGGTACAGCCGTACATGCCACCCTGGGGAAAGCTCGAGCCCGAAAACATTGCGCTGTTAGAAGAGTGGATTCGGCGCGGGGCTCCGTGGCCCCAGGAGCCCTCGTCTCCAGTAAGCACCGAGGGTTCCTCATTGGCCAAATCTAATGCCCAGAAGAGCCATTGGGCGTGGCAACCCATTGCTCCCAGACCGCCGGTTGGTGCGGGAAGCGCCTGGGCACGTGACGCTATTGATGGATTTCTGCTTGATAAGCTCCTTCAGAAAGGACTGAAGCCTGCCCCTCCAGCCGAACCCGCAACCTTACTGCGCCGTGTTTATTTGGATCTAATAGGGCTCCCACCCAATTCCGATCGTGTGCAGTCCTTCCTGGCAGATCCATCCAGCGCCCACTACGAAGCGATCATCGACGATTTATTGTCTTCGACGCGCTATGGCGAGAGATGGGGTCGGTGGTGGTTGGACGTCACTTACTATGGAGATACCCTCGATACGGGTTCCGAAATTCCAGCGACAGAGGCCTGGCGGTACCGGGACTACGTGATTCGGGCCTTTAATGATGACAAACCGGTAAACCGCTTCATCCGCGAACAGATTGCAGGAGACTTGTTGCCGGCCAACGATCAGCGAGAGCGGAATGAACTGGTCGTGGCCACCGGCTATCTGGCGATCGGTCCCTGGGCCATTGTCCTCGTCGACAAGCCTCAACTTCAGATGGACGCAATTGATCAACAACTCGAATTGATCGGTCGCGGGATCTTGGGCCTGACACTGGGATGTGCCCGCTGCCATGATCACAAATTTGATCCAATTTCCTTGCGGGACTACTACGGAATGGCCGGAATTCTCAAGAGCACGCGTACGCTGCATGGGAAGTACAAGCCCGACGGCGTCTTCAGCGATGTCAACAAAGTCAGCCTGGTGGAGACGGCTGAGGAGCGCCAGCACCGTGAAGAAGAACTTCATGTGTACGAACAGGAAATCGCTGCACTCCAGACAATTCTTGGGAGCCTAAAGGAAACGGCTGCCAAGCTGAAGAATCAAGAGCCGAAAGACAAAGAGAAGAGCGAAGAGGTTGACGCCAAAATCAAGTCGCTGGAGACTCGAATTGGACTCCTCGAGTTCAACCAGCCGCTTTCTCCGTTTGCTCATGCCGTTCAAGACGAAGCGACTCCGGAAGACTGCCGTATTGCCATCCGCGGCAATGCCCACCAATTGGGGGAAAAGGTGCCGCGTGGTTTCGTCCAGTTGGCAACGTTTGAAGGCTCTCCGAGCACATGGCGGGGGAGTGGCAGACTGGAGTTGGCGGAATGGCTCACCGATGACCGCCAGCCGCTCACGCCGAGGGTTTATGTGAATCGTGTCTGGCAGCAGCTATTCGGCGCCGGTATTGTGCGAAGTTCGGATAATTTCGGCATCCGAGGGGATCCCCCATCGCATCCCGAGTTGCTCGACTATCTGGCGAGTGAGTTCATCAAACAGGGATGGTCCACCAAGGCACTGGTGCGGAGACTGGTGCTGACCAATGCGTATCGCATGTCGGCGAGCCCCAGTCCTGCGGCTCATGAAATTGATCCAGAAAACCGCCTGTTGTCACACATGAACGCCCGGCGTCTTGAGGCCGAAACGATTCGCGACGGCATTCTAGCCATTACCGGGAAGCTGGATCTAACTGTGGGCGGCGCGACTCTCCCCACCCATAGTCTGGACACCTTCGTTCCAAACTTAACCACATTCAATCCGCCCCAGCTCATCATAACGGCCCATCTGCCGGAAAATTTGCGTTATCGGCGCACGGTTTATCTGCCCATTTTCCGTTCCAAGCAGATGAAGGAGCTAGATATCTTGAACTACTTCGATTTTCCAGTGCCCACGCAGGTTAATGCCTCCCGCCGGGCAACCGTAGTTCCGACGCAAAGCCTTTTTCTTTTGAACTCGCCATGGATTGAGGAACAGGCGGAGGTTCTCGCCACGAAGCTTGCTCAGGATGATCGCCTGCTCGATCGCCAGCGCGTCAATGAACTCATTCTTTTGATCTATAACCGTAAACCACAGGAATCCGAAATAATGCGGGGATTGGAGTTCATTTACGACTTCGAGCGACGCATGAGTGTCGACCAGAGCGGGAAAAGTGCAGGCCCGCCTGGCCGTCTGGCGTGGGCGGCATTTATCCAAATGTTATTTGCATCGAATGAATTTCTCTATCGAATCTGAGGAGAAGATGTATGGACAACAGGCACGTCATACCCTCTGCGGCCAGCCGCCGCGAATTCCTGCACCGGGCAGGTAACGGGTTCGGTGCGATCGCTCTGGCCGCTCTGGGCATGGAGCAATCGATGCGTGCGGCGTCATCCTCCAATCCACTGGCGCCAAAAGTAGCGCACCATGCCGCACGCGCCAAACACGTGATTTTTTTGTTCATGCAAGGCGGCCCATCGCAAATGGACCTGTTCGACTACAAGCCTCACCTGGCAGAATTTGCCGGCAAACCGTTTGAGCTGCCGGCCAATTATGAAGCTCCGGGGCTCAACAAAACAAAACTGATGGGGCCAATCTCGTCGTTCCGCCATTATGGCCAATCGGGATTGTATATGTCTGAGTGGTTTCCCATGTTGGGCAATGTCGCCGATGACCTCTGTGTCTTACGAGCAATGCAAACGGATACGGAAGCGCATGCGACGGCAGTCCGCCAGATCAATACGGGCGCGCCGGTTCAAGTGCGCCCATCGATGGGTGCTTGGATCGTCTATGGGCTTGGCACCGAAAACGCGAATATGCCAGGCTTCATTACCATTCGCCCGAGCTTGACGGGGGATGGAGGCAGTCCGCAAAATTTTGGATCTGCCTTCTTGCCGGCCATTTATCAAGGTACGCCGGTAGGTTTGGCGAAGTCCGAAGAGGCGGCTGCCATTGACTACTCCCGCAATGAAAAGTTTTCACCCGGCCTGCAAGGACATCAATTGGAAATTTTGCGAGCTCTCAACCAGAAGTTTCTTGCGCAAACACCGGATCCGGCGATGGAAGGAATGATTGAATCCTTCGAATTGGCTTTTCGAATGCAATCGCAAGCGCCAGGACTAATGGATTTGTCGAAAGAGTCCAAGGAGACGCAAACGTTGTACGGTATCGATGACAAGGAAACCAGGGACCTGGGGCAGCAGTGTCTGCTTGCGCGGAGGCTGGTTGAAGCGGGAGTACGATTTGTGCAGGTTAATGACAGCGGCTGGGATCACCATGTATCGATACGAGAATCCCTGCCAAAGAAGTGCCGTCAAGTAGACAAGCCTATTGCCGCCCTCATTTCAGATCTCAAAGCGCGGGGTCTGTTGGACGAAACATTGGTGATTTGGGGTGGCGAGTTCGGTCGAACGCCATTTGACCAGGACCTCTCATTGGGCAAAGCACCAGAAGAGAACCGCGGCCGTGAGCATAATCCGAGAGGATTCACAATGTGGCTGGCCGGAGGCGGAGTCAAGCGGGGTTTGGTCTATGGCGAAACGGATGACTTTGCCTTTCAGGGAGTGGATGGGAAAGTACACATCCATGACTTGCATGCAACCATTCTGCACCTGTTGGGGCTGAATCACGAAAGCTTAACCTACCGTTACAGCGGTCGCGATTTTCGATTAACGGATATCTATGGCCGCGTCGTTACCGAAATTCTCGCCTGACAGGTTGCTGAAATACATGGGTATTTTGGCTTTCCTTGGCGCTCTTGGCGGTTTAATTTTTCTGGGATAGAAACGCCAGGGACGCGAAGTTTGTGTAGATTTGTTATTGGTTAACGTTTATTTGCGATTTCTTAGCCGGAAATTGCCATTGGTCATCGTTCATTTCTCATTTGGTATTTGTGAACAATGACTAGAGGGGCTTTTGGCTTTCCTTGGCGTTCTTGGCGGTTTAATTTTTCTGGGATAGAAACGCCAGGGACGCAAAGAACGCGAAGTTTGTGTAGATTTGTTATTGGTTAACGTTTTTTTGCGGTTTCCTGACTGGGAGTTGTCATTGTACCGCAAGCGGGGGATGGCACGTGAGTGCACTGGTTGAAATTCGCAAGGTGAGCAAGATCTATGAGCGGGGGGCGCAGAAGGTTGAGGCGCTGCTCAACATCGATCTCGAAATCGCCAAGGGAGACTTCGTGGCGCTCATGGGGCCTTCGGGTTCGGGTAAAACGACGCTTTTGAATCTCATCGGCGGGCTGGACGTTCCAAGCGAAGGGAGCATCACGATCGGCGGAGTCCGGATTGACCAACTCGGGGAAAGCAAGCTGGCGAGGTGGCGGGCGTCACACGTCGGCTTCGTGTTTCAGTTCTACAATCTTCTGTCCATGCTATCGGCGCAGAAGAATGTTGAACTACCGCTGCTCCTCACCGACCTTCCTGCGGCTGTTCGCAAGCGTAACGCAGGCATCGCGTTGGAACTGGTCGGTCTGGGTGAGCGCGCCGCGCACAAGCCGGGCGAGTTGTCTGGCGGCCAGCAGCAGCGAGCCGCCATTGCACGGGCGATCGTTTCCGACCCGATGATGCTCGTTTGTGACGAGCCCACGGGCGATCTTGATCGCCATTCCGCAGTAGAAGTCTTGACACTCCTCCAGCAACTTAACCGTGAGCACGGAAAAACCATCATTATGGTGACGCATGACCCCAAAGCCGCCGAGTACGCCCATTCGATCCTGCACCTCGACAAAGCTACTCTCGTTGAATCCGAGGGAGCAATGGCATGAAGTATTTGCCGCTGGTTTGCGCCGCACTGTTCCAGCACAAACTGCGCACGATTTTCACTCTCCTGTCTGTGCTGGCTGCCTTTCTGTTATTCGGATTGCTGGATTCGGTCCATAGTGCGTTCGTGCACGCGGGCGAAGGGATTCCGGGAGCCGATCGTTTGGTCACGTATGGCAAGCTTTCGTTCGGGCTCCCGCTTCCGCGGAGCTTACAATCCGACATTCAGGAAGTTCCAGGCGTCGTCAAAGCAAGCTACGGGTACAGTTTCAGCGGTACCTTCCGGGATCCGAAAAATATTGTCCCCATTGAGGCCTATGAGGAGCACTACCTCGACCTTTATCCGGAGTGGTATATCCCCGGAGATCAGCGTCAGGCATTTCGCACCACGCGCACGGGCGCGATGGCGGGAGAGATTCTTGCCAAAAAATACAATTGGAAAGTGGGCGATAGAATTCCCTTGCAGACGAACCTCGCTCAAAAAGACGGCTCTACGAGCTGGACATTTGACCTGGTCGGCATCTATCGCATTGACAACCCGAATCTGAAGATGGCGGAGGGGATTCTCTATATCAACTGGGACTATCTGGATGAGGCACGCCAAACCGGCAATGGTACGGTCGAATGGTTTACGGTCAAAGTGGTGAGCCTCAAACAGGCCGACGCCATTTCACAGGCCATCGACGCATTGTCAGCCAACTCCGACCATGAGACCAAGACTCAAAGCGAGATGGCGTTGTATACCGAATGGCTCAGGCGGATTGCAGATGTCGGGCTCATCGCCCGGTCGATCATGGGAGCGGTGTTCTTCACTCTGATCCTGCTGACGGGCAACGTGATGGCCCAGGCGGTGCGGGAGCGGATTCCCGATCTGGCTATCCTGAAGACAATCGGTTTTCCGGCACCGAACATCCTGGCGTTGGTGCTGGTCGAAGCGGTTCTTCTGCTTCTGCTTGGGGCCGTTCTCGGCCTTGCCCTGGCAACGGTCGTGGTTGCCGGCGTGCTCATGAAGCTGGGCCCCACCGTGCCAATGTTGCCCGTTGCGGGAAGCATTTGGTTGAGGGGGTTGACACTCTCCAGCCTCATCGGGCTCAGCGTGGGGGTTATGCCCGCTTTGCGGGGCATGCGCCTGAAGGTCGTGGACGCCTTGTCAGGCCGCTGAGGTGGAATCACCTAGCTAAAGGTATGCGCATACTGAAAAAACTAGGCTTTGTGCTTGGAATGGGACTGGCCATGGCGGTTCCCACCATGCTGTTATTCGTTCTGCCCGGGTGGTGGTTGTTAGCGTGCATCGCTGTGCTCGGGATGTGGTTGGGACTTCTGCGAATCGGGCAACAAACCTGGTCGGTGACCCGCATGGGAGTTGCGACTATACCGCGACGCTTCGGTGCCTCTTCGGTCGTTGTCGTGGGAATTGCCAGTGTGGTAGCGGTTCTTGTAGCCATGCTGGCAATGGGGGCAGGATTTGAGTCGACGCTGAAGCAATCGGGGACGGACGACACGGCGATTATCCTGCAGGCAGGGGCACGCTCTGAGCTTAACTCCTCAGTTACCCATGAGGCCGCCGCCGTCGTATCGCAGTCCCCCCAAGCGCTCCGGAATGCAGAGGGGCAACCCATCGCCTCTCCCGAGTTGGTGGTCATTGCCATGCTCCGGCGAAAAAATGGTCACGATGCCAATGTGGTGATCCGTGGCGTGGGAGAACGCGTCTGGGACCTATGGCCCCACATTAACATCACCGCGGGCCGCAAGTTTAAAACCGGACTGCAGGAACTGATCGTCGGCAAGGGGATATACGAGCAATTCGTCGGGACCCAGCTTGGATCCACGCTGACGCTGAACGGCCAACCATGGAATGTGGTTGGGATCTTCGACTCCGGGGATGCCCGCAACTCGGAGATTTGGGCTGGCACGGATGTCGTTGGCTCCGTGTTCCATCGTGAGAGCAACAAAAACTCTCTCAGCGTGAGATTGACGGACCCCCTCTCCCTAGAGGCTCTGAAGACCCGACTGGCACGCGACCCACGGTTCAAAGTCGAGGCGGAAACCACCCGTCAGTATTTCAGCCGGGAATCCGCCTCTTTCACGCGAATTATCCATATTCTTGGCCTAACGGTCGGAGCCATCATGGCGTTTGGAGCCGTTTTCGGCGTCCTGAACACGATGCAATCGGCAGTCGCCGGGCGCGCCCGGGAAATTGCCACCTTGAGGGCCATCGGGTTTCGCCGTACGCCCTTAATCGTCTCAGTATTGCTCGAGACCCTGTTGCTTGCCGTATCCGGGGGCGCCATCGGAGCGCTGCTCTCCTGGGCGGTCTTTGATGGTTTCATTGCCTCGACCGTGGGCGCAAATTCCGGCCAGATGGTGTTCGCCATCAAAGTCTCTCCCGCCCTGGCGTGGATTGGGTTTAAGTGGGCACTGGCCATCGCCATCATCGGCGGGTTGTTCCCTGCCGTGCGGGCAGCTCGTATGCCAATTACAAATGGCTTGCGCCAACTCTGACGCAGTTCCCGCATTCGGATCAGACAAAGCAAACGGGGTAGTCTAAGAATAGGGATCAGTTGTGGGCGGATTTTCTTGTGCAAACTGGTGTGAACGGAGAATCTTGCCATGGCGAAAGTGCATCGCCATTTTCTCGCTGGACAGTTTCAGCTTTTAGACCTTCACGGTCATAAGTGGAGATTCCTGCTGTCATCCGGCCACCACAAAAGTTTCTTCATCTAAATCTATATGCCGGGATCGATTTAATTTCTATTTTTCGCACTCACCCGTAAACTGAGGACAAACGATGAGCAACAGAAACAAAGAATTGAAGGAACAATACAAGTCTACCCACACGCCGATGGGTATCTTCCAGATACGAAACCTGGCCAACAACAAGTTATTCATAGCCGCCGCACTCAATCTTCCCGGAATTCTTACCAGCAACAAACTTCAATTAAAGGCGGGGAGTCACCCGAACAAGAAGCTTCAGTCCGAGTGGAATGAGTACGGGAGTGAAAGCTTTGCGTTTGAAGTGGTGGATGAACTGGCAGCGACACAAGGTGCGGGATATGACTACCGAACGGATCTCGCCTACTTGGAGGGATTATGGATGGAGAAGTTAGAGCCTTACGGTGAACGCGGATATAACGAAAAGGAAAAAAGCAGAGAAGAGAGGTTGAGGGAAATCGCGCGGAATCGGTTGGATAAACAATGAGCTGGTAGTTGAGGCCGACGATACAACCTAGCGGCCAGCCTTCTTAAAGGCGGTTGACCCTGACGAGAACTCCGTCCTGGTCGGTCGACCCGACCGGGCTTCGCCACCAATGGCCTGGATTGGCTTACCGGTGCGGCTGAGCATAACACTAAGGTGTTTTTAAAGGCCGGAAGCTCAGGGTAAAGAGCGGTTCCCAACATAATTCGGATAAATGGACACACTGGCGAGCGTTTGGCCAATGACTGCATTGGGCGTGGCGACGAGTCATGGCTGGAACTGAAGGGCTTCCTCTCTCCACATTGTGAAGGGCCGCCTCTCCACATTCATATCAGAGACGAAAAAGAGGGACATGTCACGTAGGGCTCTCAGACCTCAGTATGGCCCCTAATCCTGAATTCCGAAGTTGGATTTGCTTTGTGTGGTGGAGCGAGCGCTCCGCGCACGCTCGGTGAACGCGCGGCGGAGCGCGCATTCCACCTAAAACAACAACTCACCGGAACTCTTTTTGCCCTTCTCAGTGCTCGCATGTCTAAGTTAAATTAGCAATTAGAGGAAATCACAAATCGCCAACATCGGAATTCGGGTTAATTCGCTATAGAACCGGCTAGACGTTCATACTAGACAGGAGAGATAGACGCGCCATAGCCATTTAGCATGAACCAAGCCAGATGACCAGGGAGTATAGAATTGTCGCCTAAGAGTTAAAGATCTTCGAGGGGAAAGGGGCTTCCAAACGGAGCTGGACAATGGTACTGTGGTGACGTCAGATCTGCTCATAATTGAAGATTGTTCAACAACAATTTTCTGTCCGTGTATTTACTTCATTTGCGGAGATGTGATTTCAGGCTGCAGGTTTGAGCGCGAGCGAGCGCAAGATGTTCTGATGGAAGGGCTCTAGTGTGGGAGTGTGGGGATTCAGAAAAGCGGCAAAGCGCAGGTTCGCTTCCGTTGTGGAGGCGGTGACGGCCGCGCCCCAGGCCGCGATTCTGGAAGTTTCCTGTCTGTTCATTGCCCCGAAGAGGAATCGTGCGGTCAGAGTGACGGCCGGTTGCCTGTCCGCAATCTTGCTCGCGATCGTTTGTCTTTTGCCGCCGAATTTTTCGACTCAGGAAGTTCCCTCCCCTTTCCTGGATGCTACAGCCAGCTCGGGAATCCAATTCAAGCATCAGCGCGGCGCCTCGGACAAGAAACACCTCATCGAAACGATGGGATCGGGGTGCGCCTTTCTCGATTACGATTCCGATGGATTGTTGGACATATTACTGATCAATGGGGGGGCCACGCCTGATTCTCCTCCCGTAGTCCTCCACGGCCACGCCTTATATCGAAACCTTGGTCATGGTGAGTTTAAGGACGTTACGGCCCAATCCGGCATCAAGGGGAATGGTGCGTATGGCACGGGTGTAGCTGTTGGCGACTACGACAATGATGGCTATCCTGATGTCTATATTACGAATTTTGGCCCGAATATTCTTTACCATAATAATGGGGACGGCACGTTTTCCGACGTCACTGAGACAGCCGGCGTCGGCGACCCGGGTTGGAGTTCCAGTGCGGCGTTTTTCGACTTTGACAACGACGGATACCTGGACTTGTACGTGGCAAATTACGTTAGCTACCGCTACGACGCCAATCCTGACTGTACAGAAAGGAATATTCGCAGCTACTGTCATCCCCGCTTTTTTCGCGACGTTCCCGGGAAACTTTATAGAAATCTGGGAAATGGCCGGTTCCAGGATGTGTCTGAAAGCAGCGGCATCGCACACCTGGCAGGAAAGAGTCTCGGAGTCGTGGCTGCCGATTTTGACGGCGACGGATGGATGGATCTCTACGTAACGAATGACACCACCCGGAACTTCCTGCTTAAGAACAATGGCGATGGCACATTTTCCGATGTGACATTGATGTCGGGAACAGGGTACAACGCCGAGGGAGAAGCTGAAGCGAGCATGGGCGTTGATGCGGGCGACTACGATGGTGATGGATTACTTGACTTAGTTGTGACTAATTATGATCTTGAGACGAATGCTCTCTACCACAATGAGGGAAAATTTCAGTTTAATGACCAAAGATGGCCCTCAGGAGTTGCCAAGGCCGACCATCGATTCTTGGGTTTTGGTACAGGTTTTATTGATTTTGACAATGATGGAGACCTGGATCTTTTTATCGTCAACGGACACGTACTCGACAACATCGAACAGTTGAGAGAGGGGTTTACCTATGCCCAACCCAACCAGTTGCTCGAAAATCGAGGCGGAACTTTTTTTGAGAACCTGGAATTTTTGCGTTACTCCTCTTTATCGCCTAAGGTTGGGCGCGGAGCCGCCTTTGGAGACGTTGACAACGATGGGGACCTCGATGTGCTGATCAGCAATTCAGGTCAAGAACCCACGCTTTTGCTTAACCAGGTTGGAAAGAAAAGGAACTGGGTCTTGCTGAAATTAATTGGTACCCGGAGCAACCGGGATGCTGTCGGCGCAAAGATTACGGTCACGACAGAGAATTTGAGTCAAACGGACCAGATCACGGGGGGAGGAAGTTATCTCTCTGCCAGCGATTTGCGTGCTCACTTTGGATTGGGCAACGCAGAGATGATTAAAACCCTCAAAATCCGGTGGCCAAGTGGAGCTGAAGACGTGTTTCGGGACATCAAGGCAAATCAAATCCTGTCAATCAGGGAAGGGACACCGAACTCAGGCGCGAAAATTTCCTCGGGAATCCTTCCTCCGGTGAAAGCCAAGGAATAATTTTCAAACTCCAGAACGGGAAAAGAAAGATCTTACGTTCAGGCCTCGTCAAGATTGGGCATTAACGCACGGATGACGGAATCTGGATCTGCAAGCCAAATTCAGCCGGGTATTAAATTCGGGTCCTCGTATCTCTCGAGGACTTGGGAAGATTCCCTGAAGCACAGCTCGCGGAAATTGGCGAGCAGAACGTTATGGCGGGCACAGCGATGAGCAGCGAAGTTTCGTGGGTAATCGGGTGGCAACACAAACAACGTATCCCTCGCCAGCGAGTTGAAAGCAGGCCAGGAGCGCTCGTCCCGGCTCTTCGACGCGCGCGCCTCGATTGGTTGTTCAGGGCGATGCCCTTCTCCCCTTTGATCTCTCAAAGCCTGCTCATTTGTTTACTAGGTTTTCTCTTTCTTGTATTCCCAATTTACGCGCTGCCTGGTCCTCAAGGTTCGACCTTCGCTTTAGCGAGGCGAAGGAACTAGTGAAGGAAGGCAGATATGCGGAGGCAGAAAGCTCCCTGAATGCGCTGCTCTCTCGCCAGCCATCATCTGAAGGCTACGAGTTGCTGGGAATGTTTATGAACAGCAAGGGAAGCTGGATCCCGCCGAGTACGCCTATGGCCAGGCTCTCAAGCTTAGCGCCACCAGGTTATCGTCAGTTCGGCTTGGCATCATTTTCGGCAAACGAGGAAAGTATGCCGAATGTGTTTCCGCTCTAGAACCTATTCGAAAGAACATTGGTAATGATCCAGAAGCCTTATTTTATTTGTGCTGGGCCTATCTTGAACGCGCAGACAAAGCCAAGGCTCTTGAAACTGCAGCCATGGTCGAACGGCTGGGAGATAGGGATCCCGCGCCTTTTTGTCTGTGGGTAAACTCCTGGCGTCCAAAAACCTGTACCAAGAGGCGGTACCCATGTTAAAAGAGTGCGAGTAGCCAGCTGCCGAAGTCATTAGAGGCATACTACAGTCTTGCTTTGCACTCTTCAAGTTGCGGAAATACGATGAGATGTCTGTTTACCTTGAGAAGGCTCATACCTCGATCCGACAGATACCAAGGTCTTATTACTTCAAGCATTGGGATTTTTGGACGCCGGCAAATTTTCGGAAGCTAAAGCTGTCATCGGCAAAGCCCGGGCGCTTAGACCCGATGACAAATATGCCGCCTATCTATGGAGCCGCATTCTCATCGAAGAGGGAGTCTACTCCTGAAGGGATAAAGTTATTAACGGATTTGATTGCGAGTGGTTATAAGGATCCCAACGCTCAACTATTGCTCGGTAACGGCCTTTCGGCGAACGGGAATTCGAAAAGGCGGCCAACTATGCAATCCAGTGTGACACAGGATTATCCAGACAATCCTTCAGCGCAGCTGCGTGCAGGCTTGGAACTTGAGTTCCTCGGGAACCTCCAGGAAGCTGAGAAGTTCCTGAGAAAGGCAATCGCCCTGTCAGCCGATGATTCAGAGATCTTGACTCCGGCTAAATTCAGCCTGGCGACGATCTCAGCCAAAGAGGGCAAGAATTCTGACGCCGTGCAGTTGCTTGGAGACATTATTCGCGCCAATCCTAATGACGTTCATGCTCGGGTGGAGCTTGGAAATATCTATCACACGACTGGAAAATACCAAGACGCTATCACCATTCTGCAACAAGCAGTGTCTTTTGATCCTCGGAATAAGCGTGCACATTTTCTATTGGGGACGACCTTTGCCAAACTCGGCAAACCTAAAGAAGCCGAAACTCAATTCAAACAGTTTCAAGAGCTGGAGAGATCCCAAACTGAGGCAGAGACCAAGAAACCCATGATCTACACGCTGGGTACCGAGTGAGCCCCTGAATTGTTCTGGCAAGGGAGATTTCTATCGGACCTGACAGGTTTTCCGCGGCCTTGCTAGGCGGCGATCATCTTCAAATAGAGAGAATGGAAACAGAGGGGGTGGCCGAATGGAAAGGAGAGCCAAAGTAGAGTTGTTTGAACAATTGCGACATGAATATGAGTTTGAAGTGGGGACCATAATGGCGCCATTATGCCTCCTGCTCATACCGCACCTTCCGACGCCGCATCTGGCGGTCGCTAATCCCGATGATCTCGGCTGCCTGCCACTACGTAATCCGCATTGGCGGCGTTCGCAGAATCACTTTATTGTAGTTTCATCGTCCGCTCCTCGGCGGCCACAGCGTAGATCTTCATCTCCCCCCTCCGCGATAATGCCTTACTAAGCCCCGCTTCCCAGCGGACATTTCATCCGTTAATCAATCCAGGCATATCATGTATCAATGACATGAAATAAAAAAAGTCTTGACAATCGATTTGTCCCGAGTAGAATTCGCAACTGATCAATGTTCAATTTTTGATGAGCTGTTCTGAACTGCATTCAGTGATGAGGGAACTGGAGAGTTCTCTTCGACGAATAGCAGATTGTGAAGGTTGACTCAGACATCTTCTTCCGATCCGAAGGTCCGATGGGCAAGACTCCGAAAGATCTGTGTTCTCACGTGCAAGAATTTCTGCTCAACGCAAAGAAGCGAAGGTGAACCTTTTCCGGAGTGAAGGAAGGGATGTCTTTTCTGCTTTCTGTTCGCCTTGATCGAGCGGTCTGCGAACTTCAGCTCTGAGTACGCTGGATCAGTACAGTACGATTTTTCGTATATGAAATTTAGGATATTCGCGATTATGTCATCTGAATAAAGTTCAATTCAATTTTAATTGGTGGCTAAGGCCTTATGAATGAGTCATTTCTTTTGGACTGATTTTTTCCAATTTTTGGAAGATTGATTGCATGGGTCACAATAACATCGCGTCTAATTAAGAGACTTTTTTTCTTGTTTGAACAATATTGGATCGGGTTGCTTCCAAGACCCCCCCCATTAGTCCCTTAATTTGGATTCGCCTTTCTGTTGAAACGGATGAAAAAATTGGATTTCAGGTCTCCCAGATGCCTGAATTTAAATTGCGGGTCGACCAGCAGCTAAGTTTGAAATGTACATGTCTACACTAACCCATCTGTGACCTCTCAAATAAGGAGAACGAAGAGTATGGATTGCTCATGTCGTTTAAAGACCTTGCTCGCCACCATTTTTGCTTTCTTCTGCATGCCCCTGGGTCTTCTTGCCCAAGTGGAACTGGGCAGCATTTCGGGCGAAGTCAGGGACCCCACTGGAGCGAGCGTTGTTGGAGCCGAGGTAACTACTCAAAGTGTCGCCACTAGTATTGAGTTTAAGACCGTTTCAAATGATACAGGGAACTTCCTCGCACCCAATCTGATTCCGGGTTCGTACACGGTCGTAGTGACCAAATCCGGGTTTAAGACGATCAATCGCACAGATATCGTCGTGCGTGCCAACCAGCGAACGACTGTAAACTTGGTGCTCGAGGTTGGGGAGGTGACGCAGACGGTCGAGGTCACGGGCGAACTGGCGCCCCTGCTGCAAAAAGAGACCGCAACGGTGTCGGCAGTGCTTGAGTCTCGGCAGGTGACTGAACTTCCAACCCTTGACCGGACGATGTTTAATCTTGCCGGACTGATGCCCGGTGTCACCATTGCCAACACGCAGGCTAACTCGATTAACATTCCCGACAATGCACGCGTTTCCATGGGAATTAGCGCGAACGGATTGGGAGCCTCAGCGATCAATAACTTTACCTTGGATGGAGTGAATAACACCCAGGTGTCGGCTACCAGCTCGTATCAAGGCGTTCTCCCGCCGATTGAGGCGATCCAGGAGTTCACGATCGACGCCAGCAATGCCTTACCCGAATTGGGAAGGGGAGGGACGAACGTCCGCGTTACGCTCAAGTCGGGCGGCAACCAGCTTCACGGATCAGCTTATGAATTCATGCGTAATGATGCTTTGAACGCACGCAACTTCTTTGATAGGCCAGATCCTATAACCGGTCAGCAGAAGCCGGACTTCAATTCGAATAATTTCGGCGGGACGATCGGAGGACCGATCATTAAAAACAAAATGTTCTTCTTCGGAGATTACGCGGGACTCCGGTTAACAGAGGGCCGCACGTGGGTCTCGCAGGTTGCTGATGATGCATTGCGAAATGGAGACTTCAGTGGAACCTCGCAGATTATCTATGATCCGGCGACCTATGATCCCGCCACTAATACACGCCAGCCATTCCCCGGGAATAAAATTCCGGCGAACCGGATCAATCCTGTCTCCGCGAATATCCTGAATTATATGCCCAAAGGAAACGCAGGCATTAGTGCCTTGGGCGTGCAAGCCCTTCAAAGTACATCGCTCCTCAACCGCACCCAGGACTCTATGGACGCCAAGCTCGATTACGTGTTTGGGCAAAAAGACTCCGTAGGGGGGCGCTTCAGTTGGGGCCGCTCACATGCCTTTATCCCGGGTGCTTGGAGCGATCTTCCGGGACTCGCACCGGCTGCCCAGGGAGGGGCTGTGCAGCAGGCGGGAGCTTCCCAATATTTGCCGGGTACTGTGAGCAATCCCTCTGCAAATCTGGGCTTGCAGTGGATTCGCAACATCAGTCCGACGACGATCAACGAAGCGAGGTTCTCCTGGTTGCGGGCCGGCGCCAATGCGCAGGTGCTGGGTCACGGGACTAATTATGGAGACATTCTGGGCATTCCCAATGCAAACAACAGTGATGTCAATTCCGGCTTCCCGACTCAGAACATCGCAGGATATTCACAGATGGGCGAGGCCGGCGCTTACCCACTCATCACGATCGAGAACTCCTTTCAACTTCTCGACAACTTCACGTTGGTTCGTGGGTCCCACACCTTCAAAATGGGAGCAGACATCAGAATGCTGCGGCAGACATTCATCCAGTTGCTGGGTTCAAACGTGGCAGGCAGTTTCAGCTATAGCCAGGACATGACTGGTAACCCCCAGAGTCCAAACGCCACCGGGAACTCCTTTGCCTCATTTCTCTTAGGGATTCCCAGTAGCGGCGCGATCAAGAACGTCTCCGGCACGGAGAGCATGCGATGGTGGGAGTACTCCGGTTACTTCCAAGACGTCTGGAAGATGACTCCGAAACTCACGTTGACTTATGGACTTCGATACGAATATTTTAAACCTGAAGTCGCGGCGCACGACCGGATATCGAACTTCGATTTCGTTACGGGTTTGCTGGTACTCCCGAATGGAGGTGGGAGTCAGCCGGCGCTTTCCACCCGCGCTCTGGTTGGGACGAACTGTTGCAGCTTTCAGCCCCGCTTGGGCGTGGCCTATCAGCTGACGCCTAAGACAGTCCTACGGTCTGGGTTCGCCTGGGTGTCCGGGATGGGTATGTCGAAAGCCTTTGGTTTCATGGACGGGAACGCGCCGTTCGCGGGAGGTTACAACTTCTTCAATACCGCCACTCCACAACAAATCAACCGGTATGTGAGTGATGGTTTCCCCCCCACCGTTGCGTTTAACCCAATAACAGCTCCTGGCCCTCTGATCTGGGCGGCAGATCCCAAGGGACCGAATCCGTACATCTTACAATGGTCGATGGGAATTCAGCACGAGTTAGCCTCTAATCTTGTCGTAGAGGTAAACTATGTGGGAAACAGCGCCATGCATTTAATGAATAACAATGGCCCAACGAATTTCGATGCAGCAAGACCGGGTACTGGACCTGCCCCGCTGAGAACACCTTACTACAACACACTTCCCAACGGCCCGACTATTCTGTATTGGCAGTGGCGCGACCACTCGAGCTACGAATCGCTCCAGGCATCAATAACCAAGCGTTTCACGAACGGCTTATCCTTCCAGGCCGCCTACACTTGGTCTCACATCTTAGGCACGTGGAATTCCCCGTATTATTCGAGTAGTACCAATTATCTCACTTCGAGTACCCAGGACCAAGCTATTGCCAATATGTCGATTAACGCGCCGCAGCGCTTTGTTGCCAACTGGTCATATGAACTTCCGTATGGAAAAGGGAAAAAGTGGGGTAATGACGCAAGTCCGGTTGTGAATGGAATCATTGGGGGATGGAGCTTCCAAGGAATCGTGGGTTTGCAAAGCGGTTCCCCATATACGGTGACGGGTGGAGCCGGAGTGCCAAATCGGATTTGTGATGGCCAGACACCTCCAGGAGGCCACACGGTGCAGAAGTGGTTTGATACGAGTTGCTTTGTCTTGCCGGCAGCCATCCCAGACCCGGTAAGGGGAGGGCTCTTTACGCCTATGGGCAACTCGGGGTACAACATCTTGAGAGGAGATGGTATCCGCCAAAACGACTTGTCCTTGTCGAAGAATTGGAATATCAAATCGGAAAGCCGTTATTTCCAGTTTCGTGTCGACTTTCTTAACGCTTTTAATAACCCTCAGTTCCTCCTGCCTCTTTCCAATATTCAGGCGGGTACCGCAGGACTCGTTACTGTAGCTGGTCCAGCGCGGAATATCCAGCTTGGATTTAAGTACGTCTTCTGAAGGGCTGGTGGTCTTAATTTAAGAGCGCAGGGAACAGGCGGCTCTCCGAGTTCGGAGAGCCGCTTGCTGTTTGGGGCCAAGCGTGCAGATTTTTTTGATCCCCAGCCGATGCTCGGTATGTGTTCGGAATTCCCCGCTCAAGGCTTAGTGGATTCAACATTCCTTCAGGTGGCCCAGAAACAAACACAAGGTACCCTGCTCCTGGATCCGACATAGAAGACCGGCTTGATCCCCGTCAGGCCATGACCCGTCAAGACCGGGTTGCCAGAACCTGAAAACTGCTGTATTAACTACCGATGATTGCAGAATATGGTGACAGCCCCTTCGCCCCCGTCCCCTCTCCCACAAGGGGAGAGGGGTGCCAGAGGGCGGGGTGAGGGGATGCTCTCGATTCAATGCCGCCACAAGAATGTCACTATGATTTGCAGAGATCGACAAGACCGCGCAAGATGAAGCTCTCCTTATGGAAAGATTCTTTTCAAGCATGAATCGAACCCCTCGACTACTGGCTGCCCGCGTGCAAGTTTTTCTGCCGTTCCTCGTCCTTTCCCTAATGGGAGGAGTCTTTGCTCCTGTGGCCGGGGATGTGAAACGTTACCTGTACAGGGGAGAGGTTTTGGAAGACCCCATCACCCGGCCTGAACAAGAGTGGCTGGAAGCCAGGAAAAAGGAACAACTGAAGACCTTGCACAAGTTCAAAGTGGACTTCAAGTTCCAGTTCCAAGATCGTCTTGTTGAGAGCCAGATTACCTTCAAGCACAACGTGGTTGATGACGCTGGCAGAGACTACAAAGCGATTCACTATGACCACGGCAGCGGACTGGCCGCCGCTGATGTGGATGGAGATGGACTCATCGATCTCTATTTTGTCAATCAGCTTGGCTCGAACGAACTGTGGCGCAATCTCGGTAACGGGCGATTCGAAAATATCACGGAGCTTGCGGGCGTTGCCATGGCCGGCCATGTGAATGTGTCTGCTTCCTTTGCGGATATCGATAATGATGGAGATCCGGATCTCTATGTCACGTCGGTGAGAACTGGAAATGCCCTCTTTGAGAATCTAGGCAAGGGCAGGTTCAGGGAGATCACCCAGAGTGCCGGATTGACATACTCCGGTCACTCGTCCGGAGCCGTGTTCTTTGACTACAACCGAGATGGTCTCGTGGATTTGCTTTTAACCAACGTCGGGCACTATACCACTGATCAAAGAGGCAGAGGCGGCTACTTTATTGGAACGAGCGATGGTTTTACCGGACACTTGCATCAAGATCGATCGGAGCCCTGCATACTTTACGAAAACGTGGGGAATAACAAATTTATCGACGTCACGGCAAAGGTGGGACTGCGCAATTTCGGCTGGAGCGGTGATGCCAGTTTTGCGGACTTGAACCAGAATGGATTTCCCGATCTCTACGTCTTGAACATGCAGGGCAATGATCATTTCTTTGAGAATGTTCAGGGCAAGCGATTTGTTGATAGGACTGAAAGTCATTTCCCGAAGACACCTTGGGGAAGCATGGGCATAAAATTTTTTGACTACAACAATGACGGGCTCCTGGACTTATTCTTGACGGACATGCATTCGGACATGGGAGAAGACATTGCCTACGATGATTACGAGACGGAAAAGCAGAAATCGGCGATGAAATGGGATATGTCGGTCATGACAGGTCACGAGAAGAGCATTTTGGGGAACGCTTTTTACAAGAATCTGGGAGCGGGCAAGTTCACGGAGATTTCTGATGAATTAGGAGTGGAGAACTACTGGCCTTGGGGGGTCAGTGTTGATGATTTGAATGCCGACGGGTATGCTGACATTTTCGTGACAGCCAGCATGAATTACATGTTTCGGTACGGAATCAATTCCCTCCTCTTGAATAACCTGGGCCAAAGGTTTCTGGATAGCGAGTTCATTTTGGGAGTTGAACCCCGAAGGGGAGGAAAAACCGCCACGCCCTGGTTTGACGTCGACTGCTCGGGGGCAGACAAAGATTACTGGGATTGCAAGAATCGAACCGGTAAGTTCACCGTGATGGGAGCGCTCGGTTCTCGTTCTTCTGTCATTTTTGATCTGGACAATGACGGCGATCTCGACATCGTAACCAACGAGTTCAATTCGGCGCCTCAGATCCTCATCAGCAACCTGGCTGAAAAGCATCCGATCCATTTTCTCAAAATTGACCTTAAAGGCACACTTTCCAATCGGAATGGCCTCGGAGCGAAGGTCACCGTGACTGCAGGGAATCTGACTATCACACGATGGCAAGATGGGAAGTCGGGTTATCTGTCGCAAAGCGTCTTACCTCTCTATTTCGGCCTGGGTAAGGCAACGCAAGTAGACCGCGTTGAGGTTCTATGGCCTTCAGGGGTGCGACAAACTGTAGACAAACCGGCGGTTCGGAACTCCGTTCTCCTAATCGTGGAGACAAAGGCCAATTAGATAAGCCGGCGACAGCTTAGCTTGTTGTAGCGG
>JAXLQK010000036.1:0-67586 GCA_046331665.1 Terriglobia bacterium | reverse complement strand
GGGCCTACCCTTTTCGAGCCCTTAGAATTGCCTTGATCGACAACAATTCCTTGCTCGCCTACTCGGCCCCCGGGATGGAATTTCTCGCAGAAAGGGCCTTTAATCGCCCCCCTAATGCAAATCTGTTGGCTCGAGAAGTAGCCTACCAGTGGTCCCAAAACCTGATCGTCCCCAAGTCCCCACAGGATCTTTGGCTCAAAGAAGGGCTCGCAAGCTTCATGGCTCTGCTGTATCAAGAGAGTATCTCGAGCGAGGCCGGTTTTACCCAGGAGTTGAAAGATACAGCCGTCGCCGCCCTCCTCCATGAGGAAAAGAGCACGATTCGCAATGCCTATCAGTTGCAGCTCTACTCGCCTGAATACAATTCGATTCTCAAGAGCAAAGGCGCTTACGTCTTCCTGATGCTCAGGACAGTCATGGGAGACGAAGCTTTTTCAAAATTGCTCAAGGAGTATGTCTATAATTTTGGTTTTCAAGAAGCATCGATTCAGGACTTCAAGAAGCTAGCCGAAAAAATATTGGCCCAGGACTTGACCTATTTTTTCTCGGAGTGGATCGATCAAAACGGCATCCCCCAGATTCAGTATGATTACACGACGTACCGGGTGAAAGAAGGTTTCAAAGTTTCCGGGACAATCAAACAGGACTTGGACACCTTCAGGATGCCTGTCGAGATATTGATCGAGACCGATGGAAAACCGGAAATAAAGAAAGTCGATATGATCGGCCCAGAGACCAATTTCTCAGTGGGCACCTTCGGAAAGCCGCGAAAAGCCAAGATTGATCCCAATTTCCGCTTGCTTCGACTGACTGATGAGATCAAAGTTTCGATGGCAATCGCCAAGGGGGACGAACAAAAGGCTTTAGGGGATATCGCCGAATCAATCTCTGAATATCAAAAAGCCATCGAACTCAACAAGCGCTGCTCGCTGGCTTATTTTAGAATCGGGGAAGCACTGTTTGAGCAGCGTAGTTATAACTCCGCCGCAAACTCCTTCCGGGAGGCTTTAAACGGGAACCTGGAGCCGAAGTGGATCGAGGTCTGGTGCCATATCAATCTCGGCAAGATTTATGATGTGTTGGGGCAACGCGAGCGGGCTCTAGGAGAATACCAGAAAGCAGCCGATACCAATGACAACTCCCAAGGGGCACAGGAAATTGCCCAAAAATACATCCAAACGCCTTACAAATACGAGGGAAAGAATCAGAGCGTTCAGTAACTGAGCGGGAACTCACCAAGAGTCGAGTCTGGAGCAGATAGAAGCACATCAAGCTCAAGCAATGAGGAAGCCAACGACTTACAAGAGCCTAAGCGAATTACGCTCCCTGCTGCATCATCCGCCATCCCGTCATTCACGAACCCGCCAGGACTCAGTTCCAACCACTGCACACCAAACCAAGAGTTTCACGGAAGAAGAACTCTTTGCCCATATGATGAAGGATGTAAATCCCGCCATGTGGGATTCCATTCGGGCCCCCCGTTCGTATCGCACCAAAATCAAGCATTCTCTAAAGAATGACGAATCGGGCCTTCAAGAATTTATCGAATTCATCCAGGGGAAAACTTCCATTAATTTGGAAACTACCGGGGAGTATGTGGAGGGGGCGCCGCACCCTAAAGGGAAATTCCTCCTTCGCAATCTTCGGAAGGGACACTTCACGGTTGAAGCCTCCTTGGATTTGCACGGCTTGAATCTTCGTGAAGCCAAAGAATTATTCGAGGCATTTCTCAAAGCCAGCCTCCAAAAAAATCTTGGCTGCATTCGGGTGGTTCACGGACGCGGGCAACACTCAAAAGATGGACAAGCCGTCCTGAAAGAAAATGTCCAGAAATGGCTGCGCTCCCGCCGACTCAGACGTCATGTCATTGCCTACACTTCGGCTCAACTTCGTGACGGCGGTTGCGGAGCCA
Organism: Terriglobia bacterium; assembly: GCA_046331665.1. Classification (GTDB taxonomy): domain Bacteria; phylum Acidobacteriota; class Terriglobia; order Versatilivoradales; family Versatilivoraceae; genus CAWBAT01. The sequence continues at coordinate 65,674 of JAXLQK010000036.1, read as the reverse complement.
TGTACATCTTACTGACGAACAAACGCTGATATATCCCATCCAGTTACGGTGCCTCAAGTAGAAGACCATTCTACCCCGCCCATAAGAAATCTATTCACTCCGGCCCATGATGTCTCATCTGCTGACGGGGCCCCAACCAGTGAATTGAATCGGAAGAACAATCAAACCCGAAGAATTAATTGACGAATCGCTGTTGCGATCTCAGCTTGAAGACCAAACAAATCGCGGAAATTAAATACAGCGAGAGGGCGATGAGGTTCAAGGTCCGTAATCCCATCCACATATCCAAATATTCAAGCAAACCACCAACCAGCCCGCCCAGTAGATTACTCGCCAAGGCACTGCTCGGTGATTCCACCTTGGAGAAAGCCTTGGCGAATATCAAGGAAGCGAAGAATAACGGCAAGGCGATGATGGAGCCGCTGGTCAGAGCCCCAATTTCCCAAGAAAATCGATTTAGCCAATCAAACGAGAATCCATAGTTGAACAGGACTGCCACAAGAAGTCCGAGGTAGAGGAATGAGAAGCTGAGTGAGGAGAGTTTCGAAACCACAAGGTTTGAGGCCAGAATCATGATCATGATGGCAGCCAAGACGACCGCATTGACCATCCAGGTCGAGCCAAAAATTAAGGCCAGGGTGGTTACCGCCTTGGTCTCTATTAAGAGAAAGGCTGCCCCCATGGAGAACAAATGCCAATCTACATCAGCGAACCTCATCCCTGCCTTGTAAAGGGGGACAAACGAAAGCATGAGAATGATCGAGAGGGGAAGGATGTAGTGAAACGGCACTCCTCTCCTTTGCAGAAACAAAAACGGCCAATCATCACTGGTGGCTTCGACTATTGAGTGGCCTAGCGAAACCTCCACAGGTTCGTAATTTGTTATTCCAGGATTACGTTTTGGATCAAATAGCTCTCCTCCCAGGAGAATAACCTCCCCGTTAACCGGGCTTGTGTAGACGAGAGGAGGAGCATTGGTCGCTTCGCTCAAGGTCAGGAAATGCCGGGAAAACAACCAGTCTTTGGTATTTAGAAAATTGATGGCAATGCCTCCTCCCGGGTTCAGGAGAATGCTGGCGCTACGCACACTCTCTTTGGTAAAGACAAAATTATCCAGCCGCAGCGAAGACAATGACGAAAATACCGTGTGACTGTCCAACGTGGCAAAAACAACCAGGTCGTATTTTTGAGAAGTTTTTTGCAGGAACGAGCGAGCATCATCAATGTATAGATTTACGTTGGCAGAATGATAGGGCTTTTCAGGGTGTTGGCTCCTTCCCAGTTCAGCAATGACAGGATCAATCTCGACCACATCGACACGATTGGCACCATTCCTTAACGCAGCCGCAGCATCATTGCCAGACCCGCCACCCAGTATCAATACCGATTCAATCTTCTTCCTGCTTAAGAAATAGGGAATGTTGTAATGCCGGTTAAACTTTTTCTGGATCTCTTCAGGATAGGTCTTGAGATGCTCGAAAGATAAGTCCTCTATTACCTGAAATCCATCATAATTGACCAAGACCTTGGTTATCGTAGGCTCTGTCGGAGATTGAAAGCTTTTGACCATCACTCGGTAATACGGGGACCAAATGGCCGGGTTAAGCCATCCCACCAAGAACACGAAGATCAAAGAGGCCGAAAAATAAACAAGGCTTGGCGTGATACGCCTGCGGTAGAAATAAAGAAGCGGCAAATAGACCAGAACCAGCCAAAGGATAGGGGGCCACTCGAGATAGGACACCAGCGAAAAGGTTGCGATCCCCAGCAAACTTCCACCAATATTAATGGAATACCCAATCAGTGGTTTTTCTCTGTTTAATATTTCTCCCATTTTGGCCACCAGAGTCGCGAAAACCATCATGACCAGGAAGAAGACAGATACAATCACCACCAGAGCTTTACTGATCTGAAGAAACTGCTGCGTTTTGTCGGCAAAATTCCAGCTGAACCCTCCACCGAGTAAGAAAAATTGCAATGGATCGACAAACACGATGTGGGTAATCCCGAAGGCAATCGCGGCACTGATCACGACGGTCAGAATACAAACGAGTCGAGGAAACCAGGGAAAAAGACGATCAGCTTTCTCATGCAAATAGAATCCCACTCCGAATCCGAGAAAAGCCGCCATTAAGGGAAGATTCTTAAAATATGCGAAAATTCTTATTTCCGAGGAAAGCCATCGGATGACAGCTAATTCCAGGAAGAGCGAGACGCTGCTCATCAAAAACAATTCCCAGCGATTTCGTTTCTGGTATTGCAGTGGCATCTTGCCCTATAGCCTATCTTCCATAAAATTGCCCCAAGTGACAGTAATCTCTCATTTAAGGAACTACCGAGATCAACCCTCAACTGAGAACCCCGGTTCCAATTCTCGTCGGCAGATCTAACTCAAGCAATAGCTCTTGTACAAATTTCAAGATGGACCGGCTTCAACCTTTGCCTCGGCTTCGACTCAGAAGCCGACGAGGATAAAGCGGAAATTTTGCTTCAAATTATTAGGGAATGGCCGATTTGACCTTCGACCCGCTCCGACATTGCGTCCAAATGGGCTTGCTCGAACCGAGATTCTGACTCTCTCGCCTCCAAACTTACCGGAATCTGGCAAACGGACAAGAAAAACGCCACATTCTAAGAATTAATTCAAAAGGGCAAGAAAGTCGATAAGTCATGACAGTTTCATTCCCAGTCTGAAGGAGTTGGACCGTGAAAAAACCTTTATTTTTCAAAACGTTAGGCAAGAGAAGACTAATGAGCAAGATTCTCCTGATTTGTGGGCTGCTTAGGGTGTTCATCTCATTTCAATCCCAAGGAGCTGATAGCTCAACACTTAAGCCAAACTTTGTCGGCAACTCCTCCGACCCATCCTCGTCTATTCCAGAAGCGAGTGAATTCACTCAGGCCCAAATTTCTCAAAGTTTTGGCCAGTTGCCACTCAGTTTCGAACCAAACGTTGGCCAAGCCGACAAAAAGGTGAAATTTCTTAGCCGGAGCCCTGCTTACAATTTGTTCCTGATGCCTTCTGAAATAGTTTGGCAATTGGCCAATCAGCCCCGGGCAGAAAAGTCAGATGTGGAGACTTCCAAGCCAAGGAAGCTAATGAATCATCGAACCTGTTCTCTTTTGCGGATGAAATTGGTTAATAGCAATTCAGAAGTCCAAATCACGGGCCAAGAATCTCTAGCAAGCAAGAGTAATTATTTTTTCGGCAACGACCCAAGCCAATGGCACAAGAATATTCCCAATTACTCCCGGATCGGGTACCAGCAGATCTATCCTGGAATCGACCTGAGCTTCTATGGCAACCAGCGGCAACTGGAATACGATTTCATTGTATCGCCAGGAGCAAATTACAAGGCAATCCAATTTCAATTTCAAGGCACGAAGCGAATTCATGAAGACGCCGACGGCAACTTGGTTCTGGAAACCTCGGCGGGGGATGTGACGCAACGAAAGCCCTTGATCTACCAAATGGAAAATGGAATCCGGCATGAAGTTTCTGGAAGCTTTGTGATTGGAAAAAATCAAATGGTCGGGTTTGAGTTGACCGAAGCCTACAATTCTGCCTTACCGCTCATTATTGATCCCGTATTGACTTATTCGACGTACCTAGGTGGGAAAACGGGGATAGACGGCATCACCTCGGTTGCCGTCGACCCGGCGGGAAACGCTTACGTCACGGGATCGACCCAGTCTACGGATTTTCCTATCGTCAATGGCTATACCATCATCAACCATGGACAGGCAGATGTCTTTGTTTCGAAATTCAATCCCGAGGGAACGGCGCTCATCTTTTCCACTTATCTCGGTGGAGCCTTTGATGACATCCCAGAACGAATTGTTCTTGACGCGTCTGGGAATATCTACATTGCGGGAAATACGCTCTCGGCAAATTTCTTGACGGTAAGCGCCATTCAACCCAGCTCCAAAGGCCTTCAAGAAGCCTTTGTCACCAAGATGGATCCGACCGGCTCAACTGTATTTTTATCCACCTATCTTGGAGGAAGTGGAAATGACGCAGCACGAAGTGTCGCGGTGGACAGCGCCGGCAATATTTATGTCGTTGGATCCACGGATTCCTTAAATTTCCCGACGGTCAACACACTGCAGAGCGCGATTCCCAATGGCCCGGCAGACGCCTTCATCACCCGAATTAATGCCGGGGGCCTCAATTTTGGCTTTTCAACCTATTTTGGCGGAACCAACGTCGATGAAGCCTTTGAAGTTGTCTCTGATGGCGGTTCCAACATTTACGTCACCGGAAGGACCGCCTCTGCCGACTTCCCCACAAAAAATGCCTTGCAAAAGACTAACGGAGGTGGAACTCCGGGAACGCCATTCGACGTATTCGTCCTGAAGGTTAATACATCCGGTCCAACGCTCGTCTATTCCACATATCTCGGTGGAGCCGGTGATGACACCGGTTACGGGATTGCGCTGGATTCCAGTGGCAATGTTTATCTTACAGGTACAACGAGTTCAACCAATTTCCCCGTCAGCGGGAATGCCTTTCAAAAGACCTTGCAATCCGGAGCAACCGACGGTTTTGTCAGCAAGCTGAATTCAACGGGGAGCGCCATTTTTTATTCCAGTTATCTAAGCGGAATTACAGGAAGTGAGGCAAGAGATATCGCTGTGGACGCGTCTGGAAATGCTCTTGTGACCGGCGCCACAAGTTCAAAGAATTTCCCTCGGATCGCTGCTTTTCAGAATTCAAAAACAGGAGGAGCTACGGATGCTTTCATCATGAAGGTCAATCCTTCCGGATCAGACATCGTGTACGCCTCTTATTTAGGAGGAAGCGGTGATGACGCCGCTCAAGGAATTACCGTCGACGGGGCTGGAAATGCATATGTCGTGGGGAACACCAGCTCTGCTAATTTTCCAACGCAGACTCCCTTCCAATCCAGCCTAGCAGGGGGGGCAAGCGATGGTTTTATCGCAAAAATCTCAGATTCCACTTCTTCCGTTCTTTTTGTCCCCGTCGTTCTTTCCTCGACGGGACTGAACAACTCATTCTTCACTTCGGAACTAACGCTGACCAATCGCGGGAGCAAAACTGCGAATGTAAATCTTTACTATACAGCCTCCTTTGAGGTGACAGGTTCCACCAATACGACCCTGGGAGCCGGGCAACAAGTTGTGATTTCTGATGCAATAACGTATTTGAGAGGCTTGGGGATTCCCATCCCAAGTTCTGGGAACCGCGGGGGCACGTTAATGCTGAGATTCACAAACTTGTCTTCTTCATCCGACGCCGCAGCCACAGTACGAACCGCCACGGCAGTTTCCAATGGACGCGCCGGGTTAGCCTATGCGGGAATCTCGGCAAGTGCCGCTTTGAAAGCCACTTCCTACCTTTGTGGATTGCGTCAAAATTCAAATGACCGGAGTAACGTGGCCATTCAAAATGCCGGGGGAGTTAATGATGGACCCCTGACCTTGCGCCTGACCGTCTTTTCCGGTTCCAACTCCAATTTTTCACAAGACTTGCCCGATGAGACACTACCGGTTGGAGGATTCAAGCAGATTTCTGGAATCCTGCAGTCCAACGGCTTGAATTTGGATAATGGGTTTGTTCGAATCCAACGGATTTCAGGAAATGCACCTTACTACGCTTATGCCGTAGTAAACGACCAGGCTAATTCTGACGGTTCGTTTATCCCTCCCATTTTGGAATCTGCCTTGGATGGTAAAGAAGGGTTAACTCTCCCCGTGATCGTCGAGACGAATGCCTTCAACACCGAGCTTACGATTGCCAATTGGGGGTTCTTCGGCAAAATCTTAAACTTGAGCTTTGTCTCCGATTCGATAACCACCCCCAACAAAACCGCTTCAATAAGCTTGACCGTGAGCCCAGGGGAGCAATTGATCATTCCAGACTTCGTCCAGTATATGCGGACGCATGGCGCGTTGGGCTTGGGCTCCCCCGGTCCCGCACTTGCAGGGGCGGTTTTTGTAACGACAAGTGGTAATGACATGACCGGGATTTTCTTGGGCGCGAGAACTTCGACGCCCGGAGGGGGAGGGCGCTATGGACTGTTTTACACCGCTGTTCCCTACGGTTCCGCCTCGACTCCTTCTACCTGGATTTACGGATTGCAGCAGAATGCCGAGAATCGAACCAACCTGGCTCTGATCAACACCGGAGAGGTTGAAGAGAGCTCCGACACTTTCACGATTGATTTCTTCAATGGAGATACAGGCACAAAGGCCAGCACTGTCCAGATTCCGGCGTTAGAGGCAAAGCGTTGGAGACAGTACGGAACCGTCCTTTCCCAGTATGCCCCGGGCGTCGGCCAGGGATACGCTAGAATCCAAAGAACTGGTGGAGTTAATCCATTCATCGTTTATTCCGTAATCAACGATGGAAGCCAGGCAGGCCAGCGAACGGGCGACGGTGCTTTTGTGACCAGCGCCCCTTAAATCCGGGCAGGGCTCAAGCGTTTTCTTGGCGCAAGTGCCCTTCCTCCACTCAATGTCCCCGAATAGGGACGCCGTGGCCATTCCTCTTACATCTCATTGCCTTGACCCTTTCCGTGGGTCAAGGCAATCCCTTCCCCGATCATCATGGGGTCAGGGTTCATCCAATGACCTCCCGCCGAATTTTTCGATTGCCTGTCGGGATTGGCTTTAATAGCATAGTTTGAGTTTCTTTTCAGTTACCAACGACAGGAAGCGAGTCTTGTTGCCAGGCAGTGTCTTCTTCACAGCACAGAGTCGCTGAACTGCCTTTCTCCATTCCAAAGGTAATCGACGGGAGAGTGAGGAGGATTTATGCATCTGATTTGGACAATCTTGATCGGGTTCATCGCAGGAGCCGTCGCCAAGCTGTTGATGCCAGGAAAAGATCCCGGGGGATTCATTATTACCACTTTACTAGGGATTGGCGGTGCCATCGTAGCCACGTATTTGGGAAGGTTTTTTGGGTGGTATAGCGAGGGCGGTTCCGCAGGATTCATCGCCGCCGTTTTCGGCGCCATTATCCTCCTTGCTGTTTACCGGGTGATCAAGTCAAAATCGTAACCCGATTCTAGTCCGGAATTTTCTTTCAGGAAGCAACCTTCCCTTTCGTGATTGGGAAAAGAGCCATTGAATATTGTTGTCACCATTTGACGGCTCCCTTAAAATGAGAGGTCTGCCTGAGGCAGACAGGGGAATTGTCTTGTCTGACTCGCTTTGAACTCATCAAAAACAGGAATTCGTGGAGGTACGGATAGTGTTTGATCCCAGGCACAAGAGTCATGTTATTTACGACGGTCGAGATCGCGCTCCGGCTCGATCTTATATGAAGGGGATTGGCTTCAGTGATGAAGATCTCAAGAAACCGATCATCGGCATCGCAAACACCTGGATAGAAACGATGCCTTGCAACTTTCACTTGCGAGAATTGGCTGCCAAGGTAAAAGAGGGGGTTCGGGCCGCCGGTGGTACTCCGATGGAATTCAATACCATCGCCATCAGCGATGGGATTACGATGGGAACCGAAGGCATGAAAGCCTCCTTGGTGAGCCGAGAAATCGTGGCCGACTCGATCGAACTGGTGTCGCGCGGCTATATGTTCGATGCAGTGGTTGCCATCGTCGGTTGTGATAAAACCATCCCCGGAGCAGCCCTTGGACTCATTCGCCTCAATATTCCATCCCTGGTTCTCTACGGGGGGTCGATCGCCCCAGGGAAGTACCACGGCAAAGACATCACGGTCCAAGATGTGTTCGAAGCCGTCGGAGCCAACGCTGCGGGGCGGATGACAGATAAGGAACTGCTGGACATTGAAAATGCGGCCTGCCCTGGCGCAGGGGCTTGTGGAGGACAATACACCGCCAATACCATGGCTACGGTGATGGAAATCATTGGCCTCTCCCCCTGGGGATCCTCAAGCGTGCCAGCCACTGACCCTCGAAAAGAACGCGTGGCGTATGAATGCGGAACGCTGATCATGGATATCCTCAAGCGCAACACTAAACCCATTGACATTCTTACGAAAAAGGCTTTCGAGAATTCCATTGCCAGTGTCGCGGCTACGGGGGGGTCAACGAATGCGGTGTTACATTTGCTCGCGATGGCAAGAGAATCCGAAATCCCGCTGCAATTAGGTGACTTTGACACGATCAGTTCTCGAACCCCGGTGCTGGCTGATTTAAAGCCCTCTGGGAAATACGTGGCTGTCGACGTTGATAACGCTGGCGGTGTCCCACTCATTGCCAAGATCCTACTGGAAGGCGGTCTTGTAGATCCTTCACAGAAGAACGTAGACGGCAAAACCCTCCGGGAAGCGGCGGACGCCGCAGTGGAGACAGCCGGACAGCAGGTGATTCATCCTTTAGACAAACCCCTGAAGACCACGGGAGGATTAGTCATTCTGCGAGGGAATCTGGCGCCCGAAGGTTGCGTCGTCAAAGTCGCCGGATATGAACGCATCTACCATCGCGGTCCAGCACGTGTCTTTGATCGGGAAGAAGATGCCATGAAAGCAGTGACCAGTCGACAGATCCATGCCGGGGATGTCGTGGTCATCCGATATGAAGGGCCGCGTGGAGGCCCTGGGATGCGGGAAATGCTCGGTGTGACGGCCGCTCTGGTCGGGGAAGGACTCGGAGAGTCGGTTGCTCTGCTCACGGACGGCCGCTTTAGCGGGGCAACCAAAGGGCTCATGGCAGGTCACGTGGCGCCGGAAGCCGCCCAAAAAGGCCCCATTGCGGCCCTTCAGGAGGGAGATACGATTGTCTTCGACATCAAGAATCGCCGTTTGGATGTCGAGCTCGACGAAGCAACGATCGGGGAAAGGCTGGCGAATTGGAAACAACCGTCCCCGCGCTATAGAGGTGGCGTCTTTGCCAAATACGCGGCCTTGGTTTCTTCCGCTTCGGAAGGTGCGATCACCACTCCTACCAGCTAGGAAGCACTCCCACCTACCCGATTTCAGTCCGAGAAACTCGCAACGCTGGCTTAGCTCGCTCACCGGGTTGAGCCAGCATCTCCTTCATCGCCAAGGGCACTCTAGTCAAACTCTTTTAGAAGTCAGACCTTGATAATATCGACCAACTCTTTCACGGCGGCGGCAGAACGCTTCAGGGCAGCGTCTTCTTCCGGAGTCAGGTTGATTTGGATGATCTCTTCCACTCCGTTCCTGCCAAGCTTTGCGGGAACACCCACATAGAGGCCATGGATACCATATTCGCCTTCCAGATAGGCCGCGCACGGCAGAATCTTTTGTTTGTCCTTTAAGATGGCTTCAGCCATCTCCACGGTCGCAGCCGACGGAGCATAATACGCACTACCCGTCTTTAACAGGCTTACAATTTCCGCCCCACCATTAGCTGTTCGCTTGACTAGTGCGTCGATCCTTTCCCTACTCAACAGCTCCGTAATTGGGATTCCGGCCACTGTGGAATACCGAGGAAGTGGAACCATTGTGTCGCCGTGACCGCCAAGCACAAAGGCATGGATATTTTCCACCGACACTTTCAATTCTTGAGCGATAAACGTTCTAAATCGTGCCGAGTCCAGCACTCCTGCCATGCCGATAACACGCTTTTTTGAAAAACCGGAAATCTTGTAGGCCGTCTGCACCATGGCATCTAGTGGGTTACTCACCACGATGAGGATGCTATCTGGAGAAAACTTGACAACCTGTTCGGTAACACTTTTGACAATTTCATAATTTTTGAGCAACAGGTCATCCCGGCTCATTCCTGGTTTGCGCGGCAACCCAGCCGTAATCACGACAATATCCGAACCTGCGGTGTCCTTATAGTCATTCGTACCCAGAATCGAGAAATCGTATCCTTCGACAGGACCGGCCTGCAACAGATCCAAGCCCTTGCCTTGCGGCACCCCTTCAATAATATCGATCAAAACGACGTCGGCCAGCCCTTTGTCGACGACTCTTTGGGCCATCGTGGCACCCACATTGCCGGAACCGACGATTGAGATTTTGCTTTTCCTCATGTGTCAAAATCCTTTCAAAATTTGTTTCTGCCAACGATTCTTGTAAACACTCGACTGGCCACGGCTCTCAGTCTTTCATATTTTCAATGATGGCTGTTGCGAATTCGCTCGTTTTAAGCTTGGTGGCCCCGGACATCAGCCGTTCCAAGTCATAAGTCACTTTCTTCTGTTGAATCGTTGTGGCAAAGGCATCTTCGATAATTCTTCCTGCTTCAACCCATCCCATGTGGTTAAACATCATGACTCCGGAGAGAATGACAGAACCGGGGTTGATAACGTCTTGATCCGCATATTTGGGAGCTGTCCCATGCGTCGCCTCAAAAACGCCATATTCATCACCGATGTTGGCCCCCGGAGCAATCCCAAGCCCCCCGACTTGTGCGGCACAGGCATCGGAAAGGTAATCCCCATTGAGATTGGGAGTGGCCACGACCTGGTATTCGTCGGCTCGGGTCAGGACCTGCTGGAACATCGAATCGGCAATGCGATCATTGATGAGAATCTTTCCTTCCGGCCTGACACCTTTAAAGTTCTTGTTTACCAATTCTTCGGAAATCGTCTGATCGGGAAATTCCTCATGAGCGACTTGATACCCCCAATCACGGAATGCGCCTTCGGTATACTTCATGATGTTACCCTTATGCACGAGGGTCACCACATGCCTGCCCTGTTCGATAGCATGGCGGATGGCGCTTCTTACAAGATTCTTGGTAGCCGTTATTGATATTGGCTTTACCCCGATCCCGGAATCCGGCGCAATTTTCTTTCCCAATTCCTTTCCGAGGAAATCAATGACCTTCTTGGCCTCCTTGCTTCCTTGCGGCCATTCAATCCCAGCATAAACATCTTCTGTATTCTCACGGAAGATCACGATGTTCATCCGCTCCGGGTTCTTTACGGGAGAGGGTACCCCCGGATAGTATTTTACCGGGCGGACACAGGCATAAAGGTTCAATACCTGACGGAGTGTAACATTAAGACTCCGAATGCCCCCACCAATCGGTGTGGTCAAGGGGCCCTTGATGGCAATACGGAATGCCTTGATGGCCGCAATCGTGTCATCAGGCAACCACTCCCCAAACTTCTGGTATGCCTTTTCCCCCGCAAAGATTTCATACCAGTGGACAACCTTCTTTCCTCCATACGCCCTCTTTACGGCCGCCTCGAAGACTCGAACAGAGGCCTTCCAAATATCTCTCCCAGTGCCATCGCCTTCAATAAAAGGGATAATGGGATTGTCCGGTACAACGAGTTTTCCGTTTGCAAAGGTGATTTTTGCTCCCTTCTTGGGAACACTTATGCCGTTGTAAGCCATTGCAGAAATAATCCTTCCCGATTGAAATAAACAAAATGTCGCATTGCCGGTAGTTCTATGGTTCTACGGAGAGAGAGATGAGTTAAGCAGTGAAAGAGGAAAAGGCTAGATTCCCGGTTCACAGAATTGAATTCAGCCCTACCGGGGAGTATCCTTATTAGCACTTTTTCGATTGAAGTGTCAAGTTGGTAAGGATGAGAACAATTTAAGTCGGAGAAGTACCAGACTCTTCATCTATGTTAAAAAAAATTGACACTTATAGCGAACGTAAGCTAGCTTTGGCGCGGGTTCATTCGACAGTGGCCCCCTCGAGAGTCAGGGAGGAGATTCCAGTGGTCCCTGATGCCACGTTGCCGGCAATCCCCACCCCTACTTATTGAGTTAGGGATTCTATGGATGGCTACATAGGAATTGATATTGGCGGCGTTACCATTAAAGCGGGAATGGTTGATGCGACGGGAAAAGTTTGCTCCCAGCGCCAGCAACTCATTGCGCATGAGACCCTTGAGACTCTAACGCAACAGATCGTTCAGTTGACCGAAGAGTTACGGCGAGACTGCAATTTCAAGCTCGAAGCCATCGGAATCGGTGTCCCGGCACTCGTTTCCAAGAATACCCAAAAAATCGTCATCTCACCAAGTCTTCGCTACCTCGATGGAGTCGAGTTGAAACACCAGATGGAAGAACGGCTGCAGGTTCCAGTGTATATCGAGAATGACGCGAATGTGGGGGCCTATGGGGAAATGATCCAAGGGGCCGGCAGAGAGAAACGCGATTTCGCATATATTTCCATCGGGAGTCGGGTTGGAGCGGGAATCATCTTGGACCGGGAGATTTATTCTGGGAAAGGGGGGTACGCTGGAGAACTGGGGCATATGACCGTCGATCCGGAAGGTAAGAGCTGTTTCTGCGGATCGAACGGCTGCCTGGAACGATACGTTTCATCATCTTCCATTGGCCAACGCGTCGAGGAGCGCATCCTTTTAAATCCATCCTCCGCGTTGCAAATCATAACGGATCGTCCCATCACGGCTCAGGACGTCTTTGCGGCTGCCCAACTCGGAGACAAAATGGCTTGTGTGATCGTTGGCGAGGTCAGCCGGTACCTTGGAATTGCCATTGCCGCCCTGATCAATTTGATGAACATGGAGATGGTGATCTTGGGCGGCGGGATCATGGGTGGCAGTCACTTGCTTCTCCAGCCAACCATTGATGAGGTTAAAAGACGCGCCCTATCTCCTTCATTCGAGGATTGCGCCATTGTCGCCAGCGCCCTGGGACCTTCGGCAGGAGTTGTAGGGTCCGCTTTGCTGGCCCGGGATTATCATGGAGCTTGAAGAGCAAAAGCGCGATTTAAGCAGCAGACATATTTCTCGCCATTCTCCAGACAATTTCATTTCCTCGTTGCGCTCTTTCTTCCTTTCTTAGACTTTATCCACCATTATCATAGTTTAAGGGGTATTTTTCGAAACCATGGATCCGCTTCACATCAGAAATTTCTCAATTATCGCCCATATTGACCATGGGAAGTCGACTCTGGCTGATCGCCTTCTGGAATTCACCGGTGCCCTAACTCAGCGAGAGATGTCTGATCAGGTGCTCGATGACATGGACCTCGAAAGAGAGCGTGGGATCACGATCAAGGCCCATTCCGTTCGGCTGCAATATCAGAACGAGAAGGGGGAATCTTATCAACTGAACCTCATTGATACACCGGGGCATGTGGATTTTTCCTACGAAGTCTCCAGAAGTCTGGCCGCCTGTGAAGGGGCGCTTCTGGTCGTGGATGCATCCCAGGGGGTTGAGGCCCAAACCTTAGCCAACACCTATCTCGCCTTGGACAACAACCTGGAGATCATCCCCGTCATCAATAAGATCGACCTCCCTAGTGCCGAGCCGGATCGGATCAAAGAACAAATCGAAAATATCATCGGGTTGGACGCCAAAGATGCAGTCTTGGTCAGCGCCAAACAAGGAATCGGGACCAGGGAAGTTCTGGACGCCATCGTGGAGAAAATCCCATACCCCAAAGGATCCTTGGAGTTCCCTTTAAAAGCGCTCATCTTTGATTCCTGGTTTGATATCTATCGGGGGGTTATCGTCCTGGTCCGAGTGATTGACGGTACCTTGAAGGTAGGGATGAAAATTCGTTTGGTCTCTAACGGACAGGCCTATGAAGTCGAACGCGTGGGAGTCATGACACCGAAGATGAAGGAGACATCCCAGCTTTCTGTAGGAGAGGTCGGCTATGTGGTCGCCAACATTAAGAAAGTTTCGGACACCAAGATTGGAGACACGATCACGGAAGATGCCCGCCCCACCTCACTTCCCTTCCCCGGATTCCAGGAAATCAAGCCTATGGTCTTTGCCGGGCTCTACCCCATCGAACCCAACCAGTATGAAGCCTTGCGGGACGCCTTGGAAAAATTACGCCTCAATGATTCTTCTTTTTTTTACGAACCTGAGACATCCCTGGCCCTGGGATTTGGATTCCGCTGCGGGTTTCTGGGATTGCTGCACATGGAGATCGTTCAGGAGCGTCTTGAACGTGAGTTTAATCTTTCCCTGATCACCACAGCCCCCGGAGTCCGGTACCGGGTCACCCGAACCAGTGGTGAGATCCTGGAAATTGATAGCCCTAACAAGCTTCCACCTCCTTCGGAAATTGCCAAAATCGAGGAGCCCGTCATCACGGCCATGATTATCACCGGCGATGATTACGTCGGAGCGATTCTCAAATTGGCCGAGGAAAAACGAGGCATTCAAAAGGGGCTTGATTACGTGACCTCGAAACGAGTCCTCATCACTTACGAATTGCCCCTGAACGAAATCGTCATGGATTTCTATGATCGTCTTAAGTCCGTCTCGCGGGGTTATGCATCACTGGACTACCATTTTTCAGGTTATTGGACATCTCCCCTGGTCAAGCTCGACATCCTCGTTTCCGGAGAATCCGTGGATGCTCTTTCCATCATCGTGCATCGCGATTTCGCTTATGCACGCGGACGGGCTCTGGTGGAGAAAATGAAGGAATTGATCCCGCGGCAGATGTTTGAAGTCTCCATTCAAGCGGCCATCGGAAGCAAAATCATTGCCCGCGAAACCGTGCGGGCACTGAAGAAAAATGTCCTCGCCAAATGCTACGGGGGAGACATCACGCGCAAACGGAAACTCTTGGAGAAACAAAAGGAAGGTAAAAAGAGAATGAAACGCGTGGGAAGGGTAGATATTCCCCAGGAAGCTTTCCTGGCTGTTTTGAAGGTGGATTGATCCAGTACGAACTGGGAAGCTGCGCAATTCAGGGCCAAGGGCTCACACTCCCGGCATCGCCTTTTTGAGCGGCTTCAATACGATCCAGAGCAACAGCGCCATGGCCATAGCCATGGAAGCCAGAATTGCAAAAAAAGTCGAGTGACTCCAGACTGTCCAGTAGACACCAATCGCGGTGAGTTTTCCTCCCAACGCCAAGGCAACGAACCACGCTCCCATCATCAAGCCTCGCATTCTGGAAGGGGCAACCTTGGAAACCAAAGAGAGTCCCATGGGTGATAACATGAGCTCACCTAGCGAGACAATTCCATAGGCAGCGATCAGCCACCACGGTGATACCCGCCCTGCGTTTCCGCCAGAAAAGCTCGCCAGGGCCATCAGATAAAAAGCTCCTCCGATCAAACTCATTCCAAGGGCCATTTTGGCAGGAGTCGACGGCTCAAGTCCTCTCCGGTCGAGCCATCCCCAGAAGGCGATCAGAGGAAATGTCAGCGTAATGATCCAAAACGGGTTAATCGCGGCCGAAAGAACACCCGATACGTTCCCGATCGCCGCCCAGTTTGTATGATCGTTGGCAAAATAGATCAATGTCAACGTGCTCTGGTAAAAGAGCATCCAGAAGACGATGACGATCGCAAAAATGACCAATAACGCGGCAACCCGCCAGGAATCAGGAACTGCCTCGATGGAGTCCTTTCCCGACAAAGATCCGGCCCCGCTCCCTTCGGTTTGAGCATAGCTGGTCCTGGTTCCTTTGGCTTCCACCCATCTGCGGAAACTCCAAAAGATCAGCAGGCTCACAATCATTCCAAACCCCGCTCCACTAAAAGCGGCGCGGAAGCCCAGGCGTTGTTGGACGAATTCGGCAACCAATGGGGCCATAAAGGCTCCGGTATTGATGCCCATGTAGAAAATATTGTAAGCTGAATCCTTAAGGGAGCTGCCTTCCTCATAAAGATTACCCACCAGAGTCGAAACGTTCGGCTTAAAAAATCCATTCCCGATGACAATTAAAGCCAAACCCAAGTAGAGTAGAGTCACTGGAGGAAAATAAAGAAGGAAGTACCCAACCCCAAGCAGAACACCCCCGATCGTTATCGCAAACCTGTAGCCAAGAACTTTGTCAGCGATCCAACCGCCGATGAGCGGGCTGGCATAAACCAGCATCAAAAAGTAAGAAACTAAAGTGACAACACTTGCTTCCGACCACCCCAGCCCGCGAGTTGGGTCGCGCAGATACAGAGCCAGCGTTGAACTGATGGTGTAAAAACCGAACCGCTCCCACATTTCAACGGCAAAGAGAACAACCAACCCTTTGGGGTGTTTTTCTGCAGGCTGGATATTGGGCTTCTGGTTCAAGGAGGTAGAAAGTGCCATGGCGTGCTAAGAATAGAAGAGCGCCGCCAAATTTGCAACTTGAGGCTCCCTATGTGGCTGAAGGGGTTGGATTCTCCAAGACCCTGCCCCCACTCACAACCTGGCGAAAAAAGGCGGTTCTTCAAAGCCCATGCGAATGGTTTGACGAAGGCCATCGGTCCATTCTATTCTCACCGGGGTCAAAAGAAACTAAAGGGCCGCTACTCTCGGGGAAATCAGGCCGGGTTGTTCCCAATTGCCTCAAGAGTTAACGTACGATTGGAGACAGAGTCCACTATGAGCAGCAATCCTAAAGCTGGCTTGATCGTTGCGATAGATGGTCCTTCAGGGGCCGGAAAAAGTACGGTCGCCAAGAGAGTCGCGAAGGAATTGGGATATCTTTACATTGATACTGGGGCAATGTACCGGGCCGTGGGGCTCAAAGCCTTGCGTCTGAACGAACGATTGGATGATCCCGAGCAAATTGTCGATGTCGCCAAAAACGCCAAGATTACCCTAAAAGGTTCCACCGACGATTACCATGTTTTCCTCGATGATCAGGAAGTTACTCTGTCGATCCGCGATGAAGCTGTGAGCCAGGCGGCTTCAAAGGTATCAGCGATCTCAGGCGTTCGCAAGGTTCTTGTCCAGGCCCAGCGTGAAATGGGAAAGGCTGGGGCCGTCGTCTTGGAGGGGAGGGATATCGGAACGAAAGTTTTCCCCAATGCGGACCTCAAAGTATTCCTGGATGCTTCCGAACCGACCCGGGCCGAGCGGCGTTATCGAGAAAACCAACAGCGCGGAGTACGAGTGACTTTGGAAGAGACCTTGGTTGATATCAAATTGCGCGACGCGCGGGACAGTCAACGATCCGATTCACCGCTGGTTCGAGCTGAAGGTGCAAGGGATCTGGACACTTCGTCAAAAACAATCGAAGAGGTCGTCCAGGAAATCCTGGGCTGGGTGGAAGAGATCGCGAAGCAGAAAGGCCATAGCTAGCGGCGTATTGAAATGGAGCCCTGCTTAGGGGGGACTCACGTGGAGGGAGGGTGCTAGCCTGCGGACTTAAAGTAATCCCGTTTATCCCCCATTACTCATTGAATTCAAGAAATCGGCGTTCGTTTTCTTTTTGGAAAGTCGGTCGATCAAAAGCTCCATCGTTTCGACCGGCGACAATTGATTTAACACCTTCCTCAGAATCCACACCCGATTCAATTCGTCCTTGGAAAGCAACAACTCTTCTTTCCGTGTTCCGGAACGGTTGATATCAATTGCCGGGAAGACACGCTTGTCGGCCAGTTTGCGTTCCAAGTGCACTTCCATGTTGCCGGTCCCCTTGAATTCTTCAAAAATCACGTCATCCATCCGACTTCCGGTATCGATCAGGGCCGTCGCGATGATGGTCAAACTTCCACCCTCTTCGACATTTCTGGCCGCCCCGAAGAAACGCTTCGGTCGCTGTAAGGCATTGGAATCGACGCCGCCGGAGAGCACCTTTCCCGAGGGTGGAACAATCGTGTTATAGGCGCGGGCCAGGCGTGTAATGGAGTCCAGCAGGATGACAACATCCCGTTTGTGCTCAACTAATCTTTTTGCCTTTTCAATCACCATTTCCGCCACTTGAACGTGACGCGTTGCAGGCTCATCAAAGGTTGAGCTGATGACTTCCCCATTCACCGACCTCTGCATATCGGTGACTTCCTCAGGACGCTCGTCAATAAGAAGCACGATGAGGATGACTTCGGGGTGGTTCTGGGTAATCGAATTGGCGATCGTCTGCAACAGCATGGTTTTTCCGGTACGTGGCGGAGAGACGATCAATCCACGCTGACCTTTTCCAATCGGCGTCAAAAGGTCTAAAACACGCGCCGAAAGATTATCGGGACTCGCCTCCAGGCGCAGGCGCTGGTTGGGATAAAGGGGAGTCAGGTTGTCAAAAAAGATCTTATTTTTCGCGATGTCAGGGTGCTCAAAGTTGATCGCTTCAACTTTGATCAACGCAAAGTACCGCTCGCCGTCCTTGGGAGGACGGATCTGGCCGGAAACCGTGTCCCCTGTATGCAAATCAAATTTGCGGATCTGGGAGGGGGAAACATAGATGTCATCGGGGCCAGGGAGATAGTTGTAATCCGGCGCACGGAGAAATCCAAATCCGTCGGGAAGCGTTTCTAAAACGCCTTCCGAGAAAATCAGCCCGCTTTTTTCGGTCTGGGCCTGGAGAATCTTAAAGATTAACTCCTGCTTGCGCATTCCTGTAGCGCCGACGACATTCAGATCCTTTGCGATCTGGGTCAGGGCGGCGATATTCATTTCCTTCAATTCAGCAATGTCCATGGGTGCTCCTTGAATACGACTCTAGTCCCTGAGTGGTCCTAGAGACTGCAAATGGGATGTGGTGAAACGGATGGTCTGGCTTTGGCAATGATTTTAGTTTGAGAAGTTCATCGGCAGAGTAGACGAAGAACGTGAAGTCTTTCTATAGATTTGAGGATAAAGGCACTGCCACACTTTTTCTCTCCCCTCACCGCTGGTGGCAGAGAAGGCGATCAACGGGCTGGTTGGCAAGAGACTCTGGGTGTGGTTCAGTGATTTTCTCAATTCGCTTTTGGACAGCTTATCGGATTTTGTAGAAACAATGATAAAAGGAAGGAGATTCTGCTGAAACCATCGTAGACGTTCCAAATCCAAGGATGTTGGACCGAGTCGGGAATCGATGGCTAAAACACAACTGACAAGCTGATCTCTACCTCCAAGATAGTCTTGAATAAGTTCCGCCCACAGGCGCTTCTCCTGACGAGGGGCCTTCGCATAACCATACCCTGGTAAATCGACAAAATAGAATTCGTGGTTGATTCTGTAGAAATGAATGCGCTGGGTGCGCCCAGGGGTTGAGCTCGTAAAAGCTAATTTCCTTTTCTGGGTCAGGCTGTTGATCAAACTGGATTTTCCAACGTTTGATCTTCCAACAAACGCAACTTCCGGAAGGTTCTCTTTTGGGAAATGACAGGGGTCAGCAGCCGTGCAAACCAGTTCTGCAGATACTATCGTCAATGGGTGATAGATTCCTGAGAAAAATCCTTCTCGATCGAATCCTCATATTCGGAAATTTTCTCTTCTTTCTTGTCGGGAACCTGGATGGGATACTCCAGAGCGACGCGGAGAACCTCATCCATCGTTTCCACGAGATTGATCGAGAACTGCTCCTGGATATACTTCGGAATTTCAGTCAAGTCTTTCTCGTTTTCCTTGGGCAAGATGATGGTCTTAAACCCAAAGCGATGTGCGGCCAGAAGCTTTTCCTTGACCCCACCAATGGGAAGTACTTTCCCTCGCAAGGTGATTTCGCCAGTCATGGCGACATCGCGGCGGACAGGAATCTTGGTAACCGCAGAGATTAAAGAGGTGGCCATCGTGATTCCGGCCGAAGGACCGTCTTTGGGGATCGCGCCCTCGGGAACATGAATATGGACATCGTACTCCCGGTAAAAATCACGAGGAACCCCATAGAGGCTCGCTCTCGAGCGCACATAACTCATCGCAGCCTGAGCCGACTCCTGCATCACATCTCCCAGCTTCCCGGTAAGCATCAACTTTCCCTTGCCCTGCATCAGTGAAGCCTCGGTTGTGAGCACCTCACCCCCAAACTCTGTCCAAGCCAATCCAGAGGCGTACCCAATTTCGTTGCCTTCCTCGAACTTGCCTTTCCGGAATTTGGGAACTCCCAAATACTCCGCAACAGTCTCCGGCGTTACGGAGACTGAGAGTTTCTTATCCTGTTTGACGACGTTGCGGGCGACCTTGCGACAAATGGAGGCAATTTCCCGTTCCAAGTTACGAACTCCGGCTTCCCGGGTATAACCTTGAATGATAGAAAGAATTGCATCATCCTGAAAGCGGACGTTGTCCCGTGTCAAACCATTGTTGGATATCTGTTTCTTAATCAAGTACCGCTTGGCAATTTCCATCTTCTCGGCTTCGGTATACCCGGAAATGCGAATGGTTTCCATTCGGTCTTGCAGAGGCTGGGGGATGGTGTGGGTAACGTTGGCGGTGGCAATGAACATGACTTGAGAGAGGTCATATTCCACGTCCAAATAATGATCCACAAAGGCATGATTCTGTTCAGGATCCAGGACTTCCAGCAAGGCCGCCGATGGATCCCCGCGAAAATCCATACTCATCTTGTCTACTTCATCAAGCAGGAAGACAGGATTCTTTGTACCGGCCTTCTTCATCATCTGGATGATCTGGCCAGGAAGAGCTCCGATGTAAGTCCGGCGGTGTCCCCTGATCTCGGCCTCATCCCGAACCCCGCCCAGCGACAAACGGACAAACTTCCGTCCAGTTGCCCGCGCAATCGAGGTCGCCAGAGAGGTTTTTCCGACACCGGGAGGTCCGACAAAGCACAAGATCGAGCCCTTGGGAGTTTTCACCAACTGCCGGACTGCCAGAAACTCCAAGATCCTCTCTTTGATCTTTTCAAGACCATAATGATCTGCTTCCAGGACCTTTTCCGCACGTTCGAGTTTGTGGACTTCTTTGGAGCGCCTCTTCCAGGGAACGGCCAGCAGCCAGTCGATGTAATTGCGCGATACCGTCGTCTCAGCAGACATGGGAGGCATCATTTCCAGTCGCTTGAGCTCTTGAAGCGCCTTCTCCATGGTCTCTTTGGGCATCCCGGAGACTTCAATCTTTTTCTTGAGCTCATCATTCTCCGATTTCTCATTGCGTCCGAGCTCTTTCTGGATG
Organism: Terriglobia bacterium; assembly: GCA_046331665.1. Classification (GTDB taxonomy): domain Bacteria; phylum Acidobacteriota; class Terriglobia; order Versatilivoradales; family Versatilivoraceae; genus CAWBAT01. Next base: position 45,033 of record JAXLQK010000036.1, on the reverse strand, counting down.
GCCTTCATCTTCTCGTTGAGATAGTACTCCTTTTGGGCCTTCTCCATCTGACGCTTCACCCGCGAGTTAATGGAGCGGTCCATGTTCAGTTTCTCAATCTCAATATCCAGGATGTCGCAAAGCCGGTTGAGCCGCTCGATTGGGTTGAAGATTTCCAGCAATTCCTGCTTCTCTTCAATACTGACCGTCAGATTGGAAGCGATGGTATCGGCAAGCTTTCCCACATCTTCCAACCGCACAGCGGACAAGATTGTATCGTAGTTCAGATTCTGACTCAGCTTGACGTACTGCTCGAAGAGAGAAGTGACTTTGTTCACCAAAGCCTCTCCAGCGCCAGCCGCTGGCGTTTCCCCCATGCCTCGTAAGACGGCTTTCAAATAGTGATCTTCGTCATAAATCTGAACTGCTTTGGCGCGCTCGAAACCTTCGACCAGCACCTTGATGTTGCCATCGGGCAGGCGGAGGCTCTGGATAATATTGGCCACGGTTCCAACGGAATATATTTCGGAGGGCTTGGGATCATCTACCGAAGCATCATGCTGCGTCGCCAGAAAAATGCGCTTGTCCCCGGCAAAAGCAACCTCGAGGGCTTTGACCGAGGCTGGCCGCCCAATCACAAAGGGGATCATCATATGGGGGAACAGCACCACATCCCGAATGGGCACCATGGGGAGGGTGAAGAGATCCGCTTTTTCTTTTCCGCGATTAAACATAGGTGGCCTTGGACGCCGGGAGACTAACCCGCCTTTTCGAGCAATGACAGATCAATACGATTCGAAAGCACCATCTCCTTGGTGACGACAAATTCCTTGATCTTTCGCTGGGCTGGGAGCAGATACATCAAATCGAGCATGAGCTCTTCGATAATGACGCGAAGCCCTCTGGCCCCGACTTTGCGCTGTTGAGCCATCTCAGCAATGGCTTCCAAAGCTGTCTCGTCAAAGCGCAATTTCACGCCTTCGTATTCGAAGAGTTTCTGGTATTGCTTGACAATGGCATTCTTCGGCTTGGTGAGAATCTCAACCAACGCCGCCTTGTCCAAATCCCCCAGAGTCCCGACCACAGGCAACCGTCCCACAAACTCTGGTATGAGCCCATACTTGATCAAGTCCATGGGCTCCACCCGCTCTAACAGCGCGAGATTCCTTCGCTCACGAAGATTCTTCACCTCGCCACGAAAGCCTACCGTTTTCTTACCCAGGCGTCGCTCGACAACCTTTTCCAACCCGACAAAAGCCCCACCGCAGATAAAAAGTATGTTGGTCGTGTCGATTTGTGTAAATTCCTGGTGGGGATGCTTCCGTCCTCCCTGCGGGGGTACGTTGGCGATGGTTCCCTCCAAAATCTTGAGCAGCGCCTGCTGCACACCCTCCCCCGACACATCCCGAGTAATGGAGGGGTTTTCGTCCTTACGGCAGATCTTATCGACCTCATCGATGTAAATGATTCCATTTTGACAGCGCTCGATGTCGCCGTTGGCATTCTGCAGCAATTTAAGGATGATATTTTCAACATCCTCGCCGACGTATCCCGCCTCGGTCAAGGTCGTAGCGTCAACAATGGCAAACGGGACACTCAGTCGCTTGGCAAGCGTCTGAGCTAGCAGGGTTTTTCCAGTTCCCGTCGGACCGATCAGCAGGATATTGCTCTTATTGAGCTCCACATCGCTGCGGCGCTTGGAAAGCTCAATCCTTTTGTAGTGGTTGTAGACAGCGACCGCCAGCTTCTTCTTGGTTTTTTCCTGGCCGATCACATATTCATCTAGGTAAGCCTTGACTTCATGAGGCTTAGGCAGCGGATGGCTTTTTAAGTCGGATTCAATGACTTGCTCATCATCGATGATATCATTGCAAACACGTACGCACTCATCGCAGATAAAGACCGTGGGTCCCGCAATCAGCTTGCGAACCTCATTTTGGCTCTTATTACAGAAAGAGCACCGGAGAGTCTCATCGTTCGTATTTCTTTTCAATCCAATAGCCTCCCAGAGATATGCCTGCACTCATCTCTATCAGCATATACGTTTTTTCGGCATTGTCTAGGTCGTTCAAGAGGGAAATCTGCGTCGAAATGATCATTCGTGGTGTGTAATCACCTGATCCACAATCCCATATTCCTTGGCTTCTTGCGCCGTCATGATGTAATCCCGCTCGACGTCTCGCTCGATCTTTTCCAAGAGCTGCCCGGTGTGTTTCTGTAACACCTCATTACAGATAGACCGGAGGCGGAGAATCTCTTTGGCATGGATGTCAATGTCAGTGGCCTGACCCGACAAATTGCCCATCGAAGGCTGATGGATCAAGATGCGTGAATTGGGGAGAGCGAAGCGCTTCCCTTTGGTCCCGGCGGAAAGCAGCAGGGCTCCCATACTGGCAGCCTGACCAATACAGATCGTGGTGACATCGGGACGGATAAACTGGATGGTGTCATAAATGGCCAATCCGGCCGTAATTGACCCCCCCGGACTGTTGATATAAAGCGAGATATCTTTCTCGGGGTCTTCGGCTTCCAGAAACAGAAGCTGTGCTGTCACCAAGTTGGCTACATTGTCATCAACGGGTGTCCCCAAGAAGATGATACTGTCTTTCAGAAGCCGGGAGTAGATGTCGTAGGCGCGCTCTCCCCGGCTGGTCTGTTCGACTACCATTGGTACTAGCATGCGATGTTTTCCTTCAAAAGGTGACGAATGAGCAACGGATTCTTAAGGTTGGACAATACTTCCTTGCGGGTCTTTGATAATGGTTGAATTCAGCAATAGGTCTAGTGTCTTTCGATTTCGAATTCTGTCCTTGATTCTATCGATGGCCCCTTCCTTTGTCAAGCGTGATTTGACGGCATCTACCGATTGGCGGGCATTCCGCGCGTGTACGGCAATATCTTCGTCTACTTCCTCATCGGAGATTGCAATATTTTCCAAACCCGCCACGTGCTCGATGACCAACGCCGCTTTTACGTCGCGAAGGGCCTGTTCTTTTTGTTGCTCTCTAAGATCATTCCAATCGATGTTCATTGCCTGGGGATGAACCCCGCGTCTCAATAAACTTCTCACATAATCGTTAAGGCGATTCTCGAGCTGTCGCTTCACAAGAGATTCCGGAACTTCGAAGGAATTCCGCGAGATAATCAGATCAAGCACCTTCTCCTGCATATCTAGCCGCGCCGCTTCTTCCTTGTGCTGGAGGATTTCAGCCTTCACCTTCTCTCGCATCTCCTCCAGGCTCTTAAATTCACCGGCGTCTTTGGCAAACTCATCGCTCAATTCTGGCACCTGCTTGATCTTTATCCCTTTCACTTCAATGGAATAATCAACTTCCTGTGCCGCCAGCTGCTTATTTGGAAAATCATCTGGATATTTCACTCGAATAGACTTGGTCTCCCCAACTGAAGCACCCATGAGGTTTTCTGTAAACTCCGGGAGCGTGCCACTGGCTCCTACCTCGCAATATGATTCGTCCTCATGAAGGGAAGCACGAGCTGGATCTTGGAACCGCCCAGTATAAGAGATGACAGCAAAGTCTCCATTTTGAACCGAGCGATCGGTGACCGGCACATACTGAGCCATTCGTTCCTGATAATTTTTCAAGGTGCTTTCGACTTCTTCATCCTTCACTTCAGCGGTGGTCTTCTCGATCTCCAGTCCCTTATACTGCGCCACCTCGATCTTCGGCATGACTTCGAAGGCAGCCGTGAACTTCAAGGATTCGCCTTGCTGATAATGAAGATCATGGATATGAGGAGGCTCGAGAGGGTCGAGTTTCTCCGTTTGAAGTGCTTCCGTCAAGCACCGTCGAACCGCAGCATCCAAAAAGTCCTCTTGAATTTCCTTCTTGTACCGCTGCAAGACGACTGCCAGCGGAGTCTTCCCTCGACGAAACCCTGGAACGCTTGCCTGTCTCTGATACTTCTGAGAAACGGCGTCATATTCCTGTTTCAAGCTTTCCGCTTCTTCTTCAATACGTAGTTCCTTTTTGCAGGAAGACTCGTTCTTTACCTCAATCTTCAATTTTGTGTCCTCAGTTTGACGAGATTGAACAGCATCTCAAGGATATGGAAAAACCAGGTGAGCTTATGGAATTGAAAGAAACTTGGTGCGAAAGAGGGGAGTTGAACCCCTACCCCTTGCGGGACTGGATCCTAAGTCCAGCGCGTCTGCCAATTCCGCCACTTTCGCCTGGAATCGGCTCAGGACAAGAGCAGAAATTTGAAAGGCATCCGTCCACAACCGGTGCCTGGCCACAAATCCCCGTGGCTAAAACGCCTACCAAGAGACCGCAGACTCTTGCCTGAATTCGACAAACATTGGGTTTTTAGCATATCCATTCTACTGTGTCAACGAGACCTCCGCCTCGAGCCGACCTTAAGGAACTTTGGAATCAGCCTTTTTCCGGACTGCTTGCTGGAGCTCAAGCAGTCCCACATACTTCTCCATGCCACTGAAGAGTAGGCCATAGGTCCCCGGATCCTGAATGACAAAACTCGCCTCTTCGAAATGACGAAAACATTCGAATGCCAGTCCGGGAATTGCCACTTCGGGCTTGCTCTGTTCCAAACTGGCAATTCCGAGGGCTAGAAGCAAGGTCAATGGCGGATATCCCTTGAGGATCCTTCTTCCGTTATCCCAGTCCTGTTCTCGCTCAAACAGTTCAATCGCTTCCTCGCGAATCCGGTCAAAATAGACTTTTTCCCCGCTGGCACGGCCCGCTTGCTGATATCCGTCCCACAAAATTCCATATTGCCAAGCTTTCGCTCTCTCATTTTCCTCTTCTGGATTTTGTCTGCTCTCCGCGTTCAATCCCGAAGGGTTCGGACTGGCCAGGGATGTCCTGCCCTGCTTCTCCTCCACGAATGCATTCAAGAGGTGCATCGAACGATCTAAGAATTGCCGGTCTCCCAAGACCTCAAATCCGCGTGCCAGGCAAAGGAGAGCATTTCCCAATCTCGCCGGACTTTGGACGAGACGATGATCATCTTCACCTAATAAATCCTGCAACGATTTTCTGGCGACTGCCAGGCAACGGGCATTGCCCGTGATTAGATAAGAGTCCAGCAAACCTTCAATTTGGTAAAAACGCAAAAATCCCCTGCCCCCGTTCGGATTCATTGGGTTGTTCTCTATGGGACGAGCGACTGTGAAGTCCATAGTGTAGGAGAGCGATTCTTCAGCTAATTCCAGCGATTTCAATTCTCCGGTGCGTTGGAATTGAAGGTAAAGCGCATGAGGAAAATCTCCCACCGCCTGCAGCCACTGGCCTGGAGGGGATTGAACAACCTCGTCATTTACAAAATGCAGCGAATCGCCAAAGCAAAAAACGGCTGAAGCTTCGCGCTGATCACGTTCGCGCATTGCTGTGGAAGTTACCTCCCGATTCTTATTCTGCCATGCGTCGTAAAGGGGGATTACTTTGAGTTGTGCAGAATCGGGATCGAGCTTGGGCTTCAGCTCTGTGACAAGTGGCCCGACGGAGTCATTCAAGTACAACGCAGCCGGGACGGTACCATAGAGTGAACTTTGAAATCCGGTCAAATTGTTCCTCACTTGCCCGGAGGCAAGATCCCGCTGACCATGGAAGTGGAAAAGAAGTTCATGGGTGCGGCAAAATCTCTTGGAAATTTTCACGCCGGAGACTTGGAACGGAGCGAGTCTGATGGCCAGTGTCCCGTCATTGCGGACTTCAAATCCTTTCGGGAAGAGACGAGGGAACCAACGGACACCCACCGAAAGACCATACCCATCATCCGAGAGGTCAACCCAGCCAGGTTTGTAACCTTGACCTTCCTCCACGGCCCCCGCATATTCAACAGCTCCCGTGACCTTGTACTCACGGGGAGTTAATTGAGAGAGAGTTGCCATTGGGACTTTGAGAAAGTCACCGCGAATGTCATTCGCTCCTCCGCCAAAAGCAAATTTTTGTTGGGACGGATCGAGATTCAATTTCAGTTCCAAACTGAGATCTTCGAAAGGCAAAGAATTCTTTTCGGGATTCCGCGATTCGTCAATAACCGTAAGGTCCATCTTGAAATAAGTTTTCCCGCCATACAGGGTAATTCTGGCAACATAGTTAAACGCTCTTTCGTTTTGATCACCCAGATTGAAACTCCCCTCAACTCTAATGACTGCTCGAAGAGCACTAACCGCCTCAACCGTTACCCTCGTTTTCTTCCAATCACTCGTTGGATAGGTATGTCCGTTACACGTTACGGAGAGTCGAAAATTGCCACTGTCCAGGATCTTATTGGCTTCACTAAAATTGTAGCCCCACCCTTCATCAACCCAGACCTGATCGAGAAGCTGATTGGAGTTTCCCAGCAAGACCATGCGCAGGGGACCGGTAATCACCTCGAAGTCTCTCCCTCTGGGCATGATTCCAATAGGGGATGGGAATTCGGGGAGGGAGACGAGTTCGCGCAAGTAGAAAGTCGCCGTGCCCAACGCCTCAACAGACACTGCAAACTCACAATGAACCCAACGGATGCTCCTGTCAGATCACCAGCGTCAGGCAACACCAACTGAGCCGGTACAAAATCTTCCATGCGTGTCCAAAATCTGAAGCTTATCCAGCGATCGCACCCGCCTCGGGCAGCGGGGCTCCGGGTCGTAATCAGCCATTGGTGGCGCGGGACACCGGCGGTTTCACGAATCGTGATGGGGATGTCGATGCCTCGCTGGTGCGGCAGGGGAAATAGGAATAACAGAAGAAAAGATGCAGACCGCGTGTACCTGGTGCTGCGTGACCCCAGCCCAGGAATTCCAGCCGCTTGCATATTCTTCAACCTCCTCTGAATTCCTTGAAGCAGAACCATTCCCAAAAATTCTGGATGAATCCCATTATTGCAATATAAAAACGGGGCGTTAGAGGAACACGGATTGCGTGGACGCTCGAATTCCAAGCCGCAACAAATCATCTCCGGGAAAGGAATATTACGCTTGGCAAATCATTGTTTGACGCAACAAGCCTAAATTGTCCAGGAAGATTTGCAAAAACAGGGAGTGAAGGTACCTGAATTCAGTCTGAAGAATCGTGGTAATGTTTTTCAAAAATGGCTTCAGCGATCTTCTCACTTTTGACTTGATACGTTCCGTTGTCGATTGCTTTTGCCAATTTAACGATTTTGTCCATCCGAAGCTCAGGCACGTTTTCTAATAATTGCCGAATGCGGATGAATTCGCGCTGTTTGCTCGTAGAGAGGCCTTCTAGTTTTTTTGAGAGAAAATTTCTTTTCCCATTCCGACTTCGATTTAAGGGCAAAGTCGTCTCTGAGATAGTGCCCACCTTCCCTCCATTTTTTCTCCCCATCTTGGCCATCACTGCTCCCTATCCAGGGCCTCGCATTTTAGATCGGCATCCTTGCCGAATAGCTTAAAACAATTTCTGGATCGCTGTCAAAGACGGCCCCAAATTATTTCATAACTTCCTTATTTTCTTTATACTTAGAGTTGACTTCCCAATCGAAGAAGGTCTTTTGTCGGGACGCTTTTATGATCAAATATTGTACTATTTATTTCAAAAATGTACTTCCAGTACGAATAGCCTTCTGGTCCAAAAAACATCATTCGCCATGTCAACTTTTTGCCTCTCAGCCCAGGGCTTGGACAAACGATCGAGGCAGGATTCCAACCCTTTTATTGGCTGGGTAAGTGACGGCCACTGAAGCAATCACAGTGGGTGTACAACGTCAAATGGGATTGCGCCTGCCGCGTGAAAGAAACACTTGCGGCCCTTCTTCAGTTTTTTCAGTCCAGGCAACGAATACCTTCCCGTTAGTTCCTGAAGCCACTGTGGGATAAGACACTGACTTTTTTCTGCCGGGAACAGCTATTGGCACGCTTGGCTTTTCAGCGGGATCAATTTCCGCGAGATAGACCTGAGCTTGATCCCACCCATCTTTTTTCTGAGGATCTCGTCCCTGGAAGACTATCAATACCTTTCCGTTCGACGAAACGGTAAGCGAAGGATGGTTCGCATCCAGAATTTCTCCGGAAATATTGACAGGCTTCGAAAATGATTTGGCCCCATCATCCGACCAAGCCAGCCAAATCCCGGGTTTGCCGCGAAGGCCTTCGGTATACCATGCCACATAGAGCCGATCGCCGCTGACGGCCGCCGAGGGGCCTGAGTGGGGACAACCATCAATTTTCCAGTTGTCTAGCGAGATTCTCGATGGCAATGAAAAACTCCGTCCGCCATCCGATGAGACACTGATGGCAATGTCGCGAATATCTCCCTCGAGCACCGTGCGAAACAAGACATAGATCTCGCTATTCTTCCCGAACGCCAGTACGGGCCGGCAACAAGGACAGCCGGCGGCCGAGACACGGACATTTTTTTCAAACCGGGTTCCCTGGTTCAGTGACCTTGCCAGGTAAATTTCAAAGGTCCCGGGCGGCATGGACTGAGGGTTGCGCCCATCCAGCCAGACGGCATAGATTCCACCAAAAGATTTTGAATCCATAAAAGGGAAGAGATTGGCAGAAGGTGATTTTTTGTCCACCACAGAAACAGGGCCTTCCAGCTGATGAGTCGCCATATTGAACCTGGCAAACTCAATCACCGTTCCGCCCTGCCCGGTGCTCCGTTCCCAAAGGGAGTAGAGATAAGGCCAGCCACTGTGAACGAAGCTTGGGCTGTTCTCACCGTGAGAACTCACCGATGCCTCCTTGCCGCTTAATAGAATGAGCGGCGCAAAAGAATCCCCCCCGTCATGCGAGACTGAAACTCCGACCTGTGACTGGTGATGATCGCCAGTCACGGCCTGAAGATACACGGCACCGGAGGCATCAAGCCGCAGCTTTGGATCGCGGGTTGGAGTAGACCCCGAAGTTTTCAAGACCGGTCTCGGCTCCTGCTCGAATCGATACGCCGAGACTGCTTCTTGCATCGAGGACTTCGCCGGTTGATGACAGCCCACCCCACCAGCTGAGCTTAAGGCTATGAATCCAACGATCCCTAAACGCCAATGGAACATCGGCATCGTCTCCTCCGATTTACAGATAGGGTGGCGATCGCTACTCCCCGTTCAACACTCTATGGGAATGAGTTGGGCCGCGAAGGTCACCACGCTCTGGTTCCTGTTAAAAGCGCCAATTCACTCCTCCGCCGTTGATCTCCCGTTGGAGGGCTCATAAAACCGCCCGGCATCATTATCCACCTGGACGGTGCCCGAGTAGTTGCGGTTGGTCAGGTTGGCAGCTTCCACAAATAAGCCCAGCCTTCGCCAATCATAGCCGGCCTTGATGTTGAAGGCCAAATACTCGAAATTTTCAGCAGTATTGGCGCTATTGACAAAATAGCTGGCGGGAGACCAATCGATATTCGGAGCCACCCAGAAACCTTTCCCCTGATCGTAACGCAATTCGCTCCGAATCAGATGGCGCGGTGCACCGGGAAGATAATTGTCCCCATAATCCGTGTCATCGACATAGCGAAACTGGGACCAGGTATAGGCGGTGCGCCACGTCAGACGGTCGCTCACGTTGAAAAGGCCCTGTTTCAACAGTAAGGTGTCGGCCACTTCAATTCCAGTATGCCGGGTGTTCGGAGCACTTCGAAAGCTGGGAATCGTAAAAAAAGCTCCTGGGAAAGGTACCAGATTGGTATTGATGATCTCGTTATCTATCTCCGTGTCAAAAAAGGCGAATTCCCAATTGGTTCGTGTCCCGATCTGCCCCCGGGTTCCCAGCTCAAACTGCCAGGCATCCTGAGGTTCTAATGGAAGAAAGCCTGGAGCGTTGGGATTGTAGCTCGTGAGTTCCACGAGTATGGGAATTTCATATGACCGGCTGATATTTCCAAACACTTGGATCGATTCAAGGGGGCGGTAGATGAATCCGATTTTGGGGGAAAATGCACTGTACTGTCGCAAATCGGAGTGGTCAGCCCCAAAAGCCTTGAATTCATCCAGGTACTGACGAGTTGAATAGTCGTATCTTCCCCCCGCCACAAAGGTAAAACGTGACTGCAAATCAATCTGATCCTCAAAATAAATTCCATAGTTCCGGGCGCGGGCCCCATATTGATTGGCCAGCACTCCCGCCTCACCAAAGACATTCTCATAACGACGTGCACCGACACTCCCGGCCCGCGGGGCAAAACCAAAGACAAACCGATTAGGTTTTCCCCAGAGGTTTCCCACGAAGTTATAGTGAAACTCTCCGCCAAAATCACGCTGATCCTGGTCAAGGACCTGGAATATCGGGTGGTACAGGTTCCGGTACTGTCCATACGCGATGATTTCAATCGAGTGATGACTGTTGAATTCATGGTTCAGTCCTATCCCGAAGCGAGTGAAATCGATGAAACGCCCCCAATCGTAAAGGACATAGGTTGGATCTGCCTGTTGGGGGTTGGTGAGAAATTCCTGGAGCGTCAGAGAACCGGGATACTTCTCGGCAATATTGGCATAGATGGTATCGAACCGAAGTTTTGTGTGTTCATTCAACTGTATTCCAAAAACTCCGTAAAGCCGTTGTCGCCCTTGCTGGCTATGCTCCCGATAACCCTCCAGCTCAGTGTCCGAAACACTCACAAAGTAATCAAACCGACCTTTGACACCTCCCGTAGATACCTGCCCTTTAAAGAGCCCGTAGGAGCCCCCCAGAAGCTGGACTTGGAAGGGCGAAGCCGTCTGTCCTGTATCAGTGACAAAATTCACAGCCCCCCCCATGGTGTTGGCGCCATATCGCAAGGCATTGGCCCCCTTCCAGACTTCCACCCGTTGAGTCGCCATCAGCTCCAGGGTTTCAAAATCCGAAAATCCATCGGCATCCTGATACGGCATCCCATTGATAAACAGATTGACGCCTCGTTCGTGGTAGTTGGATCGCAACCCGGAGCCCCGGATTGAGAACTGGCTTTCGTCAGACCCATAACGCGAATTCGCAAAGACTCCAGGCGTAAAGTCCAGGACATCCTTCAAAATATAGGCGCGCGATTGGGCAATTTCGACCGGCGAGATCACTGCCGTGCTTCCCGGAACCATCTCCATTTCCGCCTTGGCGCTTTCAGTCACGGTGACCGAGGATGCCGTGGAGGACAGCGGAAGCTGGAAATCCATCGTGGCTGGCTCATTCATCCCGATTCGAAGCGACTTGGTGACAGAAGTAAAATTGGTCGCGGAAACCACAATGACGACGTCTCCAGGCGCGAGATTCTCGACGAGGTATTGACCTTGGCTGTCCGTTTCCACCTCGAGTGAATGATGCGTCGACTTGTAACTGAGCATGATTTTCGCCTGAGGAATACCCGCTCCCGTGGGATCGCTCACTACCCCAGACAACGCACCTTTGGGAGCCGTCGTTTGAGCGACAAGCTCGATTGAATTGGACCAACTGCTTAATAAAATAATCAGAGAGAAAAAATACCTTAACAGCCAACTGGATAGACGCATCTTCAATCTGCCTCCTCATAGAAATTCAACTGTAGCTCCTTGTCCCGTGCTCTTTCACAGTGACTAGCCCAAAAACCGGAGCGCCATATGAGGCCACCCGGGAAGGCCCGGTCGACGAAGCGAACCGGTTTGCCCCGACACGGAACGCTGGATGAGCAGCAACCGGCCGTCTGGACGCTTTCGCAGTTAAATCCGACAATCGAGCGAGAGAGCTCGAAAGGGATCAAGCGACGGTACAAGATGACATTTCAAATTGGCTTGGAATTTCGAGTGAATAGGAGGTTGGAGGCCCTCGGGGGGAAGGAAGAAAGCGAACCGATTCCCAGGCAGTGTCTTCATCCTGCATGGGCTCGGCCCGCTGTATTTCCGGAGGCTTGCTTAAAGTAAATATAGAACGTTCAATGGAACGCCTAGTCAACCACGAAGACGAAGATCGCACCGCACAATGGGACTGACAAGATTCGCTGATGACCGGTTGACGCTGGACCAGAGGTTCGTTCTTGTCCTCGTGAGGAAAGAGACGCGCCGCCCTTTGACAACAACACGTTTGACTTTTCCGGCAACACTTCATGCGACACGAAGGAGTCTCAGCCTCCATCGTTTTGAATACGGGCGCCAACCAAGAAACCGCCATGCTAAGCAATATCGCCAGCAAGGAGAATCTCTTTGTTCGCCCGTATTTTCGTCGTCGCATGTTGCCTGGAATCATGACCTATTCATTTAGGCTATTTAATCTTGAACCCACCGTCAGGAAGCTTTTCGCGATGGGCGGTATGACATCCCTGACAATTCTTGCCAATCTCACCATGCGCAGTCAGCGCTTTCTCAAAGTTTCCGGCCTTTGCCGCTTTGCCCACCTCGGCCGCCTCTTTTTGCGAGTCCTTGGAAAACTTCACCGCATCTTCAGTCTTTCGGGCGGCCCAGAACTTCTCGACGTCTTTGAATAGGCCCTCCAGCTTCTTGCTTTCCTTCTCTGCCTCTGCGCCATTCTTCGCGTCCAAATCCTTTTTTAACGCAGTTACGCTGCCGAGAATTTCCTTCATCGTCGGCCCCAGGGATTTCTCCGCCTCTGCCAAACAGCACAGAGTCGCTCCGCCCAGTAAGACACCTACCGCCAGACTCATGATCTTTCGCATGGTTTTTCTCCTTTTTTTTACTCAATGGAATCACTTCGTCAAACCCCTGGTTTGGAGACTACGGCTGATTCACACTTCAGCTCTGGCTTCACCTCGTGCCGGCCAGACGTCACACCTGCACAGGAATTCCAGCGATGGACAGTCCCGTGAGAAAATCCACCACTCTCCCATCAATTTGTGAATCTACAATCAGGGAAACTCGCCTTGTCGAGGCACAAAGGCACAGAGATCAAGAATCCAATAAAATCAGGATGCCTCTTCTAAATGTCGCGTTTGGAGGAGGGATGATCCTCTGTGCCTCTCTCCCACGACAAAACGAGATCAGGCCATTGAAATGTTTTCGACTGCTGTGGATGATTCCGGCTCGATCAACAAGCCATTCGAGGAGGGTGAAAGGGGGCGGGCAAACCTGGTTTCGACAAGTCTTGCCGTATCCTGGAGGGGACCATTTTACTCAAAGCAAACTGTAATTCCGTGGGATTGGATTCAGGCAAGAAATCCTTCAGCGCTGAACCGGAAAACGTCATTGCTTCACCTGAATCATTGCATCGAGACTTCAGAAAGCAGGACGGATTCGCTGTTGTTGAAGCTGGCGCATCGGTTTTCCGCCCGGCATGGCAACTCGGTTTGGCCGGCACGGGCATCACCGCACGGCCTGTCTCCCTACAGCAACACTGGGGCGAGTGCTTCGGACACGAAGCGGATTTTCCTTCCGCCGTGGCCGAACGCCGCAGGGCCTGAAACGCAGACAGCTCCGTCACGTTACTGCCAAAGGCCAGCAAAAAAATGACCGTAAAAACTTTCTTTATCCCGCGCATTGCTCCTCATCTTAGTGGATCTCCCCACCTAACGCAAGCGCCTTCGAGGTTATGGGAACCGAGCCCACCCTCTTAATGGTGACCCGTCGTTAACACCAGCTTCCCGTGTTTGACGCCTTTGGCAGCAATGAGTCCTTCGGCTATCTTCTTAATCCCTTTACTTTTGCCCCGCAGGATGATCACTTCCAGACAAAGATGGGCATCCAAATGAACATGCAGGGTCGAAACAATGGCATCCAGGTGATGATGCTGGTAACCAGTCAGCTTTTCCTGTAATTCACGTTGATGATGGTCGTAAACGACGGTCAAAGTTCCCACCGAATCGACATTGCCTTCTTCAATTTCATCCTCGATCAAATGATCGCGAACCATGTCACGGATGGCTTCGGAACGATTGGTATACCCTTTCGCAGTACAAAGCTCATCGAATCGCTCCAACAAATCCTCCTCCATCGAAACCCCAAACCGTTTGAGTGCAGTCGATCGGCTCATCTTCATGATCAAAATCCTCCAGGGCACGTGCAGACGGGAAGCACTAGAAAAACGTTAGCTGTTTCCAAGGACCTGGTCAAGGAAAGAGACCGCGCCACCCTGGCACATTTACCAATGAATCGGCTTCACCGGATTTGAGCGATTCGGGCAGAGTTTCGTCCCCAAAATTCTTCTTGCCAGAAATTTTTAGTAGCACGAGAAAATATTTTGTGCTACTGTGCGGCTCCAGTCAGGAAATACTCAACCCAGAGGGTCTGATGCATCGAGGAGTCGTTCGGATTAGATCTGCAGCTGGTCTGGCATTGATCATTTACCTCTCGATTCTTTTCTCCGCGCCGCTGACCAACGCCGAGAACAAAGCAAACCGGATGCTCTCAGGCGTCGTGATAACCCAGAAGAATGAGTCGGTCGAAGGTGTATCCATCACCGCTTCCTCTCCCTCCGGCGAAACGACGACGGAATCTGATGCCGATGGCAATTTTAAAATTGAAGCACCCGGCGGGCCTCTCACTTTGAAAATAACGGGGAAGAACATTGCGCCTCAGGAAAGAAGGATTGAGGCCAATGAATCCACAGAGAATCTGAATATTGTCATCCAATTCAAGATCCCCCCTGTCCACGAAAATCTCGTCATTACCGCCCATGTCCTTAACCCCGAAATCGACCGCCGGAACGATGCGGTTTACAAGGACACTCTTTTCAACCGTGATGACCAATTACTCTATACGCTCGATGCCGGAATCAATGTGGGGCAGCACGAGGGAGGCGGTAAGAGCGTGGAGATTCGGCGATTCGGCTACAACCTCGACCATGGCGGTGTTAATGGCGGCTTGAAAATCATGGTTGATGATGTCCAGCAAAATCAGGGTTCTCAGGGCCACGGCCAGGGCTACCTTGGATCATTGAAATCACTCACTCACGAGTTGATCGACGAGGTCACCATCCTCAATGGTCCCTTTAGCCCTGATTATGGGGACTTCTCAGGCTTGGGAGTCGTGAATGTTCGGCTGAAAGAAACCCTGCCCGATCCCTTCACGGCTCGCATCGAAGGCGGCTCTTTCAACAGTTTCCGAAGTTTCATGGCCTACAGCCCAAAACTCGAGCACGGTAACGCCTTCATCTCTTACGAACCCTCCTATACTGACGGACCCTTTCTCAACCCAGGCCGGTACCGCCGCGACAATTTGACAGGGAATTACACCTGGAAAATGGATGAGCATCAGGCACTGGGATTCCGGTTGAATCTGGGGCGAAATGATTTTTATTCGTCCGGTCAAATCCCCCTCGATCTTGTGGATTCAGGCCAGATCGATCGTTTCGGCTATATCGACCCGGATGATGGCGGTAACGTCCGCAATATGACGGTGGCCACCTATTATCGGAAAGAATCGAAAAGCGGAGATATCTTTAAATTAGATGGTTTCGTGGGTCGGTCGCTGTTTGACCTCTACTCCAATTTCACGTTCTATCTGAATGACGAAGTGAATGGGGATGGAATTCAACAGCACGACTCCCGTCTCCAGGAAGGCGTCAATTCACAGTGGCTTCATCCCTTCAAACTTTTTGGCCAACAGGCACTGTTCTCGGCGGGCGCGAATTTTCACGACAACCAAATCAATGTGGGTCTCTACCCCAGGGTGGGCCGCAACCCCATCGGCGTGACGACTCGGTCCACCCTCCATGTTACAAATGTGGCCGGTTACGTTTCTCAATCCATTGAGTTGATGGACGGCCGCCTTCACTTGAATGGCGCCTTACGCTATGATTACTTCCGATTCAATGACCAGGATCTGATTAATCCCTCGGTCAGCGGGACCCAGTCGGCATCGCCCCTTCAGCCGAAAGTCAACATCGCCTATACTCCCTCCCATCACTTTCCTTTCACGCTCTATCTGAACTACGGGCGCGGGATTTCAAGTCAGGATGCCCGGGGCGTCGTCGAGCACCCGGAGGCTCCGAAAGTAGCCACCACAGACTTTTACCAGATTGGGACGGCGCACAATTGGAAACGATTTTCACTCAGTACGGACATGTTCCTCATCAACCAGTCGAATCAACAAGTCTATATCCCCGATGATGGATCCTTTGAATTTAAGGGTCCCAGTCGAACCTATGGCTACGAGGTCAAAAGCTCGGTACAGATCCTGCGCTATTTGGCCCTCAATGGCGGCCTGACCCAGGTCACGAATTCCTTCTACCTGGGAACAAATCCGAGGATCTATACGGATAGTGCTCCTCACTCCGTGGCCAACGCTGGCTTGACAATGTCAGGATGGAAGGGAACAAGCGGATCTCTCCGATTGCGTTACATTGGGAACTACCGCCTGGATGGGGAAGATCCGTCTATTCGGGCCTCAGGATTGACGGTCGTGGATTTCAGCATGATGAAGAAAATTCGGCCCTGGGTGGATTTCCTATTCTCCATTGATAATCTCACCAACAAGGAATATTACGAAACCCAGAATTACTTTGAATCCCGCGTGCGTCCAGGGGATCCCATCATTGCACGAATCCACGCCACGCCCGGCTATCCTATCGGAGTCATGGTGGGATTGACTTTTTACGTGGGGAAAAAGTAAGCGATCGAGCTACTGGCTGCTTACCATCTCCTGCAGAACTCCGGGGACCTTCTTCACTGGTTGGGTGACCAAAGCGTTTCAGGAATACCCATCACCTTGCTGGCCCAGCGGCTCCACACGAAAAAGGCATCGCTCAATCGATTAAGGTACTGGATCGTCTCGGGGGGAATCCTTTCGTGTTGCGCCAGCGCTACACAAATTCGCTCGGCTCGTCGTCCGACGGTGCGGCACAGATGGAGTTCGACGTTAAGACGAGAGCCGCCGGGAAGGACAAAGGAATGAAGGGTTGGAAGATCGCGGTTCATCTCATCGATCTCCACTTCCAGCCGGCTGATATCGGAAGGAGAAACACAGGGTTGTTTTGGGCGGAGATCCTCATACCGCGTCGCCAGAGTCGACCCAAGATTAAAGAGCTCATGCTGGATGCGGCGCAAGATCGAAATGAGCACGTTTAATTGTGGATGGAGTTTTAGCAGTTCGCTCGACGTCTGGCAAGCGAGCCCAACCAAGGCGTTGAGTTCATCAACCGTTCCGTAGGCCTCGATCCGAATATCACTCTTCAAAACACGTTGCCCCCCCACGAGACCTGTCTCTCCTTGATCTCCGCCTCGAGTATAGACTCGATTAATGGTAATTCGTGGCTCGTCAAATTTTGGTTTGTCCAAAAGACCCCCCGGAAGACCACGGGATAAGCTATTTCACCATAACCCGGATCGGTTCACCTGAAAAGGATCAGCGGACAAAAAACTTGTCGCCCGGCTTGACACTTCACAAGCGAACCCTCACTCCAATCCGAATTTCCTGCGTACGTTGGCCCCCTGGCCTTGTGACTTTTAATGCCATGGGGATGACCTGTGCTCGAGAAGCCTAATTATTCCCTGGGCCGCAATTCCCACCGCGGCTTGACCTGTTTGTTGACGAACGAACGAGGCCATCGCTTCCTCGAAAGATCGATGAGCGTTTCGATGGATAGATCCCAACGGGCCTCTGCTGTCCCTTCCCCCGATCCTGCAATATGCGGGGTAATCACAACATTTTCCAGCTTCAGCAAGGGATTATTGGGATTGATGGGCTCTTGCTCGAAAACGTCCAGCCCGGCGCCTCTGAACCATCGTTCCGTCAGGGCACGAATCAGTGCAGGCTCATCAATCACGGACCCCCGAGAAGCATTGATCAGAATGGCCGTTGGCTTCAACAAGCGCAATTCTCTTTCTTTGATCAGGTGGAAGGTCTCACGCGTGGCTGGACAATGGAGGGATACGTAATCTGATTGAGACAGCAATTCATCCAGGCTCACGCTGCGTACCCCTGCTTGCTCCATGACCTTAGAGGGGACATACGGATCAAAAGCCAGGACCTTCATTTCGTATCCACGTATCCTTCGACATATGGTCTGCGGCACTTGGCCAAACCCGACCAGCCCCAACGTTTTTCCCGTCATCGGCGCATAGGGGAAATAGCGTGACCGCACCCAGGCTCCAGTTCTCAACAACTGATCGTTAATGGCAATTTGTCGGACGACGGAAAACAACAGCGCGAGAGTGTGATCCGTAACCTGTTCATGTTGTGCAGCTGGTGTATTGGCAACCACCATCCCCAGACGCGTGGCCTCCGTCACGGGCACATTATCTGTACCACTGCCGCTGCGGAGAATGGCCCCGCAACGTGGTAGCTGGTTGAGAATTTCCGGGGTGAGAATGCGACTGCCTCCCAACAACCACAAAACATCTGCGTCCTTCGCGACTTGAAGAAGTTCATCGCGGGTGGAACATTCCTGCACGATCAGGTCAACTCCTTCCTCTTTGAGTTTCTGCGAAACCCAGTCGGGAAAGGTGACTTCATCCATATGAACAAGTGACACTTTGAAAGAACTCATCGGTATTCCCTTTCAATTTATTCCACTTCGTGAATTTCCAATCCTTGAACTTTTTTCCGCTCGATCTGAAACGCCCTGACCAAAGGGGAACCAGGATTCTTCAAGGAAACAATAAAATAAGCGCATTCGGGATAATGGGACTCTTCGATATCGGTCGCCGACGGATAGGGCTCGGAGGTTGGGTGGGAATGGTAAATCCCCAGGTGAGCACTTCCCACCGCCCTCAGTCCCCTGAAAAATTGAAATAATTCGAGAGGATCCATTTCAAACCGGACTTTACTTTGAACGTTGTTGCGCATGGGGTGAATCTCACTGATCACTCCCCCATCCCCTGACAACAATCCACAGCATTCCCTGGGCGACTCGGCCAAGGCATGCTGGATCATCCTTTGGAGGATCTCTTTCTTAATGCGGGCGGCGTGCATTCCAAAAAAGCCAACCGTGTTGGAAGGTGGCTCCATCCCAGCAAGCGGGGAAGCCTTCTTAGGAATCCGCAAGCTTGCGTCTCATGAAGGCAGGGACATCCAGATCATTCTTGTCAAACCGTTGCTGATTGGGAAGCAAGCTTTCCTGCGGAGCAGCCTGCGGAGAACCCGCTGCGGCCGCAGCCGCCTGGGCGATCGGGGCTTCCGCAGCGGCCACCAATTCCGGAGGCACCAGAGGGCGAGTGGCAGACCTGGAGGTGGATACCGGTTCCTCATCCTCATCCTCTTGACTGTCAAATCCGGTTGCAATCACCGTGATTTTGATCTCGTCAGTCATGTTTTCATCCAACACCGCTCCAAAAATAATGTTGGCATTTTCTTCGGCGGCTTGATGGATGATCGATGCCGCTTCGCTCACCTCATGCAAAAGCAGATTTTCGGATCCGGTAATATTGATGAGCACGCCTTTAGCCCCTTGAATCGAGGCTTCCTCCAGCAACGGCGAGGAAATGGCTTTCTGGGCCGCATCCGCAGCGCGATTCTCGCCACGTGACATCCCCGTTCCCATCAGCGCCATCCCCATCCCTTGCATGATGGTTTTCACATCGGCAAAATCCACGTTGATGACGCCGGGCACCTGGATGATATCCGAAATGCCTTGGACGCCCTGGCGGAGAATATCGTCCGCAGTCCGAAATGCATCTTGCAAGGTTGTGCCGCGCTGGACGGTTTGAAGCAATCGTTCGTTGGGAATTGTAATCAATGTATCCACACATTCGCGGAGCTCTCTCAGCCCCAGTTCGGCCTGCTGTCCTCGTCGCTTTCCTTCGAACGAAAAAGGTTTGGTCACAATCGCTACGGTCAACGCTCCGAGTTCCGAAGCCAGGCTGGCGATGATGGGGGCTGCTCCCGTTCCTGTGCCTCCCCCCAGTCCCGCTGTCACAAAAACCATGTCTGCGGCTTCCAGAGTTTCGATAATGCGCTCGGTATCTTCCAAAGCAGCCTTTCTTCCTACGTCTGGGTTTGCTCCTGCACCCAAACCATTCGTGAGTTTCTGCCCGATCTGAATTTTGACGGGGGCATTGGACATTTTCAACGCCTGGAGATCGGTATTGACGACAATGAACTCGACCCCTTTGACTTGAGCCGCAATCATCCGATTTACAGCATTACTTCCTCCACCGCCAACCCCGATGACCTTGATGAGGGCACCACTGGGAACATTTTCTTCAAGAAGGAATTTCACGGATTGATTCGCAGCCATCAAACTCATGGGGAGCTCCTCTAGGGGACCAACTTATTGCTCACACCTACCTTGACCCGGGGTCCGGCAGGCCATCAAGAAAAGTGCCACTTAAGTGCCACTTTTTCAGTGCTTTCCAAGAAATGTGAAGCACCATCGCGCAATGAAACGTTGCCAAGCACAAGATAATGGGTGAATTTTCAAATTTCAAGTGAAAAATGCACAATATTTTGTATTTTTTGCCAATAATTCGCCTTTACCCAACATTTTCCGATTAAACCCTTCGTTTCAGGAAAATTTTCCCTTCAACCAGGTGGCTCCCCGAGACAAGAGGCCACCATTTGAAGCCGGTTTGGCCCAACGCTGGGTGTGCGTCCGATATCCATACAGGACCAACCCGACGGCTGTAGCAAAGGGGGGACAAGCAAAGGGCCCTCCCATTTTATTCACTCCGGTAGGAGTTCCAACTGAACCGGCAAGTCAAAGACCTGTTCAGCAACGTCAACCACGCCTTCCAGCTGAACGCTTCCTCCAGGAGTACGACACCGCCGCTGATCATCTTTTCAAGCCCAGTCTGGCGGATGTCTTCTGACACCAGGCTGATAATTTCCTCAACCCTAGGCTGCACAATTTCACAAAGAATCTTTCGGCTGATCGATTTGGGTTGCCGGCCACCCACGCTCGGAACCTCAAAACTGACGTCATCTTCGATGAGGCTTGGCCACGCGCAACCATACTGCCTCTTGATCTTTTCCGCTTCGGGGATCGAGGTTCGAAGGCCGACGGCAATGTCGTTGGTAATTTGGTCTCCTCCGAGCGGCAGAATTGAAGTATGTCGCACGGCTCCCTGGGTAAAGACCGCAATGTCTGTTGTTCCGCCTCCAATATCGATGAGGGCAACACCAAGTTCTTTGTCATCTGCGGTCAAAGTACTTTCCGCTGATGCCAACTGCTGGAGAATGGTATCAGCCACAATGATGCCGCTGCGGTTCACAGCGGTAACGATATTTTGGGCAGCCATGACCGAGCTGGTGACAATATGGCAATTCACTTCGAGTCTGGTCCCCAGAAGCCCCAAGGGATCGCCAATCCCATCCTGGCCGTCCACAATGAATTCCTGCGGCAGAACGTGGACGATTTCTCGGTCCGTCGGCAAGGAAACGGCTTTGGCGGTTTCAATCACGCGCCGGATATCTTCCTTCCCGATTTCCCGCGTGTGCGAATTCACAGCGACGGCTCCACGGCTGTTAAAACTTTTGACATGGACGCCTGACAAACCCACGAAAACAGATTCAGTGGCGACACCCGCCCGCTTCTCGGCTTCTTCCATGGCCTTTTTAATGGAGCCTACCGTGGAATCCAAATTGACAACAACTCCCTTGCGAAGCCCCCGCGAGTCCGAGGTGCCAACCCCGACCAGTTCCAGCTCATGATTCTCATTCGGCTCACAGATAACGGCACAGGTCTTGGTTGTTCCGACATCAAGACCCACGATGTATTTACTCTTTTTTGACAAACGCTCTCTCCTCTGCCAGTTCGAACTAACCTTGCAGATTATAGCGGAACGTCAGGGGTGTGTCACCCGCAACCCTGCGGCACAAAAGGAGCGTTGCACCGCCCGTAATCTTCCCAATGGACGGGCATTCCCGGGGAATTCTGCAAATCATCAATCAAGCAGGGTCGCACTCACCGTATGATTAGACTGCTTGATGATGACCTGATCTTGAAAGCGAAGATCGACCGTGTCCACTTGCGGACATTTTTCCTTAATCTGACGGCTCATCGCCAGATACCGTCGAAACTTCCTTTCCAGCTGGTCAGCTCCTAGGACGACCAAGACCGGGTCATCGTTGAGAAGAACTGCCAGGCTCCCTGGATCCTGCAAGTGAACTTCTGAAAGATCTTTGCTGAGCGCAGCGCCACTGCCATCCAGGGCATGGATGAGATTTTGGTAGAGCGCGACTCTCTTATGGTTTCGTTCCAAAACTTCCGGTTCAAGGCTCCCTTCCAAGCCGATAATCACCGGAAAATCGAACTCACGGGGCGATTCCGAATCGCCCTCCAGCAAGATCCCCTCATCATCCACCAGAAAGGTTGCGTGGTCCACTCGTGCGAAGGCAATCGGGGTACGTTCCGTTACTTCAACAATAAGTTTGTCAGGAAAAACGCGTCTCACGACGGCTGAGCGGATCCAAGGGATCACTTCCAATGACCGCCGCACTTCATCCAGATCCAGCATCAAAAGATTCTTGTTCTGGTCCTCGATGAGACGGAGCTTGGTGAGAAGCTGACTTTCAGGAACATTTTTGAGGCCATGAATTTCTCGAATCGCCAGGTCAAATTTTGGCGAGTGCAACAAGAAATCCATGGTCATGAAAGCTACGCTCCCCAAAGCCAAGCAAAGGAGAGTGATGGTGAAGGTCCTTAATCCCCAAACGAACCACTGTTTGAGGGAAGGCCGGCTCTTATTGTCCACTGCTCTTTGATTTCCCAAGAGCGCTGGAGATCGCTCCTGGAAATAGGCTGTCATGTTTCGCTCCATACGTCGTGGCATTGTCGATCCTTTGAGGAAGCTGGAACGATTGGGACTTTACTCTATGTTCCTTGTTCCGCCCCCTCCTCCCTAGGATTTCAACTGCTGAAGTAAATCCTCACTCACCTTCCAAATATTGCCCGCCCCCATCGTAATCACCAGATCTCCCTCTCTCAACTCAGCCGCTAAAGCGGCTGGCAGATCCACCAAGGCTGGAAAATGACGCACGTTTTTATGGCCGAAGCTCTTAATGGCCTCCACCAATCTTTCCGAACTCACCCCTTCCAGAGGTTCTTCACCCGCGGCATAAATGTCCATAAGAATGAGGACATCTGCCTGATAAAATGAGCGCGCAAACTCGTCGAAGCAATATTGCGTTCGGGAATAGCGATGGGGTTGAAACACGACGACGATCCGCTGATCCCCTAATTGCCTGGCTGCTTCCAGCGTCGCTTTGATCTCGGTGGGATGATGCGCATAATCATCAATGATGGTAATCCCACGATTCTGGCCTTTGACCTGAAATCGCCGGTCCGCGCCACTAAAGCCTGCGAGTGCATCTTTCAGGGTACTTACAGGAATTCCCAGATCGAGACCAACTGCCACTGCCGCGGCCGCGTTGAGAAGGTTATGTTTTCCTGGAATCCCCAGCTGAAATTCGCCGAGATCATCGCCGCGATATCTGAGATGGAAAAGTGAACGAAAACCTTCTGAAACTGGGCTCAGGATATTGAGATCCGACTGGCCATTGAATCCATAGCTCACCATGCGACGGCGGATTTGAGGGATCAAGGATTGAAGGTTGGGATCATCAAGGCAGAGAATGACGGAACCATAAAATGGAACCTTATTCATGAAATTCACAAAGGCACTTTTCAAATCCTCAATTCCTTCGTAGCTTTCCATATGGTCTTCATCAATATTGGTGACGACTGCCAAGGTCGGTGAAAGCAGGAGAAAAGACCGATCGCTTTCATCCGCTTCCACGACCATGAAATCTCCCGTCCCAAGTTTCGCATTACTCCCCAAAGCATTCAGTCGCCCTCCAACAACCACCGTCGGGTCCATTCCAGCCTTTTGAAGAAGGATGGCAACCATGGAAGTCGTCGTGGTCTTCCCATGAGTTCCGGCGACGGTAATTCCATATTTTGGGCGCATGAGCTCCGCCAGCATTTCGGCTCTGGGAATAATGGGAATTTGCCTCAGTTGGGCTTCCTGAACTTCTGGATTGGAGGGTCTGATCGCCGAGGAAATTACCACGACATCGACGTCTTTGAGGTGATCCACATGATGCCCTTCGTAAATCTTGGCCCCGAACGAAACGAGTCTCTGGGTAACTGGCGATGTCTTGAGATCTGAGCCGCTTACAGAAAAACCTTGGTTGAGCAAAACTTCCGCAATGCCGCTCATGCCCACGCCGCCAATGCCCACGAAGTGAATTTTCTGAATGCGCTTAAACATGGCACAAGATTCCGCCCGGGGAAGAATCGTTTCTGGCGACGAAGGCAACAATTTCCTCAACTGACATCACACCGTCCCCCAAGCCAGTTCCCTTACGAGCTCGACGATTTTCTCCGTGGCCTCCGGTCTGCCGCATCGGCGGCTATTTGCCGCCATCTGCTCCAAGATGGAACGGTGATCCAGAAAGAATCGAATCCGATTGGCAAGCACTTCTCCACTCAGATCATCCTGCAAAATCATCTCCGCAGCGCCGGCGTGAACAAGCGATTCCGCATTTCTCTGCTGATGGTTGTCTGCGGCATAAGGAAACGGAATCAAGATAGAAGCTTTTCCAGACAAGGTAATTTCTGCGAGAGTAGTGGCTCCCGCGCGGCTAACCAAAAGGTCCGCCTGAGCGTATTGGGCGGGCATATCGTAAAAGAAAGGCCTCACGTCAGAGGCCAGAGTCACCTGCCCATAGGCCTTGCGTACCTCTTCAAAATCTGATTCCCCGGTTTGATGCACGAACCGAAGCCGCGTAAGAATGGATTCCAGGAACTTCAGGGACTGGATGGCGGCCTGGTTGATGGCCCGAGCGCCTTGACTCCCCCCCACAAATACGACCACAAACGGCTCAGAGGAAACCTTCATCCGTAATTGAAGAAACTCGCGACGCACCGGGTTGCCGGTAAGGACTGCTTTCTTCCCGAAAAAATCCTGCGATTCGGGAAAGGAGGTCGCCACATAACATGCCAACCGGGCTAACAGGCGATTGGTTACTCCCGGCGTGGCATTCTGCTCCTGCAGTAAAACCGGAATCCGCAACAGCCCGGCAACCAGGACGGGAGGGCCCGAAGAATACCCTCCCACGCCAATGACCACGCGAGGCTTGAATTGTGAAACGATCTGAAAAGATTCCCACAGACTCCAAGGGATCTTGAAAAGACTTCCCAGCCTTCTCAATCCCTTGATCCCCTTAAGCCCGGAAATCGTAATTTTTTTCAATTGAAAGCCTTCTTGAGGAACAACTCTGCTTTCCAATCCCCGCTCTGTCCCCACAAACAGCATCTCGGCATCTGGAAATTGCCTGACGATCTCCTTGGCTACCGCTATTCCCGGATAGACATGTCCACCGGTTCCTCCTCCCGCAATAAGAACGCGCATGGTCTTCGAGCGTCGATCCGGATCCTGCGGCCTGGGGCCCTCAGTCGCCATGTTGGGAAATGTTGAGCAAAATGCCGACACCAAGGAGGTTGATGAGGAGTGAAGACCCTCCTGCACTGATAAACGGCAAGGGAATCCCTTTGGTGGGCAATAAGCTCATCACCACACTCATATTGATAAATGCCTGACACACTACCATCATCGTTAAACCAATTCCCAAATACCTCCCGAACGGATCTGGGGCCCGGAGCGAAAGACGCAACCCCCGCCAGAGAAAGAAGCCGAAAAGCAGTACCAGCGAAATCGTCCCTATGAGGCCTCGCTCCTCCCCTATTACGGCGAAGATAAAGTCGGTATGCGGTTCCGGAAGGTAAAAGAGTTTCTGTTTCCCTTCCATGAGTCCGACTCCCGTCATCCCGCCCGCCCCCAGCGCAATCAAGGATTGCGTAATCTGGAAACCAGCGCCCAGTGGGTCTTTCCAGGGATTAAGGAAGACCAGGACCCGGCGCAATCGATATTCATAAGAATAGATGAGGAAGACCAACGGAGGAAGGGCGAGCAGAACAGAACCCAACACGTAACGGTATTGCAACCCTGCGACAAAGAGCACAAAAAAGGCCACCATCCCGATGGAAACCGCCGTTCCCAGATCGGGCTCAATGACAATGAGACCGATAAACACCACCAGCACGATCAGACACGGGAGGAGCGTGTGCCGCACATCGTTCACATTCCCTTTTCGTTTCTCCAGAAAAAAGGCGAAGAAGATGGCGACGAAGATCTTACAGAGCTCGGAAGGTTGGAAGGAAAGAAATCCCAGCCTGAACCAGCGATGTGTGTTGTGGCTCTTGTCCAGGAAAAAGACGGCGCATAACAGCAGAATGCAGAGAAAGAGGCCCCCAAAAACAAGCATCGGGTTCTTGAAGTGATGGTAGTCCACATGCATCAAGAGCACCATGCCTGCTATACCCAACATGGCCCAGATGGCTTGGCGCATGAGAAAAAAGGAAGGGTTATGAAATTTCTCATTCGCCAAAACCGCTGAGGCGCTGAACACCATGACAATCCCACTCAGAACCAATACCAGCGTCACCGCAAACAACCATTTATCAGAGGATAATTTCAGTGCCATGGGTTAGTGCTCAGTCAATATTAAATTCCAATCATTGCGTCAGGGAGATTGCTTCATTCATGGGTGCGTGCCGCGGCTGGCTGGGGGTTTTTCCAGCGCCTCGCCAGCTCGTTGACTGCTTTCTTGAACTCTCGCCCCCGGTGCTCATAGTTTTCGAACATATCAAAGCTGGCACAAGCCGGTGCCAGCAAGACGGTGTCATCCCGAACTGCCTGGGCGAACGCCAGCTCAACGGCCTCGCCCATGGTGGTGGCTTGACGTATCGGGACAAGGCCGTCCAACTGCAGTCGGATCTTCTGGCTGGCCTCCCCCAGCAGAATGACACACTTTACCCGCTGTCTGATTTCCGGAGCCAGAGTTCCAAAATCACTTCCTTTGTCTCTTCCACCCAAAATCAATATGATTCCCGATTCGAAGGCCTTGAGCGCCATTCTTGCCGCATCGATATTCGTCGCTTTCGAATCGTTGAAAAAGTGAACTCCAGCAATGGTCACTACGAATTCCAACCGGTGTTCCACACCTTTGAAATTCCTAATCCCCTGGCTGATTTTTTCCAGCGGGACCTTCGCCAAGGCGGCCGCGGTGGCGGCCGCAGCGGCATTCCCAACATTGTGTTCCCCTTTGAGGGGAATCTCAGCGAGCCGCATCAGCGGGACTTCCGCGTCCTTAGACCTCCAAAGCAGTTCATTCTCCATTTGAAATACCCCGCAAGGTACTTCCTGCTGGCGGCTGAACCAGTAGATCCCGGCGTGAAGTTCCCGAGCCGCATTCCGAAGCATCTGGTCATCATAGTTGAGCACAGCCAAATCGGCAGGCTTTTGGTTACGAAACAAATTCAGTTTGGCTTGAAAATAATCCTCGTAGGTCTGGTAACGATCGAGATGATCCGGAGTAACATTCAGGAAAACGGCTATGTCCGGCCTGAAGGTAGGGGCGGTTTCCAATTGGAAACTGCTGACTTCAAGGACTGTCCAGGAATTCGCCGATGTGGACAAGGCAAAGGAACTCAGGGCCCTTCCGATATTCCCCCCGACCTGCACCTCGTAGCCGGCCTTTTCGAGGATCTCGCCAATCAACGTTGTTGTCGTCGTCTTTCCATTGGTTCCTGTAATCGCAATGATTCTCCCATGCAGGAATCGAAAACCAAGCTCTAGCTCTCCGATGATGGGAACCCCTTCGGCCTTGGCCTTTTGCAGAGGAGGAAGATCGAACGGAACTCCAGGACTCAGAACAACCAGATCGGATTCCAGAAAGGATTTTTCGGAATGAGCTCCTGCTTCCGCGGGTATCCCTTGTTCCCGTAAGAGCCGCATTTCGGCCGCCAGCTCTCGTTCGGATCGGGAGTCGGTCATGGTGACGACCGCACCGTGTTTCCTCAGGAGATCCAGAGCCGCCAACCCGCTCCGCCCCATGCCGACCACCAAAACTTTTCGCCCTTTGAAAGAACTATCCATGGTTAGAACCCCTGACGTGAAGGGGAGAAAGCTCCCCGCCCGTTGGCCCCGCCAGAACCGCCCGAGCAACAAGATCCATCGAATTGATCCGAACCCCCATGACCTACCTCAATTTCAGGGTCGTCAAACTGAATAAGGCAAATACCAGTGCAATAATCCAGAATCGGATGACCACCTTGGTTTCTTTCCACCCCATGAGCTCAAAATGGTGATGAATAGGGGCCATTCGAAAGATTCTTTTTCCCCGCAACTTAAACGAGGCAACCTGGAGCATGACGGAGACTGCTTCCAAAACAAAAACCCCTCCGATTGAAATGAGGAGGATCTCCTGCTTGATGATCACGGCAACCGTTCCGATGGCACCTCCCAGCGCCAACGAACCCACATCTCCCATGAACACCTCCGCCGGGTAACAGTTGTACCACAAGAAACCCAGCGAGGCTCCTACCAAAGCCCCACAAAATATCGTCACTTCGGACACGCCTGGCGAAAATTGCAGATCGAGGTATCCTGCGAACCGCGCATTCCCCGTGGCATAGGCGAGCACGGTGAGGGCGCCCCCGGCAATGATCACACAGCCGATCGCCAGCCCGTCAAGACCATCGGTAAGATTGACGGCATTTGAGGAGCCAACCAGGATCCAAGCCACAAAGAACAGAAATGGAGCGAATGCCAACGGATAAAGGAGAGAGGAGGATTTGAGGCTTTCGATGAGAAGGCTGGGCGTAAATTGTTTGAAGAACGGGATGATGAGATTTGTCTTATAGGGACCGACCGCGTGCAGCCAGAGGAGGCTGAGGCCAATCAACAAGCTCAGGCTGAATTGCAGGACCAACTTCATTTTTCCGGTGAGGCCCAAGTTCCTTTTTCTCACGATCTTGATATAGTCATCAGCGAAGCCGATGGCGCCAAATCCCAGAATGGAGACCATGACAATCCAGATAAACGGGCTTTTGAGATCTGCCCACAAAAGGGTGGGGAAAACCGTGCTCACCACAATGAGAATACCTCCCATCGTGGGCGTGCCCGCTTTGACCTGATGGTGTGACGGTCCTTCCTCACGAATATGTTGACCGATCTGGAACCAGCGCAAGCGTTCGATGAGCCAAGGGCCCATGATGAGCCCGAGCGCCAGGGCGGTCAAACTGGCATAGGCTGTCCGAAAGGTGTTGTAGCGAAAAACATTCAAGACGGTCAGATTCGGAAATATCGGATACAGCCATTCGTAAAGGATGTGGTAAAGCATGACCTCTCAATCCGGTGAACTAATTGTTTGGATGAAATTTTTTCTTAAGAACTTCCAGGGCTCGCTCCGTCTTGACTCCTCGAGACCCCTTCATGAGGATCAGATCTCCCGGTTGCACTTGCTGAGCTAAGGCCTCCCCCGCCATCACCGCCTCTGGAAAGAATTGCACGATGGCAGGAGGAGGGTGATGTCCGCTGGCCGCCGCCACCAGTTGTTCTGCCAATCCCGAAACTCCAATGACCCAATCGATGCCTGCCACCGCGGCCTGTCGTCCGCACTCCTGGTGAAATTCTGCCGCCGAGGGACCCAACTCCAGCATTTCTCCCGCCACCAGGATTTTGCGGCGGAACCCCGGAACGCTGCTGAGAAAATGAATCATTGCCTGCAAGGCGGCGGGATTCGAGTTGTAGGTATCGTTGATCACCGTGAACCCCTGCCCGAACCGCAGAATCTCACCACGCCCTGAAACGGGCCTGAATTGAAGTAATGACTGGCTGATCGTTTCAAAGTCCATTCCCAAGTGATGGGCCAATGCGATCGCAGGGAGACAGTTGGCTACGTTGTGCTCGCCAATCAGGGGAAGCCGCACCTGATGCTTCCTGGATCGATAAGTAAGGACAAACGAATTGCCCTCGATCCCTTCTGACCGGATGTTCGTGGCCCGGTAAGTTGCCACGGATTTCATTCCAAACGTCAAAACTTTCCCCGAAAACACCCGGCCAAATTTACGCACGAAGCGGTCGTCATTGTTGAGAATTCCAACTCCATTGGGGGGGAGGCTTTCGATGAGCTCCCGTTTCGCTGCCGCAATCCCTTGAATCGAATCAAAATTTTCCAGGTGCGCTGGCCTGACGTTGGTCACGATCCCCAAATCAGGCCTGGCAATCCTGCAAAGCTCATGAATTTCTCCGCGATGCGACATCCCCATTTCAATCACCGCGAACTGATGGTCTTCAGAAAGCCGCAACAGGGACAAAGGCAAACCGTATTCATTATTGAAATTTCCAATGGACTTAAATACCGAGAATTTGGCCTCGAGCAAGAAACTGGCAATTTCCTTAGTCGTCGTCTTTCCATTGCTGCCGGTAATCCCAATGAGGCATTTTCCCCACAATTCTCTAACCGCGCTGGCCAAATCCCGCAGTGCCATCGAAGTATCTTCGACATAAAGGACGGGCCAGCCGGGGTCCAATGGAACTGCAGAAGCCGCGTTGGCAATGATCAAACTGGCTTTTTTGGCGATCGATTCAGCAACATACTCGTGCCCGTCAAAGTTCTTCCCTCGAATCGCAAAGAAACAATCACCGGCACTGAGTGTTCGCGAATCAATCGAATATCCTCCCGGGATGATTTGATCAGCCGCGTTTTTGCGGACTGCTTTTATCGACTTCGCGATGTCGGAGGTTTTCAGTTTCACGCGGAATAACCCATCGCGTCCATTGCCCGACGGGCTTCCTCCCGATCATCGAAGTGCACCGTGCCGTCTCTTAGAATTTGGTATGTCTCATGCCCCTTCCCTGCCAGAATCACCACATCTCCCCATCGAGCCTTTGAAAGAATCAACGCAATCGCTTTCTTCCGGTCTTCTTCAATGACATATCGCAGCGGCTTCCGTTTGAATCCCGCTTCGATTTCTTGCAGAATGACTGCGGGGTCTTCTCCTCTCGGATTGTCGGAAGTTACCACGCATTCATCACTCAGCTCTTCGGCGACATTCGCCATCAGCGGACGTTTTCCCCGATCTCGCTCGCCACCACAGCCAAAAAGCAGAAGAAGGCGATTCGGATTAAGTTCACGGGCCGTCCGCAGGACTTTTTCGAGAGCGTCAGGGGTATGCGCGTAGTCAACGAAAACCAGGAAAGGTTGACCTTGATCGACACGCTCAAAGCGTCCTGGGATGATCGAACATTGACGTACCCCTTGCAACAAAGCCCTGTCCTCAAATCCAAGGTCATATCCCACGGCGAGCGCCGCCAGGATATTGGATTGGTTTGTCCTTCCAAAAAGCGGGGTGGTCACGTCTATTGTTCCCCGTGGAGCAGTCACGCGAAGCTCCATTCCCGAGGCATTGCGATTCACAGCGGCAACCAGAAAATCCGCCTTGCTCTGGAGCGAGTAGGTGAGGCAGCGGCCCTGGCAAATTTGCTCGAGGCGGACTCCATACGGGTCATCGTGATTGATCACAGACATGGCCGGAGGCATTACACCCATACCCAGGAAGAGCTTCGCCTTGGCTTCAAAATAGTTCTCCATCGACCGATGAAAATCCAAGTGGTCCTGACTCAGATTGGTGAAGACCGCGGTGCGAAAGCCCAAACCATAGACCCGGTCCAAAGCAAGAGCATGCGAGGAGACTTCCATGACGGCAAAATCACAACGCTGACGGACGAAATCGGCCAAGGTTGCGTGCAAGTCAAGACTTTCGGGGGTTGTGCGATCTCCGCCCGTCCGATGTTCCGGCCCACGATATTCGATCGTACTGATAAGGCCACAACGGCTCCCTGTCGCCTTTACCATGGATTCGACAAGGTAAGCCGTTGAGGTTTTCCCGTTAGTCCCCGTAATCCCGATCAGCTGCAGCTTTTCGGCGGGCCGTTCATAGTAGACGGCCGCCAGACTCGCAAGCGCTTGCCGGGCGCTTTCTACCTGGACCCAGAGGAGCGAGTGCTGCGCCGGACGGGGTCTCTCTGAGACGACAGCAATGGCACCCTGAGAGGCTGCCTGCTCCACATAGTCATTCCCGTCAAATTTCTCCCCACGGACCGCCACGAAGATAGAGTTTCGCTTAACTTTCCGGGAATCATACGCCAGTCCTTCAACTTCCTGATCAGGCCATTCACGACCATTCGCACCTCCCAGATTTTGCAGTAGTTCGGCAAGCCGCATCACTTTCCAATACGTAAAAGGGGTTCACCTGTTTCGCTCTAATCGAACAACAATCCGAGTTCCTGGGCTGACTCGTTTCGTCGGCTCCGGTGACTGTTCGATGACAAATCCTGACCCATGCGGACTTAGATTCAAGCCCAGCCTCGTGGCTTCAGTTGTCGCCGAGCGTAACGACCGTCCCCGAAGGTCGGGTACCAGGACAACCCCTGCACCCGACACCGCGCTGTCATCAAGCAGCTTATCCTGCGCCTCCGTTAAGAGATCAGGCGTGGGTGGTTCGGCGGATTGCGTGTTGGCGGACGCTTCGAACTCTGCGACAGCCTCCAAAGGTTCGAATTGATCGTCATTTAGATTGGGCATGGCCGTTAATGCCAATTTCCCCTCAGCCCCCTTGTTCTTCGGGCTGGATTTGAGATCCTGGTCCGGAAGAACCGAAAAGTACCGCAATGTCTTTTGCGCAATATTGCGGAACACCGGGGCGGCAACCTCTCCTCCGTAGTATTGACCATGGGGTTCGTCTACGGTGACGACGATCACCACGGCAGGCCGATCAATTGGCGCAAATCCGACAAATGACGCGATGAATCGGGTGTGAGAGTAACGCCCATTGGGATCCAATTTTTGGGCTGTCCCCGTCTTCCCTGCGGCTGTAAATCCTTCCAGCTGGGAGGCCTTTCCCGTTCCTTTGGTGACCACACCCGTCAACATCTCTTTGATCAATTTTGTGGTACGCGAACTGAGAAGGCGAGTTTGTGGCGAGCCGGTATCGTAGCTCACTTTTTCGATCTCATTGGATTTTGGCTTCAGGATGATTTTGGGCTTAACATGAAATCCCCCATTGGCAATCGCTGAAACCGCAGAGACCAGCTGCAATGGAGTAACCCCAATTCCCTGGCCCATCGAAATATTCGCCAGTGTCACCACCGGCCATTCGGACGAGGGATGAAGTAAGCCTCTCGCCTCACCGGGCAGCTCGACGTCGGTATTCGCGCCAAAGCCAAAAGAACGAATATACCGTTCAAACCGTTCTTTCCCAATCCGGAATCCAAGTTGCACCGCCCCGATGTTGCTGGAGTAGGCTACAATTTCACGCACGGACAATACACCGTAGGATTTATGGTCACGGATCCGGTATTTCCCCACGACAATGGAGCCGTTCATACAATTGATGGTTTCGTCCGGTTGCGCCAGGTTCTCCTCCAAAGCTGCAGAGGCTGTGATGATCTTAAACGTCGAACCGGGTTCATAAATCGAGGCGATGGAACGGTTTTTCCAACAATCGTGAGGATATTTCGCGTAGAAATTCGGATTGAAGGTGGGGTAGCTGGCCATCGCCAGAATCTCGCCGGAATAGGGATCCATGACGATCGCCGTGCCGCCTAAAGCGTTCGATTTGGTGACTTGCGCGGCCAGCTCCTGCTCGGCAATGTACTGGATCGTCTGGTCAAGGGTTAAATAAAGATCC
This sequence comes from Terriglobia bacterium, assembly GCA_046331665.1. Classification (GTDB taxonomy): domain Bacteria; phylum Acidobacteriota; class Terriglobia; order Versatilivoradales; family Versatilivoraceae; genus CAWBAT01. Next base: position 11,759 of record JAXLQK010000036.1, on the reverse strand, counting down.
TCTCCAGGGATCGGAGCCTTTTCCACACTGGCAAAGGAACGCTGCTTGGCATCCGTTTTGAGCAAGACCCTGCCGGGAACTCCCCCGATCTTGCCATCATAGGCAAACTCGATGCCGCCCAAACCTTCATTGTCCATACCGGCATACCCGACAACATGCGCGGCTAATTCTCGATTCGGGTAAAAGCGCTTGGTCTCCTTTTCAAAGTAGATGCCGGGCAGCCCCAGTTTTTTCACCCGGGCACTTTCAGAATCATCCAACTTTCGTTTGATCCAAACAAACCCTCGATCAACATTCAGCTTGTTAAAGAGATCCTGGCGGTTCATTCCCAACACGGAGGACAGTCTGGCGGCTACGACGTTTTTTTCTTTGTCGGGAATATCCTGGGTTACGGCATAAATAGAGTCGACCGCAACACTGACAGCAAGTTCGTGCCCGTTGCGGTCATAGATGGTCCCGCGTTTGGCACTAATTTCGAGGGAACGGTTTTGCTGGCGTTTGGCGCGGGAACAAAGGACAGAATATTGAAAGACCTGCAGGTCAATCAGCCGAAAGACAAGCAGGAGGATCCAAACCAAGAAAAATCCGCTCAGAACGAATATCCTGAGGTGAAATCGATCCTGAGCTCGAGAAGCCATGAGCGTTTGCCGTTGTCTGTTGCAGATTCAATCGAGGGACAGTTAATTACGAAACGAACGAATGGCCGGTTAACGAAGCAACCCCGTACCCACTGGCACTTTTTGGGTGCTGGCGACTTGAGTAACGGGGAGATCCGTTGGCAACGCGGTTGGAAGCACGACAATCTGACTGGTCTGAGGGGGCACGAGTCCCAAGTCCCTCCGGGCTATCAGATCGATCCGCTGCGGACTGCGAAGAGACGCTCTTTCGAGCTTCAGTTTGTGGTTATCTTCTTCGAGGCGACTGACCTCTTTCTTGAAGGACTCGTTTTCATAGCCGCCCTTCAGAATCTCAAAATGCTGCCATGCCAGGAAAAGAAGAATGAGGAGGCAAAAGACTCCAAGACTCATCAGCACAAAACATTCTTTGGTGCGTCGATAATCAACCTCTTTTTTCAAGCGTGAATTATCGATGTGTTTGACAATGTAGATTTCTGTCACAGAGCCTCCTCACTTGACCCAATCACTCGCAGCGCGTTGGTCAAAACCCGTTGTTGACTAAATTCGTTCCGCGACACGAAGCTTGGCGCTTCGGGAACGCGGGTTCAGCAGAACTTCTTCTTCCGTTGCTTTCACGGACTTCTTGGTAAGCACCTTCAAGATCTTTCTTTGATGGCATTCACATCGCATAGCCCCGGGTAGACAACTGCACTCCTGGGATAACCTGCGAAGGGTTTGCTTTACTATCCGATCTTCCAGCGAATGGAACGTAATGATGGCAATTCGCCCTCCTACTTTGAGAAGGTCTGCCGCCGCTTCGACAAAAGGAGCAATCTTCCCCAGTTCGTCGTTGACGAAGATGCGAATCGCCTGAAAGGTCCGGGTGGCCGGATGAATCCGCCCGTGACCTCGGGCGCGAAAGCTCCTGGCAATCACCGACGCCAGAGCACCGGTTCGGTGTAAGGGCCGGGAACGCACAATAGCTCGGGCAATGGCCCGCGAATGACGCTCTTCCCCAAATTGAAAGATCAGATTCGCCAAATCTTTCTCGGGGTAGTGGTTGACCACCTCGTCCGCGGTAAGAGCAAGGTCCTGGTCCATGCGCATATCAAGCGGCCCGTCTTTGAGGAAGCTGAATCCCCTTTCCGCCTTCTCCAGTTGCAGTGAGGACACTCCCAAATCCGCCAGAATTCCATCACACTCAGTAATCCCTTTTTGCCTGGCGATTTCCCTGAGGTCCGCATAATTGGCATGAACCATTTGATACCGCCCATGGAACCTGGCTAGACGCTGGGAAGCCAAACCGAGCGCCTCTTCATCACGGTCAATTCCAAGCACCCCCCCTGAGTTTCCCAAACCCTCCAGGATGGCCTCGGTGTGCCCTCCCAAGCCAATGGTCGCATCAATGTAAACCCCGCCGGGCTGAGGACTCAGAAATTCAAGAACCTCCTTGAGGAGCACTGGTGAGTGTTTGATGGGAGTTGAGGCCGACTCGTGGTCTGGAGCGGAACTCATAAAGGCAACGCCTTGTTCTGGCATCCGGTAACTCGCTTGTGCGTGCGTCTCGTAGCTTCGCTGTGACATCAGATTCCAAGCCTGGACAAGGTTTGTTCGTGCTCTTCGCTGAATGGCATTTCCTCAAGCTGGCGACGCAGGATCTCGGCGTTCCAGATCTCAAGGTACTTTAAGTGTCCTTGAACACTCACTTCATTTCGAACCTGGGCCGAGTCACGCAGCAGAGCGGGAATTAAAATCCTGCCCTGAGAGTCCATGGTCGTCATTTGCCCGTAATAATTCGTATTTCTCAAAAAAAGCTTGATGGCCGGATCGGACTGTGGCAAAGAGGAGATTTTCTGCTCAATCTCATTCCAAATCGGAAAGGGATAGAGGCGCACGCAATCACCTCTCAAACTGGTTACATAAAATTCACTGCCGAACTCTTGCTCGATTTCCGCACGGAAGATGGAGGGGATCTTTACCCGACCCTTTTCGTCGACTTTTGCTGGGGCATTCCCACGAAGCATAGATCACCTGGAGGATTTTTCACTGACACGTAGGCTTGGGCCTCATAAGCCTCCTGTCTTTCAGGAAAAAACCCTCATTACTCCACTTTAGTCCATTTTATTCCACGGCCGGAATATACAGACCACTCTCTCCTAAAGTCAAGGATTTTTTAAGGGTTGAGCGATTTTTTTTGAGATTTTATCGCTATTTTGGTGGATCTCTCCGGATGGGACATCTCAAGGCACAGGAATTTGGAGTGAAAGTCGACAATCCAGCTCCTCAAACGCCTCAAATTAGATGACAGTATATTAATATGGATAGAATCTGTTGGGTGCCTGGCATCGATCCGAGGTTTATTTTCAAACATAAGCCCCGTTAGCCACTCTCGGAAGTAAAGATAGGCTCTACAGCCTGCTCAAGAAAGTTCTTCCATTTCTTCACTTTATGCTAATATGGCACGTTTCTCAATTGCCGCCAGGCTGGCCATGAATCAGGTTCTAAGGGGATAGACGCAGTGAAAGCCGGAATTGTAGGGTTCCCGTTGGTTGGAAAGACCACCTTATTTAAGATTCTCACCAAGTCTCTCGTCGATACTTCTAAATTCTCAGGAGGGAAGACGGACTCCCATATCGGGATTGCCTCGGTTCCCGATCCGCGACTCGAGTTCCTATCGAGTCTTTTCAACCCCAAGAAAACTACCCACGCCACCGTCGAATACATCGACCTAGCCGGTTTGACCAAGGGGGATGCCAAGAACGTCTCCCAATTAGGAAATGTGAAGAATGTCGAAGCTCTAGTGCACGTGGTCCGGGTATTTGAAGACGAGTCCATTCCCTATTCCGGGGGGACCCTGGACCCGAAGCGCGATATCAGCAATCTTGATCTCGAACTTATCTTGTCTGACCTTTCCATTATCGAGCGGAGGCTGGAGCGTCTCGAGAAAGATCTGAAGAAGAACAAGACGGCTGAAACAGAGAAAGAGTTTGAGCTGTTAAAGGCTTGCAACGCCTGGTTGGAATCCGAGAAGCCTCTGCGTGCGATGGATCTCTCCGAAGATCAGCGCAAGCTGATGCGGGGTTTCATGTTTCTTTCCGAAAAGCCCATCCTGCATGTCCTCAATCTTGCAGACGACCAGGCACAAGATGTCCCGCGTGCCATGGAAGTGTACCAATTGAGCGAGATTGCCAAACTCTCGAATGTCGGGATTACAGCCGTCTGTGGAAAGCTGGAAGCTGAACTGGTTGAGCTCTCCGGAGAAGATGCCCAAGCATTTCTCATGGACTACGGGTTGAAAGAATCGGGTTTGGATCGGCTCATTCGAGCCACCTACGAATTACTGGGATTGATCTCGTTCTTCACGGTTGGCGAGGATGAATGCAGAGCCTGGACCATTCGGCGAGGAACTTCCGCCTTGAAGGCAGCAGGTGTGATTCACACCGATATTGAGCGATGTTTCATCCGGGCAGAAGTGGTCCATTACGATCATCTGCACGAACTGAAATCCCTGGCCGCCGCCCGCGACAAAGGCCAGCTCCGCCTGGAAGGAAAAGAATATGTCGTCCAGGACGGAGACATCATTAACTTCCGGCATAGTGGCTGAGCCACTCCCGGCGAATCCTGACAGAACCATTCCGCAATAGGACGAGGGCAGACTCTCCCATTGAATGACATGCTGACATTGTTCTACAGCTTATTTTTTGGGGCCGTGGCGTCTCTGGCCAATTTCTTAGGCGGAGTCATCATTGTCAAATCGAATTGGGATCGGGGATACCTCAAATACTTTCTTGCCTTTGGGGCGGGGTTCATGTTGGCAACCGCCTTTTTGGAGATGGTGCCGCGAAGTATGGAGCTCCTTCCCAGCGCGCCGGGATGGATCCTCGCCGGCTATCTGCTCGTTCACCTCTTCGAGCACAGTTTTGCTCCACATTTTCACTTTGGAGAAGAAATCCATAAGGAAGAGCTCCTCGACCCGCGCGTCGGCTTCTCGGCCCTCGTCGGCCTGCTTTCTCATACCTTTTTCGATGGCGTAGCCATTGCCTCGGGATTCATCATTTCCTACCGTCTCGGCATCATCCTGTTTATTGCCATTATCCTTCATAAGCTTCCCGAGGGCTTTACGGTATCTTCGATCATGATCGCATCGGGAAAAAGCAAGACTTCGTCCCTGATGGCAGCGGCCGGGCTGGGGGTGGCAACCATGGCGGGCGTGTTGACCATGAGTGCCGTCCAAGGGATGGTCAAGTACGGTCTCCCTCTCTCCGCTGGAGTGGGCATCTATGTGGCTGCCTCCGACCTAATGCCCGAAGTCAACGAAGAGCCGGGGGTAAAATTGGCCTTTTCGGTTTTCGGCGGAGTGTTCCTCTTTATCCTGACGCGCGCCTTGCTGGTTTCACTTTAAGTCATCCAGGATCGTATTCCTCCTCCAGGCGGTTTCCTAAGCAAAAGGCTTTTTGCAGAAAACCTACATGCTTTTCCCCCTTCGAAAGAAAGTCTGTTTCCCGTCAGTAAGAGGGACGTGATTGCCGCCACACAATTCTGAACCCTGTCGGCAGAGCCTGGAAAATTCTCTCCCCTGCCGCCGTCGATAAATCCAAGCTCGATCACGCGGCAGCATTCAAAAAAAATATTGCCATCCAAGAATTGACCACGCTATGTTCTGAAGGCAGCTCAATTTAATTAGATCCTTTACCCTCCAAACCGCCGGCGGAACCATTGAAACCATGAACCTTCATCGACGTCACCTGGTTTGGGCTTTCCTGCTTCTGGTACTTCCATTCACACTGAAGGCTGCACCAGCGCCCTTGTTGGTTGATCATCTACGTTGCGAGTATCTGAAAGTTCCTCTTGGAATTGATGTCCAGCGACCCCGTCTGAGCTGGGAATTACACTCCACTTCAAATTTGGCTCGAGGACAAAGGCAGGCCTCATACCAGATTCTGGTTGCTTCGAGTAATGCCCTCCTTAAACAGAATAAGGGCGATTTGTGGGATTCAGGAGAAATCCGATCTGACCAGTCGATTCATATCTTGTATGACGGCAAGCCCCTCGTGTCCCACAAAGTCTGCTGGTGGAAGGTCCGCGTTTCGGATGAAAAAGGCCGGCGGTCGGCCTGGAGTTCACCATCTTACTGGACTATGGGCATCTTGCGGCCTGAGGAGTGGGAAGCTTCATGGATAGGAGTTGATGGCGGTGAGAAATTCCAGGGGGTTGAAGAGCTCAGCCAGGCCTCGTGGATTGGTTCCACCGTTTCCCCTTCCACGACAACCTTGCCAGCGGATGAGAGCTTCTTTAGATACGTGTTTGTCATTCCTAAAGACAGAAAAATAACTCGCGCGATTTGCGCTATGGCCGCAGTTGACAACTTGTCTCTCTATATTAATGGCAAGGAGATCGATTTTGGCTTCGACAAGAAAACGGTTGAATTTAGCCGATGGCCGAAGATTGTCGACTTATTGGCCTTCAATGGAAATTGGGGTCCGGTGGTCGAGATCACGGAATTGCAACCCGGGATGAATACATTGGGAGTCGGACTTCAAAAATCAAAAGGCTCAAATCCTGCCTCCTCAGGTTTCATTGGAGCCTTGCGGATCGAATTCTCCAATGGAGAGTCGATGGTGGTCGGCACAGACCGCCATTGGAAGTCCTCACCGCACGGGGCTTCCGGCTGGCAGAACCCGACTTTTGACGACTCGAACTGGACTGTGGCAAGAACCATAGGACCCTATGGAGCGGCCCCCTGGGGAGAAATGCGATCAGAATTCCGACGCCTCCCCGCTCGAATGCTCCGGCGGGATTTTTCACTTGAAAAGAAAATCAAGCGGGCAACGGCCTATATTTCGGGGCTGGGATTTTATGAGCTTTACCTCAATGGTCAACGAGTAGGGAATCAGATCATGGAACCGGGGCTCACGGAATACAGCAAACGCATTTTTTACAATGCATACGAGGTGGCTCCGCTCTTGAGATCAGGTTCCAATGCCGTTGGGGTTATTTTGGGCAATGGCCGGTTCTTTGCTCCTAGAATTCGAATCCCGGTCGAAACCAAGACGTTTGGTTATCCAAAACTCATCTTCCAGATGCGCATCGAATATGAAGATGGCTCCACCGGCCGATTTATCAGCGACAAGGGTTGGAAACTGACAACAGAGGGTCCCATCCTGTCCAACAACGAATATGACGGGGAGGAATACGATGCCCGACGGGAGCAAGCAGGCTGGGCTGAACCCGGGTTTGACGATTCGCGATGGTCGCCTGCCCATGAGGTTCGTGCCCCGGGCGGTCAACTCGTAGCTCAAATGATGGAGCCGGTCCGCGTGACACAAATCCTTCGTCCTATATCCATCGCCAACCCCAAGCCCGGAGTCTATGTGGCGGATCTGGGGCAATCTTCCTATGGCGTCGTTCGACTAAAGCTTTCCGGCCAGTCCGGGACGCGCGTCGAGATGAGGACTTCTTTCCATGTTGGGGCAGATGGACTCCTGAAAACTGCGGATGACCGGAGCGCACGGAATAAAGATGTGTATGTACTCAAAGGACAAGGGATCGAGACCTGGTCACCACGATTCCGCGGGAATGGGTATCGTTTTGTCCAGATCTCAGGGTTTCCCGGCAAACCAAATCTGGATAGCCTGGAGGCTTTGGTGGTCAATTCGGACATGGAGCCAGCCGGGACTTTTCACTGTTCCAATGAATTGATCAACAAGATTTATTCCAACGGATTGTGGGGAACCCGAATGCAGGATCGAAGCATTCCGATGGAGTCGGAACGTGATGAGCGACAGGGCTGGTCCGGGCATCCCGCGAAAACCTCAGAAAGCGAGGCGTATGAATTTAACGTCGCTCCCTTCTATGCCAGCTGGCTGCGGACCGTGCGTCTCGACCAGCATGCTGACGGCTCTTTGCAGGAAGTTTCCCCGGGATATTGGACGTTCAATTCACAGGGTACCATCTGGCCTGCCATCATCACCATCCTTCCCAACTGGTACTATGACTTTTATGGAGACACGCGGATTCTGGAAGAAAACTACGACGCCATGAAACAATGGGTTCTATTCCATGTAAAGGCCCACCAGAAAGCCGACTTCACCATCGATCATAGAGCCTATGGAGACTGGGTCGACACCAGTACCATTGGGCTGACCACGCGAGCTCAGGTCATGGAAGCACGTCGGTTCCTCTCATCTCCACGGCGTACCATTATTACAATTGCAAGCTTTTATCTCGGAGCCGCCGGACTGCTTGGAAGCCAGGTAGATGAGAAATACTTTGGGGATTTGGCGACAAATGTCAGAAATGGCTTCAATCAACGCTTTTTCGACTCCCAGAAGAATCAATATGAGAGTGGGACCCAGTGTTCTTACCTCTTACCATTGGCATTTTGATATGGTTCCTGATGCGAATCGGAAGCTGTCTTGAAAATCTTGTTCGGGATATTCTCGTTACCCATCAGGCATACTTCTGTAGGGCTGATCGGGATGCAGTGGTTCATGCAGGTACTCACAAAGATCGGCCACCCGGAAGTCGGCTATACCGTCGCCACCCAGACCACCCGACCCAGTTGGGGTTACATGATTTCCAAGGGAGCCACCAGCGTCTGGGAACGATGGGATAGAGACACCCAGGGAAGCGGCATGAATGGAGAAAGTCAGAAGATTCTGTCGGGAAATCTGGAAGCCTGGTTCTATCAAACGCTGGGAGGAATCAACTATGATCCGGAGCGGCCGGGATTTCATCACATTATCCTGCACCCTCACCCGGTAGCCGACCTGACCTTCGTCAAGGCGTCGTATCACTCACTTTACGGACTAATAGACAGCCAGTGGCATATTAAGGGCGGGAATTTTAAATGGGAGATCTCCATCCCTCCGAATACGACGGCAACCGTCTCTATCCCAACTCAAAGCCCGCAAACTGTAAGGGAGGGTGCCCTACCGGCGGAGCGCTCTCCGGGAGTAAAATTTCTGCGATTCGAAGATGGGCTCGCCGTGTACGAGATCGGATCCGGGAATTACTCTTTTCAATCACCGAAATTTGTCCCCTTGTGATCTACTTAAGTCTAGAGGATAGGTCCCCCAGAAAGAAATTTGGCATGGACAAACTTACCGGGAAAGTAGCCATTGTGACGGGCGGGGTGTCGGGCATCGGCAAGGCAGTGGCAGAGGTCTTAGCCGAGGCTGATCTGGCAGGGCTGACGATTGCGGACATAAACGGAAAGTCTGCCGAGGCGGTGGCAGCCAGTATCAGCCGCCAATTCAATACAGACGCCGTCGGCATTGCCACGGACGTAGCGGTCGCTGAGCAAGTTGAAGCCATGTGTGCCCAGACCCTCGCGCGCTTCCACCGGATCGACATTCTGGTCAACAATGCCGGAATTGCCCCGGTTGTCCCCTGGTCAGAGGTGACGGAAGCCAACTGGCGTCAGGTCTTGGACATTAACTTAAACGGCGCCATGCTCTGCATGTTGTCCGTATTGCCAACTATGCAGCAGCAGAAGTCGGGCCGCATCGTCAATATTTCTTCGGCCGGGGCATTTCTGGGCAGTATCTGTGCACATCCCGCCTATGGCGTTGCCAAAGCGGGCCTCATCGCTCTCACCAAGTCTGCTGCCAAGTCTTTTGCCAAGGACGGCATCCTGGTAAATGCCATTGCTCCAGGAAGTGTTGACACACCAATGGCAGAGAGCTTTGGGGAAGCCCAAGTGGAGGCATTTTGCCAGGCTGCCCCTCTCAAGCGTCAGGGCAGCCCGCGTGAGATTGCTGATGCCGTCTGGTTTCTCGTGTCGGATCGGTCCACCTACGTTACCGGCGCGACACTGCATGTTAACGGTGGCTCATTACTCGTCTGACTCGCTCTTCCTTCACACGAATATAAGACCAGGGCTCCTTGCGCCCCGCCACATTCAGAGTACCGGGAAATAAAGTAGAGCAAGGGTTGATTAAATGCCTGCCAGAGAGAGGCTAAGGAGATATCGATGTCCAAATACGCGCATTGCATCCTTGAACCAGAAACTTTTCCGTTGTGGGAAGCGCAAAACGAGTCGCGTTGTGTGACGCCCCTCATCTCACAGTCAACCTGCGGCTCCAAACAGATGGTGACCGGGCTATGGCGGCTTTACCCCGGCCATGAATCGGATCCCGATATCCATCCCGATGCAGATGAAATTTACTACGTCGTCAGTGGCGAGGGGGCTTTGGTGCTGGGTGGGGAAACGTACACGGTGCGAAAGGGGATGACCGTATTTATCCCAGCCAACGTACCCCATCAGTCCTTTAATCGTGGCAAGGAAGATTTGGTCTATTACTTCATCTTCGCTCCGCCGCCGGGAGGGCCCTCCAAGCAGGAAGCTCAAGGCTGGGTAAAATTGCGCTAGGACTGAGTGTGGGTTTCCCCAGTCACACGGATCGGTTCACTTTTCTTCTTCCGAATACAAGCCTGCCGGCTTTGCGCAATACGTACCAGAGCGTCGCCGCGAGAATGGCCAGGCAGGCGAGCGGCACAAAAATCGCGAGAAAGGCAGTCACAATGGAACCAGCCAATTCCAGCGTTGAGACCAGGAAGTTTCCAAGGCCCCCTGTTAGAGCGGAGGATTTGACTCTGGTCAGAACCGTCGTTCCCTGGACAATTCCGGCAATACTCCCCCCCGCAATCAAAGCGACGGACCATTTGACCAGTGGGGGAAGTTCCGTGATCACGGACGCACTGGCGATCACTCCGGCCAAGATTGCGGTCGGCGTTGCCAATAGGTCCAGGAAGTGGTCCAGCCACGGGATGTAATAGGCTAAAATCTCCGCGGCGGTAGCCGTGGAAAAGGTCACCAGCGCCGGAGTCGAAGCCATCCACTGAAAATCTTGGGCCAACCTGAGATGGCCTGTGGCAGAGGTAACGCCCGTCATGAGGAGAGGGACGAATACTCGAAAGCCGCAGGCGGCACTCAGCCCCAATCCAATTGCCACACTCAGTAGTGTTTCCATCATCGCTCCACCCAGTTTCACATTTGACACGAGGGCGAAAGTTGCCCCCAAGTGGTAACCCCATGGTTGCTTGGCTTTAATTGAATGCTAGGGGAGTTGAGTGCAGTCAGGCAAGCGAAAGATGAAAAGATTCGGGGATCCGTCCCAGTTCGGTCACTGGAAAATTAGCCAGTCACCAGATAAAATCAGGCAGAGTCAGCTTCTGGATAACGTAAGGGGAACCCATGCCACAAGCCAGTGGATCTCTCCAGCATTCACACATTCCTTCAATAAGGAGATCGCCATGCAAGGAAATCCCGTCAATTGGTTCGAAATCTATGTACAAGATCTGCCTCGCGCCAGGAAATTCTATGAATCGGTGTTTGAGGTAAAATTGGAAAGACTGGATTCCCCAGACTTCGAAATGTGGACATTCCCGATGAGCAGGGACCAATTCGGAGCTTCCGGCGCAATTCTTAAAATGGAAGGCGTCCCCTCGGGAGGCAATAGCATTCTGGTCTATTTTCACAGCGACGATTGTTCGGTCGAAGCGTCTCGCGTCGTGAACTTCGGCGGCCGAATCCACCGTGAGAAAATGTCGATTGGTCAATATGGATTTATCGCCCTGGCCTATGATACCGAGGGAAATATGTTTGGCATTCATTCCATGAAATAAGTCATGGGGCGGTTGCCGGGGCCATTCGGGATGACGCGAGAGGTTAACAACTTCAACTCGTCGAGAGACAGGCCCCACTCCGAGATACCGGGAAAGGGAGGCGGTTAAGACTAGTGACCGAATTCTTTCAGCCCATCAGCCAGGCGAGTGAGTTAGATTTGCCGCGACTCTTTGAAGTATGGGAGTCCTCGGTCCGCGCGACCCATTCCTTCTTGACGCAGACCGATATTCAGATGCTGGTTCCCTTGGTCAAACAAGTGCTGGCTGGTTTTTCACCCATCTATTGTCTGCGAAATGCAGAAGGAAAGGTGATTGCTTTCTTGGGTGTCACCGAATCCAAGATTGAAATGCTCTTTGTGCACGCCGATTATCGAGGGGCAGGAGCCGGAAGGACATTAGCCTACTACGCCATCCAGCAGCTTGGTGCAGACCGAGTGGATGTGAATGAGCAGAATGAGACAGGAGTGGGGTTTTACAAACACCTGGGGTTTCGGCCGATTGGCCGATCAGCGC
>JAXLQK010000035.1:0-68458 GCA_046331665.1 Terriglobia bacterium | reverse complement strand
TGATTCGGTGTCTGAAAAAAAATCCAAAGAGTGTATCCACCGGTAGGCTTCGGCCACACGAACAGGAAAGTGGTTGCGAAAGGTCATTTCATCGTATGGATTGTGATGGCAGACCGTAGTCACTCCGGAAAGCAGGTTTCTCAACCCTCCCCAAAACAATCGCGTCGGTTTTGAGACTGAGAGCAGTTCCCGCAGTGGAGATTCGTCGGGACGATAAATTTCCGTTGCCCAGGTTTTGGCGTCAGCGTATGGGCCATTGCCTAATCGCGGGAACAGACCAAACCCCAGGTGGTCGTGGGCGTTGATGAGTCCGGGCAGGACTTGGCAGCCGTGGAGATCAATCCGGAGCTGAGACGAAGAATCGGGCGTCCAATCATCCCGCCTGGGGCACATTTTGGTTATAAGACCTCGTTGGACGTGGAGATTAAGTTCTGCCTGATCAAAAGCATTGTGAGCAACGTTCGCCCCGCCATAGACAAACAATGGTTGTGACGAAGTGTGATTTGGGCAGTGGGCTTCGAGTGTTTGCATTGGAGTCTTGTTCAGGAGTTGCAGGTCCTGGTGTGGCCGGGCTTCTCCCACTCAAAATAAATCAACGCCGGTTGGTGGCGATGTTCTTCAAACCATTGCAATCTTCCCGACCGTTCGTAAAGTGTGCGCTCAAGCTCGTTAAAACAAAGATCCTGGGTGTCAATCCATTCGAAATTTCTTTCAAAAGCCTGAAGGATGTCTCGAGGAGAATAGGCCAAATGGGAAACTTCGTATTGCTGGGCGTTGACCACGAAGCTGCGTTTCCAACCTCGTGCTTCAGCGGAAGGATGGAAATCGGTGCACAGGAGTCGTCCCTTGGGCTTGAGGACCCGATGGATCTCCTGAGAAATTTGCTGTAAATCACCGCAATAGCTTAAGCCGAGGCTAAAGGTAGCAACGTCGATACTCTCCGCAAAAATGGGAAGCGCATGCAGATCGGCTTGGATGAGCTGAATGCCCTCTATTTGTCTCGATCGGGCAATCTGCAGCATCTGTTCATTCAAGTCAATTCCCAAGCAGGCTTTGAGCCCCCGTGCCAGCAGTGAGGGCAGGAGATGAGCCGTTCCACAAGCCAGATCCAATAAGCGGAGTTCGTGGAGATGACCGAGCTTTTCCAGGAGTGTTCTCTCAGACAATTGGGCCAGCGGGTTGGGATCCTTGTCGTAGACTTCCGCCCACAGGCTGAATCCGTCCTGTTGTGACAGATGAATTCGGGTCTGCCATGACAAAGGGGGAGGGAGGGGCGGAGTCAGTGAAGGGATTGAGGTCAATCTGCTCTCCTGGTCTGTAGAGGACGTGTTCATCATGGCTCTGATTCATGCAGCCCCAAGGCTAGGAGCGCTGTCTAAGGGGCATTGCTCAAAGGCTCTCGATTTTGGGCTTTCTCAACTTGATCCACTGCTGTGCCCACTCCAGTTCTATCGGGTAAGAGTAAAGTTTGGTCGTATATCTCAACCGTCCCAAACCCTTTAACATGGTGCGGCCCCAGGCCGGCAATCGGACGTCTTGCACGGTAGGCCAGCTGGAGTTCAAAACCAGTTCAAAGTTATCAATCTTTTTCTTGATTCGTCGAGGAAGCCAGCTTACCCCCGGTTCCTTGCGGAGTGTAAAGTTCAACCAGCGGTCGTTGGCCCATTCTTCAACAGTTGCCGGGAATTGCATCTCTGTTTCAATGCCACCATACATGGCGTCCCGCTGGGGTACTGGTGTGTAGTGCTGCAGGATAATCTCTGAGGCCGGATTGAGTTTCTTAATCTTCCGGATAAATTGCAGACATTCAGAAGTGTCACGCTCCGGATCTTTGGGGTTGCCGATGACAAAGGAAAACTCCGGAACGATTCCAAAGCGTCGGATTCTGGCAGCCAGCAGAAGCGTTTGCTCCGTTCGTACCTGTTTCTTCATTTCCTTCAAGACCCAATCGGAACCCGATTCAGCTCCGAAGAAAATCATTTTGCATCCGGCCTCTCGAATCTGTTGAAGAGTTTGATCGGAGTAACCCAAAACAATGTCAATCCGGGCCTCACACCACCATTTCAGATGGAGAGGACGTATTCGTTGGCAGAGCTCCTGAGCATGGTCTTCTTTCAGAAAAAAGTTGTTGTCGTAAAATTGGATTGAATCTATACGATAGGTTTCACGGAGATTTTGAAGAATTGCGGCGGTGCGGGCAGGGGATTCCATTTTCTCCCGGCTTCCAAACACAGTAACGACCCCGCAGAAATTGCAGGAAAACGGACAGCCAAGGCTGGCCTGATGCACCGCCGTCCGACGCCCTAAATAGGTTGGCAATATATACTTTACCGCCTCCAGCCGATGGTAGGGGGAGCCATGGAAACTTGTCAGGGGACGCCAGCACTCGCTCCGGATTGTGAACGGGTTCAGTTTGTGGGTCTTAAACAGACCACGGATCTGTTCGAGCGCGGCTTGATTCCTCTTATGGCCGACACAAGCTCGAGAAAAGTATCCTCTCCTTGTCCTCGGACTACGTACTGGACATAGGGCGCTCGAGGGCCGCATCCGGATACAGCGAGGGGCGCGCATCCGCCCCAGACGATGGGAATTTGCGGGAAGCGTTCATGGTGCGAGGCGGCAGGTCTCCATGGCTGCCACCATTTGCGGTCCGGGCATCACGGAAACCGCCAGGAGTTCAATAGATGAGTGCGCGCCCACGCTGAGGGATTCTTGCGGCTCAGATCCACGTTCCCATCAACGATCTGGTAGGGTTCCCGCTTCTCCAAAACCGCTGCAATGGACAAAATCGAAAGCGGAAAACGTCGACTGCGGGGTGTGGTGGATCGAGGGTGAAAAAAGAAGGATCATACGCTCGCCTTTCCGCCCCAAAGGATGTGAACCTGCGGGTTCGCGCCGGCCGGCAATTTTGGCCCGAAGGGCCGCAAACCACCGGAGTCCATAATTGGGGCGAATGATCGTCCATTCAAGGGACAATTGTTGGCCTAGTTCACCGAATCGTAGGTCAGAAATTCCACACTCGATGGAGTCTGACTGAAGCCGGAAGTCCTGATGGAACTGTTGGTGGCAGCATTCTTCCTCCATGCGAAGGCCACTACGTTCATGGTGATAAATCGGGGAATCAACGATGACAGTAAGGTGTTTTTGAGGACGGGCGGACAGCGCGCTCCACGGAGAGTTGCATCGTGGATCTGTTGAGTAGTGGAAAGAGGCATTAAAAATCACCATATCGAATTGTTCCGCGGCAAAGGGGCAAGCAGTCCATCTCCGCCTGAAAGCGAGGGAAAGTCCTCCCCAGGGAAGGAAAATGAGTGGCGGCTCCCAAATCCATCTTTCTCATCAACGAGAATATCCAGGGCCAGCGGGCCGATGTCCGGTGGCGAGCCAGTTGATACGACAACCACCCGTTTCCAGCTCCAATGTCGAGAACATCCATCCCTGTCCCCATGTCCTCGGCAATGCGCAAGGAATACCTCTGTTCGAGTTGAAAACTCTTTGACCGAATTTTCCACTGTCCTTCAAATCTCTTAGTCAGATCCCGATGCGGCAATGCCAGATAGAAATCCGAAGAAACACTGCCGCGCCCTTCTGCCTGGCGGATGGCAGCGTATTCGGAAATAAAGGTTTGGAAAGCTTCACGTCCGGGTCGTAACGCCTTGAAGATCCCATTCACAAGCTCTTGCGCAGTTTACGGCAATGGCTGCAGGCCATCGGGTGATTCCTGCGGGCAGAAACGATTTTTCCGCACCGTGAACAAGACAGTTGTGGGAGGTGTTCAAATTCCCATTTCGCAATGTCTTCAGCCTCTTTGAAAGGCGCACGATCAGGCATGACTTTTCACCGGCGGACGAAGTGCATCAGATAATGGTCACCCAAACTTCTGAATCCTGGCCAGGAACAGACAACACCATCAAGGCATTTGGCCACGTGCAGGAATGTGAGATGCTGTCCAGTCCATTCCTCTGCATAGGGCGGGGGAACAGCCAAGCCAATGGAGCGATGAGAACTATAGCGAAAGTGGGGGCTCATCCACTCGATCCATTGGCGTACTCCTGGATAATGAACTTGCATGGTGGTGTGGTTCCCAAAGGTAATTTCCGCTCCGCCTTTGCGGAGTCGTCGGAATGCCTTTCTGAAACGGAACTGGCCAAGAAAATAGCCCCATTCCCACAGGCAATAACGGTTCATCAGGCAGAGCACCACCGTTCCGCCGGGTTTGAGAATCGGAACCAGATTTCCGCAGAATTTGCGGAGATCAGTTACGCAATTTAATCCTCCGAAATTGGAAAAGACCGCGTCATAGAGGTAAGGCGCTCTCCATTCGCTTAATTTCTCAATGCTCAATTGAAAGCACTGGACGGCCTGCTCACATCGGCTTTGGCGAAGTCGGTGCCGCGCAATTTCGATCATTTTGACGGACTGGTCACAGGCAGAAACCATGAGACCGTGTCGGGTGAAGTGCAGTGCGTCAACCCCCGTCCCGCAATTGAGCTCCAGAATGCGTTGCCCGGGTTTAAAAAGACGATCGGTAAACCGCCAGACGGACTCCCGCTGGGCAATCCCGGTATGGGAATTCGTAAACATCCGATCATAGTCCGGGGCAATCCAGTCAAAAGAGGAAACAATGGAGGTTGAGTGAGAAATTGGGGCGCACCCATTTTTTGATAAGCTTCTCACGTCAGCCATCAAGCGTTCCCTTCCAGTGTCTTCAGCATGCCCTCGATTTAGGTTCCCACCTCCGCCTGAGTTTCAGCGAGTCCACGTCGTGCTTCAGAAATCCCTTCTTGCAGTCTTGCAAGCTCTTCCAGGTTGGTAACATCTTTCTGCTGGCGTAGGCGCTGAAGGGAGATTTCATCTCGAAGCCATTGGTCTGCGTAATGATAATAGGACTTCGAACGTCGGCCGCGAACCGCGTAATCGCGATCACTGGAGTGTTGCCATTGCTTCAAATCTGGGAGAGAAGGGCTGATTTCACGAAAATAGTCGGTTCCTTTGATGGGGTAGGCCACTGTTGTCAAAAAGCGATCAGGGTTGGCCCTTTTGACATGCTCAATGGTGGCTTCGATATCGGTAATTTCCTCCCCTGGGTACCCCCACATGAGAAAGAGTCCGGAATGAATACCGCGTTCCTTGCAGAGAGAAACGGCCCGCTGGATTTGATCGACCGTCACGTCGCGCTGCATGGCGTCGAGAATACGCTGGGAACCGCTCTCAGAGCCAATCCAGAGTTGACGGCATTCGAGTTCCACCATGGCATCGGCGATGGCCTCATTGAAACGATCGGCGCGGGTGATGCACTCGAAGGGAATGGTCAGTTGCCGATCCTTCATTTCCTTGGCGAATTCAAAGATCCAGCGCGGGTGAATGGTAAAAACATCATCCGCGATCCAAAGCATATCCGGATTGTAGCGTTCCCGAATCCATTCAATCTCATCCGCCACGGAGTGAGGCGAGCGCCGGCGATGAGTCTTCCCGTAAACCGCGTGACTGCACCAGCGGCAATGGTACGGACATCCGCGGGCCGTGATCAGTGAGACCGAACTTTTCCCATGAAAGCTTTTCCAAGAGGATAGGTAGGAGTCGATGTCGATGGCCTCCCGATCCGGCCAGGGGAGGCTGTCCAAAGAAGGAATCAGGTCTCGTGGTTGAGTGGTGTGAGGATGCCGCTCTGCACCCCGGATGACCACGCCGCGGACATCGGCGAGCGAAGTTTTCGGACGGTGGCGCCGCCTTGCCAGCAGTTCCTCAAGTGTCAGCTCACCTTCTCCAACCACAATGACATCGGCCCCGGAGGCCAGGTACTCCTCACTGTAATTGGCAGGTTCAGGCCCCCCCAGGACAATTTCCCACCCGCACTGCCTGGCGACTTGAAGGATCGCAATGACGCTGGAGCGCGTCATGAGATTGGCATAAATTCCCAGGAGTCCGGGGGGGGAGGATTGTAGTCGATCGTATAGCTCCGAACGGGAGCGGAATGTCGAATCAAAAACTTCTACGTCATAACCCTTCGACTTCAAGTAGCTCGACAAATAAAGCAAACCCAAAGGAGGGTAAGGCTTCATGATCTGAAGCTCCTTGGGGTCCTCATTCAAAAAGAAGCCATGCGTCAAGAGCAGATCCATGCCGGATTTTCCTCCATGATTGTCGGATGGGCATTGCGACAGACGATCTCCTGGTTTGTTACTTTGTCCCACAACTCCTGTAGACGCTCGTCAGCAACCTGATCCGTTTCCAAGCTGAAATCAGGAGAATATCGGGCAGGGCGAGGATCATTTCTCCGTTCCCGCCTCCAACGTGCCAGCTTGACTTCGAAATGGAGAGCATCACGTAGGGCATGATAAAACTCGCTGGTGTAAGTCCCTTGAAACAACATGGCGAGGTCTTCGCTGTCTTCCCAATTGGTTTTGGAGCCAAGCTGATCCAGGACCTTTTGGTGGAACTTCGTTCCGGGAAGGGGATATGAGACCGACACCCCGATGTCATCCGGCTGGGTTGCCCGAACAAGATCAATGGTCTTTCGAATGTCTTCCCACCGTTCCCCTGGATAGCCAAATTGCAGGAAAAAACAACGTCGGATGCCGGCAGTTTTCAGGTTGTCGCAGGCCGCTTTGATTTGCGAAACTTCGATTCCTTTGTCCATCGCCTTCAGGATCTGTTGGGAACCTGACTCAGCCCCCATCCAAACCTCACAACATCCGGCGTCGGCCAGGTGGCGAGCGGTGGGCAGGGTCATCAAGTCAACTCGGGATTGAATCTTGAAAGGGATTACTGCGTTCTTCTGGCGGACCGCCTGGGAAAATTGTTCTACCCAGTGCGGCGGCAAGGCAAAGATGTCATCTGCAAACCACAATTGATCGGGAGCCCAGAGTTCTTTCAGATAGGCCATCTCAAAAGCCACTTTTTCCGGAGAACGCACACTATAGCTGTTTCCATAAATTGGTTTGGCACACCAATTACACAGGTAGGGGCAACCGCGGCTCGAGACGAGATTCAAGGAGAAATAGCCATGATTCTCTTCCCATAGGAATCGATAGCGATCGCCGTCGATCAGGTCCCAAGCCGGTAAAGGAAGGAGATCAAGGTTTCGCATTAACCGGCGCGGAGGAGTGTTGATTCGCCGGGAGCTGGCTGGAGAGCGATAGGCAATCCCGGGAATGGAGGGTATCCTCTCAAGCTGCCCTTGCAGTAAGCTCTGGACCAACTCCAGCAGAGTCCATTCGGCTTCGCCAATCAAGACGTAATCAAAACCCCGTTCCAGGTAATCCTCCTGGTGGTCCGTGGCATCCGAGCCGTGAACAATCGTTAAGGCTTGAGATTGCTTGGAGGCATCGAGGATCAGAAAGGAGAGCTCTCGCATCCGCTGCAAGCACATTTTCGAAAGGAAATTGAAACTATCTTCGAAAACAACCACAATCCGCGGGCGGTGCTGGCGAAGGGCCGCCTCAAAGTGAATTTCGGGATTCTCCAACATGCTGTCGAAGAGGGCGACAGTAAAGCCCTGAGTTCTCAGTACGGAGGCAGCGTAGAGAGTGCCAAGCGGAGGGTAGGGCTTCATCTTTCGAGCCTGTTTCCGATCGAAGTACAAATGATAAGAATGGGTTAATAATACATCAACCATAGGATTCGATTCAGCGCAGAACTCGCTGAACATACTGTACTTAAGAGCCGATTCGCTCCAAGTCCATGCCCAGACTGCGGCCCGTCAACAAGGAGCGCCGTAAAACAAACGGGACATTCGCTTTCAACAGCCACAACTCCAACGGAAAACGGAAGAACTGATGCCGGATTCTCCACCTCAGCGCAGCCAAAAACGATTTCAGGAGAGGTGATCCCGAGTCTGATTCCTTCCCGAAACGGGCTTTGCGAAGCTGATGAGCCATCATGAAACAAGACACCATGCGCTTTGCCCGCTGAAATTCCTTGCCTTGAAACCACGGGAGTCGATTTCTTCCCAAAGATATCTCCGCCCATTCTTCGAGCGTTTGAGGTTCCTTCAATCCGAGGGCCTTAAGCTGGGGCCAAATGGGAATCCCCGGATACGCGGTGAATACGTTTGGAGAAAAGCACACATTCGGGTATTGCATGGAGATGGCTGTCATTTTCTGGAGGGTCTCGAGGCGATGGCTTTCCGTTTCTCCGGGAAATCCAAGAATCAAGTTCAATGTCGCCTTGAGATCAGCTTGGTGGCACTTGCGAGCGGTTTCTTCCATATCGCGAATTTTTTGGTGTGGTTTATTCATCCTAGCCAGGACCTCCAGGGATGCCGATTCAGTTCCAAACCCGATGTGCGAAACTCCCGCCATGGCGAGAAGTCGCACCTCTTCATCGGTGAGCTTGCAGAACAAGTCGGTAGACGCTTGGAACGTCCAGCGAAACCTGGTCCCGGATTCTATAATTCCTCGTGCGATGGCCAGGGCCCGTTTCACGTCGACCAGAAAATTCGAATCGAGAAAAGAAACCTCAGCCAACTGTTGACTGCGGACGAGCTCGATGACTTCGCGGACAACGCGCTCGGAGTTTATGGCATTAAAGCGACGATGATAAAAAACAGTGTCGGTGCAGTAATTGCAGGCGTAGGGACAGCCGACGCTGGAGGCGTAGACAGTCTTGCGAATGCCACAGGCCTTTTCAACCTCATCCGTATTGACCAGGTCGTAGGCAGGTGTCGGAAGATTTTGTAGGAATTCCACAGGGCGGTCGGGGTTATGGACAATCTGGGTTCCGGCCTTGTACGAAATCCCGGGGACTCCACTAAGTGGGGCGCCCTCCTGTAAACAGTTTAACAATTCGAGGAAAGTGATCTCCCCTTGCCCACGGACAATCACATCGACATAAGGTGCCTGTAGCGTTTGACCGGGAAGCAGCGTCGGATGCCATCCTCCATAAACGATGGGGATCTCGGGGTGAAGCCGCCGCACCAGTTGACTGACCTCAATGGCTGCATGAATCATCGGCCCCGTTAACAACGAAAGCCCAAAGCAACCCGCGTCAGAAATTTCCTTCTCGATCCGTTGCCGATAATTTGGCGTGAAGGCGGCATCAATGAGCGAAACCTGAAACCCTGCCTGCCGGAGTGGTGGGGCGAGGCTCAGGAGACTCAGGCACGGCCCCAGTGCCTTCCCTTCATAGGGCGGCAGGAAAAGGACAACCTTCTTTGTTCTGAGAGGATTCATAGGCAATGGCTCATTTCCGGCATCTTTCAGAGCGAGCTATTTATTGAGTCGAGGGACTCGCCACCTTCGAACTCCAAACGGATTCTTGGGGCGATGGCCGCGTTGTCTCCAGGAACTGGGCGTCCACTCTTGGCTTCGACGCTGCGAACAAGCGTTCAAGGCAGCGCTTCAAGGCAATTTCCAGAGGAATAGAATAAACGCCCAATCGGAGTCGAAGACGCGCAGGGTAATTGAGCAGCCGATGCACTGCCTTTACTAGTCCGTGCCGTCGATCGGCAGCTATCGGGACTCGTTCGTAGGCCATACGTAAGTACTCCCGCATGCGCTGGACGCGGCGATGTTCTACGCCCTTAAGCCACGGCAGGATGGTGTAACGCGGGAAAAAATCGATCCAGCCTTCAAACGTCTGGGGAATTTCAATTCCAAGCCGACCTGCCTGACGCAGGATGGGGGCTCCAGGATAGGGCGTGAAGATGTTCGTCCAGAATTCCGCGCCCGGATACTGGAGGCAGACTTTCCGGATGAACTGAATGGTTTCCCTTCGTTCGGCTTCTCCCTCACCCGGAAAGCCAAATATGATATTGAAAGAAGGGCGAATCCCGGCCTGGGTGCATTTCTCTGCCGCTTCGATCATCGTTTCGATCTTTTGGAAGCCTTTGTCCATCAATTGAAGGACCTTGGGTGACGCGGATTCTGCGCCGTGGCAGATTTGCTGGAGACCGGATTTTCTGAGGAGAGTGAGCTCCGCAACCGTAAGTCGGGTAACCAGATTCGTGGAAGCTTGGATGCTCCATCGAAACCGGATTCCACCCTGCAGCAGCCCTTCGGCGATAGCTACTGCGCGGTGGCGATCGACCAGGAAATTATCATCGACCACCCAGAGAAGCTCGAACTGGTAGCGCTCAACCAGGTCCTTCATTTCGAAAACGACCTGTTCCGCCGGTAAAGCGTTCCAGGCGCGTCCGTATACTCCTTCATTGGTGCAGTAGGCACATTGATAAGGGCAGGCCAGACTGCTGATGTACATGGCCCAACGTCGTCCACAGCGGCGTTCATAGGCGTCGTAGTCGCCCAATTCGTAGGCCTTGGCAGGGAGTTCGCGAAGAGGACGGAGTGGTCTCTCGGGATTGAGAACGACCTTTCCGTCTTCTTTGAAGCCGACTCCCAGGACGTTGTGCAGTGGGGCATGCTCAGCAAGCCGTTCCACGACCTCCAGAAGTGCAGACTCCCCCTGACCCCGCACCACAATGTCGACGAAATCGGCCTGCAGCGTCTGATCAGGCAACAAGGAGGGATGCCAGCCCCCAAGAATGATGGGCTTTCCCGGGTACAGCCTCTTGACGGTACGGGAGACCAGAGCCGTTTCGCGAATCATGGGTCCGGTCACGAGCGAGATTGCCAGGCACAAAGCGTCTTGCATTTCCTCGACCACGCGCCGCTCGAAGTCTGGAGTGATGGTCGAATCAATGAGTCGGACGTCGTATCCGGCATCTAATAGGGGCCTGGCGACTGCCAGGATTCCGAGAGGAGCCGTGGCTTCAAGACTGGAGAACGCAGGAAAGAAAAAAACGATTTTCTTTTTCATGGATGGCGCAATGACTCATGCGAACCTGTCGCAGAAGTTAAGATATCAGGGAAAATAAGGGGTTGCCGACGGGCTGGCCCGTGAACCGTTGATTTTGTGTGCTGAAGGGTTCTTAGCCTACGGCAATGGATTCGCTTCCCGGTTTTACCGGGACACGAATGGGGAGTTCGAGGAAGACCGTCGTGCCTTGGTAAAGTTCGCTTTCGACCTTCCAGGTAAATTCTGAGGAGTAAAGAATTTTGAGGCGTTCGATCAGATTCTTGAGACCGTAACCTCTTTCAAACATGCTGGCCACCGCTGAGCGCGGCATCCCAATCCCATCGTCGGAGACCTGGACGCTCAGATGGTTTTCGACTTGCCGAACGGAAATGCGAATGGTCGTCGTTCCGATTTGGGGGCCGCTCCGTGTTTGATGGCATTTTCGATGAGGGGCTGAAGCGTAAAGCAGGGGATTTCGACATTTTGTACTTCGACTTCCTGTACCACTCGGAGACGATCCCCAAAGCGGGCCTTTTCAATTTCCAGATAATCCTGGATAAACTGGAATTCCTCCCGCAGGAGACAAATTCCCGCTCCGAGGCTTGCAAGGTCTTACGGAAAATGTTGGCAAGTTTGACCGTGAGCCGGCGGGCCTCCTCAGGGTTTTCGTCGATCAGTACCCCAACAGTATTCAAGGCATTAAACAGGAAGTGGGGATTGATCTGTGAGATCAAAGCATCCAAATGGGAGCGAATCGCCAAACCTCGCAGTTTCTCTTCGTTGAATTCTTTGATCCTCAATTCTTCATGATAGCGGGCCGATTGCGCCTGGGATTCCGCCAGGGAACGAGCCATACTCTCGAATGAGCGGGCTAGGACATCCACTTCAAAGTTGGGCTTCTGAGGGGTGAATGATTGTTGAAGCTCCTCTGTCCTTGTAATCTCACCCATAAAATTAACAAAATTCATCAAGGGTTTGGTGATCGATTGGCTTAAGGCCAGGCCGAAAAGGGCCGCGATAAGGATCGAAACAACGCCAACCAAAATTAGCGACCCTTTGATTGGATCCATGGTTTCGCGCATATTCCGGTCGATGGAATTGAGAATGAAAAAGAAGTTCTTCGCTCCTTTCGTATCACCAAATCGCAGAGTTAAGTAGGTTTCTTCTCCCAGGACCATTTCCGATTGGACCGGCAAGGAATCCTTCCTTTCGGAGACGGCTTGGAGCCCCGGCTTATCCAGGAGCAGTGCGTTTTCTGTCGGACTCAAGGTCGAGGCGATGATGCGGCCGTTGGCCACAAAAACAACGTCGGTATTGGTATTTGCTTTGATCGATTGCACAAAGCCGGGACTGATTTCAAAACCCGAGCTCAAAGTGCCAACCACGATGTCCTGAAGGAGAATGGGAACCGAGACGATCCGGAAAGTTTTTTTCTGAAATTCCCAGATTCCTGCCGCCTGCTCAAACGCGACAGGAGCCTGGCTTAAACAGTTCATGATCGAAGGTTCGGCGGCCAGATTCAGCCTGAAGTCTTCAGAAGGGAGGGTAACACCATCCATCGCCAAAACTTCACCACTATTGTCAGTGACGACCAACAGGTCTGCTGTCAGGATCGAAAAAAGTTTGGCTGCCTCATTCTCAACAGTTCGTTTGAGTTGTCTGGCAATGGGGATCCGATTGCCCTGTTCCGTTTGATAAGTTTCGATGGCGGCTTTCAAAGTTGAGTTCTCGGCCGCAATGACGGAGTACGCAATCATCTGCCGGAGCAGATCTTTCTGATTTTGTTCCAAGGCGTGTTGGGACCGCTCGAGATCGACCACGAGACGCGCTCTGACCTTCCGCTTAACCACCTGATTGATCAACAGAAAGGAGCTGGAAACCAAAGCGAAGACCAGGCACACCGTAAAAAGAATGATCTTAGTCCGTAATTTGAACGGGCTCATAATGTGGCATCCAAAGACAACGACGCTCCGGGAAGAAGCTGGATGTTTTGTTTGAACGGCTTCAGCCGTTCGTGCCAGAAAACCACGGTGTATTGTCCTGTCGGAATATCCTTGATTTCAAAACTCCCATTGGCATGCGGGACGGCAAAGTAGGGGTGATCAAAGACCAGGATCACAGCGCTCATGTGGGAGTGAATATGGCAAAACACTTTGACGATGCCCGGACGGTCAAACTTTACTGAACGGGTGTGATTCTTGGGATACCTGCCCAAGTCGAAGCTTTTGGTACCCGAAAGCGAGAACACGTTGTGAAAGAATGGGTCCTCATTAGGGAATTGAACAACCGTCCCAATGGTGATGGGAAGAACATGAGGGAGAAACATCTCATTGAGCTGTCGAATCGCGGGTGTTGGCTCGCCGCTCTCCTGGGTTGGCAGAGCGCCGGGCTTTTTCCTGAGTGAGAAGTCTTCCAAATAGACAACGACATTTTCAATTTCATTGGTTGGAGCAGTCGTCTGACTCGATTTGGCGGAGGCCCCCTTTCGGGAGTAGAACGAAAGGGGAAACGTCTTGGTGGGGATCTTGCTCTCAATTCTCACCGTTCCGGAGATTGTTGCACTTTTCGCTTCCGGGGGATTGGCAGGCTCCTCAGACGGAAACGATGCCATCGGAAGATCAGTCACAAAGGCGAGCAACAAAAGGCATGCTCCAAGAAAAATCAGCAATTCGAAAAAACGTGAGGTCAAAGTCTTTGATCTCCAGTCAGGCAAAGTTACGGAATCCGCAGTAATCTTTTGACATCAAAGGAATACACCAACTGCATCCCAATGTTATTCTCGTAGTAGCTATAGACCCCGTCTGTCCGGCGGTATTGGTACGACGACTTTAGGAGCATTTTTTCGGTAATTCGAAGCCCCAGTGCAATCTCGAGACTGTCGACGTTGTTTGCATATCGATAAGAGGAATCGTAGTAACCATAGTATTGTGTAGTAATTTGATCGGAAATCAGCTGGTCCCAGCGGGCCGCCAGGTAGATACGGGGGGTCAACGTTTGCTTGGCTTGGACGTAATAGCCTGTCGTGCCCAAGGATTTATAAATATTAGGTACTTCGAATGAGTTAAAAACCAATTCTGACTGAATTTCGAGGTGACCAATTGAATATTGAAGGTCGAACCCTAATGATCCTTGACTGAAACTTTCGATCGACGTGCCCGGAGGAAGCGAAGACTGCACAGAGGGATTGAGGTAGGGTCCGCGGGCCAGGGAAGTCCCGATTCTAAGCCCAGGGAAAGGGGAATAGCCAGCTCCGGCCACCCATTGGGGATGTTGGCCCGAGTTCCCTATGTTCAGTGGATTAGAAAGGGAGCTATTCACTAAAGCCAATCGATAATCGAACTTGGCCCAATCTCCATAGGCCAGGATCCCAGTTGGATACGGATAATTGACAATCGGAACCCCATCGTAGTCATGAGCATAAAGTGCCGGGGGAGTGGTATTGTAGTATTGCCATCGAACCAGGTCGTAGGCATTGGCGGGAATTCTGTCCGGATGGATGGTGAGAGGATAGGTATAGATCAAGGGAGCGGTGATCAAAGGGTTTATATTCGGGTAGTCTTCGCTCAGGAAATGTCCGAAGGGAGAGCCAAATTTCCCAAATTGAAAGGTCAGGTTGCTTGGAAGTTTTGTGGAATAACGGAGAAATCCTTGAAGGACTGGATAGCCGTAGCCATGGCCCTTTAAGACATCCCCGTGATTCAGGGGTTCGAGCTGGTTGTAACGCCCTTCATAGAAAAGAGATAAGCTTGAATTAATTTTAACTGAGGTCTGCAGGATCCCTCTTCCATTAAAGTAGCGCTCATATCCAAAATCTTGATAAGGGGCTCCAACCTCATGAATCTGAAAAAAAGTACCGTCCATGATCATTTCCGCGGCAAAGCGGTCTGAAGCAGAGAGTTGGAAAAGACTGCTGAAGGACAGCCAGAGGACAATGGGAAAAACGGACTTGGACGGGCTCATGGTTTTAGAGGGGAAATCTCTGATTCGAGAATAATTCTGGCACACCCAACCGGTCAATACAAGCCAACATCAAGTAAAGGTTTTTGCAGGGTTATGCTAAGATGCCCTCTGGGCCTCGGGTCCATTGAATGTTGTTGTATCATGGCATTAAGGAGAATCGATGTTAGAAGAATTGAACCGTGAATTTCAGGATTTGAAACGTCGAATCCACGATATCAGGAGTTATCTTTGACCCGGGAGGCAAGAAGAAAGATCTCGAGCAGATTGAAGCTCTTATCTCGGATCCCAAGATTTGGGACGACCCTGCACAATCGCAGAAGGTGATGCAGCGGCGCAAACAGTTGGAGAACGATCTAGAGCTGGATCAAAAGTTAAAACGGGAAATTGAAGATCTCGATGCGTACTTTGAGCTAGGTGCCGAAGGGGAAGAAGTTCAACCCGATATTCAGCGTGAACTTAGACGACTCGATGAAGAACTAACCGGGATCGAAACAGCCACCCTGTTAAGCGGTGAAAATGCACAATGTCCAGCCTATGTCACCATCCATCCTGGAGCAGGGGGGACCGAGTCTCAAGATTGGGCAGAGATGCTCTTGCGCATGTATTTGCGCTGGTGCGAAGCTCACGGCTTTCCGACCGAATTGATGGATTATCAGGCAGGGGATGAAGCTGGGGTCAAGTCTGTCACTTTTGCCGTACGGGGTCAAAATTCCTACGGCCTCCTGATGTCGGAGATCGGAGTGCACCGGCTGGTGCGTATTTCTCCATTTGATGCCAACAAGCGGCGGCACACTTCTTTTGCCTCGGTTTTTGTCTACCCGGAAATCGATGACAATATCGATATTGTCATTGAGGAAAAGGACCTGCGCATTGACACCTACCGATCAACCGGAGCCGGTGGCCAGCACATCAACACGACGGATTCCGCGGTTCGCATCACTCACCTGCCTACCAATATCGTCGTCCAGTGCCAAAATGAGAGATCCCAGCACAAGAACCGATCCACTGCCATGAAGATGCTCCGCTCGCGCCTGTACGAGTTGGAGATGGAGAAAAAAAGAGCCGAAAGCAAAGCCATTGAAGACTCCAAAATGGATATTGCGTGGGGAAGCCAGATCCGCTCTTACGTCCTCCATCCTTACCGCCTTGCCAAAGATCACCGGACCAAGGTTGAGATTGGCGATGTGGATCGGGTTCTCGATGGCTATTTGGATCCCTTTATCAAGGCCTATCTGGTTTCACGGCGGGATGTCGGCAAGCGTGCTCCACTGCAGGCCAGCTGATCAGTCTTGTCACCTTGCCTGGTCCGCTCATTCGGAACGAGGATTGTCTCGCCGTTAGAGCTCCATTCGGGAAATTCGCTCTTTTCTAGAGAGCGGAATCCAGACTCATGTTCGATTTGCAAACCCCCGTTCAGTATTTGAAGGGAATCGGTCCAAGACGGGCTGAAGACCTTGCCACCCGGAATCTCCAGGTGGTCGAAGACCTGCTCTACAACCTCCCCTACCGCTACGAAGACCGCACTCACTTTAAAAAAGTGAAGGAGATCATTCCTGGAGAACGGGCCACGATTCTGGTGGAAGTGCTCACGAGCGGGCTAATCGTGACCCGCAAATCGCGCCTGCGTATTTTTGATCTTGCGGCGCGAGACTCCAGTGGCCTGGTGCGCGGCAAATGGTTTCACTCGGATTACTTGGATCGACGAAAGGTGTTTAAGCCCGGGCAGAAAGTCATCCTTTATGGAAAGTTCGAGGTGGATCCTTACGGCACCGGGAATTTGCAAGTCATCAATCCGGAATTTGAGATTCTGGACGCCCAAGTTTCAGAAGATCCCTCTGGAGACATGGGGCGTATTGTTCCCATCTATGAAGCCATCAAAGGCTGCAGCTCCCGCATGCTGCGCCGAATCCTCTACGGCGTTGTGACCCAGCTCGGTCAGATCGAGGACCCGATGCCTCGTTCGATCCTCCAGGGGTACCGGTTTCCGGATCGAAAGACGGCCTTGGCGGAAGCTCACTTTCCCCCCGCCGGGGTGCCGCTGGAACAACTCCAGCATTTTCGCCATCGCTCTCAAGAACGGCTCATTTTCGAGGAGTTGTTTTTTTTAGAGCTGGGTTTGGCATTGAAAAGAAGAAAGGCCAAGACCCTGCCGGGATTTGCCTTTCAAATCAATTCCTCCGTGCGAGAAGCCCTCAAGAAGATGTTGCCCTTCCATCCTACCGCCGCGCAAAAGCGAGTCTTAAAGGAGATTGCGGATGATCTTTGCCGTCCTGCTCCGATGAATCGGCTCCTGCAAGGGGATGTCGGCTGCGGCAAAACCATCGTGGCGTTGGAAGCGGCCTCCATTGCGGTGGAAAACAACTATCAGGTCGGACTGATGGCGCCTACCGAAATTCTGGCAGAACAGCATGCTTTTAATGCCAGACGTATTTTTGTGAAAACGGGCTATCGCGTTGGGTTGTTGAAGAGCGGAATGAAGAAAGGAGAAAGGCGAGGACTTCTTGAAAAGTTGGCGAACGGTGAAATCCAGATGCTGATCGGGACCCATGCCATTTTGGAAAGGGATGTGGAATTCAAGAATTTGGGGTTGGTGATTATCGACGAACAACATCGTTTCGGGGTCATGCAACGCTTTGATTTCATGAAGAAGAGTGCCACGCCCCACACGCTGGTCATGACCGCCACGCCCATTCCCCGCACCCTGGCCTTGACTCTCTATGGTGATCTGGACGTCTCCGTCATCGATGAATTGCCCCCGCACCGCTCTCCTATAGCGACTCGCCGGGTTCAGGACCAGGATCGGGAGA
The DNA here is from genome assembly GCA_046331665.1 of Terriglobia bacterium. GTDB lineage: Bacteria > Acidobacteriota > Terriglobia > Versatilivoradales > Versatilivoraceae > CAWBAT01. The sequence goes on along the minus strand of JAXLQK010000035.1, from coordinate 50,954 downwards.
AAGCCTATCGGCTGATTCGGGATGAATTGAAACAGGGGCGGCAGGCCTATGTCGTGTGCCCGATCATTGAAGAATCGGAGAAGGTGGATTTAAAAGCGGCGCAAGAAACCTTCGAACACATGAAACGGGATCTCTTTCCTCAATGGCAGGTGGACCTTTTGCACGGACGCCTGAAAAGTGAGGAAAAAGAGCAAGCCATGAAGTCTTTCCAATCGGGGAAGACCCAAATTCTGGTGGCCACCACAGTGGTCGAAGTTGGCGTGGATGTCCCCAATGCCACGGTTATGTTGATCGAACATGCGGAACGCTTCGGGCTTGCCCAATTGCATCAACTGCGGGGTAGAATTGGGCGGGGGAGTTCCCGCTCTCATTGTCTTTTGTGTCATGGAAAAGATCTCACAGAGGAAGCGGAAGCGCGGTTGCAATGTATGGTAGAGCAGAGCGACGGGTTTAAGATTGCCGAGAAAGATCTGGAGATTCGTGGCCCGGGAGAATTTTTCGGCACCAAACAATCGGGGATGCCGATGCTTCGCATTGCCAATCTTATACGGGACCGCGAGTATCTGGAGCTGGCAAGACGTGAAGCGATGCAACAGGTGGAGCATCCGTCTTCCGAAGAAGACTGGAAAGTATTGATCGCCTACCTGAAGGTCCACTGGCAGCGCCGTTACGGATTGGTAAGCGTGGGATAGCGCAGGAACCAGATCCGGTTCGCCGGTGGCAACTAGTGAAACAATGGTTCGAGGACGGAACTCGAGCCCGCCGCGCCTCGACCTGTCCACTCTGCCAGACAACGAAGATTTGTTGAAGGGAGGCACCGATCGATGCAATCCTTCAGGCAAGAGGTGGACACTTTCAAGATGAGTGGTTCAGAGGCAGTCGTTTGAAATGGTTCGAGTGATTGCAGGCCAATACCGGAATCGCCGCCTTAAGACGTTGGAAGGGACATCGACCCGACCCACCTCCGATCGGCTGAAGGAGACGCTATTTAATGTCCTGCAAAGCCGGATTCCCGGCGCAAGATTTCTGGATGCCTATGCAGGCTGCGGCAGTATTGGGATTGAAGCCTTGAGCCGGGGAGCTGCCTGGGTGGCATTTGTCGAGCAATCTCCCCAAGCGGAAAAAATTGTTTTGGAGAATTTGAAGCAATTGAGCGGGCTGTCAGAATCAGAATATTGCGTCCTCCGGATGCCGATAGAACAGGCACTAAAAAGGCTGAGCCAATTCGATCAAAAGTTTGATATCGTATTCCTTGATCCTCCTTATGCGGCCAAGGACGAGTATCCAAGAGTCTTTCTGCAATTGCAGGCAAATCACTTGCTCTCGAATTCAGCGCTCGTCATTGCGGAGCATTCTCGCCGGTATGGCCTGGAAGACTCTTTCGGAGGGTTGGTGCGGTATCGACAGATTCAGGAAGGAGACAGCATTCTAAGCTTCTATCAACCATGAAAAAAACCATCGCCATCTATCCGGGAACTTTCGACCCCCTAACCAACGGCCATCTGGATATTATTGAACGAAGCGTGAAGCTTTTCGACGAATTGGTGGTGGCGATCCTCGTCAATTTGGAGAAAGAACCTCTCTTTAGCACCGAGGAGCGGGTCAGCATGACACGCGCCATCTTGGATCATCGCTTTCCCAATGTGAGAGTGGACATTTTCGATGGTCTCCTCGTTGAGTATGCAATGAAGCAAAGAGCCCAAGTCATTGTCCGGGGAATCCGCGCTGTGTCGGATTACGAATACGAGCTGCAAATGGCCCTGATGAATCGACGCTTGGAGCCGCGCCTTGAAACCGTGTTCATGATGGCCGCAGATGCCTACAGCTACTTGAGTTCACGCTTGGTCCGCGAAGTCTTCAAATTGGGGGGATCGGTGGATGGATTGGTGCCGGCACTCGTTGAGGAAAAGCTCAAGGAAAAGATCCATAAGAAATAAGTCATCTGCCTTGCCGGCCGGATTAATGACTTTTCTTCAGCCGGCCATTCCTGCTCAGTTCATGCGTAAATCGTCCCAGCACCCTGTTGAGAAAATGGTCCCGGGAAAGAAATCCCAGGATCGGCCTTCGTCGACACCCCATACGCCTCATTTCCTGGATGAGCAAAAGATTCCCGCGATCATAGTGAAGCCCCTCCAGAAGAGTTTCGAGCGCCTTTTTTCGTTGTCCCGCTCTTGAGTACACCCTGCAAAGGTTGACATAAAGTTCAGGTTCGTAAGCCGCCTTCAGGAGGGCAGCTCTGCAGAAATTGATGGCATCCTGGAAATTATGCTCACCAAGGGCCAGGACCAGGCCGTAATAGGAAAGAAATTGTGGATTGTCGGGATCCGTCTTGATGGCTTGCCGGAAAGCATTCGAGGCCTCCTGAATGCGATTTCTCTTGAGATAGTCGAGCCCTCTCTCAAAAGACTCTTGCACGGAAGGGTTTGCCATGATTCACCTCCGAAGAGAAGCATTCCCGCCACAAAACCTGTTGAGGTATGTTTGAATCAGAGTTTCCAATGAGGCGCATCCCGATGCGCACTGACTACTTGTTATGGATGATTAGAATGTGCGAAAAATAGCACTAATTTTCTGGAGGATCAATGACTTTTCAGAAGGGAATCAGGACTTCCGCGTAAGGACGTAGTCGCCAAGCTCGCTCAAAAACCAGGCCGATTGAGCGAAGGGGGAAAGGGCCTTGCGGGCCTTCTCAATGCATTGTTGGGCGTAGGCCCTTGCCCCTTCGACGCCGAGCAATTCTGGAAATGTTACCTTGTCGTGAGAGGCATCACTCTTTACGGACTTCCCCATGACAGCGGCATCTCCAGTCACATTCAGGATGTCGTCTGTCACTTGAAAGGCGAGACCCAGGTTCGCTCCGTAGTCGGTCAAAGCTTTGGAAGTAATTGCATCTGCCTCTGCCAGCAGGGCTCCGGCTTCGAGAGAGGCCACGATGAGATGCCCTGTTTTCATCAGACAAGTGGTTTCAAGTGTTTCCAGCTGACGGTCCCGGGAATACCCTTCAATATCCATCACCTGTCCGCCTACCATTCCGCTGGGGCCAGCCGCTTTCGCAATGCGGAAGGCGACTTCTCTAGAAACCCTCGCCGGTATGTTGAAGGGAAGTTCCGTCACCAGGAGAATTTCAAATGCCAGGGTAAGCAAGGCGTCACCTGTCAGAACGGCCATCCCTTCACCGTAGACTTTGTGATTGGTAGGCCTGCCGCGTCTGAAGTCATCGTCATCCATGCAAGGCAAGTCATCATGAATTAAGGAATACGTATGGATGAGTTCCAAAGCGCAGGCCGCAGGCATGATCGCCTCGCCGGATTTCCCTGAGACTTCAAAGGCAGCGATGGCCAGGATGGGGCGCAGACGCTTTCCGCCGGCGAAAACACTGTAGCGCATGGACTCAGGAAGCACTTTGGGCGGCTCCTCCGGCTTCGGTAAGAGCCGCTCGAGCCAGCGATCGGTGGCTTGCCGTTTTTTGCTCACATACGATTCGAATTGCGGGGAGGTCATAGATTTTCCGGACATTCCATTGAAACGAGCCAGATCCAATGCTAAACAATCTGCAGGGTGAGGAGTATATTGGATCCCTGTTCTGATGAGAAGGAGGATTTCTTGACGAAATTCAATATCCTGGTTCGCACGGCTGACCCACAAGACGGGCCGGCATGGCTGGAATTAATTGATGCCTTGGCCGCCTATGAAAAGCTGCCCCCGCCTGATACGGCCGCCAAGGAAAGGCTGATTCAGGATGCGTTTGGTCCCAAACCCCGCTTTGAGGTGTACCTGGCGCAATGCTCAGGGCGCATCGTGGGGTATGCCATCACGCTGGAAACGTACTCCTCGTTCCTCGCGCTGCCCACCCTCTTTCTGGAAGATATTTTTGTGCTTTCGGAGTTTCGGAAGATCGGCGTTGGGAGGTCTCTTTTTCTCCATTGTGTCCAAGAAGCCATCCGCCGCGAGTGTGGACGGATGGAATGGCTCGTCCTGGATTGGAACCAATTGGCAATCGATTTCTATTCCCGGATGGGCGCCCGGCGCCTCAAGGAATGGCTGCCCTACCGTTTAGACCGGCAATCCATGAAATTGATTCTTGATGGCTCCGTTTTTGGGCAACGAAGTGCTCAAACAAGGCAGTTGGATTCTTAAAGCTTCACAAAAGAATGCCCAAGAATCCAAAAGGGGATTTGAGAGGCGTAAATTGTAACTGGCCGGACAAAATTTTGCACACAATGGGGAAAGGAACCGAAACTATGATGCTACTCAATGAGACCGCAGACGGATTCCGACTAAATCGCTACGGAATCAAGAAAAGAATTCCGATGGTCATTCATTTCAAAGCGGTTGGGATGGATGGGGCGGGAGCCGCTTTTGTGGACGATGTCTACACAGTCAACGTCAGTGCTGGAGGTGGCTGTCTCCGTCTGCGACGGGAGCTCAAACGTGGAGAAGTCTTGACTCTTTTGAGCCCCAAGGGTGCCTCCTTCACGGTTCATGTATGTTGGTTGAAGCACGATACCCGACGAAACGCCCGCTACATGGGTTTCAAACTCGTTGAACCTGTGGGGCAATGGGTCATATCCCATGGGGAGCAGGTCCTTCCCAAGCTGGAACGCGCCTTTAATTCATAATCACTAATTTGCATGAGGATGGCGGGATGGAGTTTACAGTCCCGCCACGTGGGCTCCCTGATAAAGAGCTGGCAGGCCTGATTCGTGCGGCTACCAGCCGCATGTATTCCCTTTCAGGTATCTAATGGTCTGAGTCCTTCACAAAACGTCGGAAGAATGAACGGCGGGAGAGGGCGGGGTCTTTGGGCTGGAAACTGAGGCGTTCAACAGTTCTTCCTCCTCGTATTTTCCTCAAATCCTCCAGGAGAAACTCGGCAGAGTAATAACGCCGCGCAGGATCTTTTTGCACCAACGTCGTAACGATCTCGCCCAGGGATCGAGAAACCTCGGGGCGAACTTGCTCAATTCTGGGCAACTCTCGTTGCCGAATCTGTCGGTAGAGTTCCCCGACGTCGTCCCCCAAGAATAGAAATTCTCCCGCCAGCATTTCGTAGAGCATGACCCCGAAGGCAAACAGATCTGCCGATGGTCCAGCGTGATCACCGTTCAGTTGCTCTGGAGCCTGATAGGCAAAACGTGAGAGGGGAGGCCGGCGCGAAGGCACAGGAAGCAGGGGATAGGGAGTTTCCTCAACTCCCCTGAAAAGCATGTCTTCCTGGAGCCCGGCCAGCCCAAACTCCAGAATCTTGACTTCTCCGTCCTGCGTCAGAAGAACATTGTTCGAAGTCAGCTTACCATGCGTTAAACCAACATTGTGTGCTGTCTGAAGAGCCTCGGCTCCCTGGATCGCCATCTTCAGGACAGTTTCGACGGGAGTTCTCCCTTCTGAAATCTTTTCTGACAGTTCCAGTCCATAAACAAATTCCAGAGGGATGACCGTGATATCCTCATAAAACTCCAGGGGTAACGTTCTGGCGATGTTGGGGTGGTCCAAATAACAAGCCATTTGAACGGTTTCAATGAAGTCATGATGAGCGGGGATGGCCCGATCCAGGGGGCCGTGGAGAAGCTTCAAGAGGTAGGTCTGGCGCTGGGTAATATGTACGGCTTTGTACACGGGGCCGCTTTCGCCCAAATCAAACTTGGCGAGAACCCGATAATCGCCGACGTTACGTCCAATCATTAGGGATTGAGCATTAAAAGATTGATGACAATCAGGACAACCGAGACGGTGAGGTAACTGTAGAGCGAGACCTTCCAAAAGGCCATGGGCGTGGGAGATTCAGCCGTAGGTTGCAAGGTCACCAGATTAAACCCGCAGAACCGGCAATAAGCATCAGCGTAAGTCTTCCGGCGACATTCGGGACAGACAACCATGGGCACTTTCTTCTTGAGGGAAAAATCTTTGAACACAAGATTCTCCCGTCCCATGATAATGATCAAGATTCCCAACCCTAACAGACCGATATCGCGAATCAGATGGACAAAATAGCCATTAGGATAGGCTTGGTGCTGGCCAGAGCTCTGCAGGATGAACTCCCAGAAGGGCATCGTCAAAATGTTACTGCTACGAGCAAAAATTCGAATAACATCACAATTGACGAAGATCTGGAGCGCCAGCACGGTCAACCCCGCACCGACGAGATAGCACATCCACCCTATGATTTTTCGCATGGCCCGTCCTCCACCATTCTACGGTGTGGATTTGGATCTTAGTTTCTTGACCCCTTCAAAATAGCTGTTCCAGCTCGCGACACATTCGAGGCAAAGCGTCTCGAAAAGCGAAGCATTTAAGACCTTCCAGTTCCGAAGCAACAATGGATTCCTGAAGACTGCGTACCATCGAATCTTTTTGCCACAGCTCTTACATTTAGGCATAGCAGGCTGTACATACCAATCTTAACATGAAAAATGGACACCGAGCAGGCCGGATGCGAAAAACAGAACTTGGAGGATGCGAGCCTTCAGGGAAGGGTCTCAGGGTTAAAACGGGACATCATCATCGGTGATTTCAGGCTCAAACCCCGCACCCGTATTGGAAGAAGCCGCCGCTGCCGCACCTCTTTCCTGCCGTGCCTCATCCGTCCGGGCGGAGAGCATCACCAGATTGTCCGCCTGGATTTCGGTCGTATATCGTTTATTTCCTTCCTTATCTTCCCAACTTCGGGTCTGCAGGCGGCCTTCCACATAGACTAGCTTCCCCTTATTTAGGTACTGGCCGCAAATTTCTGCAAGTTTCCTCCAGGCTACAATATTGTGCCATTCGGTTCTCTGTTGCTTCTCCCCGTTCTGGTCTTTCCAATTCTCGTCGGTGGCGAGGGTAAACCGTGCAACGGGAGTCCCCGATTGCGTATACTTCAGTTCAGGGTCCTTTCCCAACCGTCCGACCAGGATGACTTTATTCACCGAGTTTGCCATGTGCCCTCCCCCTTTTTAAGCGATTCAATCGATTGCAGATAGTCGGCTTTTCTTGAAATTGTACCAAGGAAGCCCATGCCTCCTTTTACCGATGAGGCGGGCGCTTGGCTGGAGTCGCCTTTTCCTGGACGGGCACGCCGAGCGAATTTAGGCGGTCCTTGGCCAGTTGCGCGGAGTCCGTGCCAGGATACCTGGCTACCAAAAGCCTCAATTCTTTGATTCCTACTTCCGTATTCTTGCTTTCCAGCAGGCTATAGGACTTTTTCAATGCGGCGGCCGGTGCCTTGTCCCCCTTGGGGTAGTCTTGCAGGACGCGATCAAAGGCTTTGATGGCGTCTGGGAACTTCCTCTGGACGTAAAAAGACTCACCAATCCAATATTGAGCATTATCGGAAAGCTCTGTATCGGGATAAGTTTTCACATACTCTTCGAATCCCTGACGGGCAAGATCGTAATTTTGCTTGATGAAATCACCGTAAGCGGCGTTGTAAAGCTCCTCAGGGGAGGGTGGTCCTGCTCGCGCCGGGCCGGCGGGTGCACCCGGGGACCCCTGCTGCGGTTGGTCCAAGACCTCCACTTTGGCTTTTGTTTCTGCGATTTGCTGGGAAAGCTTTGAAATCCGATCCAGGACTAAATCCAAGCTGGAATTGACGGCCGAGAACTGACCGTTTACCGATTCAATCTTTGCTCCTACCGAGGCCTGGGTCTGCTGATTGGACCCTTTGATTTCCTCCACACTTTTCTTCAAGGTAGAGACTTGATCCGCCAGTTGCTCCACCAAAGTTTTCAACACTGCACCTTGCTGGTCAAAACTCTTCTGCAAATCACGAACCTGCTGTTGAAGGAGAGTCATGTCGGCTTGCAGTCGGATGATTTCCTTGCTCTCACCCAACAGCCACTGTGGTAACAAACTCAGCACGAGAAAAGATATCAGGATGAGTCTCTTTGACAACGCTGATCACCTCGAGTCACATAAATTCAATGGCTGGCTTTTCATCATAGCGAAAAGGAAAGACAAAACCAAGAACACAAACAGGCCCAAAAAACAACAACCCTGCACAGGGCAGGGTTGTTGTTGAAGGAGGGCTCAGGTTACTTTTCAGAAATCGTAAAGTGAGCGCGACGATTCTTTTGCCAACATTCTTCATTAGAGTCGTGACAGACCGGCTGCTCTTTCCCGTAACTAATCGCGGTCATGCGGTCGGCAGTGATCCCCAGGGAAATGAGATAGGTCTTTACGGAGTTGGCGCGGCGATCTCCTAGACCCAGGTTGTATTCCTCGCTGCCACGTTCGTCGCAATGCCCGCCGATGGAAAACTTAATGTAGCTATTCGTTTTCAAGAAGTTCGCCGCCGCGGCCAGAGTAGGCTTGGCGTCATCGCGGATATCGGACTTGTCATAATCAAAGTAGACATCCCGGACTTCTTCGTTGAAAAGCTCAGCAATCGATTTCACTTTGGGAGCGCTGGTGGGCGTCGGCGGTGGGGGCGCATTGACCGAAACTTGTGCAGTGGCGGTGGTGATGCCCCCCTCTCCTTTTGCAGTCAGTGTATAGGACGTTGTCGAACTCGGGGATACAGATCGATTGCCGGAAGTGCTCACATCTCCGATACCTGGCTCGATGCTGACGTTAGTAGCGCCACTCGTGCTCCAGGTCAATGTGGAAGATTCTCCTTTTTCAATGGACGACGGACTCGCCGAAAGACTGGCTGTGGGTTTGGTTACTTCAGGCTTCGCCGGTGGGGGAGGCGGGGCCTGAGCTGGAGTGGTTTTCTTCTTACATCCGGCGACAAGCAATAGCAAAAGCAGTGTCAAGATAACTGAGGCTTGGGAAATCACTTTGCGTTTCATGGTCAATAGCTTCCTCCGACAGAATATAGATAATTTTGATGGATACTTACTTTAGCAGGACAATACTGAAGCAGGTGCTTTAAAGGACTTAATAATTATCGTAGGTAGTTTATTCGATGAGCCTTAGAAACTGAAAGAAAAAAGTCACTTTTGTGAGAAATTTGACCAGCTCGGGGCCGTATTCTTTCCTACGGTGGTAATTGCCTTCTGGCGCGTGCCGTTGGCAAGCATAATAAAAATCTGGCGGCCTCCGTTTCGGGTGGACTCGAAGGCGATATGGCGGCTGTCTGGCGACCATACCGGTTGTTCATTGGTTCCACTGTCTCGCGTCAGCTGGATATACCTGCCCGTGACGATGTCGATCAAGAAGATGTCAAAGTTACCCGTCAAGACCTTTCTCCAGGCAAAGGCGAGCTTATCGCCGTCGGGGCTCCAGGACGGAGAAACGGCTTCCCCGCCTTCCGTCGTCAATCGGCGCACATTGGCCCCCTCGGCATCCATAATGTAGATTTGTGGACTCCCACTTCGATCGGAAACAAATGCAATTTCATATCCGGTTTTGGGATTCCAAACCGGAGAAATGTCAACGCCCCGGCTATTCGTCAACCGTTTTAAATTGCGGCCACGGATATCTGACACATAAATTTCCGGATCCTGGGTCTGACTGGAAGTAAAGGCAAGCCTCTCCCCATCCAGGCTCCAGGCTGGCGTGGTGGTTAATCCGCCAAACGATGGGAAACTCAGCAGCCGATTGTCGGCCAGAGATTGAATGTAGAGATCAGGATTCCCGCGCCGGTAGCTGGTGTAGGCAATTTTGGAATTGTCTCTGGACCAACGGGGAGTCAGAGTAATCGACCGGTGGTTAGTGATGGCATGCTGGCCAAACCCGTCGTAATCCATGACCCAGATTTCCTTATGCGAGGTGCGGTCCGAAACAAAGGCGATTTGCGTCGAGGCGATTCCGGGGATCCCTCCGCCAAGCCTGGAAACGATCTCGTCGGCAAACTTGTGGGCCGCGGAGCGGACGCCTCGCTCGTCAGGAGTGACGCGGTAACGCAGTCCCAAAATCGACTCGTTAGTATTCAGATCCAAGAGACGGCATTCGGCAGAAAATTCCCCGCCGTCCAGCGCCGTATTGCCATAAACAAGGTCGTGGGCTTTCACCTCGTTGGAGGTCCATTGCTCGTTGATAACTTCAGTGGGCTTTGAAGGAAGTTTCAGGGGGTAGAAACTTTTGGGAACCAATTCGAAAACTCCGGCCATATCCAGATCATTCCAGAGGACCTGATTAAAAATCTTGGTCAAGTCGGAAAGCTGTGAATTTCCGGCATTGGATTGAAAATCGGCCACGGCCAGCCGGGCCCTGACTCCCTGGGATGTCCCAGTCTTGATCTGGGGTTCTTGCGAGGCATTCGTCGGGACAAGACGAATGCTCAAAAGAATGATTAAGACAGCCAGTGAATGAAGCGCAGACTTTTTCATCATGAGGATGAGAGTACCTTTATTTGATTAGAGGATGGGATCGAAGTGTTAATGAATGTTTCCAGGGTCAAATTCCCCTTTTCCGGGATTGTTGCCGTTTATCGGGTATATTCAAAGAAAAATTCCACGGTGACGCGGGTTTCTCCCCCGGGCAGGGGAGGAAAATGGGAAGCGCGAACAGCACGGATCCCGGAACGATCGAGCGATGGCACCCCACTCGATTGTTTGACAAATTCATTGGCAACGGAGCCGTCTCTGAGGATTTCAAATTGGATGAACGTCTTTGGGGCAGAGCGCACGTTAGGGTCAACCATATTCTTCTGCCAGTTATTGCTGATAATATCCCGCACCTGCCGGACATACCACCCGTAGCGCTCTCCAAAGATCCCATTTCCGAAGCCGATGCCGCCCGTTCCTGAAGGGCCTTGAAACTCGGCATAGCTGAAATCGGGAGTTCCTCCTTGTCCAAAGGGGACCACATTGGGCGGAGGTTCCACTTTGGCGACCTGGGCGGGAGCTTTTCGCACCGGAGGCTTTTCCGTCTTGACGGGTTTCTTTCTCTTGTCTTCGATTTCAAAGGCCTTGGGGTCGGGAACCTCTAATTCTTTTTTTTCTACTTTTTCCGGCTCGGTAACCCCCGCGCCTTTTGATTCGGTGGCAATGGTGGTTTCAGTCGTTAGCTCTGGTCGCGGCAGGTTGAGTCCATGAAGATTTTGCACAATCCCAACCGAGATGGCGCCTCCTCCTGCTGCCTGCTCCCCCCAAGGCCGATTGCTGCTTCCCGTGATTCCCGGCAGAAAAAAGACCGAGAAAATGAGCGCGGCATGCATGCAGACTGAATAAGCCAGCGGCGACGCCAGCTTTTCCTTTTCGATTTCAAAGATCGTGAGCCGCTGAGTGGCGGGACTAACGTGACCGTTTATCATAGGGCTGGGTGACGACGTTGATATTCAGGACACCAGCAATCTTAGCCCGGTCCATCACTTTTGCAATGGTTCCAAAAGGGACTTCTTCGTCAGCGCGAAGGTAGATCATCGCCAGCGAGGGATCCTTGATTTTCTGCTTGAGGCGGCTTTCGAGTTCATTGATGTTGATCGGATCATCGTTCATGTAAAGCTTCTGTTCCCGATCAATACTGACCAGGATGCGTTCCTGAGTCAGTTCCTTCACGGTCTTCGTCTTTGGAACGTTTATTTCAATGCCCGATTGAATGATGGGGGCGGTCAGCATGAAGATGATCAACAACACCAAGACGACGTCCACCAGGGGAACGACGTTGATTTCAGCCAGTGACGATTGGGTGCGGCCTTGAGGGTTCGTAAACGCCATAATTCGTCAGGAAAAAGTCCTCTCCATGAGATTCAGGAATTCCAGGGAAAAGTCGTCCATCGCCGAGCCGAATTCCTTGAGTTGGTGGAGAAAGTAATTGTAAAAAACCACCGCTGGAATGGCCGCAAAGAGCCCAGCGGCTGTAGCCACCAGGGCTTCGGCAATTCCCGGCGCGACGGCGCGGATGGTGGTGGTGCCTTCGCTTCCAAGGCCGGTGAAGGCATTGATGATTCCCAAAACTGTTCCGAACAATCCAATGAAAGGAGCCACGGATGCCGTCGTTGCCAACCAGCTCATATTACGCTCGAGTTTGGTGAGTTCGACGGAAGAGGCTCGCGACAACGCGCGTTGAATGACATTGATGGTCTTGAGCGAGGCGGTTTGAGTAGATGACGGCCCGCCCGGATTCTTGGCCGCTGAATTCGCCGCAAAGAGGGCTTCCAGCTCCTCATAGCCTGCCAGGAAAACCTCCACGAGCGGCGTACTGCGCAATGATTCGCAGGCGGTGCTGATTTCCGAGAATCTCTTGCTGCGACGGAAAATCCGAATAAACGATTCGGAATCCTTCTTGAGGCCGCGAAAAACCATCAGCTTTCTATAGATGATCGCCCAGGAAAAAATAGAAAACGCCAGCAACGAGATCAACACAAGCCGAACGATCCAGTTCGAAGCCAGGATTAATTTAAAGAGATCCGTCTCACTGCCTTGGGCCAACAGGTTCAGGATTGCCGTTGTGGAAATCAATCATCGCCTCCCATTCAATCTGCCGAAGGATGAAGAAATGCGAACTGCATGTAAACGCTGAACTTACCACAGAACGTCCAACCCGTCAATAAGACTCCCTTTTCGACATTGGCGGAAAAAGCCCGTGTAGTCTGTGTTTTCAGCAGGTGAGTTCCGTTGTCGGCCCGCCGGCATTATGTTACACTTCCGTGCACTTCTTGCGGACTTTTGTCAAATCGGGGCCATGGATCCGTGCTGCGCTATCTGGAAATAAGAGAATTTGCTTTGATCGATCGGCTGGAAATGGAATTTGATGCCGGGTTGAATCTCTTAACCGGCGAAACCGGATCCGGGAAGTCGATCATCGTCGATGCCCTGGGTCTCCTGCTGGGGGCCAAGGCATACACGGAGATGATCCGGAGTGGCGCGGAAAAATCAACCGTGACCGGCCAATTCGAAATTCAAAATGAGCAACGGCTCAAAAGCCGATTCGACGCCGTCGGCGTCAACTTCAGTCCGGAGGAAATCATCATCCGGCGGGAATTGTCTTCCAATGGCAAGGGCAAAGCCTTCCTCAACGACCAATTGGTCCCGACAAGTTTTCTCAGGGAAATTGCAGTGTTTCTCGTGGATATTCACGGGCAGAACGAACAGCAATCTCTGCTCCAAGCAGAGGCCCAGCTTCAGTTCCTCGACATGTTTGGCGGGACGAGTTCCTTGGCGGGCGATGTTCGAAGCGCCTTCGGGGTCTGGCAAGAAGGGGTCCGCCAAATTGAAGCGTTCCGGCAGAACGAACAGGAAAGACTGCGTAGCATCGACCTCTACTCGTTCCAGCTTCGAGAAATCGAGGCGGCCCGGCTCAAGGCCACGAATGAGGATGAAATTCTCACCCGGGAACGGGCAGTGCTTTCCCACTCGGAAAAACTGTCACAGCTTTCCGAGCATGCCTATGGAGCCCTTTACGATGACGAGACCTCGGCGGGCAGCTTGATCAAACAGGCAATGCGCGATCTCGAGGAAATTCAGAGGATCGATTCCGACTGGAAAGCCTGGCAGGAACCCTTGCAGTCCGCCCGCATAGAGATTGAAGAGGTGGCTTCGTTGGTTCGGGAATTGGCTTCCCGCATTGAATTCAATCCCGGGCGGCTGGAGCAGGTGGAGCAGCGGGTGGCGGAACTGGATCGGGTCAAACGGAAGTACGGGAAAACGCTGAATGAAGTGCAGGCTTACTTTGAGAAGATCAAGAATGAACTGGAACAGTTGAAGGCCGCCGATCAAAACATCGAACAACTTGAAGACAATGTCTCCAAAGCCTGTGGGTGCTATCGGGAGCAGTCCGCCCAATTAAGCACCCAGCGAAAAAAGGCGGCTCGAAAACTAGAGAAGCAAGTGGAATCCGAACTGGCGGACCTGGCGATGAAAGAATGCCGCTTCGAAGTCGCGTTCAGGAAGAATGGAGAGTCGCCGCCCCCTCCCGCTCATCGCCCCGGACCGGACGAGACTGCCACGGGCGTGGACACGATCGAATTTCAGCTGAGTGCCAATCCTGGTGAGGAGTTAAAGGCGCTTTCGCGAATCGCCTCCGGTGGAGAAATTTCAAGGATTATGTTAGCCTTGAAATCCCTGCAAAGCGTCGACCACCGCAGTAAGACGTTGGTTTTCGATGAAGTTGACGCAGGGATTGGTGGCCAGACTGCTCATGTGTTGGGACAGCGGTTGAAACGCCTTTCGAAGCAGAACCAGGTCATGTGTGTCACGCATCTCCCTCAGATCGCTTCTTTTGCCGATCAGCATTTTTTTGTCGACAAAAAGACGGCCGAGGATCGGACGGTGACGCGAATCAACCGGCTGGGAGCCAAGGAACGGGTCCAGGAAATTGCCAGGATGATCAGTGGAGATCATCGCACCGAAAGCGTTTTAAAACATGCCGCAGAATTGATCAAGAAAGCCAGGAACTCCGGGTGAGATCGTGAAAAAGAAGTTCTTTATTGAGACGTTTGGCTGTCAGATGAACCACCATGATTCCGAAAAAGTGGCGGGGACTTTGGCGCAAATGGGTTTTGAAGAGACAAGTGTCTCTGCCGAGGCGGATTTGGTTTTCTTGAATACCTGCAATATCCGTGAAAAGGCAAATCAGAAGGTCTTTTCCCGTCTGGGATCGATTGATAAGGTATATGCGACCAAACCCGGTGTCACGCTCGGACTGCTCGGTTGCATGGCTCAAATGGAAGGGCAAAAGATTTTCGAACGGGCGCCCAATGTGAATCTCGTGGTGGGATCGAGCAGTTATTCGTTTCTACCGCAATTACTGCAGAAAATTGAAAATGGTGCCCGGCAGGTCATCGACGTCACCCAGGATGCCGATCGCCTCTTTGAGTCGTATCCGCAATCCCGGGAAAACAGCATCAAAGCGTATGTAACGATCATGGAAGGGTGCAACCGCTTTTGCACTTTTTGCGTCGTTCCTTACTCGCGAGGCCCGGAGCGGAGCCGGTCTGGACATCAAGTATTGGGAGAGATTCGCCGGCTGGCCTCCGAGGGATACCAGGAGGTCATGCTGCTCGGGCAGACCGTGAATTCCTGGAGCGATCCCGCCGGAGACATTCCTTCGTTTGCGGAACTCCTCCGCCGGGCCGCTGCCGTTGAGGGAGTGCGACGCATCCGCTTTACTTCCCCCCACCCGAATGATTTCAATTCCGAAGTCATCGACGTCATGGAAAGCATTCCGGAGATTTGCAACCAGGTGCACCTGCCGGTGCAATCCGGTTCCACCAGCGTCCTCCAGCGCATGAAGCGGGGATATTCAAGAGAAGAGTATCTGAAGGTCGTCGCAAACTTCAAGAAGGCCAAGCGCGACATTGCCCTGAGCACGGACATCATTGTCGGTTTCCCCGGAGAAACTCAGGAAGACTTTGAAGAGACAATCTCTCTGTTGGATGAAGTCCGATTTGATTCCATCTTTTCCTTCAAGTATTCCCCGCGGCCGGGGACAGAATCCTATGAATATGAGGACTCGGTGCCGGAAGAGGAAAAGACGCGACGGCTGATGGTGCTGCAGGAGTTTCAGCGCAAAATTCAGTTGGAACGAAATCAGTCGTTGGTGGGGAGGAAATTCGAGATCCTGGTGGAGGGCAAGAGTCAGAAAGATCCGCGCGAGCTGATGGGTCGAACCACGCAGAACAAGATTGTCAACTTCGCGGCACCCGGCGCGCTCATTGGGAGCTTCCTCCAGGTTCAGGTGACCCAGGCGTTCCCGCATAGTCTGGCAGGAAAATGGATTCAGGCCGACGAAGCCTCTATCCCGACGGTAATTGCGAGAGCTTGATTGTCTCGTGGTGCCCTTTTTGGTAACCTTAAAAGTATTGAGAGTTGGCAGGGTCCCGAGGGGGTGGACTCGTGGAAATTGAAATGAAAATCCGCGGCCTGATGATGGATCCGGTGACCAACGTTCCCATCGTCATTCTCAAGGGATCCGATGGGAACACGCTTTTGCCCATCTGGGTCGGGGTCTACGAGGCCAATGCCATTGCTTTGGAAATTGAAAAAGTGGCGACTCCCCGGCCCATGACTCACGACCTGGTGAAAAACATCTTGCACGGGTTGGGCTGCTCCGTGCGGAAAGTGGTGGTCAACCAACTCAAGGACGACACGTTTTACGCCGTAATCTGGATAATGCAGGATGGAAAGTTAATCTGTGTGGACTCGCGTCCGAGTGACGCGCTGGCGTTGGCATTGAGAACCGATTCTCCGATTTTTGTGGATGAAGAAGTCATCAAGAATTCCAAATCCACCTCGACCAAGCAGGACAAACTCAACGACGAAGAGCTGAAGCGCTGGTTGGAAAACTTGGGGGAAGAGGATTTGGGGAAATACAAGATGTAATTGGAGTCGCCCTTCCTTTTTAACTCCTTCTGAATACGACGTAAAACTTACCCATGAGCTCGAGCTGAGGCGGTGAGTGGTCCGACCCGATCGGCTCAGGCCGCTCCTGATGAGGGATTGATGATTTTATCAATTGCTAACCAAAAAGGGGGTGTTGGAAAGACGACGACGGCCATCAACCTGGCGGCCGCCTTTGCCCGGCGCGGCAAGAAGACACTCCTCCTGGATCTCGATCCCCAGGCCAATAGTTCAATCACCTTTCTGGACATTCACCATACGCAAAAGAGCGTCTATGACGTACTGGTGGATTCCAACTGCCCCTTTCGCGACGTCATCCAGCCTAGCTCCGTGCTCCATTTGGATGTGGCTCCCGCCAAGATTGCCCTGGCAAAATTGGAAAGCAATTTGGTGGGAGAGTTTGATGCCCCGTTCCGGCTGAAAGACCGGTTGGACTCGATTCGCAAAGATTACGATATCATTGTCATCGATACGCCCCCGACGCTGGGTTTGATTACCGTCAATGCGCTGGTTGCCTGCACGCACCTTCTCATCCCGATCCAATCGTCTTATTTTGCCCTGGAAGGCACGGATGATTTGCTGGAGACCGTCGAAAAAATTAAGGCGCGTCCGAATCCCGATTTAAAGGTGCTGGGAGTCTTGATAACACTGCACGACCAGCGGACCCTTCTGGCCAAAGGAATCTACAAGCAGATTCGCGAGGTCTTCGGTGCCAAAGTCTTCAAGACGATTATTTCCAAGAGCGTCCGTTTGGAGGAGAGCCCGGCTTACAAGGAATCCATTTTCACTTTCGCTCCCAAATCAAAAGGCGCCACCGAATACTATAAACTTTCTGATGAGGTCTTAGCTCGTGTCTAAACGAACCGGTCTTCCCGCCTCCGTCAAAATGCGACACGACTTTCATTATGTGGACGAACTGAGCACCCGCAGTGGTGCTCCGGTGGGACGCATGATCCCGATCGATCGTCTCGAAGTCAATCCGGAACAACCGCGGCAGATCATTGGCGACCTGAGTGACTTGACGGCCTCCATCATGGAAAAGGGGGTCCTTGAACCCATTTTGGTCCGGCATGACCGCGCCAACGACAAATTCATGATCATTTCAGGGGAGCGGCGCTATCGGGCCAGCATGGCGGCCGGGCTCAGGGAAGTTCCCTGCATCGAAAAGGATGTCGACGATGCGGAGGTAGCCGAGATCGCCCTGATTGAAAATTTACAGCGGAAAGATCTGACTCCTTTCGAAGAAGCTGAGGGACTGCAATCGCTGATCGATCGCTTTGGCTATACCCACGAGCAGATTGCCAAAAAAATCAGCAAAGCCCGCTCCTCGGTAACCGAGACCCTCAGTATCGGGACACTCCCGGAGCCCATCAAGGCACTCTGCCGCCAATCCCTGGTACTGAGCAAATCCATGCTGCTGCAAATTGTTCGCCAGCCCAGTCGGGAAAAAATGGTGGAATTGATCCATCGTTTCTCTCAAGGGGAGGTCTCTCGGGATGAAGCCCGAAAAGAGAGGCTGCAGGGAGAGAAAGGCCGCCCCAAGAGTTATGTCTTTCGATTTAAACCTCCCACGCGCGAGTTTTCCCTGGAAATCAAATTCAGCAAGACGAAAGTGGAAAAGGACGAACTGATCGAGACGTTGACCGCGATTCTTGAGGCGCTAAAGACAGACACGGCCAACGAGGGCTGAAGGAAGAAACCCAAGGCATCGCCTGAGGCTGGCGAGTTGAGTCAAGGTTCATAATGGCCGAAGTGGGAAGCTTCATTCCAGCTCCAGATTCTCAGGGAAGAATCAATGACCTCTGTGATCAGTTCCAATTTTTCTTCCAGCCCCCACCCCTCCCAAGCTTTGGCCCTCTGCCAACATTGCGACATGCTCGGGGCTTCAGCGGTGATCCAGCCCGACCCCAAACAGGCGGGGATTATTTATTGCTCCATTTGTCACATCCGATTCCATGTGTCCACGGAAGGCTCCCGCGTGATTGTCCTTTCAGTAGAGAAAATCGATGACCGTTTTATTTTCTGACTCAATCCTAAATAGGGTAATTCTAATTTCATCCTTGAGAACAGGTGAGAAACGCTATGTACGATTCGCTTAAAGGCAAAATTGCCCTGGTCACTGGCGCCAGCGGTGGGGTTGGACAGGGCTGCGCGGTGCGGCTCGCTGCCGAAGGGGTTCGCGTCGTCATGATCGACATTGATGATAAAGGAGGGAAGGAAACACTGGGGATGATTCAAGCTCAAGGCGGCCAGGCCATTTTTCAGCAGGCCGACATCAGCCAAACCGAGCAGTGTCGCCTGGCTGTTCAGAAGGCGGTTGACACCTTTGGGGGACTGGACATCTTGCTGAATAATGCCGGCATTTTCCCCAGGTCCTATCTCGAAGAAACGACGGAAGAGTTTTATGATCGCATGCTCGGAATCAATTTGAAGGGCCCCTTCTTTCTTTGCAAATACGCGGTGCCGATCATGAAGAAGAGAGGCGGTGGAAGCATCATCAACACCGGATCGGTGCATGGCCTGGGTGGAGATTCCCGTTTGGCCGCCTACGCCGTTTCCAAAGGGGGGCTGCTGACCATGACCAAGAATCTCGCCGTTGGGTTGGCAAAGCATAAAATCCGCGTCAATTACATGATTCCTGGTTGGGTCCTCTCGGCGACCGAGCGTCGTATTCGAAGCGAAATGGGACAGGACGAAAATTGGCTCAAGGCGCAGGAACTGCATTTGCCGATGGGGTTCCAGACTCCCAAAGATTCTGCCAACCTGGTGGCCTTCCTGGCTTCCGATGACTCGGCCATGATTACCGGTTGTATTATTAATGTGGATGCGGGACACTCGGTCCGATGCATTGGAGCCGATGACTGATGTTTTATCGAAATCTCAGGCCGGATCGATCGATCTTTCCGGCGGTCTTATTTTGGGAATGGTCCTTTTCTTTCCTGTCGCCGGTTTGAGCGCCGACGACAAACCGAAAAACCCTTATAAGGGGGCTCCGGATGTTGTGCATGAATCGGATAAGGGAAAACAAGACGTTCTCTTCACCAAGGTGAAGACCAAGCCCAACAAGGCAGAGAGGGAATTCCTCTTCCGGGAAATGGGCATCCCCAAGAACAAGTGGAAGGATTATGTGGCGGAATATCGAATGCCGATCTCTCTCGGCGGGTCCAACACCTTCTCCAATATTGAGGCCCTCCCCAAGGCCAAGGCCAAGATAAAGCAAAAAGTACAAAAGGAACTCGAAAGACAGGTCTCCAAGAAAGAAATCAGCCTTTCTGAAGCCCAGACGAGAATTTTTAATTGGGAGGTAGACCCCCTCGCCAAAGGGAAATAGGAGAACGCGACGTATTTTTCACGCTATTTTCACGGGATTCGGCTCTGTCGACTGGATGAAATTCAACTCTACAGTTTGCTTAACACATTAAGATAGGGGGGGTGGACGATGAAGTCTTATGGCTATTGGTGGTTGATGCTCCTGCTCCTGGGCGGCTTCACGGCAGTAAGTAGCGAATCAAAGCCGCCGTCTCCGTTAGCCAGGAAGATCTTTCGTAATGATCCTTCCAGGTACCAGCAGATTTCCGAAATTCACGGCGGCGCCGGTTCCATGGGAATCATTCCCTTTCTCACCTCTGAAGACTTTTACACCAATTTCCTTTTCTTGCACCGCGGGCGTTTGGCTCCCAGATCAGGAATCGGCCACCATTTCCATAATCAAATGGAAGAGATGTTTTTCATCTTCGACAACAAAGCGCAATTTACGGTCGATGGGCGAACGTCTGAGTTGAGTGGCCCTGCCTCTGTTCCTTGCCGCATGGGAAGTTCCCATGGAATTTACAACCCGACCGATCAGCCAACCGAATGGATGAACATTGCCGTTTCCACTGTGAAGGGGAAATACGATGCATTTGACTTGGGGGATAATCGGGTGGGTGTACCTCTTGATGCCAAACCCGTCTTTATTCATGCCCGCTACGATCCCGCCCTCCTCAAGCCGGTTTCAGGGATGAACGGAGGAAAAGGGAATGTCTTGTACCGCAGGGTGTTGGGACCCGAAATCTTCCGAACTCACTGGGGCTATGTGGACCACCTGCTCCTGCCACCCCAAACTTCCCTTGGATACCATCGTCATGATGGCGTGGAAGAGATCTTCTATGTCTTGGCGGGGGAAGGGAAAGTGGTGCTGGAGGGAGAAACCGCCCGGCTAAGTCAGGGAGACGGATTTACCGCAACACTGGGCGAGGCTCACGGGCTCTTCAATCCGGGCCCACAAGACCTCCAGGTGATGATTATCGGGGTGAGTGTGGAAAAAGGGAGATTTGACGCAACCAATCTCCCTTTCAACCTGGAAGAATCCGGAAAGTAATCGTTGCGGGAAGAGGCTTTCCGAGTGACCCACCTCACGGATGGTGCGGATTGCCACGGGCCGTTGGGCTTCTAGTCTTTCTTGCGGTATTCCTTCAGAAATCCTTCAAACATCACCAGGTGAGCCTCTTCGGAAGAGAGCAAACGAATGCAAAGGTCCTGGGTGACGTAGTCCTCACCCTCACAAAGCCGAATCACTTTATTGTACTGCGCCACAGCGGACTCTTCGGCCTTGATGACTCCTTCGATCACGCTGATGACATCGGTGGTATCTTTGGGAGGCTGTAAAGGTGTCTGCCCGAACTTCAGTTTCAAGGAGCCGGGAACGGATCCTCCAATCTGTTTGATTCGATCACCCAGTTGTTTGGCGTGCATCAGTTCCTCATTAATATCTGCAGCCAGGGCCTTTTTGATTTCTTCGGCACGTACTCCATCGAGGTTGATGGAGTTGGCCAGGTAGTTCGTCACGGTTTCCAATTCCATGTTGTAAGATTTCAGCAGTTCGTCGATCAGGTTCTTGCTCGCAGGCCTTGCCATGATGAGAATCCTCCTCAGCGGTTCTTAGCGGGAATGAAGTTAGAAGCCATACTCACACAAGTGCTTGACCGAGGGAGGCTACCCAATTGAGTTGTGCCTTCCCCGTCTAATCCCCTTGATTCTATTGATTTCAATTGGCAAATTCAACGATTACCTCACGAGTCGTTCCGGAGAGAAAGCCCGCTTGGCTGAGGATTCGAACACCGGTTTCTTTTCGGGAAAGATAGTCGAATGACAGCCCCGGGGGATTTGGTAATGGATTGGTTTGATCTGGAAAGCAGTCGGCTACTGCCCGTCAAGGCTGAAGGAAGGGTTATTTTCGGAGTGGGGCTGTTCCCCTTTGTCGTGCAGATTTCCAGCCGCATCCTGCTCGATGCGCCGCCCTAAATAATAGGCAAACCACTGGCTGCCTTTCGTACAGATCTTTTCAATTCCACCCAGGTTGGAATTCATCTTCGTCTCAAACTCTTTGAGCGAATTTTCGAGCATCTCTCCGATCGGCTTGTCGATGTAGTTGGATTTGGCGAGCGGCTCGTAGGTTTTTTTCAATTCAAGGAAGGCTTCACGAATATGTTGTGAAAAGGAATTGCCCAGGCGGATAAAATCTTCGCAGCCTTGGAGGAATTTTTGAATTTCATCGTCGGAAATTCGGTTGTTCATACCCGTCATCTCCGTTAGTGATTACGAGGCAGCTTTGGCCTTGGCTTGGCGCTTTTCTGGGGAAGATTTTGAGGGTGGGGCTGGACTCACACGTCCCAGCGCCATTCCTAAATAATAGGAATACCACTGGCCGCCCTCCGTATAGATGTTATTGATTCCCTCGAGATTGGTTTGAACCTTCTGTTCCATTTTTTCGAAGGATCGTGAAAGCATTTCCGCCACAGCGGCGGCCGTGAAGTGAGTCTTCATCGAAAGCTCGAACGCTGTCTTAAATTCCCGCATCGCGGTGTTCACTTCCTCGGAAAAATCAGACCCGTTTGCATGAGGTCTTCACTTGCCTTGAGTAGTTTCTCGAGATCTTCCTTCTTCATGGGAGGAAGCTGACTTGAGCCTTCATTCATGTTGGATTCTCCGCGAACAATTGATCTATCTTATCCGAACTCGGGGTGGATGAACAGCCAAAAAAGGGGTTTGGGCGGAAAAGTAGGGACGGAAAGGCGGCTTCAGGAGCGGAGAAGGGGGCTAAAAGGCCTCGATCCTTTTTAGAGGGCTCAGCAGCTCCATTCCGACCAGGCATTCATCCGCGTTCCCGGTATCGCGAGTCCAGACAACCCTGCCGGCAGCGTTCGACTTTCCTTGAAAGTCCAGGGATAGAACTGTGCCGAGGTTAAGCAGGCGTGACATAACCAGACAGGCGCCGCGCTGGCTGATGTTCTTGGTCATCGTAATTTCTTCAAAATGAAGGTTTTGGGAGTCAATTCCTCGAATGGTGGTAATGACCTGGACGTTATACCGTTTGGCTTCAGACCTGCGAATCTCGATGGCCGAGCGATAAGCGTCATAAATTGAAATCCCCCACACGGCCAAGGGAAAGAAAGTCAGAACGGTGGCCGAAATACCGCCTTCACCGAAGGCAGGGTTGGCCGCAAAGACCATTCGCAAAGCTAGTACAAAGCTGAAAAGGCTTACGATCAAAGTGCCTTTTAGGTAGGCTCTGCATTGGATTTGCCCCAAGCCCGGGAAGAGCAATGACATGAAAGCGGCCCTGCGTCCGAATTGGGAGTAGTACTGCTCATTTCTTGGAGAAGATGGCGCCATTCCTGAAACCTCAAAAGATGCTGCATCTTGTATCGGCCGAAGGCCCGTGACCTTTAACGACAGGGGAAAGCGTCGTGCCAAGCCAAAATCAGCCGTTGAGAAACAGCCTATGATCTGAGTTCTGCCAGGAATCCTTGGGGGAGATATTCTTATTGACGTGCTTTCTGGGAGCAACCTAGAATCGACTTGTCTAATTCGATTAGGCACCGATTCCATCCAATTTAAGATTTTTCGAGGGTGACAGCTCTTATGTCCAAGAATTCGGCTGTGCTGAATAACATTGAATTATCGACGCCAACCAGAACCCGCTACTGGGTGATTGTTTTCGCAGTCACCCTGGCAGTCATCACTTATATTGACCGGGTGTGTATCTCCCAGGCCGCCCCCGCCATAATGCGTGATATGGGGCTGAGCAAGATCGAAATGGGATACGCACTGTCGGCCTTTGCCTGGGCATATGCCTTGTTTGAGATTCCCGGTGGCTGGCTGGGAGATTGGATGGGAGCGCGGAAAGTTTTGATGCGGGTTGTCGTCTGGTGGTCCTTCTTTACCGCGGCCACTGGCTGGGCTTGGAATCAGGCCTCTTTGGTAGTTACCCGGGCACTTTTTGGTGCCGGAGAGGCTGGCTGTTACCCCAATCTGACCAAAGCATTCACCACCTGGTTACCCTCTCAGGAGCGGGTGCGTGCCCAAGGGATCTTGTGGATGAGTTCGCGCTGGGGCGGTGCCTTTACCCCTGTCCTGGTAGTGTGGATTTTCCAATACTTGACTTGGCGGCGGACGTTTGAACTTTTCGGAGCGATTGGCATTGTCTGGGCGGTCATCTTCTATTGGTGGTATCGCGACAACCCAAAAGAGCATAAGGGCGTCAATGCCGCGGAATTGGCATTGTTGCGTGGCGCCCATGAAAACGCCTCGGGGCACGGCGACGTTCCCTGGGGCCGGATGATATCTTCGCGAAGCGTTTGGCTGCTTTGGCTGCAATATGCCTGTGCTTCTTATCCCTGGTATTTCTACATTACCTGGCTGCCCACGTACCTGAAAGAGTCTTATCACCTGGAGCCGCAACGCGCGGCAATTCTGGCGGGCTTGCCCCTCTTCTGCGGCGGCATCGGATGTTTTGTGTGCGGTTGGCTCTCACCTCGATTAACTATTCTCTTTGGGAGCGTAGCTCGCTCTCGCCGCATGATGGGCTTCATCGCCTGCGTAGGTGCCTCAGCCATGCTCTTCACCTCGAATCATTTGAAAGACCCGGTTTGGGCCTCGGTCGCCATGGGCCTGGCGAGCTTTTCAAGTGATTTGCTCATGCCGGGTGCCTGGGGTGCCTGCATGGATGTGGGTGGAAAATATGCCGGAACGCTGTCCGGATCCATGAACATGATGGGTAATTTGGGGGGCGCATTGGGCCCGGTCACAACGGGGTATCTCTTGGTGGCATATCACGATTGGTCGATCCCCTTTTACCTGTGGTCAGGCAGTTACCTGATTGGAGCGGTTGCCTGGCTGTTTATTGACCCAGTGACTCCGCTTGAAGAGAGTCATTCATGAAAGTTTGATTGGCTTGAACTTTTCTCCGGTTGGACTCGAGAGCGCGCCGGCGCTTGCCCACTTTCAATCCCCCGCGAAGCAGATTCCGAAAACGCAGTTTCCCCAGCTGCCAGCTCGGCGCCCGGTTCGAGAGGAGTTCCAAAGACACTGGCCCGTGCATCGTCAAATTCTCCCTCCCAGCGGGCAACCACCGCAGTGGCCAGGCAGTTTCCCACGACATTCACCGATGTCCTGGCCATATCCATAATCTCATCGATTCCCAATAAGACTGCCACCCCTTCAATGGGTAAACTGAACGTGTGGAGTGTCGAAAGCAATATGATGAGCGAAGCCCGTGGCACGGCGGCCACGCCTTTGGAGGTGATCATCAAAGTCAGCATCATGATGAGTTGTTTTTGGAGACCGAAATGGACTCCAGTCGATGACTCGGCAGCCTGAGCCACAAAGACCGAAGCCATGGCCAGGTAGAGAGTCGTGCCATCCAGGTTAAAGCTGTAGCCCGTCGGCATCACGAATCCAACGATCCGTTTGGGAACACCAAATCGTTCCATGACTTCCATGGCCTTGGGTAGAGCCGATTCACTGCTGGTGGTTGCAAACGCAATGGCAAAGGGGTCCCAGACGGCTTTGGCAAATTTCCGAACGGGCAGTCTCGAAAGCCAGGCAATCGGCAGCAAGACCCCGATAACGAAGATTGTCAGGGCCAAATAAAGGGAGAAGATGAGCAAACCGAAATTCAGGAGAAGTCCAGGACCCTTGTGTCCGATGGCGGCAGCCATGGCCGCTCCAACTCCAAAGGGCGCGAAGCGCATGACGTAACTGGTGAACTTGAACATCACTTGAGAGAGGCTTTGGCAAAGGTTTAGGAGCGGAGCGGCTTTTGGACCCAGGGCCGATACCGCCATGGCGAACAAGACCGAGAAGGTGACGATTTGCAGGACATCGCCGCGCGCCATGGAGTCAATGACACTGGAGGGAAATATGTGGACAAGAATCTCCGACAATGACTTGGACTGGTCTTGGGCAAACCCGGGGACTGCAGAGGAGTCTATTCTCAAGGAGACACCCACCCCCGGCTTCATCCAGTTGACCACGGCCAAACCAATGAATAAAGCCGCCGTGGTGACAGCCTCAAAATAAATCAGAGCTTTCAGCCCCATTCGTCCGACATTCCTCAAATCTCCTCCTCCGGCGATTCCAACCACAATGGTCGAGAAAATGAGCGGTGCAATGATGACCTTGATGAGATTAAGAAAAATATCGCGAAGGAAATACGATTTGATCCCTAATTCCGGGTTGAGCCAACCCAGGAAGCCACCGAGAAGCAGGCCGAGCATGATCTGACTGGTGAGTGAAAGTGAATACCATTTCCGCGGCTTCATTCTGGGGGCAGAAGAATCTGGTAATTGACTGTTCATGGGAGGCATGTCAGTGGTAAGAAGTTTATTGCTTCAGCGGATCGCGGTGGATCTTATCATATTCAAGGCGGAAACTTCAGAAGGAGGCTCAGCGAAAAATCATCGGATAGTGATAAGATGACGCGTGATGAAACACGTCTCTTAATTCGCAGGCAGTGATCACCCCATTATTCTTCCTCAGGTTATGTTCATCCTAAACGTCGTCATTATTTTGTTTCTGGTTTTGTTGAATGGATTTTTCGTCGCCGCTGAATTCGCGATTGTCAAAGTCCGTTCGATCCAGATCAACCCTCTGGTCAAAAGAGACGTCGAGAGAGCGCGGGCCGCCAATCACGTTATCCACCATCTGGACGTGTATCTCTCGGCAACACAGCTTGGAATCACGTTTGCCAGCCTTGGACTGGGATGGGTGGGAGAACCCTTCGTCGCTGCGTTGTTGAGGCCGCTGTTATTCTCGGTGGGGATCCAGTCGGCTGCGGTTGTGACGTCGTTTGCCTTTGGGATTGCCTTCGCCTTTATCACTTTTCTGCATATCGTGCTGGGAGAATTGGCTCCCAAGTCCCTGGCTATCCGGAGGCCCAAATCTACCGCCTTGTGGGTCGCCGTCCCGCTCACCCTTTTTCATAAGGCCTTTTATCCTGCGATCACGGCCCTTAATGGCGCGGCCAATGTGATTCTGACAGCCATTGGCATTGAACCGACCAGCGAAAAGGACCGGGTTCATTCCGAGGAGGAAATCCGCACGCTTTTGGCGGAAGGGGACACTTCGAAGGCTTTGACTCCTCTCAGCCGGAGCATCCTCTTGAACACCTTCTCCCTCGGCAAATTGAAGATCAGAAATATCATGGTCCCGCGCAACCGCATTGTCTCCCTCTACGCGGAAAAGTCCATCGAGGAGAATTTGGAGATTGCCCGAAACAGCGACTACACTCGATTCCCGCTTTGCCGGGGAAATCTCGATCACATTATCGGGATGGTTCATATCAAGGAACTGCTCTGGCTGATCCAGACCAAAGGGGCTGAAGTCAAGATGGACAAGATCCGGAGAGAAGTCTTGTTCATTCCCGAATTTGTAAACCTGGAGACCCTCCTCGCAACATTTCTCGAAAAGCGCACCCATCTGGCGATCATCGTGGATGAGTTTGGCGGCACGCTGGGCATGGCGACGCTCGAGGATGTTCTGGAGGAGTTGGTCGGAGATATTCAGGATGAGTTTGACCAGGAACTTCCCTTAATCCGGTTCGTTCGGGAGAATCAGTATCTGGTGGATGGCAGCATCCCCTTGCACGATTTGGAAGAAACCTTGAGCGTGAAGTTTGGAGAACACAGCGATGCCGCCACCTTGGGAGGATTCCTGATCGATCAATGGCAGGACATCCCTCCCGAAGGAACCGAGTGGACGTACCGGAATTTGAAATTTACGATTCTCCGGGTTGAAAAGCTTCGAGTCAGCCAGGTGTCTGTGGAAGTAACAAAGGAGGGAAGTTCCTGGGATGGTGAGAAGGAAGCAAGATAGAAGGAGGCCATCTGAAAACGGACAACTGCCGCTGGCTTACAATCTCTTGCTCTCTCCTTTCCCGGATTGCCCGAAGGCTGATTTCAGCAAGGCAGCTTGCTCTTTGATGTGCATTTTGAGCGAACCCGTTGCCGGACTGGCACTTTCCGGACGGCCCACATAACGCAAGGTCTGCGGCGGCCGCAATTCAGCGGCAATGCGGTCCTTCACAAAACTCCATCCTCCCATGTTGACCGGTTCTTCCTGAACCCAGGCCACATCTGTGACATTCGGGTACTTCTTTAGTTCCTTCCTGAACAGATTGCGAGGAAAAGGGTAGAGCTGCTCAAGACAGAGAATGGCGGTGTCGTCGCTTTGCTTTTCGGAGAGAGTTTCAAGCAGGTCGTAACAAACCTTCCCGCTGGCCATTACGATGCGGGTGACCTTTTCCCTGTTGAGCGATTCGGTGGCACTAAGGAGTTCATGGAAATGGCCATTGGCCAGTGACTCGAGAGTCGACGTTGCCTTTGGATGCCGCAGCAGGCTCTTGGGCGTGAAGATGATAAGCGGTTTGCGGATCCCGCGGCCTTCCTTCCCTCCGCGCATCTGACGGCGCAGAAGGTGGAAATATTGGGCGGGAGATGTGCAATTGCAGATCTGCAGATTGTTCTCGGCACACAACTGCAGAAAACGTTCGATGCGAGCGCTGGAATGCTCCGGTCCTTGACCTTCGTAGCCATGCGGCAGGAGCATCACCAGACCCACCGGTTGCTGCCATTTGGCTTCGGCCCCGGAAATGAACTGGTCGATAATGGTCTGAGCTCCGTTGGCAAAATCTCCAAACTGCGCTTCCCACAGAACAAGCGTCAATGGATCCGCCACACAGTAACCAAACTCAAACCCCAGCACAGCTGCTTCGGAGAGCAGACTGTCGTAAACATGAAATCGCGCCTGTCCCGGTGTGAGGTGCTGCAGCGGGAGGTACTCGTGCCCGTCCGTTTCGTCGAAAAGGACGAGATGGCGCTGGCTGAAGGTCCCTCGTCCGGAATCCTGCCCGCTTAATCTCACGGCCGTTCCATCCACGACCAGCGTACCGAAGGCCAGGGCTTCAGCAAAGGCCCAATCGATGGAGCCGCCCGCGTTGACCGTTTGGCGGCGCTTTTCAAAAAAACCTACCAACTTACGATGAACATGGAAATCTTTGGGAAATGTCGTCATGGCCATCGTGATTTGAGTGAGCAGTTCCTTGCTGACCCCTGTGGGGAAATGGGGGTGGGGCGCTTCCCATTCTTCGGGAGTAACGGCGCTCATTTCTTCGGGCACAAAAACTTCCGCCTTCTTTGCGACGTCGTCAAAGGCGTGTTCCAATCGGTGGGTCGTTTCCTGGCGAAGTTGTTCGACTTCATCGGCCGTTACGACACCCTCGCGAATCAGGCGTTGCGAGTACAATTTCAGGACGGATTGGTGGCTCCGAATCTCCCGGTACAACAGCGGCTGCGTGAAGCTGGGGTCATCCGCTTCATTGTGCCCGTAGCGTCGATAACAAAACAGATCCATCACGACATCCTTCTTGAAACGCCGGCGGTAATCGTAGGCAATTTGAAGCGCGCGGATGGTGGCTTCGGGATCATCCCCGTTCACATGAAAGATGGGGGCCTGAACCATCTTGGCGACATCGGTGCTGTAGGGCGTGGATCGCGCATCGTCAGGAGTCGTGGTAAAGCCGATCTGATTGTTCACGATCAGGTGAATGGTCCCATCGGTGCGATAGCCGTCGAGCTGAGAGAGATTGAGCGTTTCGGCCACGATGCCTTGCCCCGCAAAGGCAGCGTCTCCATGGATGAGAACCGGAATGAACTGATCTCTTCCGGCGGGCTTGTGCCTATTTTGTTTGGCTCTCACAATCCCTTCCACCACCGGATTGACAGCCTCCAGATGGCTGGGATTGGGAGCCACCGAGACTATGATTTCTTTGCCGGACTGGGTGAAATGACGGCCGCTCGCTCCCAGATGGTACTTCACATCACCGGTGCCCAGGGCCGAAGCGGGGTCAACATTGCCTTCGAATTCGGAAAAAATCTGCGTGAGTGGTTTCCCGATGATGTTGGATAACACATTGAGCCGGCCCCGGTGCGCCATGCCAATCACGACTTCACGAACATCCTGGGCTCCGGACATCTCCAGGAGTTCGTAAAGGAGCGGAATGAGGGTATCCGCTCCCTCTCCCGAAAAGCGTTTGTGTCCTACAAATCTCGTGTGGAGAAAATGTTCGAAGCCCTCCGAGGCCGCGAGCATCTTGAGAATTCTTTTCTTCACCGCAGGCTCTATCGGCCAGTTGTTCTGGCTTGGCTCCATGCGCATCTGAAGCCAGCTCTTCTGCTCAGGGTGCTGGATGTACATGTATTCCACACCGATCTTTCCGCAATAGGTTTGGCGCAGCAGTTCCAGGATTTCGCGCAGAGTTGCCGTGGGATGCGGCGCATCACCGAGCTTGGCACTGAGTCCGCCCGTGATGAAGGAACGATCCAGGTCCCATAAGGTCAGGCCATAGTTGATGGGGTCAAGTTCATAGTGATAGCCGGGTTTGGTGCCGAGCGGATTTAGATCCGCAATCAGATGTCCCCGCACACGATAGGCATTGATGAGTTGGAGGACGCGGGCCTGCTTTTCGGTTTCCTCCCGCTGGGAAGAGAGTCCCAGAAGCGCTGGATTGCGGTCTGGAGCCCAACGCAGGGGTTGATAAGGAATTTCCAGATCGGCAAAAATCTTGTCGTAAAAGCCGTCTTCGCCAAGCAGGAACCCCTGAATCTTTCCCAGGAACATCCCCGATTCAGCCCCTTGAATGATCCGGTGATCGTAGGTGCAGGAAATGGTCATGACCTTGCTGATTCCCAGCAGGGTCAAGGTGCCGGGCGCCATCCCGTGATACTCTGCGGGAAAGTCGATTGTTCCGGTGGCAATGATAGCGCCTTGTCCGGGAATGAGCCTGGGGTTGGAGCCCATCGTGCCAACGGTACCCGGATTGGTGAGCGAAATTGTCGTTCCTTGAAAGTTCATGGGTTCGGCATTTCCCGTTCGAACCTGTTCAATGAGCTCGTTTAAGTGAGTGTAAAACTGCCGGAAATTCAGAGAGCCGGCGTTCTTGATATTCGGAACCATGAGAATCCGGGTTCCGTCTTTTCGTTCCACATCAACCGCGATTCCCAGGTTAATGGAACCATGGTCCAAGCGCCCGTGCCGGCCATCCTTTTCCGTATGTGCGCTATTGAGAGTCGGAAAATGATGGAGCGCCTGAACAACGGCCCATCCGATGAAAAGGGTATAGGAAACACGCCCGCCGCCAATCAATCCCAAATACTGATTGATCAGGCGGCGATTTTCTTCGAGTACTTTGATTGGAATCTGACGCTGTGAGGTGGCTATGGGAATGGAGAGGCTGGCTTCCATATTGTCGGCAATCGTGGCCGCCGCCCCTCGAAGGAGGGTGACCTGATCAGTCGATGGTTCCCCCACCTGGGCTGACGCCGCGCCTTGACCAGCTCCTCCCATTTCCAGAGTCGAAGACGCTTTGGCAAGACCCGCAGTCGACGGCTTCTCGGGGGAATGGGGCTTTCCCAGAGCCACACCATCAAAAATTCGGCGCCAGCGTTCATCGACCTGTGCAGGGTCTTCGAGGTATTGCAGGATCAGCCCTTCGACAAAGCCTGCATTCGTTCCCAACGTGTCGAGATAGCCCCGCCACTTTTCATCAATTTCAACCAAGGGTTTGCTCATTCCGTGGATCCTTTGTTACAACTGACCGTGTTGATTCCCTCGTGCGTCACGATATACAAAAAACCCAAATCTCATGACGACAAAAAATTTTGTCAGGTCATGAGTGTCGAGGCAAGACATATCTGAATCAAAAATCAATCATCGGCCGAATCTTGTTTTCGCGACTTGCGATCGATTTTGTCCATGCAAAAGAGCAATTTTAGGTTGGAAAAGGCGAGCGTGTCTTTGCCAGGGAAGGCAAAGATTTCTGAATGAATGGTTCTTTAGTATTCCGCAGTGAACTCCCTAACTGCTCTTCATCGGTCGCTTTTCCCGTTTCTCGTCCAGACAAGAGCTCTGACATCCAGATCGATTTCAATCCATCGCCTCCGTCTTCAAGATGTTCTGGAAGAGTCTGAGGATCAAGTCTCCGGGGCGAAATTATGAAAAAGATTTCACAATTTTTCCTCTGACGGGGAAGGGGGTTACGAGGAGCTTGCTGGCTGTTTCTGCAAAAACAATTGAACTTCTTGTAAATTCAATAGCTTACGAAAACGATGGAAGGCGGAAAAAAATGGTATCAGGGGTGCATAACCTTCAATGAGTTGTTTCTCATCGGGAGGAACATCTCACCTGAGTTTCCTTTCATTCTTTATAGAGTGTCTCCGGCCAAAAATAAAAGATAGCGACATTCTTTTCCGCGTAGTTTGGTTCGGGGCGCCATCCGATGGAATTAAAAAAATGAGCGATTTGACACCAGACCTTCCTCCAAAAGAAATTCACAAGCGCCAGTGCACACGTCATCGCGTCGAACTCCATTTCAGGTTGGGAGGGAAGGACGAACAGGGGGCTTTCTTTGAAGAGGAAGTCGTGACCCGCGACCTCAGCGAGTGCGGCGGCTGTTTTTCGTCAAACCGGCCGATTAAGATCGGGACGACACTCAGCCTGGCGGACCATTCTGGCTTTATTTCCATGATTCACATCACTTGGGGGAACGTGGTGGATCAGTTGAACATAAGTCGGTACGGCTTTCGGTTTCTTTTTCCCCTGGAAGAATAAACAGTCCCAAGAGACAAATCCAAAACTTGTCAGGAAGAGAAGCCTCCTTCCGTATCCCATTCCACCCTCCGCTGAAGACATGACTCGGATCACTCTTTATTTCCATTCATGAAGCGCAAAATTCTCTTTGGTCTCGTCTGGATGGTGCCTTCTTACTGCCTTGGTCTTTTTGGCTGTCTCTTTCTGCTGCCTCTCTTGAGTGGGAATACTCACGACGTTAGCGTTGAAG
Source organism: Terriglobia bacterium (assembly GCA_046331665.1). Classification (GTDB taxonomy): domain Bacteria; phylum Acidobacteriota; class Terriglobia; order Versatilivoradales; family Versatilivoraceae; genus CAWBAT01. Next base: position 18,596 of record JAXLQK010000035.1, on the reverse strand, counting down.
CGGCAATGACCGGTGCCTTTCTCTTTGGTCCGCTGGCTGCGATCGTAGGCTTTTTCGTTGCCGCCACCATCCGCAAACCTGCCCCACGATCTCCCGCCGACCCGCAGTAAATGTTGCCCATCAATGAATGGATAGTTTCCGTCAACCCTGACAAGCAATCGAATCAGGCCCCAGGCGAAAGCAGTGATCCTACCGGAAAACCCCATTGCCGTAAGGCCCTCAAGCTGGTAGGCTGGAGCCAATGTAACGACGGATGTTGAGGACACTGATGCGACGTTGCGATCTGCCGGATCTTCGAAGAGAGCGACCTGAACCCAGCGGTCCGCACTCTAGCGGAGACTCCCGCTATAAGAATGTCGGCCTGGAACTTTCTGCTCTGAGAAGGCGGCGAGTCTATTTTCTACGCAAAACAGTTTCGCCCATTCTTCTCAAGGCGGTGTTTGCCCTTGCCTTTGTTTCGCTGGCGGCGGCAAACCTCGAGGGTCAACTATTTCAAAAGCCCAAGCCGGCTGAGACCCCAAGCCAGACTACACCCCCGCCTGCCACCTCCGCTCCGGCAGCGGCATCTCCCGCTGACCTTGCCATCCCGCTGCCTCAAATCGCTGACAAAGCCGAAGCTTTGGATGCGGTGATCCAGGCCATCTCCGATCAACTCAACCAGACCCGAGGTCAGCTTCCAATTGAGGCTGCCTTGAAGGCTCAGGAAGAAGAGGTGAGTGACCGGATTTCCCAAGTCAACACTCTGCTTTCCAATTCCCCCAATGCGCTGGAGATTCGCGACGAAGAACTGTATTGGAGTGCACTCAGCCAGCAATTCGCTACCGACCGCAAGAATCTGACGGCGCGAGCCGCCATGCTTGAAGACCAAATTCAAACCTTGACCCGAGAGCAGGAGAGATGGCAGGCGACTTTTGACCAAATTCATGACACCCGGGGGATTGAAGCCGTGCTTGATCGAGTGCGGCAAAAACTTGACCTCATTCGCGTGACTCGCAAGTGGGCCAAAGAACAGCTGGGTGCCGTTCTGAACATTCAAAATAGCGTTTCCCAACAAGACAAAAAAATTTCCGATGTTCTCGGCCGGCTGTCACAGGCGCAAAACCAATTGCGAGGGCGTTTACTGGAGAGGGACAGCCATCCGCTTTGGCGGGCCCGGGAGATAAGAAGAACGGATCAACCCATCACCATGTTGATCCACCGCTCCCTCGACCGCAAATGGTTGAGTCTCCAGGGATTTGTTCTGGACAAAAAATTACGCGTCACGGGGGTCATTGTTCTTTTTTTATTGGGCCTGTTGGCGGCGTTCAAGCTTAAGCGATATGCCAGCGACCCGACGCGGCCCGGCGTGACACCGGAGGCGGTCACGGTTTTTTCGCGTCCCTTCTCCATCGCCCTGTTAGTAGCCATGCTCGGGATGATTGGCCACGTCCCCTCTCTCCCGAGCGATGTTACTTTCGTAGTGTATCTGCTGTGCCTGATTCTGGCGTTGCGCCTGCTCCCGCCCCTCTTGGAACCCGGACTGCGCCCCTTTCTTTATGCGTTGGCGGGGATCAATTTATTTGAAGGCCTGCGCCTCTTAATTCCTATTTCTCCCGTATTACGCCGTGAAATCTCGGCCGTCACCGTTCTGGGAGCGATATCCCTTTTTGTTTGGCTGATCCGGCCCGCCTATCTTCAGCAATTGGGGCTTTCAGGGCGGACTCGGCAGATTCTGGTCATAGCCGTCCGCACCGGGATAACCCTGCTCGCCATCTCCCTTCTCGCTAATGTGTTCGGGTTTGTCTCATTGGCCATTGCCTTTGCGGTTGCCACCTTGCTGGGGGCATTCGTCGCGGCGGCCTTCTACAGCATGGCTCGCATTTTGAATTTAATTTTTGTCGTGGCTTTGCGGAGCGACAAGGGGCGAGATCTGACGCAGCAATACCGTGAGCCCTTGGAACGCTGGGGAAAACGCGTTTTGGATTTGGGGGCCCTGGCGCTTTGGCTCCGGTTTGAGTTGTATTTGTTTACGGTCCTCGACGATTTGACCAAAGGTGTCTTAGCCGTCCTCAACTACTCATTCAAGGTAGGGGGGGAAGATGGCATGAGTTTTTCGCTCGGAGGAGCGCTGAGTGTTTTCCTCATCGTGATCATCGGATACGGCCTGGCCAAGTTAATTACTTTTCTTCTCCAAAATGTTGTCCTGGCTAAGTTACCCCTGCATTATGGATTGCCCTATGCAATTTCGAAGGTTTCTTATTATGTTCTCCTCATCGTCGTCTTTGTGGCGGCGCTCGCGGATACCGGGGTCCGGTGGAACAAATTCACGGTCATTACCGGCGCGCTGGGCGTCGGACTTGGCTTCGGATTGCAAAATATCGTGAATAATTTTGTTTCCGGATTAATTCTGCTCTTTGAGCGCCCGATTCGCGTCGGTGACGTGGTCGACATTGGCGGGCTGGTTGGTTCCGTAAAGCGGATCGGCGCTCGCTCCAGCACAGTTCAGACGCCTCAAGACGCGGAAGTGATCGTGCCCAACAGCACGTTGATTTCAAACCAGGTGATAAATTGGACGCTATCCTCCGCCTGGCGCCGGGTGGAAGTGCCCGTCGGAGTTGCGTATGGGACGGACCCTGAACTCGTTCTCAAATTACTGGTCGATGTGGCCCGGTCCAATTCCATGGTCATGATCAATCCGCCTCCCATGGCTTTCTTCCTGGGCTTTGGGGAGAGCAGTTTGAATTTTGAACTGCGATTCTGGTCGGCCCGGCAAGAGACCTGGTTCCAGTTGAAAAGCGACATCTGTATTGCCATTGCAAAGACCTTCCGGGAAGCGGGAATAGAAATTCCGTTTCCCCAGCGTGAACTGCGTGTGCGGGCCCTTCAACCCCTGGTCGGCGAGAAGGTGCCTGCAAAGGGGGCTTCTTCCCAAGAGTCAGATCCGCCCGGCGACTCGGCACAAATGCCTTCCGCATGGCCCGACCCGGTCTTCAAGAATACAAAGCCGGAAAAGTCGTAGAAAGATTCTAAGCGTTTGGGCGATTCACCCGATTGTCCCCGCAATACTCTGCTGGCAAATCTTTCGTGGTCCTCGTAGCATAGATCCGATTTAAAATTCTCGAGGAGCTGATGCGTTCCCATGACCTTACTCACTAATATTCCCCATCGATACCAGCGCCGCCTCGTACTGGCTTCTCTGGATTTTTCCAACTGGGAAAATCTCCTTCCCTTCTTTGAGAGATTGGAACAGCGGCCCTTGAATACTTCCGAAGAAGTGGAAGCTTTTCTGCTGGATCGCAGCGAGCTTCTGGATGTTATCCAGGAGGAAGGGACCCTGCGCTACATCCGAATGACTTGTGACACTGCCGACAAGGATCTCGAAAAGGCCTACTTTGAGTACCTGGAAAAGATTGCAGAAAATATCAAGCCGGCTGATCAGCGCCTCAAGACAAAATGTCTGCAGTCTGCTGGCTGCAGGCAGTTGTCGAACGAACGGTACTTTGTGTTGTGGCGATCCTTTCGGAATGAAGTGGAACTCTTTCGAGAAGAGAATGTCCGACTGGAAACCGAAGAGTCCAAGTCGTCCCAAAGTTACCAGAAGCTGATGGGATCGCTCACCGTTGAATTTGATGGCAAGGAACAAACCTTGCAGCAGATGAGCCGTTATCAGGAACTGCCAGACCGGCCCTTGCGTGAGTCCGCCTGGAAGGCGGTGACGGAACGGCGCTGGAAGGAGGCGGACAAGCTCGAGGCGTTGTTTGACGGCCTTTTGGAGTTGCGGGGGAAGATCTCCCGCAATGCGGGGTTTGGCTCCTACCGCGATTATGCGTTTAGGCACCTTGAGCGCTTTGACTATACCCCGGAGGATTGCTTTCGTTTCCACGAGGGGGTCGAGCGAGCAGTCGTTCCGTTGATGCGAAAAATCGATGCCCAAAGAGCCCGACAGCTCAAGCTCGAGACCCTTCGTCCATGGGATCTTCAGGTTGACCCACTGAATCGTCCTCCCTTAATGCCTTTTAGGGAAGCGGCTGAACTGGTGGAGGGCTGCCTTAGAATTTCCGGCAGGGTGGATTCTCGTTTTGGCGATTTCTTGGCCGCGATGCGGGATCTCCGTTTGCTGGACCTCGAAAGCCGCAAGGGAAAAGCTCCCGGGGGATATCAGTCCTCCCTGGAAGAAGCCCGTCTTCCGTTCATTTTCATGAATGCCGTCGGACTGGATGGAGATGTGCGAACGCTGCTTCATGAGGCGGGGCACGCCTTTCATGTCTTCGCCACCCAGTCCGAACCCCTCTCGGACTATCGGCATGCGCCGATCGAATTCTGTGAAGTGGCCTCCATGAGCATGGAACTGCTCGGCGGCGAGTTCTTGAATATTTTTTATTCAAACACCGAAGACCAGCACCGGTCAAAGCAACGGCATCTGGAAGGGATTATCGATATCCTGCCTTGGATCGCGCGGGTGGATGCGTTTCAACACTGGATTTACACGCATCCCGGACATTCCGTCGAAGAACGCCGCGCCGCTTGGCTGGACTTGCATCAGCGATTCGGCGGCAGCGAAGACTGGACCGGGTTCAGCCAGGCACAGGCGACCAGCTGGCACCGGCAACTTCACATCTTCGAGCTGCCTTTTTACTACATCGAGTATGCCATCGCCCAGTTGGGAGCCCTGCAGATCTGGTTGAATGCCAAGAACGATTCCCGACAGGCAATCGAGAGCTATTGGAGCGCGTTACAGCTGGGGGGCAGCCGGCCACTGCCGGAGCTGTTTGCCCGTGCCGGGATCCGGTTTGATTTCGGTCCCGATGTCCTGCTGCCGCTGATGAGTGCCGTGGAAGAGGAACTCGATCAGGTGAGCCAATGAATCGCGAGGTCACTCGCTTTCCTGCCAGACTTGCCGGAAGGAAAGCACTGGAATCCCAGGACATTGACCTCCAGGTTTCTAAACCGTGGAGCGTAGACATAAGAATATCGGATGAAAGCCAGAGGCAGAATCACGTGGTCGCTCAGAATTTGCTGTTCGATGGCTCCGTATTGTTTGGCGCGCTGTCCATCATCCAATGTCATCTGCGCTTCCATCAACCATCGGTCAACTTCCGGATTCCGGTAGCCGAAAGGGTTGCCAGGGCTCCGGGAATTAAACAGGCGATCCAGCAAAGCGTCCGGATCTGGAAAATCAATTTGCTCCCCCAGCAAAAATAATTGAGCCTGTCCCGAATAGATCGCGGAGAGCAGTGTCTCCATCGAGGAGACCAGCTTGAGTTCCACACGAAATCCGATGGTCTCGAGATCAGCCGAAATCTTCGAAAGAAGACGCGATCGCGAATCGGAAACAGAGGCGTGCCAGAGCTGAAGAGTGACATTTTTCCCGTGGTTAGCTCGATATTGTTCCAGGCATTGCCGAGCCGTCCCCGGATCGTAGGGATCCGTGGCATTTGAAAAATCCGAGCCCAACAAGGAATTGGGAAGAATGGAATGGGTCACTTCATAATCAAAGGCGTTGTTGATGACCTCCGTTTTGTTGATGGCGTGGCAGATCGCCTTGCGGATTGCAGGATCCCTTAAGAGCGGGTCTTTCATATTCAGGCCGAGATAGAGAAATCTTAAGACAGGACGATTCACAAAACTCCAGGACGAATGGTTCTTAACCTCCTTGATGCGTTCGGACGGAATAAAGGAAAGATCCAATTTTCCGTCCAGAAAATCTCGGAAGCTTTGACTGGCACTCAGTGCCGGGTAGGTACGTATATACAATTCATCCAGCCAGGGCCTTCCCTCGAAATAGTCCGTGTTGGCGATGAGGCGGATCCCGGAAGAAGGGTCCCAAGCGGCCAGCCTGAAGGGGCCGGTCCCGATGGGATGGATCGAAAATGGATTCCCGGAAGTCAACGCCTCACGCGGGACTACCGAAGCAGGTTGCATAGCCAGCAGTCGCAGAAAGGGTGCGTAAGGATGTTCCAACCTGATCTCCAGTTGATAGCGACCCAAAGCGCGCAGACCACTTGCGCCGGAGGCGTCCTGAGGAACTGGTTGGCTGGCTCCCAGAATTTTCCAGTAGGGATACGAATCCGGGGAGCCCGCTTTCGGGTCTAGCAGTCGCGAAAATGAGTAAACAAAATCTTCAGCCTCCACTTCCCGCCCGTTGTGAAATCGCACTCCCTTGCGCAATTCGAACCGATAGATTCTGCCGTCGGGCGAGATCGACCAATCTTGCGCGATAGACGGAACGATATTGAGCACAGAGTCGAATCGGACAAGTCCATCGAAAAGCTGCAGGACAATTCCGGATTCCCAGTACGAGCGAGATTGAATGGGATCCAATGAGCTTGGAGATTGCGCAGCCAGGCGCAGGCTCCCGCCGGTCCGCCCGGAAGGTAGGGTGACGTTGCGTTCCGCAGGCGCTGGTTCACGGCAGGACCATTCCCGGCATGAGCACACGGCAAGGAGAAACAGCATCATCAAATGACGAAGACTCATTCGATCTTCCCTTGGCTTTTTGAAGATTTGATGCAAAATGATAGCAAGTTTCTTGACCGTCTGGGAAGGGCGCATCCGTCGTAATTCTTTTCTTGGGTGGGCTGACTCAATTGAGCTTGATCGACCTTAAGAAATAGCTCATTTCGAAAGGATCCAGTCCTTTGGAGAACAAGGGTAAAAATTTTGAGGAATTGGTGGCACTCGTCGACCGCTTGAAGGGTCCGGACGGTTGTCCATGGGATCGGGAACAAACGTTTGATACGTTGAAGCCCATGGTGCTCGAAGAGGCCTACGAAGTACTCGATGCGATGGATGCTGGAGATCGCCAGGAATTGTGCGCCGAGCTGGGAGACCTTTTGTTTCAGGTAGTCTTCCTCTCCAAACTGGCGGAAGAAGAGGGGAGTTTTCAGATTGAGCAGGTGATCGCAGGGATTCTGTCGAAGATGATCCGCCGCCATCCCCATGTCTTCGGCAATGAGCGTGCGTCTTCTCCCGAAGAAGTCGTGGACAACTGGGAATCGATCAAGCGTGCCGAACGGGCCGGCCGCCAGACATCGCCCGGCACAGCCTCCTCAAAGCCGTCGGTCCTGGAGGGAATCGCACGCATGTCGGCCCTCTTGGAAGCCAATAAGCTCACGGCCAAAGCGGCACGAGTTGGATTTGACTGGTCCCATGTGGATGAGATCTTCGAAAAACTTCATGAAGAAGTGGACGAGCTGAAAGCAGCCTTACAGCAGCCGAGAGTGAAACCCATCGATCCACGGGTGGAGCAAGAGGTGGGTGATCTGCTCTTTGTAGCGGTGAATATAGCGCGATTCCTGGAGATTGACCCGGAAACGGCGCTTCGGAAAACGAATAAGAAATTCATCCGAAGATTTCAGCACATTGAGCAATCTTTGCAGGAAACTGGAAAGGATTTCAGTCAAAGCACGATATCGGAACTCGAGCAACTCTGGCAGGATGCCAAGAAGAAGCAAGAGGGTTAACCGGTCGGTCGACTCGCCACGTCACTCAGCCTCAGCCTGCTTCTGGCGTTTGCGAGTCGGTTATTTCCCCGGGACAGGACCCTTTCCCCGATAATATTCGACCAGTTTGCTAATCCCTACCAAGACCAGGATCAGGGGCCAATAGGGCCAAATCATTTTGAAAATGTTGATCTCAATCAGGTTGTGAATCAGGAACAAGATTCCAACCCCTATCAGGAGCACAGGCCCCCACAGCGAACGCGTCTTTTCTGGGCTCATACTATTCCCCTTCATCTTGAAGACAGCCAATTGTATCTCACCTTCAACAATCTGTCCCCATCTCAATGAACGAAATGAAGACTCAAAAAGTTCACAGGTTTGAGAATGTGAATTAGCTTTCAAGGTGATCTGGACCATCCCGCTTTGATATAATTGTCTTGTGCGATAGGAGCCGGAATTGAGGCATTCAACAGCTTGGCTGGATAACTTGTTTGCGTCTCAAAGGGCGGGAAGACCGGCACCCAGAAATGCAGGTCGCAAACAGGGCCGCCTCCATTGGCAAAGGTGTCTCAAGTCCGGATTGAAGCTGCTGTTGTTCTTATGCTTGGGAGGCAGGGAAGGCTGGGCTGAAGTCCGGACTCTCGTCGTTCTCCCGTTCACCAATATTTCGAAGAACTCCAATATTCAGTGGCTCAGTGAATGTCTGCCGGACCTGCTGGAAGAACGCTTGAAATGGGCCAGCTTGAACGTCTTGGGGCGGGATGAAAGAATTATCGCCTTTGACCGGATCGGGATCGCCTACTCCACCCATGCCTCTAAGGCAACCCTCATCAAGATTGGACAAGAACTCGATGCGCAATTCTTAGTGCTTGGGGAATATAATTCCGACGGTAAGAAGATCGAGATCAATCTGGCTTGTCTGGAATTGGGGAAGAACTATCTCAGTGAGCCGATTAAGGAATCGGGAGCGCTCGAAGACATCCAATTACTCAGCGGACGGCTCGCCTGGAAGCTGTTGACACAAGTAGATCACTCCTTCCCGCAGAGTCTGGATGCATTTCTGGCCCGATTCCCGGCCATCCCGAACGTCGCCTTGGAAAGTTACATCCGTGGGCTGATGGAGTCGGATCAGATCAAACAGATTCGCTTTTTCCGGCAGGCCGACCGTGAATATCCGAACTATGCCAAGGCCATCCTGCAGTTGGGGAAGGTTTACTATCAACAAAAAGACTACGCCACCTCGAATTTGTGGCTGCAAAAGCTCTTTCGATCCAATGAAGGATATTTAGAGGCGCACTTTCTGGTAGGATTGAATTACCTTTATTTGAAGGACTACGACAAGGCCAGCGAGGAATTTCAGCGCCTGAGCCGTATTTTGCCACTGGGACCGGTAGAGACAAACCTGGGAATTGCTTTGAGCCTGAAGGGTTCCAATCCGGTGGCAGTGACTGCTTTACAGCGGGCGGTGGAGACGGAGCCGGCGGAGCCGGATTATAGCTTTAATCTGGCATACCATTTCTGGCGAACCGGAAATTTCAAGGCTGCCATCCAGGCCTTGGATGATGCCATTGAATTCATCGGGGAAGACGGAGAAGCTCATTATCTCCTCTACAAATGCCTTCAATCTTCGGGGAATAATGACGAAGCCATCGTGGCCTGGGAAGAAGCGAAACGCTTGAGTCCGAAAGTGGAGAATTGGGAGGCGCGCAAACAAATCCCCGACCTGTTTCGAATTCAGACTCACTTTGACGAAACCAGTTTGAAACAGCTACAACTGCAGATCCAGCAGATCAAGGAAGGGAAGTCGGATTTACGGACCGGCCGCGAAAAAGTTCACGATGAAGTCGAACAGGCCAAACAGGACCTCTCCGCAAACCGCGTAGAGCAGGCGGAAGCAATTCTTTCGAGGGCGATCCAGGATTCCCCACAGTCGATTGAGGCACGGTTGGAAATGGCCAAAGTGCTTGAAGCGAAGGGAGACAAAGACAGAGCAATCCTGGAGCTTCGCGCCAGTTTGTGGCTGAAAGACAGCGCGCCTGTGCGGCTGAAGCTGTCCCGCCTCTATCTTTCCGTCAACCGGAAGGAAGAGGCCAGAACCGAAGCGTTGAATGCTCTCAACCTCGAACCCGACAATACAGAAGCGCGCGAATTGGTGAAGACTCTTTCCAATCGCTGAATCCAGAAAGATGATGATCCCGATGCCTAAAAAAATTGTCCTCTGCCTGCTTCCGATGCTGCTTTTACCCGTATGGGCTTACGCCACGGTGTTCGTTCTGGATGTGGACGAAGTGATCCACCCTGTCTCGGCGGAATACATGATTCAGGGAATTAACCAGGCAGAGTCAGAGCAGGCTCAGGCAGTACTCATCCGGCTCAGTACCCCGGGTGGCCTCGATCAGTCGATGCGGGAGATCATTGAGAAAATATTGGCCTCGAAAGTTCCTGTGATTGTTTATGTCTCCCCCAGCGGGGTTCGCGCCGCTTCGGCAGGTTTTTACATCTTGCTTTCGGCGGATCTGGCGGTGATGGCTCCAGGGACCAACACAGGGGCGGCGCACCCGGTGATGATCGGCGGGGGAAAAATTGATGAGGTGATGAATAAGAAAGTGGAGAATGACGCCGCCGCCTACCTGCGAAGCTTTGTCAGCAAGCGGAGGAGAAACGTGGAACTCGCCGAAAAAGGCGTTCTCGAAAGCAAATCCTTTACCGAAACCGAGGCACTGAAAGATCACCTCATCGATGGCATTGCGCAGGACCAGGAAGATTTGGTGAATCAGTTCGATGGAAAGACGATCACGCGATTCGATGGAAGTTTGCACACGCTTAAGTTGAAAGGACAGGCGTTTTATTCCTATCCCATGTCGCCACGTCAGAAGCTCCTGACGAAGATTCTGGACCCTAACATTGCCATCATTCTTGGAATTATCGGCCTCATGGGGCTATACGTCGAATTTACCCACCCTGGCTTCATTTTGCCGGGAGTTCTCGGGGGGCTCTGTCTCTTTCTGGCCCTCGTTGCCCTGAATATCCTGCCCATTAATCTGCTCGGGGTCGTCCTGATCATTTGTGCGGTGGTATTGTTTGTCTTGGAAGCCAAGGTCACCAGTTACGGCATTTTCGCCATCCTGGGCGTCGTCGCCATGGTGTTGGGTTCGCTGATTTTGATTAACGCCCCCATCCCGGAAATGAAAGTGCGGCTGGCGACTGCGATTGGAGTGACTCTTCCCTTTGCCGGGATTACCATTTTTCTGATGAGACTGGTGATCGTCTCGCATCGCAAGAAATCTGTCACTGGCGAAGAGGGTATGGTCGGCGAATTAGGCCTGGCATTGACGGACATTCTCGATGATGGGAAAGTCCATGTTCATGGTGAGATATGGCAAGCTCATAGTTCCTCGCCCATCCGAACCGGCGACAGAATAAAAGTGCTTGCGGTGTCGGGGATGAAACTGAAAGTGGAAAAGAATTAGATCGCAGCGCCCTAAAATTGCGTGTGAAAGGAGAACACCACGATGGAATCCCTTAGCCCCTCTGTAACCATGTTTTTCATGATCATCGTCGTGATCTGGCTATTTAACTCAATCAATGTGTTGCGGGAATATGAACGCGGCGTCATCTTTCGCCTGGGGAGATTGTTTCCCCAGCCGAAGGGTCCGGGCCTGATCTTTGTGTGGTGGCCGATCGACAAGATTGTCAAAGTTCCATTGCGGACGGTGACTCTGGATGTCCCGCCTCAGGACATCATTACCCGCGATAACGTATCGGTGAAGGTGAATGCCGTCGTTTATTTTCGCGTGATGAATGCCATCAAAGCCATTGTCGATGTAGAGAATTACCTTTACGCGACCTCCCAGCTGGCTCAAACCACACTTCGTTCCGTGCTGGGCGAAGTCCCCCTCGACGACCTGCTGAGTAAACGGGAAATTTTAAACGCGAAACTTCAATCGATCCTGGACCAGCATACCGATGCCTGGGGGATCAAGGTTGCGCTCGTCGAAGTCAAACAGGTGGATTTGCCCCAGGAAATGCAGCGGGCCATGGCGAAGCAGGCCGAGGCCGAGCGCGAGAAAAGAGCCAAGATCATTCATGCGGAAGGGGAGTTTCAAGCCGCGGCAAAACTGGCGGAAGCCGCGGCCGTCATCACCAAGGAACCGATTGCCATTCAATTACGCTACCTGCAAACGCTCACGGAAATCGGAGTCGAAAAGAATACCACCGTTGTCTTCCCCGTTCCGATTGATATCATTTCCTCGTTTATGCGAAGGGAGACCAAGGATTCATGAGGGGAAGTCTGGAAAGCAAATCGCTCAATCTCGATCATCGGCATCTGGCCTTCTTTTTCCTGGCCGCCGTAGGTGTCTGCGCCGTCTTCTTTGCGCTCGGCTATGTGGTGGGAAGGGCGCACAGCGCCACAACTCCTGCGAAAGAACCTTGGGCGGAAAAAAGCGTGGAGGACTCCTCTCCGGTGGCTCAGTCTTCACCGGCTGCCGAGTCCACCGCCAAAGAAGGGCTACGACCGGTGGGAGGAGATGCGAAGCCGGCTGGAAAAGAGGTGGGGGAGGAAGTGGCGACTGCCGCGGGGTCAGAACCACCTCCTGACCTCGATTTTTACAAAGCGGTGAAAGAGTCCAAGGTTGATGAAAATTTTCACCCCGACACTGCCAAGGAAAAGACGCCTTCCAAAGCCTCTGCAAAATCCGATGCCTCCAAAAGCGCCAAAAACATATCGAAAGCCCAGCCTGCCAAACAGGCTTCGGACCCAGTCATCAGCCTGCAGGTGGCCGCCTTGAAAGGGACTGCAGAAGCCGAAAAGCTCGCGAAGACACTCCGTTCCAAGGGGTATCATGTTTTCGTGATTCATCCGGACAAGAATCAGCCCGACCAATTAATTCGAGTTCAGGTGGGGCCCTATAATAGCGATAGCGAAGCTGCGAAGATCAAAAAGAAACTCGAGTCCGAAGGCTATAAGTCAATCGTCAAGCATCCGTAATCCCTTTGCTCTCCCTTCTCACATCCACGTTTTCTTCCCGCGTGGCACTGGCCATCCTGGCCGGAGTCCTCAATGTGGTGGTGTTTCCCAAGTGCGATTTTTCGGTGCTGGCCTGGTGCTGTCTGGTGCCGCTCCTGTTGGCCATAGATCGCGAAAAATCGATGGGTCGCGCTTTCCTGCTCGGGTGGGGAGCCGGCGCCATTTTCTTTGCGGGAGCCTGCTACTGGATTACCACTGTTCTTAAGAACTATGGCGAATTAGGATGGCCAGGGGCCGCTTCCGTTTTTTGTCTCCTGGTTCTCTACCTGGCGTCATTTTACGGGCTCTTCGCATTCTTCTATGCAAAAGTCAATGCTTGTCTGCCGCGCCAATCGTGGTGGTTGGCTCCTGCGTTGTGGGTTGCAACGGAATATGGCCGTACCCATCTGCTGACTGGTTTTCCCTGGTGCTTGCTGGGGTACTCCTTGATCAATTCCCCGCAACTCACGCCCATCGCCACCGTCACGGGCGTTTACGGGCTCGCTTTTTTGCTGGTCATGGTCAACGCAATATTGGCTCGCCTCATCGAGTGGCCGTCCCGCCGCTCGTGGTTATGCTTGGGTGGGGTTCTGGTAATTCTGTTTGTTTTCAACTTTCCCTGGCTGCCTCCCACCCGTCGGGATGCCATGCCGAATCGAGCCCGGATTGTGCAGACCAATATCAGACTTGACCAGGACTGGAGTCCGAATTCCCGGAGCCGCTTGCTCAATGCCCTGAGCAATTTATCTTTGGGCGTATCTCCGCAGTATGGCGGTGGGAGTGAGCCCCCGGTGACGTTAATTCTCTGGCCCGAAACCCCAACGCCGTTTTATTTCAATCATGACTTCGAGTTCAGGGAACAACTGGAACATATTGCCAAAGTAGCGAATGCCTATTTCCTCTTCGGTTTTGTTGATTTCCGTGAGCCGGAACCCGGTCAGTCGGATGGTTTGCCGGTCAACAGCCTGGCCGTTCTCTCTCCTTCCGGTCTCAAACTGTCTCAATATGACAAGGTTCATCTGGTTCCGTTTGGAGAATATATCCCGTACCCGAAGTTGTTCTTCTTTGTTAACAAGATCTCAACCGAGGCTGGGAACTTCATCCCGGGAGGGCGACTTACCCTGACGACCCTGGACAACAAACACAGCGTCGGTGCCTTTATCTGCTATGAAGCCATTTTTCCTGACCTGGTGCGCCGATTTGCCCTGGAGGGTGCCGATGTCCTGGTCAACGTAACGAATGATGCCTGGTTTGGAGATTCAGCCGCGCCGCTTCAACACTTCAACATGGCGCGTATGCGCGCCATCGAAAACCGGCGCTATTTGCTTCGTGCCGCCAATGACGGAATTAGCGCGGTGGTGAGTCCCTACGGAGAAGTACTTTATACAACGAAGCGGTTTGAGCGAACCGCCATCGAAGGAGGGTTTGCCTGGAAGGATGAGCAGACCTTCTACACCCGCTTTGGAGATGTGTTTAGCTGGATGTGCCTGGGAATTTCCGTAATGGCCATCACTTTTGTTGAGTGGAAAAGAAGAAAGGAAAGAACACGGTCAATGGCTGGTCTGGAAAAACGCCTGCCGTGACCGCCGCCAATGAGGATGCTTCACAGGGTGTGTGATTTTGCAATATTCATCATCATCAGACACTCTTCTTCAAAGTACAGGACTTGCTTCTGGACGTGAATGTTCCAAAACATCTTAAGGTCAGGTTGAGCGGAGAACTGCTCCAGGTTGGAGTACGACTTATCTGATTCCGGAGGCATGAAATTGACGACCTTATATTCAATCGAGTCTTCCATTGGCCAGCCCTTCTCCCGGTCACCCCACTGCGGGTAAGAATGGTCCAAATACATTCTGATGGAGCTATCGTCAAACTCGAGAATTTGCTTTATCTGATTCATCAACGTTAAACCTTGGTCTAGCCCCTTCATCGTCTTTTTCATGTTGCCCTCTCTGCTATCACTAGATGCAATTGCGGCGCCAAAAAGTTGTACCGGGCTCAAACCTCTGAGTCGGCGAGGAAATTTCCCCTGCGATCATGGATAACTTGTTTATTCTCATCAATCGTTGATTTTTGCAGCATGGATCGAAGGCCGAAATTTGCTGGTCGAGGACAGCTTTACGAGCGGTCTTTTTTCGGAAAAAATGTCCGGTTTGGGGTCAGCCTGTCCTCAGGAATTGGAATCGCAAAACCTCGCGGACTGCAACGGAAACAGACAAAATCAGCGGAATTTGCTAAGGTTCTGTCGCTAACGGGTGCTGGTGAAATCCAACTTGTTGAGGGGAGAATGAAGGAATGGATTTAAGGAAAAAAGCCATGAGTCAGGAGTTCATCAATTCGATCTTTGAAACAGACGTCTCCGGGATTGACCAGATCATGACCAAGGCACCCGGTCCTCAGGGACGTGTGCCCATTACTGAAGAAATGCTCCGAGACTCTCCCAGTGGAAATCTCTTCGCCTATAGCCAAAATGCGGGTATGGGATGGAGTCCTGAAGCGTTAAACGGGAAACAGTTTCTAATCTTGAGCACCCAGGGTGGAATCCGCGACCCGAAAGGCCGTCCGATCGCCCTGGGCTATCACACTGGGCATTGGGAGGTGGGTCTCTTGATGCAAGCCGCCGCCGAAGAATTCAAAGCGCAGGACTGTCTGCCCTTCGCCGGATTTTGTACCGACCCGTGCGATGGGCGAACGCAAGGTACTACCGGTATGATGGATAGCCTCCCTTATCGCAATGACGCCGCCCAGGTTTTTCGCCGGCTGGTACGATCCATTCCAACGCGCCATGGGGTGATGGGAGTGGCGACGTGTGACAAAGGATTGCCTGCCATGATGATGGCCTTGGCCTCAATGCATGAACTGCCATGCATCCTTGTCCCCGGAGGGGTTACCTTGCCCCCGGAAGAGGGAGAGGATGCCGGGAAAGTTCAGTCGTTAAGCGCCCGTTTTGCCCACGGAGAGGTGAGCTTCGAAGAGGCCGCCGAACTACTTTGTTCCGCCTGCGCCACACCGGGTGGCGGCTGCCAATTCCTGGGTACCGCCGCCACTTCGCAAGTCGTTGCCGAAGGAATGGGGCTCACCCTTCCTCATTCCGCTCTGGCTCCTTCAGGACAGCCGGTCTGGCTCGACATGGCGCGCCGTTCGGCACGGGCCCTCATTTATCTGGAATCACAAGGGGTTCATACGAACAAAATTCTCACCGAGAAAGCCTTCCGAAATGCCATGGCAGTGCATGCGGCTTTTGGAGGCTCTACCAATCTTTTACTGCACATTCCGGCGGTGGCTCATGCCGCGGGCGTGAAACGGCCTTCGATTCAGGAGTGGATTGATACGAATCGTCAAGTTCCGAGAATTGTGGATGTCCTGCCCAATGGCCCCATGTACCATCCTACGGTTCGGGTATTCCTTGCCGGGGGTGTGCCGGAAGTGATGCTGCATCTAAAGCGTCTTGGCCTCCTGCACCTCGATGTGCTGACGGTTTCCGGAAAAACACTCGGCGATGTCCTGGATTGGTGGGAGCATTCGGAACGTCGCCAGCGGGTGCGCGAAGTTCTCCTCAAGAGGGACGGGATCAACCCCGACGACGTGATCCTGAGTCCAGATTCGGCCAGGAAAAAAGGATTGACCAGCACCGTGACCTTCCCCAAAGGGAATTTGGCACCTGAAGGATCAGTGATCAAGAGTACGGCGATTGACCCGAGCGTGGTCGATCCCGACGGCGTGTATCGAAAAGTGGGTCCTGCCCGCGTTTTCACGCGCGAGAAAGAGGCTATCGCGGCCATTAAGAGTCAAGGCCCCGATCGTGTAAAGCCGGGAGAAATCGTTGTGCTTATTTGCCGGGGTCCCGCCGGTTCGGGGATGGAAGAGATTTACCAAATTACTTCGGCCCTCAAACATCTTTCCTTTGGAAAACAGATCGCCGTGATTACCGACGCCCGCTTTTCCGGAGTCTCGACCGGCGCCTGCATTGGGCATGTGGGGCCGGAAGCACTAGCCGGAGGTCCTATCGGGAAAGTCATCGAAGGCGACACGATTCAGATCATCGTCGATCGAAATAAATTGGAAGGCAGTATCGATCTGGTTGGGCATGGTGGGACTCAATTTGGTCCTGAGGAAGGAAAACGCCTACTCGACAGCCGCCCATTGCGTTCCGACCTCTCCAGCGATCCGCAAATTCCCGACGATACGCGGCTTTGGGCGGCACTCCAAAATGCCAGCGGAGGGACTTGGGGTGGCTGTGTCTTCGATGTGGATACGATCCTTCAGACGCTGGAAGCGGGAATGAAAGCTCTCGGGAAACGCTGATCATTTAGCGAAGCGAAGGGGGAAGCGTGATCACAGGAATGGCCGGCCCTTTTCATTTTTGGGCGTGGATCTGCGGTCCATTGATTTTCCACCAGAGAAAGTCGTAGGCTGCCGGATCCAGCCGTTGCTTGAGTTCGAAAATAAAATTTTTCTCACTGCTGATCTCCGACCCCGTTCTTTCCATGGTTGTCAAACGTAGTTGGTAGGGTCCCGTTGTCCCGACCGACTCCAAGGTGTCAATGCGCCAGAGTCGGGAGTCTTCTTTGTTGGTGGTCTCGTAGCTCACCGAATCCTCTCCAATCTTTAGAATCCCCTGACATCCTCCCCAGGCGTGAAGGTGTTTGACCGGGATTTCGAATTTGCCCGGAAACGGCCCCGGGTGGATTCCCACAACCAGAGGCCGGGTCAATCGCCCTTGCAGGAATGGCGCCAACGACTGCGGGACCGTCCCCTCGGTCAGGACGAATCGATAGCGTCGGTCTTTCCCCATTTCCCATTTCATGTCCTCGTAGCTCAGCAGGGAAATATGGGTGGAATCCATCAAACCTAATTGCTGAATATCAATGTAGCTCCAGACCCTGCCGTGTTTCGCATCCTTGGTCACATACTCAACACGGTCATCGGTAAAAAGCAATTCCCCCTTGCAGTTCTTGAAGGCGTGCTCATGCTCGACGGGGAGACGTATTTCAGCCTTAAGTTGAGGGGGAAATAATATCAGGAGCAAAGGAATCATCCAGACCGACGCACTATTCCGGGCTTTCGAAACCTGCACCGCGCCGTGTGGTGGATGGATCATAGATGCTATTCTCTGAACTTTCATGATTCCTCCTCGGGGGATTTGAACAATTCTCAAGTGTGGGGAGTTCCCCTATTTCCCCATTTGATTTCTTACGCTCTGCAGGGCCTCTTCATATGGGATGATCTTCCCGCCCTGGGTGGACTGATACTGCCGGGCCTCCTCAAGGCTGGCAAAACTCACCAGGCTCGGCTGACAACGATCGAAGTGCATCTCGCAAACCACGCCTTGATCGGAACGAAGCGTCGGGCTGGCACAACACTCCATGATTTGAGATCCTTCAAGATAGACGGCTTGCCGGGGCGGAATGGTTTTGCCGTCATTAAAATCGGTGGCGGCCAGCGGTGTGGCATTTCCGCTAACCACCGCTCGAAGACCGCATCGCGGACAGCAAGTCTCCAGTCGTTTGCCTTTGTCGGAAAGCAGTGTAAACACCACCGCCTTGTGCAGAGGGCGCTGACAGACAGCACAAAGCGACTTCCCCGGTGCCAGTTGACCACTTTCGACCAAATAGATCAGAACTCCCAGGGTCAATACCACCACGACAATTCCAAGCCAGGACTTCCTGCTCGATTTGTTCATAGGCTTCACTTTGCTATCCAATCCCATTCAGGCAACGACCATTGACATTAAACTGAAAATTCTTCTTCCTCTGTCAGGCGATGCTTCACGCGGGGGTCTTGCTCCAGTGCTGAACCTCGGAATGCCACCTCCAAAGATAATAAATGGCCGGATAGACCAGTAACTCCAGAAGGAAGGAAGTGGCCAACCCGCCAACCATGGGAGCGACAACCCGCTTCATCATGTCGGCTCCTGCCCCTTGGGACCACATGATGGGCATGAGCCCCATGAAGGCCGCCATCACTGTCATCATTTTCGGGCGGACCCGTTTGACTGCGCCATGAATGACGGCTTCGACCAGCTCGTTCTTATTCTGCAGTTTTCCCTGACGCTTGGCATCCTCATAAGACAGGTCCAAAAAGAGCAGCATGAACACTCCGGTTTCCGCGTCCAATCCCATCAGCGCTATCATTCCCACCCAGGCAGCAATGGATAGATTGTAGTC
>JAXLQK010000034.1:0-68778 GCA_046331665.1 Terriglobia bacterium | reverse complement strand
AGCGATAAAACCAAACCGGAAAGTTCAGGATGCTGATTGTTAAGCAAGCCGTGCGTGGCAAAATGGACAATCTGGAACTGGCCCAATTCAGGACTTAAGGCCGTTTCGCGGCTGGCCTCGAAATCCACTGCTTTCATGCAGGAGTTCGCAGGACACACCGCCAGGATGGCTTCTGCTTCCTGGCGGGTTGAAAGCAGGCGAGGGATGCTCAGTTGACCGCGTGTCATCCCAACGTCGCGGAGAGCGATCTGGAGATCGCTGGACGCAGACCAGGAGAGATCCCGGTTTGACGGCTTCTGGACAGAAAGCCCGGCAGCGGAGGATTCGTGTTTCGAGACACGAGGATCATCGACTTCGAATACTGGATCCGCCAAGATTGCGACAGCGTTGGGTACCTTGTCTTTGCGGCTTGCAATCTCTTGCCTCAATACGGCCAGTGCCGAAGCCGAAGGGAGATTGACGATCTCATGATCCGCAACGAGTGGAACTCTCCCCTCATCCAGTGCGAGCGAGTTCTTTCCCTCTCGCCCAACGGGAGAAAAGGGTCCGGGAGAGGAAGTCTTCTGCCGTGATTCTGTCACGTCTGTTTGTCCCGAAATTACCCCCTTGAGGGAGGCGTCCCCTTTCCCATTCAAATCCCAATGTTCCTTGTTCCTTGTCCCTTGACCCTCGGAATTCGTTCCCCCTTGCTCCTTGTTCCCTGTCCCTTGTTCCTTCGGGCAAGGCAGCGCCCCAAAAGGGATATATTGCAGGGCCCCGTCTGCTGCGACCAATAACCTTCGTTTTCCCAACTGGTCAGCCACCGGACCCAGCAGGGCCTGGCTCAGGTCGGCGGCTTCCTGCCAATAGAGGGTGTCTGAGTCTTTGATTCTCGAATGATATTGTTCCGGAGTTTCCCCGGCCAGCGGCAGGCGGGAAATGAGGCATTCGTAAACCTGGCGAGCCTGCTTCTCGATTTCAGCCCGATTGGGAAGGGCGTGACTTGTCATACCCTCTTGGGTGACAGCCCAAAGATAACTACGGTCGTCTCCGAGAGAGAATTCGAGCAAAAGCGATTGCTCATCCAGAACCTGCTTCTGCACTTCGTTCAAGGTCAATGACGGTAATTGAGAAAGGCCGGCATATTGCGGACTCGAGGCACGGATCTGGCTTTGGACTTGGTCGTATTGGGCAGTCAGATCACCGATTTCGTTGGCGAGAGTGGCTGCCTTGGTTTGATCTGACTTCTTGTCCTGCAGACGCATTTGTTGTACCGCTTTGGCATTGATCTGTTGTTGCAATTGGCTGCGCCGGGCGAGAAGGGTAGGATCAGCAGCCGATTTCTGGTCGGTGCCAGCCTCCGCCAGGCTCTCCACCAGTGAACGAGCCCGCGCGCGCTCACTTATCGCAAAGGCCCTGGCGGCATAGTCTTCCATCGGATGATCCCGATTCATTTGCATGAGCAGGTCGATGGACAATTCGTATTGTTGATGCACGGACGCGATAAAGGAGGAGCGCAGCTCACGGCTTGCTACCTTGCTGCGTAGAGACTCGGTGAGATCGAGCGCCTGTTCCGCGCTGCGGACTGCGCTTTCCATTTTGCCTAATTCCCGTTCCGCCTTGGCGATGTTGTAGAGAGTTGCAGGTTGTCCAACCAAATCCCCCGCCTTTTTTTGAATTGACAACGCCTCCTGGAAGTACGGCAGAGATTCCTGGAATTTCCCCTGTACGTAATGCAGATGACCAAGCGCATTTAATGCCGTCCCTTCTTGGAAAGGATCTTCGTATTTACGGCTGATCTCGAGTGCCCTATCATATTGTTCGAATGCCTTCGGTATATTTCCTTGGGCTTCAAAAGCTTTGGCGAGGGTCAAAAGCGCTCGGCTCTCACCTAAGTTTCTAGCCATCTTTTGATATAAGGTCGCAGCCATTTGACCATATTCAATCGACTTTTCGTAGTTCCCCAACTCTCCCTCGATCTGGCTGAGATAAGTGATCGCCTCACCTTCTCCCGCCAGGTCGCCAAGCGCCTGAGATTTAGTCAGTGCCCGCTCAAAATATCCGAGGGCTTTTTCCGGCTCACCCATTTCCATATAAATCAAAGCAATGCCTCTGATGGTACTAGTTTCTCTGACCTCGTTACCTATCCTTTGAAATAGGGCCGATGCCTCTTCATAGTAACCGAGCGCTTTTTGTCTTTCCCCTGACATGTTGGCCAAATAGCCCATTGCACTGAGGGTTATGGCCTGGCCTTCCAAATCCTCCAGGTCTTGATAAAATTGAAGACTCTTGTCGTAAAAGCCTCTTGCTCGTTCGGTTTCCTTTAAGCTGTGGTAAACGTATCCAAGGTTCAACAAGACGTCGGCTTGCCCGGCCAGGTCTTTTAGCGTAACTCGAATCTCCAGCGTTTTGTCTAGCGTTTCCTTCGCGGCTTCCATGTCCCCAATGGCAAATTGTATATATCCTAGGTTATCCAGGGATTGGGCTTCTTCCCAAAAATCCCCCAGGCTTCTGCTCTGTTGCAGAGCCTCAGCACAAATCTCCTGAGCCTTCTTGATTTCGCCAATGTTTAGATAAACCAGGGTAACAGCATTCAGCGTTCTCGTTTCTCCGCTACGATCTCCAATATCCCGCCACAATTTAAGAGCGACATCGAAGTGGCTTAAAGCATTTTGATATTCGGATAGAGTTGCAAAAAGATCCCCAGTGGAATGTTGAGTCCATGCTTCCTGAGTCTTGTCATGAACCTCCCGCCAGACTTCAGCGGCCTCTTGATACTTGTCAAACGCAGCCTGTAGCGAATCTCGGGATGAGTTAAGACGCAGTTCTCGAGCTTCAGATAGAGTACGTGATGCCCTTAGGATTTGTTGATCGAGATTGGTTGGCTTCCGGATTGATGCGATTTTCAGCTGATAACTGCCAATCGCATTTATTGCTTTTCGCCGAGCAATCTCAATATTATACGTCCCAGATTGATCCGAAAGAAATGCGATGGGAGAGGCGTGACCTGGTTCAACGGTCCATTCCACATGATTAACTTTGTCAGGCCCAATAACCGAGACGCTCAAATCCAAGTTTCTTGGAAAAATGGTGAACTGGATAAGTTGTCCCTGGGAGAGGTAAACGCTGTAGGTAGAGACAACGTTGGGGGGGAGTTCCTGCTCATAGATTTGGCCGATCTCTAGCTTAGTTGCGCTTTCAATTCCTTGTCCGAAAGAACTTAGAGGAATTGCCCCGCCAATTGTGGCAAAACAGATGAAAAGCGAAAAAATGCAGAAGTTCAAAGGACAGCCTCCCAACGAACACCCACATTACCAAGCAGAGCGTTCAGCACAACATTTTTCCGCTTTCCTGGATTTATCGCAGAGCGAGCTAGGAGAGTCGGCTCTTAGGCTCCCTCGTTCGCGGTCGCTGCCCTTACCTTTTTCTTGCTTACTTTTCTGACTGCAATTTCGATGTAGACATTGTCATCTTTTTCAAATTTCTTCGCGTCACTAACTGTGAAATCTTCCAAACTATCTTTCAGGTTGATTGTCAGCTTTGATGTTGTGGCTGCGGAATCTTTCTGAACTTCAGTGATGATTCCATCGACTGTATACAGCAATGGAATTGCTAGTCCATCTTTATTGGGTTTTGCCATGATCGTCTCCTTTTTAGAGTAGAGGATTTAAATTCAAAGGCAGGAATGAGCCTTTGATTGATGCAAATTTTCAATCAACAGGAGTCGCCGCAAAAACATACTGATAAGATTCCAGAAATTCCGCCCAGCGGGTTCCGGCAATCTCCAGCCGATTCTTAAATCTTGGGTCAATGCCACCAGTCTCCGGAAAGTAAATCGAAACGCCATGAGAGACTCGGGGTCTGTTGACAATCTTCCCGTTAACTCTCAATTGACTCTCCTGCTTAACAACCAGTTTTTGCACCGCTTCAATTACTTGATCACATTTCGGACTAATGGCCACACCTTGACTGGCATTGTCAGAGAATTTGGCGCTCAGAACCTGGCAGAAGTCTGACAAATCCACCAAATCACTTGTGTAGGCTTTGCATTCATTTCTAACTTCCACGAGTTTTGTTCGAACCGTTGACTCTGAAGATACTGCGAGACTCAGCAGCAGCGGCGTCAGGTGCTTGATTGCGCTGACGACGTTTTGGACTTCTGAAATATCGCAGGCAGAAAGATCTACAGGCACATCCTCAAGCGTGTTAAAAGACTTGATGTATTCGACGACGACGGTGCTGGCCAATTCCCGAGCGTCCATCTGCGGATTTTTCCTAAGTTTCTTTAGTATTTTATCATAAGGCCAACTTTCCTTGGGCGTGTTCCCCTCAGAGGCAATGCTGATCCCCACGATATCCTTGAGGTGATTAAGGATTTCCACCATATCCATCTGACACGCATTAAAACCTAAAATATCGATGGGTACACCAAGGTTGAGGGCTCTGATAGCGCTCCTGATCTCGGATGGAAGCAGTTGGTCACGATCTTCGCTTGGCGTTCCCGAGTCGGAGGCTACTGAAAATCCATTCCCATGCCCCCAGATCACAATCATCTTGCGCTTGGCCGGAAAATTGGTGAGGGCAAAGTTCATGAAGTCCGAAAAAACCTGGGGATTTCCGGTTTTCGTCGGGCCAATCACGTTTACAGTGTCACCCTCCAGTATGGATTCCAGCAAATAGGTCTTGAGCCAGCTGGGATCATTGGCGGCCTGTAACCGGGCAGGTTCACTTCGAAGTTTCTCCCGAAAGTATTTTTTAGATTCGGGTGTCACAAGCACCTGGTTCAGAACGTCTCCCAGGGTCTGTTTCTTTTTGCCTACTTTGACTTCCACAGTTTTTAGAAGGTTCTGAACGGTGTCTTCATCCACAGAAGTCAGTTGCAGAATCTGTGCGAAAAGTGCCTTTTGAGTATTGTCTTCAGTCTCCGGGTTGACACTTGCAATCAAATCCCTGATCTTTTTTGCATTACGGAGCTTGGTCAATTTGTATTGCTTGGTATCTGTTCTCTCGCTACCCGTGTCGAACTGAGCAAAGAGATTGACATTCTGAGTGCTACCGACCTCCTTCATGTTGAAGAGACACTTTCGAGCATCGCCCGCCACATCGAGACCGCCTGCCATATAAAACATGATGGTCCATTCCTTGGGGTTTTGCGGAGGCGCAGCCATGAGAGCAGTCGCTGCCAGGATCAGAACTATTGGAAAGTGCATCCAGCAACTTTTGTGTTTCCTTTTCATTTGACGCTCCCTCCTCAATTAAGCCTGATGCCGGGTGTGGCAAGAAAATTGTGACCCGCGATCGCTTGCTCCAAATGAATGTCTGTCTACTCGAAGTGCGAGAGACGACCTTCTTGGCCGAGGTGGCAAAGACGGACGGACGCTCTTGCCGTCGGCAGAATCCTCAATGGGTTCGGGGAAATAAAGCTAATTTTAACCTAATTACCGTAGTGAAAGTAAGCATGAAATCGATGAATTTCATAAATTTCAGATCGGATCAATATTCCCGAGGGCCAAATAAGTCTTTTTGATTGCGAGTCTGGTGTCAGACGAAGGGAATCGAGCTAAAGTAACATTAATTGATGGAATCCCATTTTCGATATCAAGACCAAAGCTTGGTGATTGTGACATTCAACAAGGTATGACATTTCCAGGCAAAACATTTCATGCCATTCTCGTTCCGAAAAAAAAGTCCCACCAAGACCGAGTATCGTTAACCAATCGAGGGAAAAGCTCTGCAATGGTCGAGAGGTCTCATCTCAATGAAAGGAAAGGCGTTAGAAGAGATTGGCATGGTCAGGCAAAGAGCATTTTGGTGAACTTGTTGTGATTCACGCTGGACGTCAGAGTTAGACTGGAATTTCGGAATGGCAAATTGCCAATGGCTTGGTGAATGAGTCTATCCAGCAAGGCGAAAATGGTATTTTCTCCCTCGTCGAAATCATCATAGACGGCGAGCGCACTACCGAAGTCTGCCAAGGCCTTTTCGAACTCGAGGGGCCTCATTCTTCCCGGAGCCTGCAGGATGTCGGAAAGTTTTTGGAAGCCTGTGACCAGGCTCTCTTCGATTCGGTAGAGCGCATCGAGTTGCTCGAGTCCGTCACGAGTCAGAGTAATACTGGAGGGAGAATTCAGATTCGGGAAGGGAGACGCAGTAATAGGCATGAACTCCCGGCGGGAGTGGGCCGCGAAATTGATTCGTTCGTCTGACCAAAGGGAATGAATCCCAGACGTCCAATAGCACCAGCCGAGGCGGGCGAGATAGGGGCCTTTCCGCACATAGTTGGTGAGAACGATGAAACGAACCAGGCGACGAAGGCTCAAGGCATCCGCCGGGGTGAAGGTTCGGGCAAAGAGAGCGCGTAGCCCTTCTTCTCGAAAGCGTACCTCATAGGAGAGAGAGACTTTTCCAAATTTTCCCTCGGCATCCAGCGGAAGCAATGGCAAGAGCACTGCTTCGGCGGTCTGCGCGGGACCGATGAGCCCAAACTCCTTGGCAAAGCTGAGATACTGTAGCAGCTCTTTGGGGGTGGTGTCCGGGTCTTCGAAGACAAGTCGATAGCGAGCCTCCATTCGTGTAATGACATCAATCAAATAATCTTGATTGGCTTGGTCGAATACCAGCTTCCCTCGGTATTCCCAAATGAAACGGATGAGAAAATTGTCGTAGATGCGTTCCCCGTTTCTCTTCCGCTCCCGTTCCTTTTGCAAAGCCAGACTGGTAATAACCGTGAGCTGACCGCCTGGCTCGGCCCTGAGCCGCTGTTCGGCTTCAATGATCAGGCGATCGAGTCCTTGATAATGCCAGCCGGCGCGCCAGCCGATCACGTTGACGGCAAACCGGCTTTGTTTTGTGATTATGTGTGTCAATAACCCTTGATGGAGCAGTACCTCACCGGTTTCATATGCTGTGAGAACGTCTGCAAAATCGCCATGTCCGGCGCGCTTCATCGCTCTTTCCTTATCCGTAGCAAGGTTGACCTCAAACTCGATCAGAGCCTCACGTTCGCTGACCCGGCTGTACTCCGCATGCAAATGAAATTCAAAATGTCTGATCGAGTGTTGCCTTGGGCTTTCCATAAAGTGTGTTCTTGAATTGATCGACCGACATGAGGCTCTGATGGAAACGTTCCATTGCCTTGGCTAATTCGCTATCACTGAGCTTCTCGAGAGATTGTCCGATCAACCGCTCGACGAAGCCAGTAAGCCTGCGGTCGGCCATGACCCTCAAGGCGTGCCAATCGATACGGCTCAATTCCTGAAGGAGACTGTCGAGGCGAAAATGTGATTTTGCCAGCCCAATCAGATCTCGAATGCCTTGGTAAGACGGGTTGTTGAGCAGATCGATGGTCTTGGTGGCACGTCTTTTGATTTCCGTCAGAGACTCAACTTCCTGACCGTCAAGTTCAATACTTCCCGCCATCCACCCCAAAATATCTCCATCCGTTAATTGCTGGATAATGTCCCAGAGAATTTCATCCGTCTTCGGTCTCAATCCTTCCCATGAGGTGGCGTTCTGAATGGCCTGCAACGCCTCCTCCAAGCGGCGATCGACTTCGCCAGTTGCTGGATCGAAGTACCGGTCAAAGAGGATCACGGCCTGTTCTCCAGTCTACGGTACGCCTCGACCACGTGACCGATCTTGTTCATCACCTCATCAAATTGAGACGCGTCTGCTGGGCGGCAAAGGCTTTCCGGTGAATTGCTCAATGAAGGACTTGGCAGGTTGTCGAGATCATTTTCCAGGCAACCGAGGCAGCCACGCTGAGCGCTTTAGGTGAACCGCGGGCACCTTGGAGCGCTGAATCTTGCTCCCGATTTCAAGTGACATTCGCCTTTCAATAGACAAACCATTTGACTTCGCCTTAAGCCTTTCCTATTTTAGTTTTGCAATGGACAAGATCCTGCTTGAAAGTCTCCGGCTGGATATTCGGGTGGGGGTCACGGAAGATGAGCGCTCTGTGCCTCAACTCTGCGGCTTGGACGTAACTTTGTACGTCAATCTGCGGCCCTCCGGAAAGTCGGGAGACCTCAAGAAGTCCGTCGACTATTCTGCCGTCTTTCGACGCGTGGAGGAAATCTGCACGCATGGACAGTTCATCTTGCTCGAGGAGATTGGCGAACAAGTCTGCGCCGACCTCTTCCTCCATTTCCCTTTGGAAAAAATTCGGGTCAAAGTGCGAAAGCTTCACCCCTTCAGCCCAAAGTTGAGTGCGGTGGGGATTGAAATGACCCGCACCCAAAAACTGCCGAAGCGAGACCACCGATGACCAAGTACCGCTATGAAGAATTCACCTGGCCGGAGATCCGTGAAGTCGTCAAAACGAATCCGGTGATGGTTTTGCCTGTGGGAACCATCGAACAGCACGGGCCTCATTTGCCCCTGGTGACCGACGCCTGCACAGCGAGCGAACTCTCGCGGCTCGCCGTTCAGCGCATTCCCGGACAGGCGTTATTGATGCCGACAGTTTATTATGCCTTCAATGAACATCACCTGGATTTCCCCGGAACCATCGCCATCGATACGCACCCCTTCATTAATTATGTGGCCGACATTGGAAAGAGCCTGGCGCATCATGGCTTCCAGAAAATCCTCATCGTGAACGGACATGGGAGCAATGTCCCTTTTATGGATATTGCCGCGCGGACGATTACCAATAAGACCCGGGCGATTTGCGCGCTGGTTTCATGGTGGGATCTTATCCCGGCGGCAGTGTTTCAGGAAATTCGGGAATCGGAGTTCCCGGGAGGGATGGCCCACGGCTGTGAACTGGAAACGTCAGCCATGCTCTTCCTGCGTCCGGAACTCGTTCAAATCGATAAAGCGGAAAAGGATATTCACTTCGAAAGATCCGAATTCATCTTCTGGGACCTCCAGCAATCATCGCCGGTCCGCTATCAAGAGTGGTTCAGCCGCTACTCCAAGAATGGAACCGTAGGCGACCCCACCAAGGCCACTCTGCAAAAGGGACGGAAAGTGGTGGAAGCCGTTTCCGAGCGGTTAGCCAGCTTCCTGCTGGAATTTCAAAATCGCAAAGTAAATCCACGGGTCGATCATCATTAGCAGGCTGCCAGAAACTCATTGTAGCGGCGCTCTACGAGCGCCGGTGGGGCTGTAGCGGCGGTCTATGACCGCCGAATCTGACGATTAGGTTGATGCCAGCAAGCTGGCATCCCCAAAAGCGGGAGCAAGCTCCCGCACTCCAAAATTTGCACTACATGATGCTGATCGAATGAAATCGCGTACTTCGCTGTAGCGGCGGTCTATGACCGCCGAATCCCGAGCGGATTGTTCTATCACCTAATATCGGCGCTCATCGAGCGCCCCGAAAACAAGGGCTAGTTCTGTCTGCGCTGGCAAAGATCAGCCTCGTTTTCGGAAATTTGCGAAACGGGATGAAATGCTTTTTGAGCTCTTGCCATATAGAGACAGATGAACCCATGGGAACAAACAATCAGTCAAAAGAATAACCAAAGATCAGGCTGAACGAAAAAGGGAAGTCGTTGGACGCGCAACCAACGCCATTCTGATCAAAACGGTCGACGGCTCGCTTCAGCCGAAGTCCAAAAAATAAGGAGAGGTCAAATGAGTAAGAAAATCGTTCGGATGTTGTTTGCAGTTACGTTAGTTAGTGTGCTGGCCGGGGTTTCCGGCTATGCCCAAACCGCTAATGCGGTAAAAGCCAGCATCCCCTTTGAATTTCGCATTGGAAACGAGTCACTTCCAGCGGGAGACTACGTAATATCTAATGTGAATGGAGCTCGGGTCATGATCAAGAACGTGAACGGCAGCAAATCTGTTTCTCCCATGACCAATGATGTTCAAGCCAACCGCGCTGCCTCAGACGGGAAACTTGTTTTCAACCGCTACGGAGATCTGTACTTTCTGTCCCAGATCTGGACCCCAGGTGAAGAAGTAGGTCGCACTTTGCTCAAGTCGAATGCTGAAAAGGAAGTGGCTTCCCGAAATGTTCCTTCTGAGACGAACATCCAGATCGCAGGGAAGACCAAGAAGTAAATGCCCGCGAAGAGCCGATGCTTGAGTGTTTTCCAAGATGTCGTCGTAATGGGATTCGGCAACCCGAGAATGTAAGTCCTCGGGTTGCCTTTTTTAGAATGCGCTCAGGGTTCGAAAGATAGCGATGCCAAGGCACATTCAAGAGGGGTAACCATGAAAACATATTTAATACCTAAAGATTTGGTGAATTATTTTGGTCTTAAGGTAGAGATCCTCTGTTGGATGGGGCACTATTCAATCATTCGTTATCTGGGCAGTGATTTTATCGTTGAAACGTCGGATCTCAATCAATCTGCAACCGCGAAATCTGCAATTGTGTATACTTCAGCCCGTATTTGTTCTTGCCCCCAACTCTTTCGCCAATGATTCACTCGTGGTCCAGCAAATGAGGGTACATCTCACTAAGTGTCTCTTGAAAACTCGGATAGAAGCCTAGTATCAGCCTCCGGTTAAAGCCGCCAAGGGTAATTGCCAAACCGAACTTTTGGGTGGAGTCGTCAAAAGCGACTGTATAGCCCGCCGGGTCGTCGGGGTCTTCATAAACCAGCCAAAAATCCAGAGTGCGATTCCAGTCCAGGTCAACCAGGTACGAGGTTCTTTGGGGAGATACCAGTCCGGAACGAATCTGGGGATGCCGCAAGACACTCCTGCTCACGGAACTTTGCAGCTCCTGTTCAATGATTCGGGTGATTTCTGCCTCAATCATGAAATAATGTTGCCGGTTGGATTTGAAGTGCCTTGAACTGCCTTCACTGTCATTGACCGCGATTTTGAAAATACAGCGAATTTTGTCTGGAGGGAAACAATAATATTCAAGCTATACTCGGCAAAATAATTTGATGTCAAAGGACGCGAATTGCGATGCAAGAGCTAGAGTATGCCGACCAGGCTGGAGTTCAACCCCGGGAGTTGGCCACATTGGGTGGCGGCTGTTTCTGGTGTCTGGAAGCGGTCTTCGTGGATCTCAAAGGAGTGGAAAAGGTCGAATCAGGCTATGCCGGGGGAAACACGCCGCACCCCACCTATCGACAGGTCTGTATGGGGTCGACCGGCCATGCCGAAGTGGTACAGGTCACATTTGATCCGAAGCTCATCTCCTTCCAGGAAATCCTCGAAGTGTTTTTTGCCATTCATGATCCGACGACCTTGAACCGCCAGGGAGCCGATGTCGGGACCCAATATCGGTCGGTCATTTTCTATCACGACGAAACGCAGCGGCAGATCGCGGAACAGGCCATTGCCGACTTCGAACGGAAAAAATTGTGGGATGCCCCGATCGTTACCGAAGTGGCACCCTTGCCGGATTTCTATCGGGCTGAAGATTACCATCAGGAGTACTTCCAAAATAATCTGGGACAACCCTATTGCCAGTTTGTGATTGCCCCCAAGGTCGCCAAATTCCGCAAAGAATTTTTGCAAAAATTGAGGAAATAGGGGCGAGGCTTCTGCAGGCCTTCGTGACTAATGAGGGGCAGGGGACTTGAGCCCGCATCTCTGCGGTTGGCTTACGGCAAACAGATGATGTTGGGTGCGAATCAAGAGCATCTGGTTTGAAACCGCCGGGGTGGCCATGATGAGCTCGCCCATGGGATTCGATGCCAATAGTTCGAAATGCGGCCCTGCCTTAACGACAAAAATGTCGCCATCTTCCCCCGGCAAATAGAGCTTATCATCGACCGCCAGCGGTGAGGCGCTGAAACCGCCGCCCTGATGCAGGATTCGCTCCCGATAGACTTCCTTCCCGTTTTGCAATTCGTAGCAGTCCAAAAATCCCTGATTCGCCAGGGTATAAAGATAATCCCGATAAATCAGAGGGGTTGGCATATAGGGTCCCCGCTGTTGCTTGCTCCAGACGATCTGCCGACTCGAGGTCTGCCTGGCTGGCAAGGTGAGATCACCGCTCCCTCCAGGCCGGATCACGAAGATGGGTGCTTCCGGGCGGCGACCGCTCGCTACCACGATGTAATCTTCCGAAAACACCGGTGTTGGCGCGGTAATCTTGGAACTGCCGCCCAGACGCCACAACTCCCGTCCCGTTCTGGGATCATAGCCTCGAATGTAGTTGGAGCCGTTGGTAACTAATTCTGTTCCCTTCTTGCCGGTATAAATCGTCGGGGTTCCCCAGGAGGGAAGCTCTTCACGAGCCGTCTTCCAAACCGTCTTTCCCGATGCGAGGTCCATGGCCATGAGGAAGGACTCTTTCTGGGTGTCACATTGGACAATGACCAGGTCTTCGAAGATGATCGGTGAGCTGGCGGTACCCCATTCGTAGCTGGGATCGTCATAAGCCCCCGCGTTCAGGATCCCGAGATCTTTCTGCCAAAGCAGATTTCCTTCGGTGTCATAGGCGTAGAGCCCCTGCGAGCCGAAGAACGCAATCACATAGCTGCCATTCGTAACGGGAGTGGCGTTGGCATAGCTTGCCTTAATATGGCGTTTTTCACGCGGAATCCCTTTATAGGCTGTTTTCTCCCAAAGAATTTTCCCGGTCTTCTTCTCCAGAGCGAACACTTTCCATTGGTGGATGGATTGGTCGGTGGAAGCGTCGCCGTCGCCATACAAGCCATGCCGGAACGATCCGTCTCCGAGACTGCTGACGGCGGTCGTGAGATAAATGCGATCACCCCAGACAATGGGGCTCGAATGAGCCAGGCCCGGAACCGGCGTCTTCCAGCAGATATTGACGCCTTGCGGGCCGTTCCAACGATCCGGAAGATTTTGATTCACGGCGACGCCGGAAGCGTGGAGTCCCCGGAAGGAAGGCCAGTTTTGGGGACTGGGTTCTTGATTCTGCTCCGCCAGGACCTCAATACCCGGCCTCACCCAACTCATCAAAAGGAGGGCAATCGCAAACAGGAGAGTTGATGGCGGTCTGAACCTCATCTACATTCCGGGCAGATTCCAAGGCGCTCGATACTGTTTCGTGACCATTTGATTGGCCTTTTCATTGTTGGTTATGGTTTCTGTCTTGGCGTCCCAATGGATTTTCTCGCCGACACGAAGCGAAATGTTTCCCAAGTGACAAGCCGTGGTCGTCCAGTGGCCCACTTCGATGTCGGCGTTGGGTTTCTGGCGCGTCTTCATGCAAGTCAGAAAGTTCTGCACATGGGGAAGATGCTGGACTGAAGTCGTACCTCGGGAAGGAGTCAGCTTGGTCGTGTAATACAAACTGGTGCCGGTGAGGTCGTCAATGTCGCGAACGCCGGTGCCCATGGGGTCGACATTCATCTCGGCCTGGGAAAATACCTCGTATCCGGCCCGATCGATAAACAGCGTTCCCAGAGTCCCGTGGAAAAGAATTCCGTAACTTCCGAAAGGCTTCCAGCCCAAATTCCCACTATGGCCGTAGGTATTGTGATTCAAGATGGAGTATTGAAGAAGGAATCCGGGGTACTCATAGATGACTCCCTGGGTATCAGGAGTCTCGCGATTGTCGGTTAAATAGAGTTTCCCGCCAGAGGAAGTAGCAGTCAGTGGTGCTTCCACCTGCATGGCCCAATGCACAACGTCGATCAAATGAGTTCCCCAATCGGCCAGCTTGCCCCCGCCGTAGTCATAAAACCAGCGGAAGGTGCCTCCAAAGCGGTTTTTGTTAAACGGTACTTTGGGGGCGGGACCCAGCCAAAAATCCCAATCGAGGCCGGCGGGCGGATCACTGTCTGGAGGATTTCCCATGCCTTCAGGCTTGGAGTATTCATGATTCCAGCACTGGACGTAGTGGATCTTCCCGAGCTGGCCTTCCTGAATCATTTTCGCGGCGCGTTGGAAATGAGTCCCCGAACGCTGCTGTAATCCCACCTGCACCACGCGGTTGGTGCGGCGCGCCGTCTCGACCATCAGGCGGCCTTCGCGGATGCGGTTGGAGACCGGTTTCTCGACATAGACATCCTTGCCTGCCTGGCAGGCTGAAATCATGATGAGCGGATGCCAGTGATCAGGAGTGGCGATGATGACCGCATCGATTGATTTGTCGTCGAGGACCTGGCGGAAGTCATGATAGGTCTTGGCCTTCCCTTGGGTCACGGCCAGCGCCTTTTCCAAATTCGTTTGAAAGACGTCGCAGACGGCTACTGCTTCGACGCCAGGATTCTTCAGGAAATCGGTGAGATTCATTCTGCCCATCCCACCGCAGCCAATCAGTGCCACTCCAATGCGATCGTTGGCTGACACGGGCTTTACTTGAGGTCCAAGGCTGGCCAGCCCTGCACCCGCGCCTAAGAGTGCCCCTTGCTTCATGAAATCCCTGCGATCCATTTCGCCTCCGTTATTTTCCCGGGTAATCTCGATAATATGGCTTATTGATCTCTATCCCGATCAACGGGATCGTCCACTTGCAACGCCTTCAAGATGCTTCAAGCCTTTCTCTTACTTGATTACAGACCAAGCGTCAAGGAAGATGAAATACGTTGTCATTGATACCTGATATGTCCGGATGAATGAACAAATGATATGTCCGGTTTTAGAGAATAAAAAAACGTATCGTCGTAGGGCCTGATGGGACAGTAGGTCACGGTGTCTCCAGCGACCGGCCGATCGAAAGAATTGGGGCTGCTGGAGACGGGACGCCCTCGTCCCGCGCTGACGGCTTGCGCCGTGCGGCGTCGAGGAGTCTCCTCCAATGGAGAGGTTCGGTGGGTTTTAAAACAATTCGCCGCGAGGGCGCGGCGTCTCCAACAACTGGCGTCGTCTGCCAGCGGGCGGACTCCACCCTCCAAATTCACAGAAAGAGCCATTCCATCGACGTTTGTCGCCAATGATTCTATCAACTTTCAAGAATTCCTCATGGGAAGGGAAAGGAATTGAAGCCGCAGCAAGTTCAGCCATTGCGCAGAGGCAACAACACCTCTTTAGCCTGGGAAGACGGGAAGCCTTCCGGAAGAACTCGAATTGGAAGGGAGAAGATCAACCGCTGGCTGCCGTTGCCTTGGCTGATTCAGAGTCTTCGCCTAGGAGCTCGCCTTCGGCCTGCAGCCAATCCTGTTCATCAAAGCCATCAACACAGCCACGGGCTTCATAAATTTCGTAAGCCCGCTGGGCGATGAGTTCATGCAGTATTTCCGCATTTCTCCGTGTGTTTTCCTCAGTGGACAAAGCGCCTTGATTCGTCATGGATTCCTCCTCTTGCGCTTGAAGAAAAACCCATGCGACCAGCAAAGTCGCCGGGCTTTTCTAAATTTGTTCTTCGGGAAATTTTCTCTTTGGCGAAGAGTGGTAGTTGGGTGACTGGGTTATTGTGCCCATTATCGCACGAGAGCCCATCCGGAAAAGATTTTTTTAAGAAAATTTTAAGGGGAGAATAGAATCCAGAAAGACTCCGCTCATTTCAAGAATCCTCCAGCCTTACCATCATGCAACAAGACGCCATACCTGCAACTGCTAAGAGTTGCTATTGATCAGGAAAACCGAAAGCGTTACGGCCTGAGTTGATAAGAGGGCGCAAGGCCAGATTTCACCGGCTACTTGGTCTTGGGGGGAACATAACCTGGCGGGAGTGAGGCTCCCGGCCCAAAGAAGTAGTTTTCCGTCTGCTGTTCGATGAAACGATTGGCTTCTTCGGTGCCCAAGGCAATCCGGTATTCATTAATAATCATCTTTAAATGCTCTCGAAACATCCGCCATGCTTCCTGGGAGACATTTTCGTAGATGCGTTGACCCAGGTCATCATTGAAAGGCGGCTTCTCCAGCCCGGGCAATTCGCGTTGCAGTTTGACACACTTAACCATCCGTTCTGCCATTTTCTTCTCCATTTCCTTTGGTTCATGCGCTTGAAGTATACCATTGAAAGCAAAGGGGCCCAAATGCTGTCCGAAGGACTTGAGAATCCCACCATTCCTGTCTATAGTCTGAGCTGGAAAGGCCATGAAACTCTACGAAATTCTCTTCAATGAACTCTACCAGCAAGGAGTCCGAAAAATCTTCGGAATTCCCGGGGATTTTGCCCTCAACCTGTTCGAAGCCCTCGCCCTTTATGAAAAACTCCAACTGGTCACTTTCTCCCACGAACCTGCCGTTGGATTTGCTGCCGATGGGGCGTCACGGATCTCAAATGGACTCGCCGTGTGCTGTGTGACCTACGGGGCTGGCGGGCTGAATATGCTCAATTCCGTGGCTTGTGCTTATGCGGAAATGTCTCCGCTGGTGGTGATTTCTGGGGGGCCAGGGAAGATAGAGAAGGAGTCCGGGATCCTGGTTCACCATCAAGTGAAATCGTTTGACACCCAGATCAATGTCTACCGGGAAGTCGTTGAATATGCCGCGATCCTCGACGATCCTCGCACGGCGGCACTGCATATCCGAAGGGCAATTGACACGGCGTTGCAAAAGAGTCGCCCGGTCTATTTGGAAGTGCCTCGAGACATGGT
The DNA here is from genome assembly GCA_046331665.1 of Terriglobia bacterium. Taxonomy (GTDB): domain Bacteria; phylum Acidobacteriota; class Terriglobia; order Versatilivoradales; family Versatilivoraceae; genus CAWBAT01. The sequence continues at coordinate 52,423 of JAXLQK010000034.1, read as the reverse complement.
CTTTGCCGAGATTGAGGAGTCGGAATCATTCGGGGGAATCGAGCTCAAAATCAATCACGAAGCTCTCAAGGAAGCGAGCCAGGAGATCATTGTTCGGCTGAACTCCAGCCGCATGCCAGTTTTGATTGTGGGGGTCGAAGCCCATCGCTACCGACTTCAGGAAAAGGTTCTTCATCTTGCCGAAAAGCTGCAAATCCCGGTTGCGTCTTCATTTCTGGGCCGGGGAATTTTTCCCGTCCGCCACCAGCAATTCATTGGCACCTATCTGGGGACGGCCAGTCCGGAAGCCATGCGCCGGGTGGTGGAGTCTTCCGACTGTCTCTTGATGCTGGGTGTCATGATGACGGACACGAGTCTGGGCATTCTACCCGAGACGGTCAACGCCTCGAACACCATTCTCTGCGTGTCCCGCTCAGTGGCGGCCAAACAGCATGTTTATCACGACGTGCCCCTGAATCTCTTGATAGACGCGTTACTGGACTCTTCCGAGTTGCCAAGGAAGGGGAACAGCCTGCCGCAGGAAAAAATGGACGTTTCCCCCTCAGTCAATGAACTTATCCCACCGAATAGCCCGATTCGAGTTACCCATCTCATCCAGGTGCTCAACGACTTCGTCGATCAGCATCCGGAATTGCCCCTGGTCGCTGACACCGGCGACTGTCTATTTGCCAGTGTCGATATCCGCTCCAATCAACTCATCGCGCCTTCTTTTTATGGCACCATGGGTTTCGCTGTTCCGGCAGGCATGGGTGTACAACTGGCCGGGGGGAAGCGACCGCTGATTCTCGTGGGTGATGGGGCCTTTCAAATGACGGGGAGCGAAATCTCCCAGGCCCCGCGATACGGTTTGAATCCCATCATCGTGCTGTTTAACAACAGCCGCTGGGAAATGCTTCAGGTTTTCTTTCCTCACGCCAAATACAATGAGAATATTCCCTGGCCGTTTGCCAAATTGGCGGAATCGTGGGGGGGACGCGGATTCGAAGTGCGGACGTCGGAAGAACTTCGTTCCGGCCTTGCCGCCGCCTGGGAAGAAACGCGATTTGTCCTGATGGATGTTCATTTGGAGAAGGGGGACATTTCGCCTATACTGCGCGAGTTTGTCAAAGGGGTAAAAGGGAAGGTCCATTCAAGATCCGGAGGATAGAGTTGTCTCAAACAAAGTTCCACATTCCTTTCGAAAAGTACCAGCTCGAAAATGGCTTGCAGGTTATCTTGCACCGCGATCGAAAACTGCCCGTTGTCCATCTCAATTTGTGGTATCACGTGGGTTCGAAAAACGAAAGGCCGAACCGGACGGGATTTGCTCATCTTTTTGAGCACATGATGTTTCAGGGGTCGAAGAACGCCGATGGACCCTACATCACCTTTATTGAGAAGGCCGGCGCCAATCTCAGAGAAGGCGGAGTGAATGGCACCACCAGTTTTGACCGCACAAACTATTTTGAGACGGTACCGCGTGAGGGCTTGGAATATGTGCTCTGGCTGGAATCCGATCGGATGGGCTTCCTGGCCGATGCTCTCACGCAGGAAAAATTTGACAACCAAAGAGACGTGGTTAAGAACGAGCGCCGCCAAAGTTATGAGAACGTCCCCTACGGCCGCGCTTTCCAAATGGTTTTCGAAGGCTTATTTCCCAAGGGGCACCCTTATTCCTGGCTGGTGATCGGGTCTCAGGAAGACCTGGATGCAGCCTCTCTCGAAGACGTGAAGGAATTTTTCCACACTTTCTATACCCCGAATAATTGCAGTCTGGTGGTGGCCGGAGATTTCGAAGAAGAAGAAGCGAAGCGTCTGGTAGCTCGCTATTTTGGCCCCCTCTCTCCAGGACCTGCATTAGAGCGGCCTCGAAACTGGGTACCGAGTTTGGAGGGCGAAAAACGAATCGAGGTCAGGGACCGGGTTCCTCAGGAAAGAATTTATCTTGCCTGGGCTACTCCAGCCTATTTTCAGCCTGGAGATGCTGAATTGGACCTGGCGTCCAGGATTCTCTCCCAGGGGAAAAATTCACGGCTTTATAAAACTCTGGTTTATGATCGGCAGATCGCTTCGGATGTCTCGGCCTTCAATTATTCCCTGGAAATTTGCGGCATGTTTGGAGTTGTGGCAACTGCGCGGCCTGGAGAAAACCTCGACAAATTAAAAGAGGTGATGATGGAGGAAATCAACCAGTTCGCCGAGGAAGGTCCTACCGAAGATGAGCTGTTAAGGGAAAAAGCCAAGCAGGAATATGAGTTCATCAGCGGACTGGAACGGCTGGGAGGGTTCGGTGGGAAAGCGGACGCACTCAACCAATACAATACCTATCTGGGAACCCCGGATTTTTTCGGTGAAGACTATGCGCGTTATCAGAGCCTCACAGCACATGGGATTCAGCGGACCGTTGAAAAATACCTGAACACGCCGAACCGCCTAGCAGTGACTTTTATTCCGGAAGCTTCCCAACGACCGGTTTCCGTTGAAATCGATCGGTCGATCGCCCCGAATATGGGAGAGAAGGGCGATTTTCAAGCACCCGGTTTCACGACTCACCGTTTGTCGAATGGTCTGACGGTGATCGTGTCCGAGCGGGACGAGTTGCCAAAAGTGGCGGTCGGCTTGGTTGTCAAGGCTGGTTCGACGGCGGATCAGGCAACCTTGCCGGGTGAGGCCTGGATGACCGCTGAAATGCTGGATGAGGGGACCGGGTCGCGTTCCGCCCTGGATATCCAGGCGGCGCTGGATCGGCTGGGAGTCATTCTCGGGACAGCCGGGGAATCCGAAATTTCTCATGTGGGCATCGACACCCTCGAACGAAATCTCGTGCCGGCCATGGAATTGATGGCCGACATTGTCCTCAATCCGAGCTTTCCCGACTCAGAGCTGGAGCGGCAAAGAAAACAACGTCTGGACTCGATCCTTCAAGAACGCAACAGCCCTCCCGCCATCGCTCGAAAATCTTTTCGATCTGCCTTGTTTGGGAGCCTTCATCCTTTTGGCCGGGATGTGGCCGGGAATGAAAGCTCAATTGAGGGAATTTCCAGGGACGATCTTCTTAAGTATTACCAGCAATATTGGAAGCCGAATCATTCCGCCCTCATTTTTGCGGGTGCGATCAGCATGACTCGGGCGATAGAGTTAAGCGAGAAGTACTTCGGAGGCTGGCCGGCTGTTGAGGTGCCAGCCGTTCAGGTCCCGGTGGTCCATCCGCCGAAGAAGATGCATCTTTACCTGGTGGATCGTCAGGATGCCCCGCAATCTCAAATTCGATTGGGTTCGATCGGGCCCAAACGGAACACGCAGGACCATCACGCCATTGAGCTCCTGAACACGGTGATGGGAGGGGCTTTTTCCAGCCGCCTCAACCTGAACCTACGGGAAGAGAAAGGCTACACGTATGGGGCCTCAACGACGTTTGCTTTTGGACGAGACACGGGTTTTTGGGTGGCCTCCACCGGCGTTCAGACCCGATTTACGGCGGAGACTTTGATTGAATTGGTGAAAGAGTTCCGGGAAATTGTCAATGGCCGGCCCGTAACAGCTCACGAACTGGAGATGGCCAAAACCAATTTGATTCGCGGCTTTTCCCAGCGCTTTGAAACTCTGGGTCGGGTCGTGGATCAAGCGGTGGAATCGATCAGCTTTGACCTCGATCTCGCCGAAATTCAGCGCTACCCCGAGGAAATCGAGGCCATTACCTTGGAAGATGTCAATGCGGCAGCCCGACGTTACTACAATATCGATCAGTCCCTTGCCGTCATTGTTGGTGACTTGACTCAAATCGAGCAAAAAATCCGCGAATTGAATCTGGGGGAAGTAGTGGTGCTGGACAGTTTGGGAAATCCCGTGAAGTAACGCCTAATCGCTCCTGGCTTCCTGGCGACGCTGTGCCCATGGATCTGCTTTCGGTTTCAGCCGATGAGCAGCGGCTTCGACGGGAGGCAAACACCCCGATTCCAACCTTACCGATTCCTTCCTCATCGATTAAACTGACATAAAACTAACGTCAAGATGTCCTCCGTCCGATGAAAGACTACGTAGTTGACTGAAGCCTTTCATCTGGGCAGCAAATTTCACACCCGACCCAACCCAATTTCAACGGCAGTTTTCATTCCTTAAGAAATGGAATTCGCAGTGATGAGTGTCGGTTCCCAGCAGATTTGTCGTGACTCCATTGTGATTGTCAATGGCCAGCACTTGCAACGGACTCGACTTGTCAGGGAACTCCGGCGATTCGGTTACCAGTTGACATTTGCCAATGGATCCAGAAAAACATTGGAAGCCATCGGCTGGAATCAATTCGAATTAGCACTGTTCGCGATGAAACGCCATGACTCGGCGAGTGTGGGCTTGCTGAACTGGTTCCGCCAGCAGGTACACAGCCTGAGTTTGCCTATCGTTGTTTTAACTCCTCCGTTGGCCCTGGCTGACATTCAGAATCCCTTGGATCAAGCATTTGAGGTCATCGAATCCCCAATCGATATTTCCGAGGCACTTTTGAGAATTCAGGCTCATCTCTTGAAACGCCGCGCCGAGGCAACCCTGAGGGAGGCCGAAGATCGGTTTGCCTTGACCACAGCTGGAGCCAAAGACGGAATATGGGAATGGAATCTTAACAATGGCCAGGTCTATTTCTCACCTCGGTGGGGGTCACTTCTTGGGTATGCTCCGGAAGAAATCAGGAATGTTCCGGAAACATGGTTGGGTCTGGTTCATCCGCTTGATGCCCGGAAGGTGCACAAGGAAATCGAGGCACACCTTGCGGGCAAAACGCCCTTCCTCGAATCCGAGCATCGGTTGTTGCACCAGGATGGAAACTACCGCTGGGTTCTGGCCAGGGGAATAACGTCTCGAGATGAAAACAAAAGTCCGACGCGTATGGCTGGTTCGCTGACCGACATGACCGAGTACAAGATGGCGGATGCACTGACGGGCTTGCCCAATCGCCGCCTCTTCATGGATCGCCTGGCTTACTCGCTGGAGCGGGCCAAACGACACGCCCAATCTCAATTTGCCATCCTTTTTCTGGATATCGATCGACTTAAGATCGTTAATGACAGTCTGGGCCATGGAATCGGAGACCAGTTCATCATCGAGCTCGCTGGGCGGATTCAGTCCTGCTTACAGCCAGGAGACACAGTGGCTCGAATCGGGGGAGATGAATTTGCCGTTCGTCTCGGAGAGATTCAGAATTTTGACGAAGTTACCTTGGTGATTGATCGGATCCGCGAGAATCTGAACAAGCCTTTCCAAATCCATGGAGAGGAAATTCTCGCTTCGGCTAGTATCGGAATTACCCTCAGTGAAATCGGATATGAGCGGGCTGAAGATTTATTGAGGGATGCGGAGCTGGCTATGCATCGGGCGAAAGCCATGGGCCAGGGATGTGTTGAAATGTTTGATCCAACACTTCGCACTAAGGTGATGAAACACTTGAAGCTGGAATTTGATCTGCGGCGCGCCGTGGAGCACGGAGAATTCGAGAACTTTTACCAGCCCGTGGTTTGCCTGAAGACGGGGGAAACCAAAGGATTTGAAGCGCTTGTCCGGTGGAATCATCCGACCCTGGGAAGAATTCTGCCTGCAGAGTTTATTAAGCCTGCCGAGGAGACCGGATTGATCATTCCTCTTGGAGAATGGGTATTGCGCGAATCCTGCCGTCAGATGAGAGTGTGGCAAAAACAGTTTCCGGAATGCTTGCCTCTCAGAATGAGTGTGAATCTTTCCAGCCGGCAGATCTTACGGCCAGATCTGGTGGAGATGGTGGCCCGCGCGTTGGACGATTCGCAATTAGCGGCTAATTCGCTGACTCTTGAAATCACCGAGAGCAGTTTGATGGAGAATACTGAGGTTTCAATCGCAAAGCTTTCTCGTCTGCGATCGATGGGCGTCCTTCTCAGCCTGGATGACTTTGGCACGGGATATTCTTCTTTGAGCTATCTGCATCGGGTCCCGGTAGGAGCCCTCAAGATCGACCAAAGTTTCCTCCATGAGAACTGCCCGCAAAGCAAGAAAATGGGATTGGTTCGCACGATCGTTTCTCTGGCCAGGCACCTAAGCCTGGAAGTGGTGGCGGAAGGAGTCGAAAAAGCCGTCCACGTCGATCAACTGCGGGCCCACGGCTGTGAATTGGGGCAGGGTTTTTACTTTTCGAGACCGGTCGACAGCCGGGCTACCCAGGAACTCCTCGCCCAGTACTCGCTGCAAAGCCGAAAAAAGTACCCGTCAGGTTTCATCGGCCCCAGCCCTTCACCACGTCTCCATTAATGACTTTCCTTCAATAGGCTGCGAAACATTTCCAGGCTGGCCGGAGCGTGGCCGGCATAATGGTTGTTGAAGAACCCATAGACCTGTTTCCCCTTGGTCAGGAAACTCCGGACCGGCCTCAACCAGTTCTTGAGATCCTCTTGACGGTCGACAACCACCCGATCCCAGGAAGTGGTGATTTCTTCAATCCCTTTGCGGTCACCCAGCCAACGGATATAAACAAAGTCGGTCGTTTCCAGTTCCAGCTGGTCGAACAACTGATGAATGGGAGTCATCCAGGCTTGGTCGATCAGGGTGAAAGAAACCTCGTGTGCTCTCAGGATTTCCAGAAATTCGGGACAGACCCAGGCCTTGTTTCTGATCTCGACGGCCCAGCGAAATTCTTTGGAAAGAATCGGGAGAAATTGTCTGAGTTTGACGAAGAATTCCTTTCTGCTTCCGAAAGCTTGCTTATTGAAGTAGGGAAACTGCAGCAACAGTGCCGCCAATTTGTTCCCAAGCCCGTCCATGGATTTAAGAAACTGGCTTAGATCTTCCTCACAATCTCTCAGAACTTTGTCGTGGGTGATGGATCGAGGCACTTTGGCGGTGAAGAGAAAGTTCGAAGGCGTATCGGCGTCCCATTTTCGAACCATGCTCGACGACGGGATGCGGTAAAAGGTATTGTCAATCTCCACGCAGTCCAATTTTGCGGCATAGAGTCTGAGATAGTCCGACGACTTGGCGCCCGCGGGATAAAAAACACCTTCCCAACTCGGATTGCTCCAGGCGGACGTTCCCATGCGCAAGAGGGAACTATCGTGAAAATTTTGGGGGCAGGGCACATGCGAAGAGCCTCCGGCTTCCTCCAGCAAATCGAACCCTTGAATCGCCATGGCAAGGGCCAGTCCGAGGGAAACACCAAGCAGGGATCCGGTAAAGAGGCGGCTGGCAAACGAGTTCGACAAAATCCCCAGTTTCTCGAAGCCGATGTCGAGACCTGTCAACCCAACCCCTCCCACAAACAGAAAGCGCACAAGCTTGTGACGATGAGGCCAGAGCGTGACCAGCGGCCAGGCCAGGATTCCGGTCAACGACCCAAGGTAAATGGCAAAGCAACGGGAACATACGGGAAGAGTGAGGCCATGCAAGGTAATGCTGCGGTCTCCGATCTGGTGGCAAATTTTCGAAAAGAAAAGGGAAATAAAAATGGAAAGACGAAGATATCCGGAGTGCATCAGCCAGGGGAAAGCCAAAATGGCTAGGCACCAGACCACTCCCAAACTAACCAGAATCCAGTGACGCGTCCAATACATCGGATGGTATCCCCGGCCAAAGTCCTATTTGGATTAGAAATGCAATGATTCCCTATTCGGTGTAGGGAGGCAGATCACAACGCCGGGGTTTGTCTTTCCGAATTCCCAGGACGTAATCTGCCTGCATCAGCTTGTGAATTTCTCGGGTGCCCTCATAAATTACGCCCCCTTTGCTATTTCGGAAAAAGCGGCCCACGGGGTATTCATCCGAATAACCGTAGGCACCATGGATTTGAACCGCATCCGACGCGGCGCGTTCTGAGGCGACTGTCGCATACCACTTGGCCAATGAAGTCTCCCGGTTGTTGAGACGTCCAAGATTTTTCAGCCATCCGCTACGTAGCCACAGGAGCCTGGAAGCCTCATAATCCAAAACCATTTGGGCGATCATTTCTTTGACGAGTTGATGCTCTGCGATGGGCTTGCCAAAGGTTTTTCTTTCTAGCGCATATTTCCTGCTGGCTTCCAAACAGGCTTTGATCAGGCCGGTTGCCCCCGCCGCCACCGTATACCGTCCTTGTTCGAGGGCAAACATCGCTATCTTGAACCCCTCTCCTTCTTCTCCCACCCGGTTAGCTACCGGTACACGCAGGTCCGTCATGCTGAAGAAGCCGGTATTGCCGGCCCGGATGCCCCATTTTTGGTCCAAGGTGCCGCTCGAAAAGCCCTGCCGTCCTCTCTCCACAATGAATACACTCAGTCCTTTGTGATCCCGCTGTTTCTTCTTATCCAAATCAGTCCATGCGACCACCAGGAAGTGGTCTGCCACATCGGCCAGGGAGATCCAGGTCTTTTCCCCATTGAGAATGTACTCATCCCCATCCCGAATGGCGATGGTCTGCAGACCAACTACATCGCTTCCCGCATCAGGTTCGGTCATCCCGAAGGAGGCAATGGCCCGACCTTGCGATTGGGGGATTAAATATCGCTGTTTCTGTTCTTCGTTTCCCCAGGCCAAAAGAGTCATCCCATTCAGAGCCACGTGGACCGAGAGAATTACCCTCAGCGAAGTATCTCCGAATTCCAGTTCTTCGCACGCCAGGCCAAGGCTGAGGTAATCCATTCCCGCACCCCCGTAGTGTGAGGGAATGCAGATCCCCAGCAACCCTAGTTCAGCCATTTTGGCAAGGACCGAGCGGTCAAATCGATGTCTGGCGTCATTTTCCGCAATAGTGGGGAGGACCTCGTTGAGCACGAATTTTCGCACAAGGCTTTCGACGCTTTTGTGATCTTCGGTCAACTCCAAATCGACCATTGAGAAATCTCCTCTTTCCCTTTACTATCCGGCCCCTCGGACGGTTACCTCGACGGGATTTGCCTGAACCTAGATTCTAAGCTAAACGGGGTCAGAAAACCAATGTCTCTCCTTCGGGGTACCTTCCAAATAAGGACGACGTTCGAACGGAGTGTTTGGATGCAACCGTGAGGATTCAATGGGGCGAGAAGAGAATTAGATACCTGCAGGCTGGTTAATGCAGGGCAGGGGAGAATGGGAAATCTATGATGCAAGGGATAGCAAAACTGGTCTTGGAAGATACATGAGTACCGCGATCCATTGACTATTTGTCCTTCCAAATTGGAGCGCGATGCTCCTGGAGGGCGCGCATACCTTCGTTGGGGTCCTCGAGCGCCATCAATTGGTTCAGGTATATGTCTTCCAGAGTCTTCAAAGCGGTTGAAAAGTTCAGCCCTTCTCCGGAAAGCATCGCTTTTTTCATGATTTGGACGACTGCGGCACTGTTGTTGGAAATACGAGAGGCCAAATCGTTCACGGTTTCCTGCAGTTTGTCGATTGGAACGACTTTATTGACGAGGCCCAGAGATAAGGCTTCCTTCGCCTCAATGGCATCCGCGGTAAGGATCAATTCGGTAGCCTTTTTCTTTCCGACCAGATAAGGGAATAGAACCGTGGCAACCGCAGGAAAAAGTCCCAATTTCAGTTCGGGCTGACCGAACTTGGCATTTTCCGAAGCCACCACCAGATCGCAAAAAACCGCCAATTCGCAGCCGCTACCCAAAGCTGGTCCGTTGACGGCGGCGATCGTAGGCTTACCAATCTCTCCCAAGGTCAGAAAAATTCGATGAAAGGCTTCCAATAACTGAAAGACTTTCTTGGGGGCATGATCTGCCATGTCAAACCCGGCAGAGAAGACTTTGCAGGAGGAAGCGATAACCACTGTTTTGATGTGGTCTTCGCTATAGAGGGTATCGAGGGCATCTCCGATCTCCGTCATCATCTCAATATTTAATGAATTGAGTGGAGGACGATTCAGGGTGATTCGGGCGATATTCTCCTGTTTTTCGAATAAGATAAAGGTCATTTGCGATGGGGACGCTATTGTAAATTCTTTCGTTCGAAACAAGTCTAAGGAGACTTTGCTTCCCCTTTTGTTTCGTTCGTAAGATTGGCGGACTTTAGGCGGAAATCTGATCCGTTTTGTGAAATGCCAGTTCGTTGGACCATCGGCAACTGGAACCTTCTGTCTGCCTAGTAAGGCAAGAGAGCAATTAGACAACCGGAACGAACCCCTAGCAGATTGCTGAAAAACCCTGTAGCGGCGCTCTATGAGCGCCGTCGTTCTGCAAATGATTGAATTTCGGCGGTCATAGAGCGCCGCTACAGCTCCCGCTCTTTGGTCGACCGAGTATTTCAGCAACCTGCTAGTGCAGGGTACGCAAGAACGCTGAGAGGGCTACGATAATCACGGCAAGTCCGACGTTCAAGGTTAGCCAGGTCTTTCGGTTCGCCTGAAAAGCGGCTCTTTGCGGAGACGAGGAGGTCAACAGGATGGCTACCATAAAAACAAACATGGCCAGTAGGAGTTTCAAGCTGAAGATGAAACCATAGGGGAAACCTGTCTTCGACCAGACTTTGTGGAGGTTATATAAGCCGGAAATCAGGATACCGGTGATTGCAGTGTGTACCAACAAACGTACCCGTCCTTGGATGGTTTTTGCGAGCGATAGCCGGTCTTCCTCACGGAGTGCTGACAGAGATGGGAGCAGGACGAAGCGCATGAAGATGGCTGATCCAACTGCGGCAATTACCGAAAAAATATGGAGCCAACGCATGAAAAGGTCAAGAGATGACATGGTCTTCCTCGTATCAGTAAATCTCTGAATAAGCGGCGGGACGTAAGAAACAATTGCTGATATTGGAAACGAGTTCACTGTCGGCCAATTCAGGCCTGCTGCGGAGCTGAATCCAATCAGGGTGAGCCAGGAACTTCCGCCAGGCTTCTTCCCTTGCTTGCATGTTGGGGAAGGCAAGCATATACGTCAAACTCGGGAGGTTCTCTCCAATGACAGTTTGACCAAAGAAAAGTGGATTCAACCCGGTGTCACGAAAGATTTTAATCTCTTCATCGTCAAACATCTTAATCTTTTTAAGACTGGCCTGGAGGCTTCTTGACTCATAGGTCCTTAACTCGAACAATCTGGGGTCCTTATCCTTCGAGTTGCCTGGATTCTCCAAGCTTGGGACACTGGCAAAGGCGCGCAACAGGTTGGAATCAATCCGGGTATACACCATCGGTTTGATCTGGGAGAACTCTTCCAAAGCTTTTTTCCAACTTGGGTTTGATGCCGATTGTTCGCTGAATCCATCCAGCATTCCCAAAGAGCTGAATGGAGTCAAGACCACCAACTGAGGCATCGTCTTACCAGCCACGACATTAAAGCAACCAATCGGTCCCAACCCCAAGTTCCGGCAGAGAGGAAGATAGGCGTTTTGCAGCAAGTCGTCCAAGGGCTTCCGTTCTAAATCGTTACGTAAATGATAAAATCGTAACTCAAACCACGACTGGGACTTCCCAACGCTTCCCCCCAGCAAGGCGGAACTTGCCAAAGCAGAAGATACTCCGTTCACGAGAAATGATCGACGTTCCATTGGCATCCCCTGCTGAAGGCTTAAAATACTGGCTATTTTACTGAAATAACAAGACATGTCCAGCCCTAATTGGTTGACAATGGGACGAAATTAGGCCTAGAATTACCCATAGTCCCGCGCCAAAGGGATCGAAAATCCATAGCAAACACCGTTGGGGAACATCACTTGCATTGAAATAAGTCCCCCAGCGTTCATGGAATTTTTTCCATAAGGGGATATATTGCGGCGCCGAAAAGTAAAGGGATTACTTACGATGAGTGCTACCTGTCTTAAGGTGGAACGGATATCTTAGGGCAAAGCTCTCAAGCTTTTGATTGGAATCGTTGACGCATGGCCAATTGTCAAAGCTGTAGCCGGAAGCTGAAGTGGTATCAGTTCAAGCGGGAGATCTGTGCGGACTGTGCCAGGCATTGGAATGGTGTCCTGGCCGAAGCCAGCAAAACACCACCCACTGAACCTGAAGCCACAGCGGTACAGCCGACGGGCGATAATTATTACGATCTTAACTCCCTTTTGACCTCCATCCGGGTAAAGGAAGGATACGACCAGGATGAATTGCTTGCCGATATCTGGGTCAACAACGGCTACCCGACTCGATCGCTCGCCGCGTCCGTAATTCTCCATCTGGGGTTGATATCACTAATCTGGGGACTTTCGGGGGTCACTTTCAGCCAACCGCTACGGCTGACGAAGAGTGAACTGGAACGCCATTATCAAATAACTTACTACAAAGCCTCAGATATGCTTCCGGCGATGAAATCGCCGGACGATGGACCCAAGGATCCCGCTGGCCACAAGCCGAAGGTAAAGCCTCCCAAAGGCAGCACCTCTTTCCACCCGACGCAGACCATCCAGTCTGCCCCTCGACAGGCGGATAATAACAGCCAAACGATTGTGCAGCCCAGCACCCCCAAGATTCAAATCAAACAGGAAGTTAAAGTGCCAAATATGGTGGTTTGGAATGTTCCGGAAGCCAACGTGGAAGCGATTGAGATCGCCCAAAAGAAGCTCAATCCATTGCTGACCCCGAACCCGAAGGCTGCAGTCCCCCAATTGCGGCCCCCGGATGCAGAACTAAAGAACGTCAACCAGAATCTCTCCGAACTTCATATTGCCAAGACGGAGGCGGTCAATCTTCAGGCGAAGCTTGTGGTCCCTGTGGGAGCCTCTGCAGAATGGTCCATTGCCTCGGATGCGGGAAATCCGGGCCCTCTGGTCAACGCCCCCATTGGAGGAGACAGCAACCAATTGCATAACCTGGTGGTATTGAGCGCCAATCCAGGACTGCCTGGTCCCGGCAGTATTAAAGTTCCTCCAGGAAACAAGACTGGTGCCTTTTCCATTTCGCCCGAAGGCAACAGGGAGGGTTCCCCAGATGGAGTTGAGGGTGGAGAATTGGGCGGAGGAGTACCAGGAGGAGGCGGGACGGGTGGCAGAGGCAGTGGCTTTGGTGGAGGCGGCAATATCGCTTCGATTCAAGTCCCAGGCCTATCCATTAAAGGTGGTGGAGGCGCAGGCGGCCCAGCCATTGCTGGACCTGGAAAACGCCCCCATGGGTCTGGCGGTTTCACGGAAATGGAAACCATTGAGGACCCCGGTGAGTCATATAACATTACCGTCGTTGAAGGGCGTACTGGCGGGGCCGGCTTGGGAGTTTACGGGGTTCTTTCTGGAAAGCGAAACTACACGGTGTTCGTGCCCATGCCCGCTGGCCGCTGGACGATGCAATTCTCTGAAATGCCGGACAAGAATCCAGCTGCCACCACCAAGGTTTCGGCAAACGCTCAAACAGTGGGTTCCCAGGTCTTGCTGGCTGCAGGAGACGCCCTGATTCAACCCCGTCCGCTCCGAAAAGTCGATCCGGGCCGACCAGAAGATGAGGAACTGGCCAAGCTCAGAGGACTGGTCGTCCTATATGCTGTGATTCGTAAGGACGGAGGAGTAGACAAGGTCCGCGTCATTAGAAGCCTGAATCCTGCCCTTGATGAGAGAGCCGTAGAGGCTCTGAAACAATGGAAATTCAAACCAGCGATGCTGGGCGAAAACCCAGTCGAAGTTCAGGCTCTTTTTGGTATCCCGTTTCGACCCCAGCGGTAATCCTCCCCCAGACGACTGTCGACTGTGTTTCAGGTTCGAGACCAGCCTTCACAGTTCCCCCTCTTCCCAAAAGATTAGAGTTTGAGGGTCGAGTAAACTGCCAGAGACAGATCCCTGGCTTCCGACCGGCGGGGGTTTATCCCTGCAAATAAAGTTGATTTCTCTCAGAAATCGATGAAGACTATACCATCCAAGTCGACAGAGTTTCTTTCTCTCTAGTATTTCTATTGCACCAAAGGCGCCGCGATAGTCTTCCGAGGGGCCAGCCATAGCTGGACAAGAGGAGTTTCCATACCATGAAATTATCTATCTCAATCCCGATCCGAGCCGGGAGTTGCAGGCAAACTCTTTTTTGCCAATCTATCCAGCGATTTTTCTTTCTGCTATTTCTTTTTTCTTCACTCCATTTCCTGAATGCTTCGGCCGCGACCGTTCGCCAGGTGTCAGTGGAGGAAATGACGCAAGCCTCTGAATTGGTCTTTGAAGGTCAGGTCGTCGAGGTTGTTCCCAAACTGGATGTGGGAGGAGGTCAGATTCACACTTTGGTGACTTTTCAAATCTTGGATGTCATCAAGGGAAGCTATGCCCAGCCGAAGATCGCATTGAGCTTTCTTGGCGGCACTGTGAACGGCCTGACTCTGGAAGTTTCAGATATGCATTTCCCGGTGTTGGGCGAAAAAGGGATTTATTTTGTGGAATCCCTTGGTCGCACACAGATCCATCCCCTCTTCGGTTGGGACCAGGGTCACTTTGTGATCAAGACAGATTCAAACGGTGTTCCTCGCGTGATGACTCGCGATCAGAGGACGGTGACAGGAGTCGCTTCCTTACCACGCACACAAGTCAAGGCTTTAAGTACTGGCGTAGCCGGAGGGGTTGTAATTTCGGCGGATGGGAAGGAGAAGGGGCTTAGCGTAAGTGAATTCAAGTTGAAATTGCGCGACATCAACCGGGGGCAGCCATGAAAAAAAGCCTTTGGCCGATTGCCGTTACCATATCAATCCTCATACTTGAGGGAACAACCCATGGATACACGGCGAGTGGGAATAAGTGGCCCGCTGCCGCCACCTCATTCCATGTTCATTTGACTGGGGGACCAAGCGGAGACTGGGACACGGCATTTACCGATGCCATGGCCAAATGGACCAACCACACGATTTTTAAATACAGCGTCGCCGATACCACCGCCTGGGATCCCTGCTCCGATCCCAATACGGGACCCAAAAATGGAACAAAATTCAGCGACACAGTTTGCGGCGATGCCTGGGGATCCACAACTCTTGGAGTTAATAGGAAATGGTCGAATGCCCAAAAACTTATTATTCAATCAGGTGTTTTATTCAACACGAAATACACTTGGGGCGTTTATGATGGTGCCTGGAAAACTGGGGTTAATGTGGATGTGGCGGACTTTCAGAGGGTTGCCGTGCATGAGTTGGGTCACGCCTTGGGACTTAGTCATGAAGACAAAGTCCCAGCCATCATGGCGACCGCCATTTTACCCGGAAGCACCATCGTCGACCCGCAACCAGACGATATCAACGGGGTGCAAGCGATTTATGGGACGGCGGGGAGCTTCTCCAGTACGATTTTTGTTCCGATTGTGCTGTCGGCCGCCGGTCTCAATGGCTCCTTCTTTACCTCTGAAATTTGCGTGACGAATCGCGGAAGCACCAATGCCACTCTGAATTACGCCTACACGGCATCGTTTGGACAGGGAGCGGCACGGTCCAGATACCCTCTCTCCTGGTGAGCAAAGAATCTTTGCGGATGCCATTGGCTACTTGAGGCAGCTCGGACTGCCCATACCCACTTCGGGAAGTCAGGGAGGGACCCTGACCGTTAACTTTACCGGGCTCTCCGATGATACCGCCGGCGCGGTCGCCGTCAGGACTACAACCGTAGCACCTGGCGGAAGAGCTGGCCTTGCTTATGCTGGGATCCCGGTCAGCCAAGCCCTCACAGCTCCAGCTTATATTACGGGGCTTCGGCAGAATTCCACCGATCGTTCCAACATTGCCGTTCAAAATGCGGGCGGATCTTCGGATGGTAGCATCACCTTGCGAGTCACGGTGTATTCGGGAGATGTCGCACATGCACAGGCGTCTCAGCTACCCGATATCCCGTTGTCTCCAGGAGGATTCCAACAAATTTCGGGAGTGTTGGGAGGCGTATCTCTTTCCAACGGCTATGCCCGGATCGAGAGAATCAATGGTACTGCTCCTTTTTACGCTTATGGAGTCATCAATGACCAGTCAAATTCAGATGGGTCCTTTGTCTTCCCAATCCTGGAGAGTTCCTTAATAGGAAAAACGAAGCTGACATTGCCTGTCATTGTGGAAACGAGTGCTTTCAATAGCGAGCTTGTCGTTACTAACTGGTCAACGAGCATGAAGACGCTGAATTGCCGCTTTGTAGCCAGCGCCGTACAAGCCGCTAATTCCACCGCGCAATTCCAGATCGCCATCAATCCTTCGGAACAGCTCATTTTGCCAAACTTCATCCAATATCTCAGGGATCATGGTGTGGTGGGGATCGGATCCAGTGGTCCGGCTTACGCCGGGGCCTTATTTGCCAGCGTCAGCAGCGGGGACTTGAGCGGAATCTCTCTCTCGGCGCGAACTTCCACTCCAGGCGGTGGTGGACGTTACGGCTTATTTTACTCGAGCCTGCCCAACGGTACGGCACCAACAACCTCTGCCTGGATTTACGACCTGCAGCAAGACGCAGAGAGTCGTTCCAATTTGGCTTTGGTTAACACCGGGGAGCAAGATGGGAACGACAATAATTTCCAAATTGACCTCTTTGATGGTGAGAATGGAATCTTGGTAAATACCCTCGGGCTCAGTCTGCCTGCGGGCAGCTGGTATCAGATTGGGACGATTTTGGCCCAATATGGGAAAGGTGCGACCCAAGGGTACGCTCACATTAAATTGACGAGTGGTGATAATCCCTTCGTTGTTTACGGAGTTATCAATGATGGAAATCAACCGGGGGCGCGAACAGGAGACGGTGCCTATTTGGCTGGTGCTCCTTGAAGCCGTTTGACGAGTTAGACCTCAAGAAGAACGATGATGTTATTGGCCTGCTTGGACTCCCGACCCGGCGCTTTTCGCCAGATTGGAATGACGGTATCCGTAAAGGAAGTAGACTCCAAATCCTACCCCCAGCCAAACGAAGAAGCGGATCCAGGTCAGAATGGGTAAACTCAGCATTAACAAAACGCAGAAGAAAATTCCACATGCCGGAAGGTAGGGAACCCAGGGAGTTTTAAAAGGTCTTTTTTTCTCCGGAGTGGTATGACGCAGTACGATGACCCCCGCTGAAACCAGAATAAAGGCAAAAAGGGTTCCAATGTTGGTCAGTTCCGCCGCCGATCCGATATCAATCACAAGTGAAGAAACCCCTACGAAAATCCCAGTCCAGATTGTGGTGACGTGCGGTGTCCTGAACCGAGGGTGAATTCGGGAAAAATACGCGGGCAGCAGACCATCGCGCGCCATTGACATAAAAATGCGCGGCTGGCCAAGCTGAAACACCAGCAGCACCGAGGTCAATCCGGCTAGGGCCCCCGCGCCAATGAGCGCTTGAACCCAAGGCTTTCCAGTGACTTCAACTGCCGTGGCCATGGCTGCGGCATCATCGACAAAGGCCGTATATTTCTTCATTCCGGTCAAGACTGCAGCCACGCCAATATAAAGCACGGTGCAGATGATTAAGGACATCATCATGCCAATGGGAAGATCCCGTTGCGGATGACGGGTCTCTTCGGCAGTTGTCGAGACGGCGTCAAACCCGATGAAGGCAAAAAACACAATGGCTGCGCCTCCCATCACTCCGGTCCATCCATTGGGCATGAAGGGATGCCAGTTGGCCGCAGGGTTGATATAGAAGGCACCGAAAGCGATGAAGAAGACGACAATGGACGCTTTGACGACGACAGCCGCGCTATTCAGCCGGGCACTTTCCCGTATCCCGACAACCAATAGGAACGTCAACAAGGCGACGATGGAGAAAGCCGGAAGGTTGAAAGCGATGTGATGTCCAAAGAGTTGGGGCAAATGCGGACTGGAATAATTCTTCAGATTTGCGGCCGCCTGGGCGAAGTCTGATATCTGTTCGGGCGACAGGAAAAGACTGCCTTGCCGATACATTTCCAGCTGATGAGCCTTATCGAGCCATAGATGGGCGGTTGCATAATCCTTGACGATCCACAGAGGCAGCCTGATTTGAGTGAGGTTGTATAAGAGTTTGACGAAGAAGTCTGACCAGCTCACAGCAACCGCAATGTTTCCCACCGCGTATTCCAAGATCAAATCCCACCCGATAATCCAGGCAATGAACTCGCCAAGAGTCGCATAGGAATAGGTGTACGCACTGCCGGAGACGGGAATCATCGAAGCCATTTCGGCATAACAGAGCGCGGCAAAGGCACAGGCGATCCCGGCGAGGGCAAAGGAAAGAATGATGGCGGGTCCCGCCCCGGCTCGGCCCAATTGCAAGGGGACGCCGCCGATCCACGAGACGAGGAAATTGACGACCGGCGTATCCATGGAGCTCTGATAGCTCTGCCCAGCGGCGGCGGTCCCGGTCAGGGCAAAGATCCCCGCCCCGACGATGGCTCCAATCCCGAGCATCGTGAGGTCAAACGCAGTCAAGGTCTTTCTTAGACGGCGTTCCGGTACCTCGGCGTCGGCGATCAATTGTTCAGGGGATTGAGTGATCCACAAATGAGATTTCATCAAGACACTCCGTTCCACCCGAGAATCCAGTTCCATTGAACAGAAAAGAATCCTCTGTTCATTGCGCGTCCAACGCAATCAGACTTTTTCAAGGCCAGCATACTTCTGGATCATCTTCTTGATGCCATATCCCGGAAAACTGACCGTTAACTTGGCGTCGTCCCCTTCGCCTTCGCAACGGATTACCGTTCCGACTCCAAACTTGGGATGTCGTACGTAACTGCCTTTCATCAAGGAACTCTTTGCTGACGGCAAGTGCTTCGAAATCGGGGCCAGATCAATGGTGCGCCCGCGTTGCTGATAAAATTGTTGAATCGCTTCCTTTGAATTAACGACGGGACCCTCATAGACAGAGGCCTTCTTGCGGAGCGGCAACGCGGATAGGTTTTCAATCAAATCTACAGGAACCTCCCGAAGGAATCGCGAAGGTTGTGTAGGCTCCAAGCTCCCCGTGCCCAAGAAACGACGGAATTTGGCCCGCGTCAGCACGAGCTTTTTCTGCGCCCGAGTCATTCCGACATAGCAGATACGACGCTCTTCCTCGAGCTCCTTCTGACTGGACAGGGACCGGCTATGGGGAAAAAGACCCTCCTCCAAGCCAACAAGAAATACGATGGGAAACTCCAGCCCTTTCGCGCTGTGAGTGGTCAAGAGAACTACTTTGGCCTTTTCATCCAGGTCATCTGTGTCTGAAACAAGGGCGGCGTGGTCTAGGAAATCGCGCAGACTCTCTCCACGAGACTCGGCATCACGGGCGGCGTTTATGAGTTCTTCGATGTTCTCCACCCGCGAGCGGCTTTCCTCCGTATCCTCCTCTTCCAGCCAATGCATGTATCCCGAACTTTCAACCACGTGTTCGACAAGCTTGGACAGAGGGAGTGTGGAGATGCCTTCAATTGCGGTTTGCACGATCTTCCGGAAGTCTTCCATTGACTTCAACGCTCGGGCGGGCAATGTCTGGTTTTCAATCAAGCGATGCATTGCCTCCCACAACGAGACCCTGCGTGCACTGGCTTCCTGATTTAAGGCGTCCAGGCTGGATTTCCCCAACCCTCGCGACGGGACATTAATCACTCGCGCGAAACTGACGGAATCATGAGGATTCAAACAGAGCTTCAAGTAGGCCAGCAGGTCTTTGATTTCGGCTCTTTCATAAAAGCTGAAGCCTCCGACTACGAGATATTTCAGATTGTTGCGCCGACAGACCTCTTCGAACAAACGTGACTGGAAGTTGGTTCGATAGAGAACGGCCGCGGTATCCAAGGGGTGACGCCGTTGATATTCCAGGATCCTTTCGACGACAAAAAGGGCTTCACTTTCGCTGTCAGAAGCTTCAAAAAGGGAGAGTAGGTCGCCTTCCTTCTTGTCGGTCCACAATTTTTTCCCTTTGCGCTCTTCGTTATTCCCGACGACGGCCCCGGCAGCGTCCAGGATGGGTTGGGTAGATCGGTAATTCTGCTCCAGTTTGATGATGCGCGCATTGGGGTAATCCTGTTCAAAGCTGAGAATATTTTGGATATCGGCCCCGCGCCATCCGTAGATGGACTGGTCTTCGTCTCCCACTACACATAGGTTCTGTTGAGCCTGGGTTAGCAGGCGGATCAACTGATACTGCACACGATTCGTGTCCTGGTATTCATCAATCGAAATGAACGGGTATTGATGGTTCAGATGGAGACGAATGGACGATTCCTGGTTGAGCAACAGAACTGTTTTGAGCAACAAGTCATCGAAATCCAGTGCAGACGCAGTCTTCAGCCGCTTTTCGTAAAGATCGTAGAGCACGGCGATGCGTTCAGACTTGGGGTCGTAAGCCTGCGAGTAGACGGTTTCGGGAGAAAGGGCATGGTTCTTGGCATAGCTGATCCGCGATAGCACGGAACGCGGGGAATAGGCCTTGTCATCCAAGTCCAGTTCTTTGATACAGCCCTTCACGACGTTGAGCTGATCAGCCTCATCATAGATGCTGAAATTATTGTCATAACCCAGGGCTTTGACGTATCTCCGGAGGACTCTAACGCAAAAGGAATGAAACGTTGAGATTAAAGGCTGGTTGGTGCTAATTGAGAAGAGGAGGCTGCTGACTCGATTCCTCATCTGCTCGGCGGCTTTATTGGTAAAGGTAACAGCCAGAATATGATCGGGCTGTACCTTACGGCGATCGATGAGAGAAGCGATCCGGTAGGTAATCACCCGGGTTTTACCGCTGCCGGCGCCTGCCAGGATCAAGAGAGGGCCTTCACCATATTGAACTGCTTCAAGTTGTGCCGGATTCAGGTCTTTTTCTAGTTTCGTCATAACTGGGGCATTCTAAGGAGACGCCCGCCAAAAAGCAATTCATGACTCGAAAGGTCTAATGTTCTGGGTGTATTTGTCGATTTATACCTTGAAGACCGCTTTTCCTAAGACGCTGATGGACAACCTGCTGGAAAGAATAGACACGATCAATCCGCTCTTGGAATGTGCTTGCAAAGAGACGTTGGAAGTTTAAGTGGAAACAAATTCTCTCTTATCTCGGGGACCCCATAATCCTTTGAGGAAGGAAAGCGCGTGCTAACCGAAGAACAAAAGATCAAGTACGAGAATACCCGCCAAATGGCGAAGTCTGAGCTTGACCAAATCGAAAGAGACATCGAAAACGAGTTGGCCAGGGTGAAGGAGAAGCTCCTTGAGCTGCAACAGGCCAAGAAGGCCGTCAAGCAGATTTACGATGGCTGCTGCACACGGCTTGGAGTCCGAAGCACCCTCGAAATGAAGGAAATTAACTTCTCAGAAATTGGCAGAGCAAGCTAACCCGGGCAAGGTGAAGTTGGCGCAGACCGGCCATTTAGGGTCTTTAGCCTTCCTCAATGAGGTTTGCTCGACAAGAGGCAGACGCAGGGGGAAGTGTAACTCCTGAAGGTTCCCGCCTGATAACCATTACGATCCCACCCGCCTGAATATCATAGCTTACCCCGCGCCACCTTAAACGATGGGTGAACGCCGACAATAGCAGGTTGATGCCGGTCAGAGTGGAGACCAGGGGGAAGAGGAGAGTGTAGGCCCACCAGAAGGATTGGATTTTTTCGGGATGTCCAGGAAAGATTTGTTGGATACTCTTCATCCTGTAACTTCCACGCACGACTCCCAAAAGAAAAATCACCAGAAGAAAGCATCCAACGACGAACAGGCTTTTGAGACTGCCGGCTCCTGGATGAGAATGGCCAGACATCGTTTGACCAAGGGAGACCGACAACGACGCGATGAGCCCCCACCACGTCATAAGGAAGACCCCTTGAGAGAGGCAGGCCAGCCTCCAGAGTTTGCGCGAGTAGAAACGCGTAATAACAATTTGACGTGTCGACCATTCCAGAAGGTCTGGCCAGGAGCATTTTCCAAAGGAAGCAATGAGACATCGGGGTTCGTAATGGATCGGGAGATTTGCTTCTCTCATGGCACTGGTCATTGAATAGTCGTCGCTCAGGGAGCGTGACCAATGTTGCATGACCTTGGCGCTCTCGAATGTCGATCGTCGAATAGCCATGGAGCCGCCCCAGGCAAAATTGTGACGGTGATTCCCCAGCAGAGTGGCGATGGAGGCATTCCAGGCCGATCGGAATATCCCCGCCAGGTTTCCCGGCTCCGGAAAGTACCATCGGTATCCCGTCGACAAACCGATTCTCTCGTCGCGCAAAGGGGCAAGAAGGTGCCTGAGCCAATCACGAGGAGGACGGGAGTCGGAATCCGTGAAGACAAGAACCTCCGATCTTGGTTCCGCCTCGTTCACGGCTGACATCAAATTATTCACTTTCTCGCCTCGCACATCGCTGGTCCCGGCGGTTACAAGCTTGATCTTATGGCCTGGAAATTGATGTATTAACTTTTTCAACAGTGGCCGGGAAGGATCATCCTCCGTTGCGGTTACCAGGATCACTTCGAAAAAAGGATAAGATTGCTGGAGGACACTACAAATGTTTTCCTCGAGTTGATATTCAAGACCCTTACACGGAAGGATGACGGAAGCATAGGGCATCCAAGGATCCGGAAGTCTTGAAAAATGGTTTTGGATGTAGTGTAGATATCGTCTTCCTTCCAGCACACCGATCAAACCCTTCAGCGTTATAAGTACAGCCAAGCCCAGAATTGAATTGAGAAGTGTCATCACGGGTGGCAAGCGTAGCCCCTTCATGATGGGATTTCAACAGCTTTCGAGAGTGTTCTGATACCCGGCGGCTTGATAATCATGTAACCGCCGTTATAGTTGTGAACTAAATATGTGCATAGCATGGATCCCGCCGATTGAGTTTCTCCTTTTGGATGGAATTTGCACATCATTTGGCTTTTCAAACTTATCCGGGTCATTACCGGCAGTTTGGACCAGGGAATTATTTTAATGGAGGTTGGGGGGCCCAAACCTGCAAAAAAATATTGACGTGAGGTTTAAGTCTTTGATATTAAAGAGGCTTGTTTGCGTCTGGCCGAGCGATGTCGTTGGCTGTAAGTTTGGTTAATGACAGTATTTCCGATCTCTGTAGATGGATCATTTGGATTCGTTCAGTTGAACCTTGATGGGCAATTTCAAGTGGAGGAATCGTTGTGAATTCACCCAAGATTGTGCTTGCAGCGTCTTCAACAGAGGCTAATGAATGGAAGCATAGTATCTGGCAACAGATGTTGTCTGCAACCATCCCTGCCAAATTCAGCAAGACGTTTGTGGCCCCGGAATCGATGATCAATGAATCCTGGCCAGATGGCCGTGCCAAATACGTGCCGAATGGTTTGCGCATGGTGGAGACGTTGCTTCTGCGGGATTACACAGAAGACGATGTTGTCACTTGCTATGTAGAAAACCTCGACCGCTTCATAGGCCCCGATACCAAGGTGCTGGCGATTCATGCACACAATCCATTGGGAATTTCTTACGCTACGGATGTTTACTCGAAGCTGGGCGGCGAAAACCTGATGCCGGTGAATGCCCAGGAGTTTCTGCGTATCGTCAACCATCCGATACTCAAGAAATATCGGCCCAAGATTATGGTGGGAGGTCCAGGGGCCTGGCAGCTCGAAAAGGCCGATCGGCTGGATGAGTTTAATGTTGACTATCTGATCGATGGGGAAATCGAGCACGTTTTTAGTGACTTGTTTAAGCGGATCATTGCCGGCGACCCGAACTTACCTCGAATAATCAAGATTCCCAAGAATATGCAGCCTTCGGTGGACGAGATTCCTGTGGTCCGCCATCGTTCCACGTTCGGCGTGGTGGAAATTACCAGAGGCTGCGGGAGAGGGTGTCAGTTTTGTTCGCCAGCGACTAAGGTCGGGCGTTCTTTCCCGTTGGAACATATCCTGGAGAGCGTGCGAGTCAACATCCGGGAAGGTGCGACCGAAGTCATGATCACTTCGGAAGACATGTTCCTCTATGAACAATTAGCGAATTTCGAGACCAATGTTCCTGCATTGGAAAACATGTTCCGTCAGGTCTTGTCTGTCCCAGGGCTTCAGACGATTCAGCTTTCTCATATCACGATGGCGCCGGTGGTCAAAGACCCCACGGTGATCGAGCGGCTGACTCCTTTGACCGTTCCGTATTCACACCTAAAACATCCATCCTCCACGGATCCAACGAAATGTATCGTGGATCCCATCATTGGACTTGAGACAGGCAGTCCCCGCCTATTCGACACGTATATGAAGGGAAAAGCCTATCCTTACAAATCGCACCAGTGGCGAGATGTGGTGCTCAAAGGGATGGAAATTCTCAACCGACACAATTGGTATCCTTTCAATACCTTTATTCTAGGGTTGCCGGGTGAGACCGAGGCAGATACCAAACTTTCGCTGGATATGCTTTATGACCTGAAAGACGCCAAGGGAATGTTTGTCCCGACGTTCTTTGTTCCCCTCGAAAACACGCGGATGCAGAGGAAGCACGGGGCCCGTCTCATCGAAATGACGGATTTGCAATGGGAGTTCCTCTTCACTTGTTGGAAATACAACCTGGAAATCTGGAGAGGTGGCACACTGAAGTTCCTGAAATTCTCTATCGGTGCTCCCATTTATTACCACCTGTTAGCCAAAAAGTTGTTCGGGCCGGGAGTGAAATATCCTTTGTATCGCTTTGCCGGCTTCCCCGAAAGGCTCTTTAAGAAACATCTTTATCTGGACCTGGCGGATTACCGTCGCGACTGGAACGGTATGAAACCGTTTGAAGGGGAGATTGTTCCAAGTTTCAAGACAACCAAGGGCTTGAACATGGTGGACGCCAGTGAGTTGGTCAGTCTTTCCAATGCGGACTCGGCGCTGAATGTTTTGGAAACCGCTGGCTTGTAACGTTGGGACTATCCGTTCTTTTTAGCTCAGGAATTTTCCCAGCTGACCGATCACCTTGCGGTTGCAAGCAAAATAAGAGAGGACCGGCACCATTTAAGTAGATCCCATCGGTCTTCCTTCCAAGCCTGCCTGTGTCAGCTCAACGCGAGATACTGATTCCTTAACAAATTGATATGGTGTTGTTCGTGGCCTGCGATAATGTAGGCGAGGGCCAGAACACTCACGGGTTTGTTGTTGGCTGAGCCCCGTCTGCACAAGGCTTTTTCATCGAGGCTTCGAACCCAAGTCAAAGTCGCCTCCCGAACCGAGCTGTATTCAGCCGCCAGATCGGCAAAAGCACGCCGGTCCGACTCGGCATAGAGGACATAATCATCCTGCTCAAAGCCCGGCAGGGGAGTTTGGTCTCCCCGTGCGATCCGCAATCCCCGGTAAGTCATGATCCGTTCGGAGTCGCAGATATGTCCCACTACTTCCTTAATGCTCCATTTTCCTGGTGCGTACCGGAAGGCGGCCTTTTCTTCAGAGATTGATTGGAAAAGCTGGAGGGTGTCCCTCTTCTGCTCTTGAAGCACCTGAATGAGGTTTTGGGCGGGAACCAAGCGAATATAGGTCTCGTAAAAGGGAGCATACTCGTCAGCTCCGGGCCGGTTGGTGATCGTGTGAACCATAAGTGTTTTCTCCAAGGTGAACATTTGTTTTTTACGACAACGTGATGGGGGCGAACAAGCGAGGAAAGCATCAGACGAGAGCAAACCCTCGCGCCTCGCTGTCCCAGGGAATTGCCTGCCGTATGGAGGCGATGACCTCTTGCGGTTGCTCGACTACATTCCACATATCGCGATGGCGCACGTCCATGAACTTCTCTCGAATACAAGTTTCCAGAAGTTCGAGGCAGGGGTCAAAAAATCCTTTAACATTAACCATCACGATCGGCTTTACGAAGAGTCCAAGACGTTTCCAAGTGATCGCTTCAAAGAGCTCCTCTAATGTCCCTGACCCTCCAGGCAGGGCGACGACGGCGTCAGACTCCTCCAGCATCGCCTTCTTCCGTTGATGCAAGGTGTCCACTAGCCGCAATTCTGTCAGCCCTTGATGTCCCCATTCCAGGTCGTTCATGAAGCGGGGAAGCACTCCGATCACTTTGCCGCCTTCTGCCAGGGCTCCCGCCGCTAACTGCCCCATGGATCCGAGCGCCCCGCCCCCATAAATGATTGTGATGGAGTGGCGAGCCAGAGTCTGTCCCAACTGCCGCGCGGCTTCAAAATACACCGGGTCGGATTGACGGCTCGATGCACAATAGACACAAATGTTCTTGATCACCCTCTCTCCCCCTGTTTCCTGGCCTCACCAATCCATCCGCTTGCGCAATTCCGCGATGTGGGCGATGTGATGGCGCCCATGCCACGCATAGGCAGCCAGGGCCACGTCGAGAGACACAATCCCGGATTCCGGGTGGTGATACGTTCGTTTGAATTGTGCTTCACCGAGAGAGCGCAGAAAACGGGTCCAACGCTGGTGTAAGGCTTCCAACAAGACCAGCGAATCTCTTAGATCAGGTTCACAAGCGTCGGCCAGTTTTGCCCATTGTGCCTCGTCATAAGGTTTAATGGCAGGTTCGTCTTCAGTGACGGCCAGTTTAAATCGTGCGTAGGCATTGAAATGGCTGTCGGGCAGATGATGGACGACTTGACAGACAGTCCAGCCGCCTTCGCGATACGGTGTTTTGAGTTGCTGAGGCGTGAGGCCGTCAACCACATGGCGGAGCTGTGACGGCGCTGCGGCGATTTGTGCGATGAATTGATCACGGAGTTCAGCCGAGATGCCCCTGGGAGCTTCAAATTTTCCAATGGGATATTTCAAATCAGGCATAGGGCTCTCCAAAAAGGATTGAGCTGAGAGGATGGTTGGCGGAAGACATGAAATTCAGAAGGGTCGGATTCCTATGGAAGCCGGCCAGGCAGATGATTGGCAAAGGAATCCCGTGGCCGACGGAGCAATACAGAGAGAGCTGTTTTTCATGGGCCCAGGGTATCCATTTTGCCTGAGAGTTTTTGACGTTACCATTCAATCTTGCAATTTGATTTAATGTTGAGTTCCTGATCACGACCATTTCCTCCGTACCAGCGAGATTTTATTCTATCTTCAATCCTGTTGCGGAATTGCTTCAATTATATTCCAATTTGGACGATAAAACGACAGGGCCTTCATCACGAATCTTAGGATAGCAATCATCTTGAGTTGACGAAGATCGTGATTCTTAAACGCAGAATCCAAAGTGGCTGGCGCCAAGCGCTGCTGCGCCGTGTTATGATCGTTTTCGTTGGGCCTGTTCGTTGTAGAGTCTCCATTTGAACTCATCACATGAATCATTTGGACAACCTTTCTCTTGAAAATGGCTCATTGTTGCAGCATTGCCAGCGGGGATACCGGCTGGAGATGAGAAAGCTGCGCTCTCGCCATTTGAATGGCGAAGGCGGATTTTCCATCGCGACGAGTCGTAGTATTCTACTGGACCAGCTCGTCCAGAGCATCCAACCCGCCTTTCAAGCCTCCGGTTTGTCCCCGGGATTTTATCTCTCCGGGGCCTGGATCGCGATAGGTGAATATGGCTCCATGGACCTCTCGCCTCTTTCACCCGTCGAGTTGTTAATTCTTCTCAAACCTAATCAGTCAGCTGTCCCAGGAGAGACCATCGAACAGCTTCGCTTGTTGTTTCAAGCGTCAGGTGTTCAACTCCAAGTCACCATAATCAGTGTCAAAGAGTGTCTTCACCAGGCGTCACAGAATGTTGCCTTTGGCTCGAAACTTCTATTTTCCCGGTTCCTATGCGGCGATGCTAATCCTTATAGGGAATTTAACCAAAGATTTCGTACAGTCGTCTTGAAAAACCCCCTCGCCTTTGTCTGCGAAATTACTGATTTCCTGAAAAGGATTCACGCCGACTACGGAGAAATCGCGTCGCGTATCGATGCAGACTTGACGTTGGGAGCGGGAGGGTTATTGGATTCACAAATCTTTCTAGGCTGTCTGAGAATTCTCACCGGCACGGACAATACTGAAAGACTGGTGGAAGAACGGCATTTGAGTCCCCGGGAATGGACCACGGTTCAGCGGGGAAGAGATTTTCTGCTGCGGCTTCGCAATACGCTCGAATTTTCTTCGGATTTTCAAGGGAATGTTCTCTCCAAGGAAGTTCTGGAAAAGTGCGCGGATTTTCTGGGATTCAAGGAATCGGTGCCGAAGGTGGCGGGCGTGCGGTTTCTGCGGGAAGTCCAGATTCAGCGGCGGAAAATTGACCACGTCGTAAGCCGATTCCTCGAACAGGCCCGTCTCAGGCATGGTGCGGGAGCGGAGGAGAACAAGCTTCGTTACTTAAGATTCACGGGCCTTTCGGCGACTGCCAAGAGCAAGCACAATGAAAATGGTACGGCGGTTTCAAGTGCGGCAGGACCAGAAAAGTGGATGAAACGATTCCGCTTCAGCCAGACAGAGCCCGCTCTGTTTGATCGGGATGTGGAAGATAACTTTCTTTCCGAGCAGTCCCAGTGGGATATTCACTTATTCGATGTCCCTGCGATTCACGCCGAGTTTCGCCAAATTCTGAAAAATCGCGGCAAAATCGCCATCTCCCTGCGCCGCATGCACGGGCTTGGGTTCCTGAAGAACTACTGCCCGGAGTTCGGCCGGCTGGATTGCTTGCCGGAATTGGAACCGTACCGAAACATCACCCTGGACGAGCATACGCTGCGAACGATTGAGATCCTGGATAATGTGGTCAACACCAAGAGTCCGGGACTTCACGACTATCAAAGAGTCATGGATGCAGTGGCCGATCCTTCGCTAATTTATGCGGCCCTGCTCTTGCATGAATCAGGGAAAAGCGTCTCGGTTCGGGAACATCCCCATCATGAACACTTTGCCGCGAAAGCGTTGCGTCGCATGAATTTTGACATGGAAAGCATCGAAAAAATTTTGTTGCTGGTCCGGGAACAGCATTTGTTAACGCGGGTTTCGCAGCGACGCGACCTGGATGATCCGTTGATCCTGCAGGATGTCTGCGACACTCTGGAAACTGCGGACAATCTGAATATGTTGTTGCTGTTTACGTACGCGGATTCCTTCGCTTGGGGAGGTGAGGATTGGAATGATCGAAAGGATTTCATGCTCTGGTCGTTATACTTTAGAGTCTATGACCGGCTGATGTTTGGAGATGCGATCAGCGAACCCGAACATGCCCAGGTGACTTCCATCCAGCAAAAAGTGCTGGAGCAACTTTCCCGAGAATTTGAAACGGAGACTATACTGCGGCATTTTACACTGCTTCCGGAGAAATACGCCCTTTATACTCCCTTGCAGCAAATTCTGTCCCATATCCGTCTCTGTGAACGGTTGCACGACAAGCCCGTTGTTACACTCTGGACTCCTCATGCATCGTCAGGATACACGGAACTCATGGTGTCGACGCTGGACCTGCCGGGGCGATTCGCTCAGATCGCCGGGACTCTTACCGCTTTGGAAATCCCGATCTTGAGCGCTCAGCTCAATACACGGGAAGATGAGATCGTGATCGATACGTTTCAAGTAGGGGATGTTAACGGGAATGCTATCCTGGATGTGGAGATTTGGAACCGGGTGGATCGCTTGCTGGCAGACATCATTACTGGGACAAAGAGCCTGGATGACGTCTTGGGGCTGAAATTACAGACAGACGCCAGCTATTCCGGGAAGCCCCCCATTCCGCCTCGAGTTCGAATCGACAATGAGATCGCTTCCCAGTGCACCGTGATAGAAGTCCAAGCTGGAGATCGTCTTGGCCTGGGCTATCGGCTCGCGGCCGCGATTTCCTCTCTGGGTCTCAATATCCTATCGGCCAAGCTGGCCACGGAAAAAGGACACGCCTTTGACGTGTTCTATGTTCAGACCAAGGAAGGCGAGAAAGTGACCAGCAGTTTTCAAATGACCGAAGTTCTCGAACGTCTGCGCGCTGTGGCGAAGTGAGCAGGCAAGAGATGAAGAGGTGACAAGGTGAAGGGATGAGAAGGTGAAGAGGTGAAGAGGTGAAGGGATACGTCATCTTCAAAGGGATCATTTTCGACCGGAAGGCAGCACCCAAGATTTAGAATGGCTGATCATACCGATGATTGTGCAAATTATTTCTTCATAAGTATTTTGCAGATTGGCTCCAGCCTCTTTACTCAAGTAATTAAGCGAAACAGCAAACTCAATCCAAGTTTGCGTTTCTGCAGCTTC
This sequence comes from Terriglobia bacterium, assembly GCA_046331665.1. Classification (GTDB taxonomy): domain Bacteria; phylum Acidobacteriota; class Terriglobia; order Versatilivoradales; family Versatilivoraceae; genus CAWBAT01. The sequence goes on along the minus strand of JAXLQK010000034.1, from coordinate 22,595 downwards.
GGCTTCCACGTCATTCAATTTGCTAATGAAGGCAGCTTCATATCTTCGTTTCCTCCAGGCCTCCGCTAGATTGGCACGAACCGAACGAGAAGATCTTCGAAGCTGATCCGTCAAAGAATACATCTCCTCATTAGGAAATAGTTTTGTTGCTGAATGGACGCGCAGCGCTGCTTCGAATGACTTGTTGTAAACTTGCAAATCACGGTGCGAAACAATCTTCTGATTGGTCACTTTTTTCACCTCTACACCCTTTCACCCCTTCACCTCACCTTTTTCCGCCCTTCACCTCACCCTTCTCCCCCCTTCACCCTCTCATTTCTTCATCTCATGAAAGAACCAGGCTGAGCTGATAATCCCGTGGTGGTAGTTGAAGAGGTCTAATTTTTCGTTGGGTGCGTGGGAATTCTCATCTGGGAGTCCAACACCCATTAAGACACTGGGTAAGCCGAGCAATTCCTGAAAGGTGGCGACGACGGGAATGGATCCGCCCTCGCGAACGAAAACGGGACGCTTGCCGAAGCCCTTTTCCAAAGCACGCGAGGCGGCTTGAATCGCCGGATGATCGATGGGGGCTACCCAGGCCTTGCCCCCGTGCATGCGGGTGACCTTTAATTCCACGGACGACGGAGCCACTTTTCGAACGTAGTCTTCAAAAAGATGCGCAATCTTGTCGGGGTCTTGATTGGGCACCAGTCTCATACTGATCTTGGCCATGGCTTTGGCTGGAATGACCGTCTTGGCGCCTTCTCCGATGAACCCGCCACAGAGGCCGTTTACTTCCAGAGTGGGTCGCACCCACAGACGCTCAAGGACTCCGTAGCCCGCCTCGCCAAACAACGCAGTGGCACCGAGATCTTGCCGGTATTTTTCTTCCTGGAAGGGAAGCCTGCGGAACTCCGCTTTTTCCTGTTCACTTAAGGGAAGAACATCGTCATAAAAGCCTGGAATTTGAATCCTTCCGTTCTTGTCCTTGAGGTCTGCGATGATTTGAGCCAGCGCAAAATTAGGATTGATCACTGCCCCGCCGAATGACCCGGAATGCAGGTCACTCTCCGAACCCTTCAGGTCAACTTGCATATAGGCCAGCCCGCGCAGGCCATAACATATCGAAGGGATGCCACGGTCGAACATGGGTGAATCCGAAATCAGCACCACGTCAGCTTTAAGCAGTTCCCGGTGCTCGGCGATGAAGTTGTCCAGGTTACCGCTACCCACTTCTTCTTCTCCCTCAATAAGGAACTTGACGTTTACCGGCAACGTCCCCGTGACCTTGAAGTGGGCTTCCACACCCTTGAGATTCATTTGAACCTGGCCCTTATCGTCGACGGCCCCTCTGGCGTACAATTCACCGTTGCGGATCGTGGGTTCAAAAGGAGGAGAGATCCAGAGCTCCAGGGGATCGACCGGCTGAACATCATAATGCCCATAAAACAAGACCGTGGGCTGGCCCGGAGCGCCCAGCCATTCACCATAGACGATGGGATGTCCTGGAGTAGGGAAGAGCTGGGTTTGCTGCATCCCGATTTGCTTGAGCTGGTCGATGAGATAATGAGCGCAACGCAGCATGTCTTTTTTGTTCTCTGGATTATTGCTGATGCTGGGAATCCTCAAGTGTTCCTTCAATTCTTCAAGGAATCGGTCTTTATTTGCTTCGATATAATTCAATACAGTTTCCATGAATATCTCCTGAGAAATTCATCTGGGATTTCGTTCTCGGTACTTGGAACACTGAGGAGTACCAAAAAAATGTTGTCTTCAGGTCTCAACCCAAAGATTGATCTACGCATAATACCCTATGTACATGTCTTATGCGGAGCTACTAAAGTTCTGTAGCCGGGGCTGTTGGCCCCGGTCCGGTAGCAATAGGAATTCTCAAATACTCCTATAATTGCCAATGGTAGCCACGACAAACGTGTTTGTAGGTTTGTCGCGGGGACGAAATACTGCACAGAGAAGCCTAGGATTAATGCAGAAAACGTCTTTATCGGCGTAGCAAAGCTTCGCGTTCCACCCAGCCCTATAACAAAATTCTTGACAGGCTTCGATGAAGCCTGTCAGCATTTTAATTTCCAATTTTCTAATCAGGGACCGGCGTAGCCTCGCTACGGAATCTGGCTGTCGGTGTTTCTAATTTATTCGGAATATCCGTTTGCGCTGGGATGTTGTAAGCCGATAGGAAATTGTAGCGAAGTTAGATGAGCCACCTCCGAAGTCTCTGAATTTCCAAGAGAACGGCGTTCACAGACCGCTGCTAAAGTTGTTGAGATAGATCGAGCCAGAGCCCTTCAGAGATGTCTCGATGATTTGTATTAATTTAAAAGTGAATTAAGTGGAGGAGTCGACTATGTGTCGTCACAGATTGCGTATTTTCCTGTCGCTAATCCTGACCGTGGCGTTTCTAATCTTGCCTAGTGCCTTATTCTTGGAGGCGGCCTCGACATTGAAGTTAAGTCCCGACGTGGAAAAAAGGATTCGGCAGTATTTGAGGGCAAGGGGATGGACAGTGAAAGCCATCAATGCGAGCATCAAAAGAATGCAGGCCGGATTCTACGAAGTTGAAGAATTATATTACGACGTTGTCCCACTCAAACTGAGGCAAGAAGCGTTGACTACCGGCATCTCAGATAAGCGTTCCATCATGGGACCCGCTCCGGGGAGTTTGGTTCCCATCCCTGGAGCCGTCAATTCTTGCAGTTCGTCGGCAGGGGTGGTCGTCGATTCGCTGGGTCATTATGTTCTTGTCACGGACTCAGCCCAGAATTTTGTTTGTGTGCACAGTGTCGACCCTGATACGGATGCCTTCACCCCAGTGACAGGCTCCCCTTTTTCCACTGGGGGGACTTCTCCCGAGCGTTTGACTATTGACCCAACCGGGCAGTTTGTCTTTGTAGCTAACTCCGTGTCGAACAATGTCACGGTGTTTTCTTTAAATCCTGATACTGGCGGTCTGACCCCGGTGGCAGGTTCTCCCTTTGCCGCAGGATCACAGCCGCTTGATGTGGCCACCGATGGATTCGGACGATACCTGTACGTGGCTAACAATTTAGGGAACAGTATCTCAGCCTATTCGATTAACAACAGCACCGGTGCACTAACTCCCATTGCCGGCTCACCTTTTAAGATGGGAGACTTTCTATACAGAGTTGCGGCGGATCCCCTGGGAAGGTTTATTTATGCGATAGATAGCCGCGGAATTTTTGTTCTATCTATCGGGGCTGGAGGGGCTTTGACACCGGTTACGGGATCTGCACTAGTCTTGAACCCGGCGCCCTCCGCTATTGCTGCCGACCCCACAGGTCAATTTGTCCTGGTTACCCAGCGGACGAACTTCTTTGGTCAGAGCGATACGGTGGCGTCGTACCGCGTCGGAAGCAATGGATCTTTGACGGCGGTTGGCACGCCATTGGCTATTGGAGAATTTGCATCACCTGTAGATGTAGCTGTGGACCCAGGAGGGCAGTGGGTTTACGTGGCAAATCAATCTGACAACAGCACTTCGGGGTTCTCGCTAAACCCGAGCACTGGGATATTGACTCCAATTTCCGGCTCTCCATTTGAATCGAGTGAAAGCGCACTTGGCATTGCTGCCTATAGCCGGCTCAAAAGGAATGACGTGGCCTTCCCAAATGCTTCCTTCTCTCAAAAACCTGCGGTCGCAGGGGGAACTCCACCATACAACTTTTCCATCTCAGCTGGGACTCTTCCAACAGGTCTGGCTCTGAATGCCGCTACCGGAATCATCTCCGGCACTCCTACAGCTCAGGGAGCGTTAAAGTTCCCAGCCAGAGTTGCTGCTGCAGCTCTAGGCTCGTCCACCTTCACGGTCCGAGTTGCAGATAGCGGGGGTCAAGCGGCTTCACAAGAATTTACAATTGATGTTCTCTCTGGAAACACTCCGGCTGCTACGGCTACATTGCCATCGACTGCCCGCGCTCAGGGGCTTAATGGGGCGTTTTACACGACGGACGTGACCGCCTGCAATGTGGGTAGTACCAGTGCCAATTTGACCTTTAAGTTTCTAGGAAATAACAAAGATGGGACGGGAGGGGAAGAGAAGACATACGCGATGCCAGCTGGCAAAACACAGACTTTTGCCGACATCCTGGGATCAGTCTTTGGGCGCAGCTCGGATTATGGGGCGATTAACGTCAGCTCAGATTCACTTGGATTGGCCGTTTTGAGTCAGACCTCAACGCCGGGCTTTGGAGGGACCTTTGGCCAAAGTGTTCCGGTATCAACTATAACGGCACTAATCTCGAAAGGTAATCCCCAGTCAATTGTCGCGATTCGGGAGGATGGTGCGTTTCGAACAAACCTGATCCTGACAAATGCAACGAGTGTATCGCTCGATGTGGACGCCACTCTAATTGCAGAGAATGGCAGTACGCTTGGGACAAAACGCTACACTTTGCTGCCGCTCGGAATGACTCAGGTAACCAAGGTCATTCGTGATCTAGGAGTTTCGGCCAATGTGAAAGGGGCCCGGCTTATACTTTCGACGCCCACGGATGGTGGCGCGTTCTCTGCCTACGCTTCGGCGATTGACAATGTCACCAACGACCCTCGCACCTTACTACCAAGGGCCTCACAAATCCCCTATGACTTACCCAGCAGATGGTACCTGCCCTCGAGTGCACGAGCCGGGGGTGCCGGCGGAGCTTTCTATACGACTGACCTTACGATCGCCAATGTCGGCAGCAAGAAAGCCGACGGATTTATCAAATTTCTGGGCAATAACAAGGATGGAACGGGAGGGGACTCGAAACCCCTTTCGATACCGGCAGGTCAGTCAGTCACCTATACAGATGTTTTGAAGAGTCTTTTTAACAAGGACTCTGATTATGGAGGTATTGAAATAGGCGCGGGTGAGTCACTTGACCTGGTGATCGTGGGACAAACCTCGACACCGGGATTTGGAGGGACCTTCGGACAGAGTGTCCCTGCCATGGCGAATGAAGATCTTGTCCGCTATCAGAGCCCAAAGTCGATTGTGGCCATACGGGAAGACGCTAGTTTCCGCACGAACCTGATCCTCTGCAATACGGTTGAGTTTCAATCCGTAGATGTGGATGTAACGCTGGTCGGGCCGGATGGGACAACGTTGGGGACGAAGCGCTACACCCTGCGTCCCTTGGAGATGACTCAGGTAGGCCGAGTAGCACTTGCCTTAGGCGGTAGCGCCAATCTCAACGGGGCGCGGTTGGACCTTTCCGTAGTTACCCAGGGTGGCGCTGTGGCCGCCTATGCCTCGGCGATCGACAATGTCACCAACGATCCTCGTACCTTGCTTCCCCAATGATTTTGGAGTGCGGGAGGTAGTGAGTTAATGTGGGAGGCGGTGTCCACACCGGCGACCTATAGTTCCTGAGATCGACCGGTCGCCCGTCGGAGACGGCCTCCCACATTGAAAAATCATGATGGATGCGCAAAAGGCGCGAGGCCAATCTCCGACGCGGCAGCAAGCTGCCGCTAATGGCTGATGCCGAAGCGGAATGAGCGCCGAAGTCCTTTTCTTCTGTCAGGAGATTTTGCGTCGAGATCTCGATAGATCACAGCGACGTTACGACTATGATGATCTACGCGCCCGTCCTAGACTGGGTGTTCGCGGCTTTTGAAGCCCCGCAGATTTGACCGGATTCGCTGTGCTCGCTCTAACGGATGCCTGCCAAATGCCGGTGGGCTTGAATCTTAAGGCCGTTGGCAGGTTTTCGCCAGGAAAGGCAAAAGTTCATGGACTCATTTCGCCCTATGGATCGCAAGCGGTTAACCTGGCTAATAATCATATTTTTGATGAGCTCTCCTACACTCCGTGTGATAGCGCAGGAGCTTACTCCAGGGCCAATGGCAAATAAGATCTTGGTCATCGGTTTTGTGGGAGCAATGCGAAGCCCTAGAGACAAGAATCAAGGAGTGGTGCAAATTGGTAACCGGCTTAAAAGTTCCGAATGTTCTGACCTTCAGGTAAATATTTTTAGCCATTGGCATTGGAAGAAGGCTTTTCGCTGGATCTGCCAAGTTATGGATCGAGATAAGGACGGTCATCTGTCAGACAAAGTGACAGAAGGTGAGACTAAGATCGTGGTGTACGGGCATAGCATGGGCGCAGGGGCTGCAATCAAACTAGCCAGGAGGCTAGAGAAAGCTAATATCCGAGTGGAATTGGCGGTGCAAATTGATAGCGTTGGAATAGGGGACGATGTGGTTCCAGGAAATGTCAAATCAGCAGCTAATTTTTACCAAAGTACTGGATGGCTTATTGGAGCGGAAAAGAAAGTAAGGGCGCAGGACGAGAGCAAAACGAAGATTCTGGGCAATACTTTGGTTAAACACGTTGGACATCAGGCATTAGCAAGAGACCCGCAAATATCGGATTTTATTACCGAGAAGGTTTTATCACTCTGCGGACACTGCCCAACAATTGTTGCACCGGAGCGCGCGCAACGAGTTGTCTATGAATGCTGGGGCTCATCGCCCGCCCGGTGATCCTGGTCGTTGGGCGTCAGGCGGTGCAGTGCGCGTCGTTGGCTGCAGTCAGCCGCGCTGACCGATCATGTCCTAGCAGCGGCTGCGCCCACCATATCTCCTAGAGGCTGGTGGCCCGCCAGTGGCAATTTGAGAATTCGCATCACCTATAGATGTAGCAGTGGATCCTGGCGGACATTGGGTTTTTGTGGCGAATCTGATAGACAACAATACGGCCGGTTTCTCACTGGACCCAGGCACAGGGTTTTGACACTAATTCCAGGTTCTCCCTCTCTGGCTGGAGTGAGACCTTTTGCAGTGGCAGCCTAAGCGTCGACGATTGACAACGTCACCAACGATCCACGGACTCTCCTGCCGCAATGATTTGTTGAATGGAACGCCTGGCTCCGATCCTAATTATTCTTGATCGGTAGCAAACAAGCCGCAGACCCGCCACGGCGGGTCTGCGCCACCCCCGTTAGCCCTTAAGACATGAGTTTGATTGTTAGGGTCTTGCTGGCAGGGATGACAATTTCTTTTCCAAAATTAACTTCAAACTGGTTCCCATTACGAGTTATCCGGGAGTTGCTGAGACTTTGACCGTCCGGTCCGATCGCTGAGGCGACTGAAACTGCATTGGCCCCCAACTCATTCCGCAATTGTAAATGCCTGAGCCGGACCTCACCATAGTGTGCCTTGAGGCTGACTTGAAGTGCAGGTTTCTCCAGATGCTGGGTGAATACTCCCCAACCGGTACCTGCGACAAAGAAGGATTGAAAGTTCTGGGCGTTGAGGCGCGGGGAGAACGTCAGGCGTTTTTCAGGAGCCGAATAGTGGTATCCGGAGAGCGCCAGGAGTACGGACCAGCTTGCCAGAGCACGGGCATAGTGCGAACCGCACTCCACCTCGTTCCAGGGGTTCCTTCGCGCTCCGTCATAGCGATCTCGAACACCTTTCACAATCGCAAGTCCTTCATCCACGTATCCTTCATAGATAAGATGCGCGGCTACCTGATATTCGATTCCGGTCCAAACTTCGTCGGAATAAACAAAGGGCAAGGCAGGTCGGTGGCCTTTTGGCCAACTGCAAAGCAACAGTCCTTTCTCGTCATTAAGGGCGTAGATTCTCTGCGTGTTGGGATGATCATAGAAGCTGTGTTTGTAGTTGTAACGATAGATGGATTGGAGAGTCTGGCGGACTCGTTCAGGCGACAAGGCATAGTCCAGGCCGACGACCGCGGCAAACCACTGGCCGAGGAGCTGATCGGAAAGGCATCCGTCCCCATACTGGTAGCGGATTTGCCCATTCTGAATGGAATCGGCATGCCAGGCCTCGTCAGACCCTTTCCCTTGCATGCGGATCTGTTCCATGGTCGGAATCTTCTGCACATAGTATTCTCCGTTCCAAAGCTCTTCTATCTTGCTGAGACCGCTCTCGCGGACGCGGTGATATTTTTCCGCTGCCTCCTTGTCTCCCATCGCGACGGCCATCTGTTCTGCGGCTTTTAGAGCGCCAAGATAGAGGGTCCCCATCATCGTATTGGGTCCATAGAACTCAATGTCATAGGTATTGTGCTGTTCTCCCTCCATCACGCCATCCTGATCAGCGTCCCAATAATGCCAGGCAAATTCGAGGGCCTGTTTGGCCTGCGGCCATAGCTCCTTCAAGAAGTTCTCATCCCCTGACATTTGCCATTCGCGGTAGAGTTTCATGATACAACCCATTTGGCCATCCGCCGCCGGTTTGAACTTCCACTGGGCTCGACCTATGGGGACCAGGGTTCGAAAGGCCATTGCTCCATCTGGACGCATATTTTCTTTGAAATCAGTTCGGCGCATGGAACGCTCCAGCTCGGGAAACAGAAACGCCAGCGCTTGTTCATAGTTCCACACGTGAGTACAATTCATAGGGCAACAACCACTGTCGTCGCCACATCCCTCAAATGCGAAGAATTGCCGATCGGCCAGAAGCAGGCAGGTATTGGTACGCAGGATCGAAGCCTGGCTCGAGACGGCATCCAAGACATGAGCGGGAAGAGTGCTCGAAAAGAAAGCATTGTGGAATGAACGGGTCTTTTCCTCCAGCGCCGTGAGATTGGCGGCAGTGTATTGCCCAACATCCCATGCGCTCTTGAAACGATTGCCATAATCATTGCGGAGTTTCAGCCCTTTTACTTCCACTTCTTTGTTCCAGTAGTTTTCCCTCACGGGGAAATACCAGGCTAAAACAAAAGTGATCGTCTTGGATTCTCCTGGTGCCAAACGGAAATAAGGGGCCAAGGTGGCATAATTGGAGCGGCCGTCAGGTGTGGGTTCACTGGGTCTTGGGTCATGCATTTCACCGGTGGCGGTAAATTCATCGACCCATTTTTGAAAAGAGTCCCACCATTTACCACCTTCCCAACTGGTGCGGCCCGTGGTATCCGAATGGGTCGTCAATAAAGCCATGGAGCCGGAAAGAGGGTTGTCACTCCCATACTTTGCAGAGGTCATTTCAAGGCCTGTTACTTTCAATTCGGGACTGATCGTTTCACGGCGCAACTCCGTCATGTTCTTGCCGAATCCTGAATGCTCCTGGCTGTCGAGCCGAGCAATCCCGTCGTAACCGACTGCATTGAGAATGGAGAAGGCCAGTGCCAGATCAACGGGCTTTTGGCTTTGGGACGTCAATCGATAATGAAATAGCGCCACCGGTAGGCTGGAATCATCTATGTTAAGTGGTACAAATGGATTGTAAGCTTCCAGCGAAATGTTAACTGGCATGGTGTCGTCTTCGAAGTCAATACGTGCGAAAGGGTAAGCCCCGGTAAATCGAGCCCCCTTTAATCGTGGTAGTCCCTGGGCCGACTCTCGCTCGTACCCGAAGGAGCCCCGGTAAGGTGGGGTCAATCGTGCCTCGGCTACACGAACAATTGGCTTTTCACCCTCCGGACGAGTCCACAGGGCTGCGAAGGTGAATGGGAGGAACTTCCCTTTGCCCGGACGATTAAAGATTTCCCAGTCTCGGAGTTCACCTCGCCCCCCGAGCGACACGGTCCCGGTTCCGATGCCACCAAGTGGAAAAGCGATTTCCGAGAGATGATCAGCCGTAAAAGTCCGCTGCGATCCCTGTTGCATCAATTCGGAGCGGGAAAATGGAATGAGTGCTCCCGATTGGGCGCGAAAGGCCCGAGGTACGGCCGTTTTTTCCGTTCCATAAGCAGCGGATCCTGCCCCCACGGCTGCTACAGACGCTGAAACGATGAATTCTCTTCGGTTGATTTTGGTATTCATGGCGGTCCCCGTGTGAGAAATGGTCGTCTTGTAAGCCGGTAGAGCCAGTGACTCTAAGCTGTAGTTGCTTCTTTGAAACGATAGGTCGGTTTCGGCGGGCTGGGACTAAACGACTCAAGGTCTTGAATTTTGGATCGCGCTTGAAGGGCGTCCGCGGTGACCGCTACTGACTGTTCGACCATTTGCTGCAACCTTTCCGGGGGCAGGCAAACGCGGGCGTTGACGATTACCGACGCTTCTGTCACGGGAATGAACTGCCGTCCTTCACTCCACTGCGTCTCTGCAAGATTCTCGGTGAGCGCAATGCGGTCGCTGCCTTCGGCAGTCACTACCAGGATCTTGAGATGAGCGATAATGCCATTTTCTGCCAGGCATCGCTTGCGAATCTCCTCAATCAAGGTGCTGCCCAGTACGCGAGGGGAAAAAAAGGACATTGAATTCATTTCCACAGTTGCATTGAGCCACCCAAGAGTACCTTCTGCCTGGGCATAGGTATCATAGTCAATTTCCAGGATACGATCTCCTCCAGTACGCCCACTCAATAGCCAGTCTACCCATGCGGCAACTCCGTCGCCCTGGAGAGCACTCATCCGATGAGTCGGAATATTCCCTACCACCTCCTTGAGGGTCTGCTCAAGAATTTCCCACTCAGAGGTCTGGATGAGGTCGTTTTTGTTAATTACGATGAGATCAGCTTCTGCCAATTGCTTTTTGAAAAGATAGCCGACCGATTCAGGAAAATGACGATCTGGCATTGTGAAAAAAGTGCGTGCTCGCGCCGGTTCCACCAAAATCGACAGGGGAGCAAGGTCGAACCGGGAAGCGTAATAACGACGCAATGGCTGGTACACGGTAGCGGCCAGGTCCGTACAGCTCCCCACAGCCTCGGCCAGGATAATGTCAGGCTGGTATTGGTTCAGAATCTGCTCTGCGTGCCTTACCAAATCATTAAATTTACAGCAGAAACACCCTCCGGCGATTTCTTCCGCGGCCAGCCCATGACTGAACATGACCTGGGTATCGATGATTCGCTTGCCCTGGTCATTGGTAATGACTCCCACTCTCAAGCCTCGGGAGGCTAATTCTCGCGCAGCACTGACGAGGGCGGTAGTCTTGCCGGAACCGAGAAAGCCGCCTACGCAGGCGATGAGCACTCGAGTCATAGAAATAATTTGAAGCTATCGTAATAAACCGGAAAGCATGACTACGTACCAGCAAAAGCTTCAGCTTTCACTGCTACCCCAGCCGAGTGACTTTCACGCGACGATGCCATCCCTCGATGGGATTAATCTGTATAGCGTGGACTAAGCGAAGCCTGGCAAGGTCAAACCTACGAAAATGAATTCGGCGTAGATTATCATAAGACCCTGGAAGGATCGAATCAGAAATTGTACCAGTCTCCAGGTTGCCTCTTCAGTTTAATCCCTTTCCGATCCGAATTAGTTCAAAGCCTCAACAGCAACACTCGGCACCCGCTCAAATAGGGATCACGCCTGATCTCTGGACGCTGCCGGCGTGCTTGCATCTGAATCCCGTAAGTGGGAGCATCTCCTGCGCTCTCCCGGGCCCAGGACGCTATCGTATTCCTCCTTGATTGTGATCCGCCATTGATGGTTGACGTTCCATTCAACGTGTTCTAGCATCTGCCAGTCAATACCTATGTTGAAGAGGATTCCACTTCGAGGCCTGGATGGCTAAGATCGTCTTGTTTTCTCTCTTCGCTACAACCCTTTTCTGTTTTGCTCAATCGCCGGGCGACCTTTCGCATTGGGCAACAGTTGAATCCCATATCAATGGAGAGCCAGTCTATGCGTTCGGGTATACCTACGTGTACTCAGTCAGTCCGGACTTTCATCCAAAGGCTTTGATTCAGGAAGGCAATAACAATCCCCCCGTCAAAATCCATCCGAAGAAATCCTGGCAGATTGCCAGCAACCTTTTTGGATCTACGCCAGCTCGCGAACCACGAACGGCACCATATGATGATCAGCCTTTACTGGGTCTTCATCTAATCGATGGGGATCTCCGCAGTTGCTGGTCAAGTCGCGGGCAGAACCAGCCGGATTTCGAAGACGCCTGGGTCCGCATCGATTTGCCCTACGATCAGCAGATCTCGGGTCTAGCCCTGGTGGGACATCCAGACGGGATGGGCCGCGCAGATCCGAAAACAGGATCGGTGAAAGTAGGGCAATCCTTCCCGCGGCACTTGGAAATCCGCATTAGCCGCGACGCTTGGCATTGGCAGACTGTTTACAAGGAAGACCGTTACCAGCCCGAGAACGTGGCGGGACGAAACCTGATCTCTTTCAATCCAGTGGTGGCGAAACAGATTTGGATCATCGGTTCCCATCTCCCCTTGACTCATTATTTTGGACATGCCTTTTCCATTGCTGAAATAGAAGTGCTGGACAGGGCAGGGCAAAACATCGGCTTATTGAGTCGGGGAGCTGGAGTCCAGGTTTCTTCAACCCATACCGGGTTTGGAATGGATCGATTCACGCAGGATATGCTGTGGCCCACTCAATATGACGTGGGGTTTAAGTGGAGTCGTGTTGGATATGATATGAGCCTCTTTCAATGGGCTTATGTAGAACGCGAAAAGGGAAAATATCATGTCGACGAACGTGCTGATGCGGCTGTAACAGAGGCCGTCAAAAATGGGATTCAAGTGGTTTTGTGTCTGGACAAGGGGAATTGGCTTTATGCTCCTGAACCAAAGGTCAAGGACCGGACGCGAGATCTCATGGAAACCTATTCGAACAATCCTGGTCCCCCAGGCGGCTGGCAGGCGATGCTGCTGGATTATCCTTCTCAATGGGAAGGCTATCTCAACTATGTTCGTTTCATGGTGAATCATTTCAAGGACCGGGTCCGTTACTTTGAGGTTTGGAACGAATGGAGTCCATATACCTATGAAGAAGCCAAGCGATACGCGCGACTCTTGAAAGCAGCTCTTCCAGTGATCCGCAAGGAATTCCCGGAAGCTAAGGTAATTCCTGCCTCGGCAGGGTGGATTCAATTCATGCCCGATCGCGCCGAGAAAGGGTTTAGCTTTTTTAAAGCGCTGGCGGACGAAGGGCTGTTGTCAAAAGTCGATGTTTTGGGTTTTCATCCATTTTATGACCCGGCCCAGCAAGACCGATTTCTCGTAAGTTTTGCCAAAGATTTCCGGGAATTCCAGCGTTTTGCCCGCGCCAATGGCTTCAAAGGAGATGAGTATTTCGCCAGTGAGTGGGATTTCTTTACCGCCTACCCTAATTCCGATCTGCCGAGTTACAACGATCGCGAGTTTCATTCCGAAATGCAGAAAGCTATTTACGGGTCGCGTTTGAGCACTCTTTTTGCGCATCTGGGAATCGTCAACTTTTGGAATGAAACGTTTCAAACGATGCAGACGATGCGGGGGCTGAGTCTGTTCCGCAACACCTTTTCTAACGAGGTCATTTGCCCCACACAGCCCGAGGTCATCTATTACATGTTCCGGACCCTGGCTACGGCTCTCGATGGCGCCACAGGGAGTGAGATCCCATCGACCTTTGCCGAAGCTCGGGGTGCGCCTTTGCCCCCCGTGGACACGGGACAGACCGTTGTTCAGTATGGGTTTCAGAGAGAACGGGAGTTGCTGATTGCCTTCTGGAAACCGGGGCCCACCGGAGAAAACGGCAAAGATTATGTTCCCTTGGTCATGGATGTTACGATGCCCAACCTTAAACTCAGAAAAGCGACGTTGATTGATGTCTTAAATGGAACAGAAACCCCTCTCACGGTGAACAGGGAGAAAGAGAATCTGCTGATACCAAAAGTAGCCGTGGAGAGCTGGCCGCGCATCTTGAGAGTCACCGAATAGAACCCCGCGCGATACGGGAAAATCACTAGGCGATCACTAATTTTCTTGAGTATGATAGAAGCCCTAAGATTACGAATTGTGATTCTTGGCAGCTGGGCAGTGACGAATCCGGCGACGCTGGTGCCTCGGGACCCGCTGAAGTTTTGTTTGATCGAGTCGTTTCCTAATCATTCTGACTGCTAAATCACGTTGAGTGGGTGGTCAGGCTCCCGCTTCAACTGTTAAAACAGAATCTCTGGCAGTACATTTTCTAAATAAGGACATTCGCATGCCCCACACTCCAATCTGGCTACTTTCCGCCTCGGCGCAGTCCCATATCACTGGTATTGATTGGTTGGTGATTGCGTTTTATTTCAGCATCTTGCTCTGTGTGGCTTGGTGGGTGGTTCGGCAAGGGAAAGATTCCGCTGCCGACTATTTTCTCGCTGGACGCAACCTGGGCTGGTGGGTCATTGGGGCTTCAATTTTTGCTTCCAATATTGGTTCAGAACACGTGGTGGGGTTGGCAGGGGCCGGGGCATCGAGTGGTGTCGCCATGGCTCATTATGAGTTGCATGCCTGGTGTCTTCTGGTTCTCGCCTGGATTTTTGTGCCGTTTTACATGCGTTCCATGGTCTTTACCATGCCCGAGTTCCTGGAAAGACGCTTCAGCACGAACTCACGGTATGTGCTTTCCATCGTCTCCCTGATCACCTTCGTTGTTTCGAAAATTGCCGTGGGCATCTTTGCCGGGGGGGTGGTTTTTAGCACTCTGCTCCCGGAAATGCAGCTGAAAATTGGGGGTTGGGTGATCGACAGTTTTTGGATTGGGTCTGTGTTGGTGATTGGTCTGACCGGCCTGTACACGGTGCTTGGAGGAATGCGTGCCGTTGCCTACAACGATGCGGTGCAGGTCCTCATCCTCATCTTCGGTTCGGGATTGTTGACCTTCTATGGCTTGATGAAGTTGGGAGGCTGGAGTGAATTGCGGCACTGGTGTGGCTCCGACATGTTCAACCTGTGGAAGCCGCTGATTCCGGCAGGAGTGGAAGGGACGTGGGCTCCGGTGATTGAGACAAATGCCGCGGGTCAGGTCGTCAAACAAGCCTGGTACTTCAATGGCAACTTCCCTTGGTTAGGGATGCTTTTTTGCGCTCCCATCATCGGGTTGTGGTATTGGTGCACCGACCAATATATTGTGCAACGGGCCTTGGCCGCGCCCAATGAAACCACGGCCCGGAGAGGCAGCATCTTTGCCGCGTTTCTCAAATTGTTCCCGGTGTACCTTTTCATTATTCCCGGCTTAGTCTGCTTTGCGTTGGCCAGAAGCAACAAGATCCCTGAATTAACCTCCATGATCGGTCCTGACGGTCAGGCCATCCCCTCCGTGGCCCAAGGGGCCTTTCCCATGATGGTTCAATATCTTCTGCCTCCGGGGCTGCGCGGGATTGTTGTTGCCGGCCTGCTCTCCGCCTTGATGGGCTCTCTGGCCGGAGTCTTTAATGCCTGTTCGACTTTATTTACCGTGGATCTCTATGAGAAGTGGAGACCCAATTCGTCGCAGCATCAAATCGTGCGGACAGGACGGATTGCAACGGTCGTCATGGTTCTGATCGCCTTAGCGTGGATTCCTGTGATCAAGAACGCGCACGGACTCTACAACTACTTGCAAGCCATTCAAGGTTACCTGGCGCCTCCGATCTTTGTGGTGTTTTTCCTGGGTGTTTTCTTTAAACGGATGAACGCTCAGGGAGCGCTTTGGTCCATGATTGTTGGTTTTGTTCTGGGCATCTTTCGGATGCTCGTCGATACTCCGGTGACCTTGGGGTTGCCAGGGTTCCAGAATGGCTATCCGGTGGGCGGCGTCTTTTGGATCGTCAACAATATTTATTTTCAATACTTCAGTGTGCTCATCACCATTGTCTCGGCCATCGTCATGGTTGCCGTGAGCTATGCAACGTCGGAGCCAGATTACCAGAAGATTCAAAGCCTGACGTTCGAGACGACAACGACAGAAGATAAGCATCGAACACGGGCTGGCTGGAACTGGCGCGATGTGGCGACCTCCGGCTTTATTATGGTTTGCATTCTGGGAGCATACCTCTACTTCAGAGGCTAAGCTCAGGATGTTTTCACGGGAAGGACAGAAGGATTGAGCTCTCATCCGATCTCGGGGATCAAGATGGAGGATTCGGATGACACCACGCTATGAACGGCGTCGAACTCTTTGTCATTGTCATTTTGGTGGGCTTGAGTTGTTTCCTCTATTTTGTTTCGTGGAGGGCAAGAAAAAAGGCTCCCGGAACCATTAAGCTTGACCTCCCTCAACCAGCCGAAGAAGTTCCGCAGCCAGCCGCCGAGCCTCCTGACCCGGATCTGGCCACTCCTTATGAGATCGCGACGTCACTGGCCGACTTTTACGAAGATTCGGCCCACCCGGATGCATTCCTAAGTCACCCCAAGTTTCTTGAAGGTGTCACCCTCCTGAATCAAGGCGGTTATTCAAACCGGGATTTAGTTTCCAATTACCATGGTGACAATGTCGTGGCCGCTTGCATGGCGCTGGAGGCTTATGCCCAACGAGATGACGAGTATGACTTGGCCGACGCCATTTTAGCTAATATCAATGCGGTTGTTCCCTGGACGCGTTATTTTGCCCTTCGAGCTCTAAACGCCCGAAGCCCTCAAAACGGGTATTTAATTGGAGGGGTATTGGCAAGAATTGACGAGTCCTGGCGAAACCCGCTGAATCTTGAATATTTGAGAGATTTTCTAAAGGTGCGCTTGGAGGCGGGAGAGGAGTGGGATTTTCTTTCTGAATTCCGCACCAAGACCGAGGCTCACATCGGGTTGGTCGGAGACGTCCTGGAGGGTGTGAAAGGAGAGGCGGGGAATCATCTTCGAATCCGATATGACGCTTGGAGGCGGACGCGAACCGACCTCGATTTCCTGGGCTCTGTGGGACTGGTCTGGGGCGGGTCCGATCCCTTCAACCACGATCCGGTCATTGAGCATGAGGAGCTATTGGACCAGGTGGAGACGGTTGAGACTGAAATCCTGAAATCCAGGCCCCGTTCGGTCTTATTGGTTGGCGATAGCGGTGTCGGGAAAAGCACTTTGGTTCGGGTCTTGGGGAAACGCTTGCAGGACAAAGGATGGCATATCTTTGAAGCCGGCCATACAGAGCTGGTGGCGGGGAAGATCTATATCGGAGAAGTAGAGGAACGGCTTCGCAAAATGCTTCATCATCTGGGCGAAGGAAGAGGAAGATTCTCTGGTATATCCCTGATTTTTTCGCAATCTTATTGCCGGGAGGGCATCAACACAGCTCGACCAGTGCGCTCGACTTTCTGCCGCACTTATCCCAGAACAAGGAGAAATCACGGTCATTGGGGAAATTCAACCGTTGGCCTTTGAACGACTCATTCAATTTAAGCCCAAAAAATTGCCGAACAGCCATGGAAATTTTTCGAATTCAATCGCTTTCTGAGGAGGCGACGCTGGAAGTGCCCGCCAATGGGCTGACCAGCAAGGGACGCAGCATGGACTCGGGGCCATCAGGACGAGGCACTTCGAGGAAGCCTGGCAATTGACCAACCAGTACCTGAGCGATAAGTCTGCCCCTGGAAATTTTGCTCCAGCTTCTCATCGGAGCGTGATCAGCTTTGCTGATTCAACCGCATACGAGGGCAGGACTTCCATTACCGGGAACGAACTGGTTGTGACGCTTTCCCAGTTGACCGGACTTCCCGCGAAGATTCTGGATGACCGTCAGAGCCTGGACCTTCAAGAACTGAGAACATTTTTTGAAAAGCGGGTCCGTGGTCAGCCGGAAGCCATCGAAAGTTTAGTGGACCGGGTCGCTCTCATCAAGGCAGCAGTTGGCGATCCACCCGCCCCCAAGGTGTATTTTGTTTGTCGGCCCGACAGGGACAGGGAAAACAGAGATTGCCAAAGCGCTCAGTGAATATCTGTTTGGTTCTCCTTCACGCATGATCCGACTGGATATGAGTGGAGTGAATTTCAGGAGCCGGATTCACTGGACCGCATCCTGGGAGGGGAAGCCGGGATACTGGCAGTTCGCTGGTGGACCTGATTCGTAAACAGCCGTTTTCGGTCGTGTTGCTCGATGAATTTGAGAAGGCGAATTACCGGATTTGGGATCTCTTTCTCCAAGTTTTCGATGATGGAAGGCTCACTGACCGCAGTGGCATTACAGCAGATTTTCGTCATCGCCATTATCTCATGACCTCCAACCTGGGAAGCACCATCCCCAGTGGGACCAGTCTGGGATTCAGTCCGGACAGCTCACGATTCAGTCCAACCACGGTTGAGAAGGCTGTCAATCAAGCCTTTCGCAAGGAATTCCTAAATCGCATCGATCGGGTGATTGTGTTTCGCCCGCTCGGTCGGGATACGATGCGGGAAATCCTGCGCAAGGAGAATTGGAGGAAGTGTTTCAGCGCCGGGGCCTCCGCAATCGGGAATGGGCCGTGGAATGGGAGAACGCAGCGATTGAATTTCTCCTGGAAAAGGTTTGCCGGACTTGAACGCGTCCGCTCAAACGGGCGATCGAGCGCTTCCTGTTGACCCTGGCCACGACGTCGTCAACCACCAGTTTCCCGAAGGGGATCAATTTCTTTTTGTCCGCAGTGGTGGCAGAAGCTTGAGGGTTGAGTTTGTTGATCCGGATGCACCCGAAGAGAAAAGCGCTTCGGGTGCGGAGGTGAAAACCGCATGCGGCGCTGGAGTCTCCATTTCCCGTCCAACTGGAAGAGATTGCATTCGAAGCGGAAGGGACGGCCCAGGAGATGGTGTGCCTCCGAGCCGGCCATGAACGATTGAGTCAAATTGTGGGAAGCTCCGCTTGGCAGAGCGACAAACAGGCGGCGCTCGCCTTGATTTCTTCTCCAGACTTCTGGAACTCAGCGGAGCGCTTTGTCGTCCTCGGAAAGGTGGAATACCTGGACCGGATCGAATCGGGATTTGAATCGGCGGGGTCACTGCTGCGACGTCTTGCAGGGAACAGAGCCCACTACCCTCGCGATTTGGTCCAACGCCTGGCACAGCAGTTGTATCTGTTGGATCGGGCCAGCTCCAGTCTGAAAGCCCAAGAGCCCTCAGATACGTTTCTCTTGATTCAAGCAGGAAGGGATTCCGGAGAAACGGCCGTGCTCACCGACGACTTCGCCCGTAGATTGGGCGGAATGTATCGGACCTGGGCAAAAAAGCGCCATATGCAGACGCAGGTTCTTGAAGAGTCTGCAGGGGATGGCAAAACTCCCTACCGGCTTTTACTTGCCCTTTCAGGCTTCGCTGCCTTTGCCATTTTGCGTTTGGAAGACGGCCTTCATGTCTTGGAAATTCCTGATCCAGGAGATAAATCTTTCAAGCGATATCGCGTGCAGGTCCGGATCCTCCCCCAACCCCACAATCCGGCTGGACCCGGAAGCGAGGCTCTCCGCCGACAAGCCCTGGAGACTTATGATACTGCGGGATCACCCAATCTCAATATCGTTCGCCGCTACCGCGAACTCCCATCTCCTCTTGTTCGCGACAGCGTCCGCGGCTGGAGAACCGGTCGCCTCGATCGTGTGTTCGAAGGAGACTTCGATCTCATTGTCGACAAGGACCGGGAGCCGTAAGACTCTTCGCCTCAACACTGGTCGTCCTGCGGGAATCAGCCATTGATGCCTAAGAATTGGGTGGCTTCTCGCAAGCGGATCACGGCATCGGGGAAGGCCTGCACCGGGATCGGATAGCCATAGAGATCCAGGGCCATCGTCCCATCATAATGGATCTCTTTGAAAGCTTGCAGAAGTGCCTGGATGTCCATCCGACCCTGCCCAGGAGGAAAATGCAATTCGGAACTCTTTTGGTCGGAATCCGAAAAATGAATGTGTCGAATTCTTGGCCCAAGGGCGTGGACTGCCTTGACATAGTCCTGAGTTCTTCCAACCCCATAGTGACAAAAATCAAAAGTGACCCCAAAGCTACTCAGACCTAGTGTGTCGCACAAACGGATGAGCAGCCGATCACTCATGCCGACGGTGAATGGATGAGGCTCCACCAGGAAGCGAACACCTTTGGGGGCAGCAAAAGCAATGGCTTCTTGAAACAACTCGACCAGGCGGGGCAGACAACGGTCTAGCCGCTGGTTCTCGGTTGTCCCTTCCGGAGCACGTCCTTCCCAAATGAGAACATCTTGTGTGCCGAGCGACAAAGCATAGTCAACATCGGCCTTCAGCCCTTCCAGTGTCGCTTGAAACTGAACATCGGTTCCAAAAGGCTGAAAATATTCTTCGCCTACGGCATTCAACCCACCCATGGCAATCCCCATTCTCTGGGCATAGGCTGCAAACTTCTGGCGAAGCTCATCCGTCTTACAGCGCCTCATCTGATATTTCCACATTTCGACACGATCGAATCCATGATCCCGAAAAATGCGGACATTCTCTTCGAGGGTATAGTCTTCCAATGTAATCGAGCTGCCAATCATTGTTCCTCCTTGATTTTCCTGAATGCGATTTGGATGGCGTGCAGTCTGTTCCATGCTGGATCTAAGGATTGGCCCTTGGGAGGTACTGTGAAAGATATTGGTTCATCTGCTTCAGCATAAACAGGGCGGATTGTTCAGCCCGGTCCGGCCAGGCAAACACGGAGTTCGTCATAATCCCGTCAAATCCGAACTCTCCCAAGGTGCGAAAGAAGGCATCCCAATCCACCTCGCCCTCACCAATATTCGTATGTTGGTGAACCCGGACTGCAGAGCCCGGAGGATTGATGATATATCGGACAGGAATTCGGTGATCCAAGGTGTCTGCAACATGGACATGGTCCAACACCGGAGAAGCATAACGAAGCATGGCTTCCAAATCGCCTCCCATATGAAAGGTATGCGGTGCGCAATACAAGTATCGTAATGAAGGAGAGCCGATAGCTTTGATCAGATCGACCGCCGTGTTGCCGTCTTCGACAAAATCGCCCGGGTGAGGTTCGATGCTCATAACGATCCCTGCTTTTTCGAGCACAGGAACCAGTTCTTCCATGGATCGACGAAAGGCAACTTTGCAATTGTCAAAGGACTCCGGTCTCCCGCTGAATTCGGAATTCAAATGAGGGCAATCCAGTTCGAGGGCAATTTGGATCACCTGCTTCCAATAAGCAATGGCTGTCTGGCGACTTCCGGAATCGTTGGGATCCGACCAATCATAGACCGTCCATAAAGAAGCTAATCCGACTCCCCTGTGTTTCAGCGATGCTTTCAGGTCTTGGACACGCTCCCGGTTGGCCTGGGGGGCCACATACAACGGCAAGAAATCGTCGCGTGGCGACAACTCAATCCAACGATAGCCGTGTTCTGCGGCGAATTGGCAAATCTGATCAAACGGACGGTCACGAACCATCCAGGGATCAAGGGCAATTTTCATTCGTAGCCAATCCCTCGCTGGAAGGGGCCCAGACTCCCCTTGATGGGTATTGCTGCCAAGAGCCTGCGCGTAAATTGGGATGATCCGAAAGAGAATCAATGATAAATCTGAGAAGTCCTGAGGTGGAGATTATCTTCGTCGAAGGAATTTCAGTCAACCGAATGTTAAGCTCGTAACTCACCGCCGGAGCGAGGGCTGCCCAGAAGACTGATGGCTCCAGGTGGTTCCCAGCAACCTCGTCTGCAAGATGATGAATAATAATTAAACCCCGTAATGAAGTCTAGCTTTCTTACCTTGGCGGCGCTCTACGAGCGCCGAGATCATGTGATCAGACGAATTAATCGGGATTCGGCGGTCACAGACCGCCGCTTCTGATCTTCTAGAAAACACTTTAGCCGGGGCCGGCTTGTGTGGAGATAGGAGAAAGGCCGTAAGGTCGAAAATCAAAACTGGAATTTTGTCCGCATGAAGAAATTTACCAATTCTTGCATTCTGACTTGAGAATCCATCCTTTCCCACAACTTTGTCGCCTTTCCACCCCAACCATCTGTCTGAAAATCGCCTGAATTATGCCTTGCCAGGCTAATGGATCCAATGGGTTTGCCGATAACTTCTGGGAAGGGAACTCAGAAAGCAAAGGAATTCTTCATGTTCAACCTCGGTTCCGCACTCCACTGCTTTTCGCGCGATCTAGCGATTGATCTCGGCACAGCCAACTCGCTCGTTTTTCATGAAGGGAAGGGTGTTGTTGTCAACGAGCCTTCAATCGTAGCCATTAACACAATTACCCGCGAAATCGAAGCTGTCGGGCTGGAAGCCAAGGAAATGTTGGGAAGAACTCCTCAAAACATCGTTGCCATTCGACCCATGAAAAA
The DNA here is from genome assembly GCA_046331665.1 of Terriglobia bacterium. GTDB lineage: Bacteria > Acidobacteriota > Terriglobia > Versatilivoradales > Versatilivoraceae > CAWBAT01. The sequence goes on along the minus strand of JAXLQK010000034.1, from coordinate 730 downwards.
AGGGGTCATTGCAGACTTCAAGGTTGCGGAGAGGATGCTGACCTATTTCATACAGCGCGCCCATGGGCGGAAATACCTGGTTCACCCGCGCATTGTGGTCAGTGTACCCTCGGAAATCACCCAAGTGGAGCGTCGAGCGGTGACCGATTCTGCCACCCGGGCGAAAGCGAGTGAGGTATACCTGGTGGAACAAGCCATGATGGCTGCCATTGGTGCAGGTCTTCCCGTGACCGAACCGGCAGGAAGCATGGTTGTCGATATTGGCGGAGGCACCACGGATGTGGCCGTAATTTCGTTGTCAGGTGTCGTCTACAGTAAGTCGGTGAGAGTGGCCGGCGATGAAATGGATGAAGCCATCATCCGCTATATCAAGCGAAAACATAATCTATTAATCGGGGACCGCACGGCCGAGCAAATCAAGATCCAGGTTGGATCGGCCTATCCCTTGGACGAACCGATTGAAATGGAAATCCGCGGGCGGAACTTATTGCAGGGGGTTCCTCAGGCCATCCGGATAACCGACAAGGAGATTCGCGAAGCGCTTTCCGAATGTATCGACGTCATTGTGAATACCGTCCGAGGCGCCTTGGAAAAGGTTCCCCCGGAGCTTTCCGGCGACCTCGTCAATCGCGGGATCATGCTTGTTGGCGGTGGGTCGATGCTTAGAAACCTGGACAAGAAATTATCTTCAGATACGCAATTGCCTGTCATGCTCGCCGAAGACCCCCTC
>JAXLQK010000033.1:0-69623 GCA_046331665.1 Terriglobia bacterium | reverse complement strand
GGGAAGAACCATCCAACTTGCCCGGCCCGCCGGTTCGGATTATCCTTATCCAATGGTCACGGGAAGCGATTGCAACACAGGGTTTTACCGGAAAGTCGCGCCACGACTATTATTGGTGCTGCTCCCATTCATCCTGAATCTCGATTTCTCCTCGAACCTTTTCGCGCAAACGAAATTGGGGCGATTAGTCGTTCAGCTTAGCGACGAAAGTGGAAGTGCCGTCGCCGGCGTCGAAGCCCTCCTGCAAAGCGGCGAAATCCACCTGCAGCAGAAGAGCCTCTCCAATTCTTCCGGCGAACTCTTCTTTCGAGGTCTTCCATACGGCGCCTATCTGTTAACCATCGAAGATTCCCGCTTTGAACCAGTACATGAATCGCTGTCCATCAGCAACGGAGTTTCCAAGGACCTGCACCTTACCTTGAAGGTCCATGCCCTCGTTGAACAGGTTACCATCGCCGATACCCCCCCTTTAATGGATCCGCAGAAAACCAACAGCAGTCTCTATCGGGGGGAAGAACAAATACAGCGGCGACTCGCCAGCATGCCGAATCGGGACACCGTCAATATGGTGGCTTCCCTGCCCGGCTGGGTATTGGAAAACAGCGGAGTCCTTCATCCCCGCGGCTCTGAATACCAGACGCAATATGTGTTGGACGGGATCCCGGTCCTGGAAAATCGTTCCCCGGCATTTGCTTCCGGGCCGTTGCTGGATTCGACCGAATCCATGGAAGTGATCACTGGCGGGATTCCCGCCGAATACGGACGCAAGCTGGGAGGAGTGATCAATGTCTCTTCACAACCCGGCAATAATTTGAGTCACGGGTCGGTTGGCATTTACGGAGGAAGCGAGGATCTGCTGGGTGGTGCCTTTGTCTTTGGAGGCCAACATAACCAATGGGGCTACTCGGCGGCTTTCAGCGGCTCTCGCAGCAATCGCTATCTGGATCCTCCGGATATTCAAAACTACCACAACCAGGGCAATACGGCCTCCGGATCGATGCGTCTGGACTATTTGCCTCAACCTTCAGATTCCCTGCATTTTTTTGCCTGGGGAAACGGGACCGGCTTCGAAGTCCCCAACGAGCCCTTTCAGCAGGAAGCTGGCCAGGACCAAACCCGCAGTAATCGAGATATGAGCCTCAATGTCTCGTGGGACCATTATCAGTCGGCCCACGCCATGAGCAATGTGGCCGCTTATGCCCGCTCTGCCTCTACCGCCTTGGACAGCAATCTTCTCTCTACGCCTGTCACTTCTTACCAGCGTCGCGAATTTCAATCGTACGGAGGGATGGGATCGTATAGCTGGATTGCCGGCCATCATCAGTTCAAGGCTGGCGGCGATATTCTGCTGACCCCGATCCAGGAGCTCTTTCATTTTACCGTGACGGACCCGGGTTCATCCGCAGGAGGAGAATCTTTAAAGGCGTTAAGCGGAATGACCCTTTTGCAAATTTCGACAGGGGAGCCCTTCTACTTCTTTGATCGCCAGTCCTGCCTGGAGTGGTCGGGGTATTTTCAGGATCATTTCAATTGGAAAAACTGGTCCTTTAATCTGGGGATCCGCTACGACAATTACCGTTTCCTGATTCACGATAGCGCCTGGAGTCCGAGGATTGGGATAGGTTATTTTATTCCCAGGACTCAAACCCGATTTCATGTGACTTATGACCGTGCTTTTCAGACCCCCAGCAATGAAAATCTTCTCTTGTCATCTTCGGAACAGGCCCAAGCATTCAGTCCTCTGCGCGGACTCAGCGAGCCGGGCGGCCTGCCGGTTCCTACCAGTCGCGGCAATTTTTATGAAGCCGGCATTTCCCAAGCCCTGGGGAAACGGGTCCGCCTCGACACCGAAGTCTTCCAGCGCCAGATTGGGAATTTTGCCGATGACGACGTCTTTTTGAATACCGGGATCAACTTCCCTATTTCACTCTCCCGGGCCCAAATCAAAGGGGCCGAAGCCCGGCTTGAATTGCAGAACTGGAAAAGACTCTCCGGGTATGTGAGCTATTCGTATTTGCTGGGTTTTGCTTATTCACCGGTGACTGGCGGGTTGTTCCTGGGAGACAGTGCCACAGATCTCATTCAGCCAGGCCTTCGGTTCCCCATCAGCCAGGATCAGAGGAACACACTCCATACTCAGATCCAATATCAGCCCCCGTCGGGAAGATGGTGGCTGGCGGCAGGATTCACGTACGCGAGCGGGCTGCCCGTGGAGATTAATGAGGGATCAGACCTGTCCGCGGTCGACCCTCGCATCCTCGACCAGGTCAATTTAGAGCGCGGTCGCGTCAAACCTTACCAACTCTGGGACCTCTCCGGAGGGATGAGGGTATGGGAAAGTGAACGCCAGCGAATGATCATGCAGGCCGATTGGATCAATGTAGCCGATCGGTTTTATCTCATCAACTTCAGCGGTCTGTTTTCTGAAACCACGATCGGATTGCCTTCAACGGTTTCCGTGAAGCTTACGTATCAATTTTAGCGTTTTGAGCGGGTAGTTCTGTAGCGGCGGTCTGTGACCGCCGGATCCCAAGTGGTTCGTTTGATCACCCGAAGTCGACGCTCATAGAGCGCCGCTACAACTGGAGACGCCGCGCCCTCGCGGCGGGTTTGATTGAAACCCACCCCTAGACCCCTCCCTTGGAGGGGATTGCAGGACGAGGGCGTCCCGACTCCAAGGCTCCGCGTTACCTAAATAAGATCGTCAATCGCCGCTACCAACTACTTCTGTAGCGGCGGTCTGTGACCAGGCTTGTCCAAATTAGCTTTCGGTTTTCGCAATTTGGACAGCATGTTCCCAACAAATCTGCGTATTAAGGTGCCGCCCTGAACAGGAGCCCACGGTATTTGGCCTTTTTACAGGCGGTTGGAGGTATTGGGTCGATGCTTGATTATCATCCCAATTTGGACAGCATCTGCATCTGGACTGGGACCTACTTGTCCTTTGTTGAAGTTTGCACTCGCAATAAAGGAATTGAGCCCAATCACGATCTGCGTTATTTCAGCTAATTTGGACAGCATTGGTCTGTGACCGCCGAATCCCGAATGGTTCGTTTGATCAGGTTAATTCGGCGCTCATAGAGCGCCGCTGCAACTGGAGACGCCGCGCCCTCGCAGCGAACGATTGAGCCCACCCCCAGACCCCTCCCTTGGAGGGATTGCGGGACGAGGGCGTCCCGACTCCAAAAAAATCCCGCGATTGCCTAAATAAGATCGTCAATCGCGGCTACCCGCTACTTCTGCTTGGCAGCGGTCTATGACCAATGCTGTCCAAATTAGCGAAGGAGGTTTTTGGACGAGAATAACCCTTGATTTATCAAGCCCAGAATCGGGTGAGCTGAGGACTAGGTTGGGAGTGCCGGTTCTGCTGTCCAAATTCCAGTTCTCACCAAAAGCCAGCCAGGATTGAACCGGAATGGCCTCCAGCAGCGGGGGAGGTTCGAGGCTGGGTCAACCACCTCCACAGCGGCCGATACACAAACAGTTGTTGACGCAGTAAAGCGACCAGGTTGGAAAGCGACCAGCGAAACAGGCCCGCCATTGCAGGTACTTGAGCAGCAAGACGGCAATCAAGGCCGTCCAAATCTGGATCTTCAAAGCGTTGGAGCTGGTCCCAACGAGCTTTTTAACTCGCAGATTTTGTTTGAGCGTCCGGAAAAAGATCTCCACCTGCCAACGCTGGTGGTAAAGCCAGGCCACCGTAGTCGGGCTGAAACGAAATGATTGGTCAATAGCAACAAGGGTGTTCCCAGCCGGGAACTTCCACTTCCAGACGGCGCAACGTCTGGTTTGACGATACCAATGGCTACCCAGCTGGATGATCTCATCCCGGCGGATCGGACCTTTCTGGGGTAAAGGCCGTTGTTCCACCGCGGTAACAGGCATCGTCACTTGAGCGCGTGACAAGACACCTTGCTGGGTCAGTTGTTCGAACCAGGCATAATCGACATAGGCTCGGTCGAAGACCACAATGCTGCCAGGTTGGAAACGCAAGCGTCGAGCCACCTGGATTTCTTAGACTTGCCGGGGGTGATCACCACTAATTGCGGGAGATAGCATTGATGATCCAGCAATAGGTGCAGCTTGACCGCTCCGCCTTTCCGCTTGTAGGCCGCCCAGTCATAGAGGGAAGCACACAAATCGATCATGGTGCTATCAAGCTCAGCAGACGATGTCGAAAACGAAGAGGTCGTGGAAATCTCATTTGACTTTGACAACGTTGATAGAGCTGCTCAAAAACGCTGAAACAGTTGCCACAGGCGATGTTGGTTGGCGTAAGCCAGGTGGAGCGCTTGGGGGCTTGCGGCAGCCCCAGATGCCGCAGCCGGCCTTCACAACTGGCCAACCCGCCGCAGATTTCGCGCAACGACTGGGCCTGACCCGGTTGACAAAACAGCATGCTGACCAGTTGTCCCCAGCAACTGAACCCGCGCGCGTGCCGCTCAATGATGCTGTCGAACCAGCTGTTCGAACGCTCAGTCGTGGAAATAGCTGGAGCAGTTGGGAGAAGATGCACTGCATACTTTGGGCATGGTGGAATCTCCTTGAGTTGAGATTTTTGTTGTACAACTCCACCTCAACATAGGGCATTCCACCTCCCTCCAGAAATGCTAATTTGGACAAGCCTGGTCTGTGACCGCCCGGATCCCGAGTGGTTTCGTTTGATCACCCAAAGCCGACGCTCATAGAGCGCCGCTGCAACTGGAGACGCCGCGCCCTCGCGGCGAATTTGATTGAAACCCACCTAGACCCCTCCATTGGAGGGGATTGCGGGACGAGGGCGTCCCGACTCCAAAAAATTGCGATTGCCTAAATAAGATCGTCAATCGCGGCTACCAGCCCACTTCTGTAGCGGCGGTCTGTGACCGCCGAATCCCAAGTGGTTCGTTTGATCAGGTTAATTCGGCGCTCATAGAGCGCCACTACAACTAAAAGGACGGCCTACACAGAGTGACGCTACAGCCACCTGCTAGGGCTTTTTAACAAATTGCTCGATGGCCAAGGCGATCTCTTCCGGCACTTCGAGTACGGGAAAATGGCTTTGAGCTTTCAGGCGTTCCACATAGAACCAGGGGTGGGATTGGGCGAAAAGGCTGCTGCACCATGAAGTAGTTGGGATCGCGGGGCTGTGCGTAAAGATGCAAGATCGGCAACGGAGGATTTAACTTCAGCATCGCCTTCAGAGGATTTCCTGCTTGAGCATAAGCTGCCCGGATCTCCCGGGCCGCGCGAGACCACATCTTGTAGCCATAGGCGCCCATTTCTTCGCGGACAAAACGAACCAAGGCACGGTTGTCCGTTCCATGAATCCAAAGTTCAAAGATCCGGTTTACGGCTTCCGTCCATTTTTCGGGCGACTGCATGCCTTCAAGGGATTGGTAAAAACCGATGGGAGGATCGAGCACCAGCCAATCGAGATGTATGAGTTTGGGGACTTGCGGGCCGAGTCGCTGGCGAAGTTTCAAAGCGACCCAGCCGGCGTGCGCCAAGAGCAGCAGAATCACCTTGAGTACGACTGGCATTGATCACCGCCAGGGCATCTTCCACCAACTGATCTTCGCCGAATTCAGTGCTGGCAATTCCAGATTCCCCGTGTCCGCGCCAGTCCAAAGTAAGACATTGCCGATACCGCGCACAGCGGGAAAATACTTCCTGAAAAACACTACGGTTGGCGCACCACCCCGGCAAAAATAGCAAAGCGGGTTCCCCGTCGCCTTCATTATCATAGACGATGGAGATGCCTTGTGAACTCCGTTAATGCCATGCGCAGGCCTCCCGTGACCGCGGGGCTAATGTTTTCAACGAAGTTGTTGACTCCTGTAGCGGCAGTCTGTGACCGCCGAATCCCGATAAGTTCGTTTGATCACCCAAAGCCGGCGCTCATAGAGCGCCGCTACAGCTGGTGACGCCGCGCCTCGCGGCGAATTTGATTGAAACCCACCCCCAGACCCCTCCCTTGGAGGGGATTGCGGGACGAGGGCGTCCCGACCCAAAATCCGCGGTGCGCCGTAGATCGTCAATCATAGCTGCTCTCTACCATGGCAGCGGTCTGTGACCGCCGGGTAAGTGATTCGTTTGATGCCCCAAAGCCGGCGCTCATCGAGCGCCGCCCGTAAAGAAAGTCCTTGTTATCCGGCGAATCGATCCCTCTGCCAAGTACCCTTTGAGGGTCCGGTTCCGCAACAACTTGATTGTCTCTCGGCCTTCGGCGGCGTTGGCTCCATTATAATCGAAGGTTCGGTCTGTCCTGTAAATAAACCTTCCCTGCATTTCGATGGATGGGCACATCGCTCCGGCCTCGCAGCTTCATGGATCCCTGCCTCTCCGTCCCTGACCCATTACTGAGTGATATCCCCATCCTCGCGGACAATCCACCATTTCCAGAATTTGGCAGAGGGACTGCAGTCCTTTTACTTTCAAACAGTTACATCGATGGGGAGGCGTGGCACCCGAAATGGATCTGGAACGCCCGATACTTCCTCAAGATATCGAGGGGGTTAGCGTAGCCAAGGTGGAGGGATTCTCGCCAGACCCATTGTGTCTTGCAATTTCGACGCTCACGCCGACAGCGCCGCTACAACTGGAACGCCGCGCCCTCGCGGCGGGACATTCAACGGGACAGGCGTCCGTCTCCGATCCGCCGAATCCCGGTAGTTCGTGTAATCAAGACGACGCTCATAGAGCGCCGCTACAACTGGAACGCCGCGCGGCGAGTTGTTCAAGCGGGACGAGGCGTCCGTCTCAATCCGCCGGATCCCAAGTGGTTCGTGTGATCAAACCGACGCTCATAGAGCGCCGCTACAAAAGCCGCTACAGCAGATACAACCCACATTACTCGAATGCGACGCAATCTCCAGAGGACTTTTAGAACGGCACCGAAAATTCTGGAGCAGGACGTGAACCGGCGATACTCGTTGTTCCGGTCGGCGATATATAGCCTGGCTAAAAAATTCTGTTCGATCTTTCGACAGGGTTCCTGGAACCCCGGAGATCGATCTCCGCGCTGGTTATGGAGGAGTACGACCGGCTGGCTGGAATGCATGAACAAATTGGCGACGACTTCCTGGTCACCGCAGAACCATTACTGGGAGTCCCCTGGCTGGAAGCCATGGTCGGATGCCCTATCCATATTTCCAGTACAGGCGGCATGGCGGCCAAACCGGTCCCTTCGGCTGAAACCATCCAAAGCCTCTCAGTGTCTGCCGATAACCCATGGCTGGAAGCCTCCCTGAATTTTCTGAAAACAGCGGCCGGACACGCGGCGGGACGCTATCCCGTTTCTGTCGGTCATCTGCGAGGGCCCACCGACATTCTCTTTGCGATGCTGGGTTCGGAATTGTTTTTTCTCAGCTTTTATGATCAACCCGAGAAGATCCGAACCTTGGCTCATATGGCTGCTCATGCCTGGACGGAGGCAGTGCGAGCACAGTCGTCGGTAGTGCCACTCTACCACGGCGGTTATGTGTTGCGCTGGTTTGGGCTCTGGGCACCGCAGCCGACGGTGTGGTATCAAGAGGATGCTTCCACCATGATCTCCGGGGAAATGTATCGAGACTTGTTCCTGGCGGCCACGCGGGAGGCAATGATCCTCCCTTACACGACGTTCCATCTGCATTCTCCGTCGCTCCATATCGTGGATCTCATTCTGGAGGCGAATCTCCCCAATCTGCGAGCCTTCAATATCAATATGGATCCAGCCGGAATTCCCATCGAGCAGGCCATCCCAATCCTCCAGCGGATTCAAGCACGCCAGAAGGCCCTCATTCTCAGCAAAGATTTGTATGAAAATTTCACGTTGGAAGAATACCGGGAAATCCTCAACGGGCTGTCACCGCGGGGTCTCTGTGTCTGGTTGGACGGGCAGTCCGTTGAACAGGCTTGTGAAATTCTGGCGTTGGCCAAAGAACAATCTGGCAAGTCACTTCGAAAGATCTTCTCGTGATGAGCCCGGAAAGGATGAATCCCGTGGAAATTATTCCCCATATCCACCAACTCACCACTCCCATGGGTGAGCGGGTCGTCTATCAGTATTTGTTTGTCGGGGAAAAGGTTTTGCTCTTTGACACGGGATTGGATTCCAGCATCGAAGAAATTGTCTTCCCAGGACTCCACGCCATCGGTCTGGATGCCGAACGATTGAACTTTGCTCTCGTCAGCCATGCCGATGCCGACCACCTCGGGGGGAACCAGGCATTGAAGCGGCTGGTGCCGCGAGTTCTCTTAATGGCTCACAATCTGGATATCCCGATGATTGAGAGCATGGAACAGCTCATCGAAGATCGCTATAACCAATTCGCGGTCGATCATGGGCTGGAGGTGAGCCCTGAGGGCGCGGGGTGGGTGCGTCAATTCTGCAAGTCCGACGTCTGTGTCGACGTAGGTTTGGAAGGCAAGGAAACCCTGCGGCTGCAATCCGATTGGGAACTGCAGATCCTGCATGTCCCGGGCCACACTGCAGGACATCTTTGCGTCTATGATGCCAGGAATCGTCTGGCCGCCATTGGCGATGCCGTTCTTGGAGAAGGCGTCCCAAACGCCGATGGCCAGCGAGTAGCCATTCCGCCCACCTATCTCCATGTCGATCCTTATCTCAACACCATCAAAACCCTTTTGAAATTGCCTATCGACGTCCTGCTGACGGGACACTATCCGGTAATGCGAGGCAAACAGGTCACTGACTTCCTCTATGGCAGTTTGTTTTTTGCCCAACGTCTGGAAGAAGGAATTCTGCAAACGCTTCGCGAGGCTCCAGCCCCACTCACCTTGAAAGAAATCATTCTCTCCCTGAGCCCACGGGTGGGAAGCTGGCCTGTCGAACCCTGCGTGGTGGAAGCCGCCTTCCCGTTTTCGGGGCACTTGCAACGGCTGGAAAGCCTCGGGTTAATTGGTCAGGAACGCCGGGATAAACTCGTGTCCTGGGTTGCGTCGTAGGCTAGGAGGCGCGCCATGAAACCTTTGGTCAAGGAATCGCACTCAATTCGAGAGCTGGGCGCAGTCACCCTGGAAAATCAATGGATGGCTGTCACCGTTCTGGCTGACAAAGGCGCCGACATTTATAAGTTAACTTACAAGCCTCAAAGTCTTGATGTGCTGTGGAAAGTCCCCGGAGGATTGCGAGTCCCTGGCAGTGCCACCTTTGTGCCCCCGGATTCCCTGGCGGCCTGGATGGATTATTACCCGGGTGGCTGGCAGGAATTGTTCCCCAACGGCGGTGACGCCTGCCACTACAAGGGAGGGTTACTGCCCTTCCACGGAGAAGTGGCCAACCTGCCCTGGAATTATTCGGTGATCGAGGAAAACAGCCACCAGGTCTGCGTTCGCTTCGACGTGCATACACTGCGGACTCCCTTTCATCTGGAACGCCTCATGATTCTCGGAGCTGATGCCCCGATCCTGACGATCCAGGAGCGTCTCACGAACGAAGGGTCCGAGGATATGGACCTCATGTGGGGACATCACCCGGCGTTCGGTGCCCCTTTTTTGAGTGAACATTGCCGTCTCGATGTCCCGGCTCATCATTACGAAGCCGATGAGCGGTACGATCCTCAAAATAATCCGATCCGACCCGGAAGCCACTGGTTCTGGCCGCAAGTGGAAGACCGGTACGGAAGAAAAGTCGATCTGGCACATCCGCGTCCGGCCGGAGCGGGACTGACGATGTTGGGTTATTTTTCGGGACTCTCGGAAGGTTGGTATGCGCTCACCAATATGCAGATGGGTATTGGTGTCGGACTGGTGTGGCCGCTGGATGTCCTGCCCTATGTCTGGTGCTACCAAGAGTACAACGGCAGTCTGGCGTATCCGTCTTACGGGCGTTGGTACACCCTGGCCGTGGAGCCGATGAGCAGTTTTCCAGGCCACGGACTGGAAGTGGCCATCCAAAAGGGTACAGCCCGCCGCTTAGCCGCAGGCCAGTCTCTCGAGTTGGAGCTCAAAGTCGTTTTCTTCAAAAGCACCGCCGGGGTTTGGCGAATCCAGCCTAATGGCCACGTGGAAATCAGAACATCGTGAACAAGGCTATAGCCGGGACCGCTGGTCCCGGCACCTTTGGCCGGGGCCAACAACCCCGGCTGCAAACACAAGAGATGGAGAGTGCCTTCGCCAAACGCGGCCTCCATGAGACTTTTCATGGAAACGTTTGACCGTCGACATCCTCACGAGGTCCGCCATGAGATTAAAGAATAAAGTCGCCATCATCACCGGAGCCGCCAGCGGGATCGGTCGAGCCACGGCACTGCTCTTTGCGCGGGAAGGAGCCTCTGTCGTGGTGGCCGATGTGAATAAGGAAGGCGGTACCCAGACGGTGCAGTCCATTCAGGAAGCCGGAGGCCGCGCCACTTTTGTCCCGACCGATCTGTCGCGTCCCGAGGAGATTGAAGCTCTCGTGCAACAGACCATTGCCGCTTACGGCTGTCTCCATATCTTGCACAGTAATGCCTTCTGGCGCGTGGCCAAACCTGCTGTAGAGACGTCACTCGACGAATGGCAACGCACCATTGACATCACCCTGCGCGCCGCCTTCCTGTGTGCGAAATACTCCATCCCCCATTTACAGAAAGCGGAAGGAGGCGTCATCGTCTTTACGGCCTCCGTGCAGAGTATCGTGGGAGTGCCAAATGATGCTTCGTACCAGGCGGCCAAAGGAGGGCTTCTGGCGCTCACCCGTTCGCTGGCCGTCGACTATGGACCTGCGATTCGAGTCAATGCCATTCTCCCTGGACCTATCTTCACGCCCGCCTGGGATGGAATCACTCCGGAAGAAACCGAGCGCGTGGCAGAAGATACGATCCTGAAACGGCTGGGCCGTCCAGAGGAGATCGCGGAAGCGGCCTTATTCCTGGCCTCGGATGCCTCGTCCTATATGACCGGAGCTTCGCTTGTCGTGGATGGAGGATGGACGGCAAAATGAACCGCTGGAGACGCCGCGCCCTCGCGGCGCTTCTTTACGGCGCGACGAGGGCGTCCCGTCTCCACCAAGAGAATGATATTCCCTTAAGGAGCGCACCCGGTGTCAGGCCAGATCTCAGAAAAGGAAAATCTACTGCGTGCCCTGCGCCGCGAGGATCCGCATCACGTCCCGGTACGACGTATGAATGGTGTCATTCCAGGCATGGTCAAGGTGTACTATCCGGGTGCCCGCATGACGGGACCGGGCCTCGATCCTTGGGGAGTCCGTTGGGAGGGAGGCGCACCAGCCGGTCAGGAATGGGAACCCATGGTCCAGCCCTATGCCGTGGGGCATCCCTTGACTGATTTTTTGCGAGTCGAAGAGTATCCAATGCCGAATCCTCCCGACGAGAGGATGATGGCGGGGTTGGTCGAAGGGATTGATCGAGCCCAATACATGCTGGCCGGCGAAATGCCGCTCCTGCTTTTCGAGCGGGCCCACACCTTAACAGGGATGGAAAACCTGATGATGGCGATGCTGGAGGATCCAGAAGCGGTGGTGATGCTTTTGGGCCGCATTGCGGATTACGATGTCCGGGTTCTGGAAAGCTATATTGAGCTGGGCATGGAAGCGGTGCGCTGCCAGGACGATTACGGTGGCCAGGGATCCCTACTGATGTCTCCACGGCTGTGGCGCCGGTTGATCAAACCCCCGTTGGCCCGCCTCTATAAGCTGGCCAAAGACGCGGGCCTCATCGTCTTCCACCATTCCTGCGGCAACATCATGGAGATCGTGCCAGACCTCATAGAGATTGGCGTCGATGTAATCGACTCCGTTCAGCCCAGGGTGAATGACCGGGCCAAATTGAAACGGGTCTATGGCGATCGCCTCTCCTTTATGGGAGGAATGGACACGACCACAACATTAAGCCAGGGGACGCCGGAAGAGATCGAAGAAGAAGTGAAGGTCTGTTTGCGCAGTCTCGGTGCCGGTGGGGGCTACATTCTGGGCCCCGACAATCTCATCCCGATTCCTGAACGCTGTTACCGCGCCTATCTTGCGGCAGGCGAGCGTCTCGGCCGCTATCCCCTTCAGGTGTAAACCTAATCCCTTCCCACCCAAAATTCCTTTCGGACCATTGGAGACACCGCGCGCTCGCGGCGCTTATTCGTGGCGGGACGAGGGCGTCCCGTCTCCACCCACAGCCCGGGCAGCGAGCGGCCACACTCCAAAATGAAATTGCTGGCAAAAACATCGGCTTGCGAGATTTTTTTCTGAACTCAAAAAAACCTCTTGACAAAACTAAAATTGTGTATATAGATTCACACATCATTAATGCCAATTTAAGCACAACTCAGGTTGGATCGCCCGGGCATCGGCGGTAGGGCATGGGTTCTTCAGCCTGGCATTGAATTGACTGGCCCCAGAATTCTTTCCCTCAGGAGCTTGGCTTTAAAGCGCTGGATTTTCAGGGCTTTGTGCCCCTCCAGCGCTGAGCCTCGGTCGGTTCCAGTACAGGAGGAAACCATGAAACGGGTTCTGCCGATAATATTTGTTATCACCATCATCTTTCGTCCCGGAACCCTTATGGCCAGTCACCTGGGAATAAGTCAATTTGAACCCCCTGCTGTCTCGGACGCGAGCTTTGTCCTGGATCAAGGCAGTATCACGGCCACGCAAGCGGCTCCGGGCTTTGAGGGTCTCTGCTTCGTTCCTTATACCACGGATGAATGTGTGGCTCTGTTACCGGGTGGTTCAATTTCTTTTTCCGTCCCAGTGGAACGAGTCGTGGGTGATGTCGACTCCAGCGGATCTCTACTCAACCCGGCAGAGTTGATCGCCAATGGGGTGGTTTCGCGTTTCGCCCGCTTGAAGCTGGTATCGGGCTACACGGTCGAAGGGACGGCTATTTATAACGTATTCGTACTCCCTCAATTTCACCTGACCTTCAATGGTCATCAGCTCGGCTCGCCACATTATACGTATTGCGGAGAGTGTTTTGATTTTGGAGTGGATGAGTTCCAGATTCAAGTCGAATGGGTACATTTTGGGAAAAAGAATCAGTGGGGGGAGAGACCGACGCCAGGAGAAAATGTTTTGACCATCCAGATGGACCCCTATGCAGGAGACCCCAGAGATTCCTGGGGAATCCAAGTTGACTGGGCCGCCATCAGTTTCGGTGCCATGAGCCCGCTGGTGTTAGTGCACGGAGTAAACACAGATCATACGAGCTGGGATGCAGGTGGATTTGTCGATCGTCTAAGGGAGAAGAAGATCCCGTTTGAGTATGAGAATATCGATCTTTCTACAAGCACAGGAGGGAACGGTGGCATCGTATTGAATGCAGTTGAACTCTCCCCCTTGCTTGAGATGGTTTCGGTTACAGATGGAGTCAAAAGTATTCATCTGATCAGTCATAGTATGGGCGGCCTAGACATTCGCTTTTATCTCGGAACCAAATTGTATCGGCCCTTTCCTTCGGGGCCTTCTCCGAAAGCACTTTCTCATTTCACCATAGACACTCCACACCACGGCTCCGTCCTCGCGGACATTGGTGAAATATATGAAGAATCGATCAATCAACACGTTGGCTTTGCATATGGATCTGATACAAACGACGTGTTACTACGTCGCGCATTTGAGGACGCATCTCTCCTCTACTCGATACCGAGCGTTTTACCGCAAAGACCAGGCAGATCCGATTTGACTCCTCAGAAAACTGAACAATTTAACAAAAAGAATTCACTGCCGGATGGACCAGTTTACTACTCCATAGGTGCGGACGCTGATTTGAACTCAAACGGCACAATTGAACACAATGAGAGCGCCATTATGTTCCCATTTTTCAGTAATTTTAGCCCGATCCCTACTGTCTTCTACAATGTTCTTGGGAAGATCAGCACAGTCAGTGTTAAGCGGATTACTGCTACAGACCCATCCGGGAGAATAGGTGTTTATAATCTCCTCGTTCCAACGGCCACAAGCACTTTTCAGTTGAATGATATTGCAGTGACTGTTGAGAGCTCAAAGTACCAGCCAATTTATAAACCGCTCAAGAACTTTAGAAACAATCATGCAACGGTAAAAAGCCCTGAGACTGCGGATCTGATTCTGCAGACTATTAAAGACGGGTTCCCATTCGTGGAGGATTAGTTGCGGCAATGAAAAACTCATTCCGAATATCGTTAATTGTGGTCGCCGCCATATTCTTAGCTTGGTATTTATCTCTTTATTTCTCAGATTCAAGCAGACCTTTCGAAGTAATCGAGTCAATCATACCTCTCAATAAGTGCATTCTTGAAGACAGTCCGTGGATTCTCAAATCTCCAGAGCTATATAACGCCAAAAACAAACAAGGGGTATTTATTTGCGACGGGCTTCCAAAAGAACCAGAAACACGGATTTGGCAAATCGATATTAAATCAAAATCTTGCGTTCGTGTGCCTGAAGGAATGGAGAGAAATCAATTTGAACCCATCCCTCCATCGGAGGAAAAAATATATCCGATTAGCTATCCCTCTTTTTACTCAGAATATCATGTCATACAGAGAACGGAATACCATGGGGGACTGAGTGCCCAATTCTGTTTTCGTGGTTTCCTTGTGAAAAGGCCAGTTTATCGACTTAGATTCCTTTCGGGAGGACGTCCTTCATGGGGAATATCACAATCTCATATTGGAAATTTCTTTTTGGAAGTCTACCAAGGGAAGAAAAAACTCTTCGTTATCGGAGATTCTGTTTATGGCGCTACTTGGGGACCTACGGTAACCCTTGACTACTTAACTTACGACTCTGCTAACAAAATGGTCATCTTCACGGACAAGTACTCCGCAAAGGGCATTATCTATTGGGCACACTTGGATGAGTAAAGATTCGTTTCTGAGGAGGTCCCAATTGTATGTATCCACAAAAAACTCTTTCTGGAATCCTGGGATTAGCGTCCATCTTTGCTTTGCTTACTCTGAATGCTTTCAGCGAAGACCAAACGCTCACTTTGTTTCCTTTGAATTTCGAAGTCTTTGACCTGACTCCCCTCCAGCAAACCGTAGAAAAAACCTTTCAGGTCGAACCCAATTCCGACGTCGATATTCTCATCCTCAGCGCCTCGTTGACCTTGGATCTCGCGCTGATCGATCCCGGCAACAATGTCTATCCTCATGGAACCGACACGCAATTCGTCACCGCGAGCTATACCTACCCGGAACGCAGTCAGGCGACTTCGGGACTGACCTACCTGTTCCATTTGAATTCGGCTCCGCCTGGCGCCTGGAAATGCCGGATCCGTGAAACCGTTGCTCTGAGCGGGCCGCGCGGCGTCGCCTTCCAAGTCTCTTCCTCGAGTCCAATTCGAACAGGACTGCTGGGAGGTGGAGACACCTATGTGGCTGGAACGCCGATCACACTCAGCGTGGTGACCGTCAATGGAGAAGCGGTGCTCAAAACCCCTGAAGTCACCGCTGTTTCAGGATCTATCGTAAAGGTCGGCGATGCCACATTCACTCCTCTGCCTTTAACCTTCCTCGACAATGGTGTTGGACAGGACGGGACAGCCAATGACGGGATTTTTACGGTGTCACCCTCTTTGGGGCCGGGGGAATATTCCCTTTTCGGCCTGGTCAACGGGACTACTTCGGCAAATCAGCCTTTCAACCGGAATTTTTCCGGGCGCTTCACGGTCATTCAGGATTCGGCCAGTTATTCGGGGAACTTTCGCGAGCAGGTGAGCGATTTGAATGGGAACGGCCAGCCCGACACCTTGGAGATTATTCCCTCTTTCAATGTCAACGCCACTGGCGACTATTTCACTGTAGTCGTGCTCCAGGGTTCTGATGGAAAGGACGTCAATCAACGGGGGCGAGCGACTCTCAGTCCCGGGCTGGGTCGGGAAATCAGCGTTCCGTTCGACATCACTTCTTTGAGACTCCTGCGTTCCGACGGCCCCTGGCAGGTGAAGCTGATTCAGCTCGAGAAGCTGGATGATCCGGGCTCGGGATATCTGGTGCATCGCGAAAACGCGGGAACGACTTCTGACCATCGATTGAAAGATTTCGAGCGCAAAGGGCTTTTCCTGGTGGGAACTCCTTCGGTGCTAGCCCTTGACGACGACTCTAACGGACTCTACAACCGCCTGCAAGTCTCCATCCCCGTGGAAGTGGCGACATCAGACAAGTACCGCTGGTCGCTATCCCTCTATGACAACGCCGATATCTTCGATATGTCCGCGCAGACCATCGAGAGAACCTCCGGCAATGGCTTCCTGGAAGCCACGGAAGCCCCTGCAGTCATCACGGTTTCCTTTGACGGAAGCAAAATCGGACATCACGGCCTCAACGGCCCTTATTCGGTCGGGAGCCTTGCGGTTGAAGGAATGTATGACAAACTTCAGCAAGGGGAAATCGTAACGACCGCCGCTTTTTCTTTTTCCCAGTTTGAAGGTGCCACAAGTGCCGGAGCTCCTTCCGTCAGCCTTGCCCCCGCCAGCCTGACTTTTGCAGGACAGAATGTGGGGACAACGAGTCCTTCTCAAAACGTCACTTTGACCAATACGGGCAACGCTGCCCTCGCGATCACCAACGTGGCGGTGACCGGTGATTTTGCTCAATCAAATAATTGCGGGAACTCGGTGGCAGTGGGTCAGAATTGTATCTTGGCCGTGACTTTTACACCGACTGCCACGGGTGCCCGCCCCGGATCTCTGACCTTGACCGACAATGCCAGCAATTCACCTCAAGCGATCCCGTTGAGCGGTACCGGAATCGCTCCCGCGGTCTTGCTGTCGCCCTCTAGCCTGACGTTTGCCCGGCAGAATGTAGGAAGCACGAGTGTGCCCCAACTCCTGACGCTCAGGAATACGGGTTCCGCACCTTTATTGCTGACCAACATTTTGGCTCGCGGAGATTTCGCCCAGACCAATAACTGCGGGAACTCTCTGGCGGCAGGAGCCAGCTGCAGCCTGAATGTTACCTTCACTCCGACGGCCACGGGCCCCCGCCAGGGCGCGATTGGATTCACCGATGACGCCAGCAACAGCCCCCAGCGCGCAAACCTGGCTGGAGTAGGGGTGGCCCCAGCCGCGCTCAATCCCGTCTTCGAGGGCTGGTACAAGAATTCCAACGGCAGTTTTACGCTCAGCTTCGGCTATCAGAATCTCAACAACGGAACCGTTCAAATCCCTGTCGGGCCAAACAATTTCTTCACCCCCAGGCCTCCAGACCGGGGCCAGACCACGCTTTTTCAGATGGGGCGGCAGACTCGAGCCTTTAATGTGGTTGTACCTGCCAGTTTCAATTCAGAATTGGTTTGGACTTTGACATTTGAAGGCTTTAAAAAGACGGCAACCGGTTCTTTGAATCCAACGCAACACATCCGGCCCTAGCAGGACTTGCTGCAACCTAGCCCGCTTTTTAGGAGGAGGCTGTAGCAGCGCTCTAGCTGCTGCTGTAGCGGCGCTCTATGAGCGCCGACAAATTGCGATCAAACAAACCGCTCGTGACTCGACAGTCATAGACTGGCGTGCCGGTGTTGTTGGTGTTGTAGCTGCTGCTGTAGCGGCGCTCTATGAGCGCCGATCTGGTGTGTGTTAACAAACCTCGTGACTCGGCAGTCATAGACTGGCGTGCCGGTGTTGTAGCGGTGCTCTAACCGGTGCGTAGCGGCGCTCTAGCTGGTGCTGTAGCGGCGCTCTATGAGCGCCGATCTGGTGTGAGTTAGCAAACCTCTCATGACTCGGCGGTCATAGACCGCCGCTACAGAAAATGATCGTTCGTCCGCGACTGCAAAGACTCAGTCGCATCTACTCTACCAACCCACTTGTTTTTCATTACGTTCTGCACCATAGACCGCAATGCAATCACAACCAATCAAGAAGTTTGCGAGACATTCGTGGAGTTTTTCGGTGCGAGCGATTGAAAAGCACTCTTTTGTCGGCCGCTTTCTGATTATGCCTGTTTGCACTTCTTTCTTTCCTTGAGCACGGAATCTGTCTGCCTTAAAGGTTTGGATGAAGGCACTGAAAATTCACTTTCGAAAGACTTGAATCTCCGAAGGCCATCCGCTTCCACACTGGCAAAAGGGTTTCTTTGACCATGTACTGAGAACGGAAGAATCATATTCTGAAAAAGTGGAATTATATGATGTTAAATCCTGTCCGTGCAGGTTTGGTTGATTCGCCATCGAAATGGCCATATCAGGGGGAGATCAGTCGCCTAACGCTCTCAAGTGAGTGATTTTTGTAGCGGCGCACTAGCTGGTGCTGTAGCGGCGCTCGCGAGCGCCGATGTGGTGTGAGTTTAAGAACCGCTTGTGACTCGGCGGTCATAGACTGGCGTGCCGGTGTTGTTGGTGTTGTAGCCGGTGTTGTAGCTGGTGCTGTAGCGGCGCTCTACCGAAGCGCCGACAAATTGCGATCTACCGAATTCCTCGTGACTCGGCGGTCATAGACCGGTGCTTCAGGCATAGTTAGTGCTGTAGCTGGTGCTGTAGCTGGTGCTGTAGCGGCGCTCTATGAGCGCCGACAGATTGCGATCAAACGATCCGCTCGTGACTCGGCGGTCGAAGACTGGCGTGCCGGTGTTGTTGGTGTTGTAGCTGCTGCCGTAGCGGCGCTCTATGAGCGCCGATGTGGTGTGAGTTAACAAACCGCTCGTGACCCGGCGGTCATAGACCGCCGCTACAGAAAATGATTGTTCGTCCGCGACTGCAAAGACTCAGTCGCATCTACTCTACCAACCCACTTTATTTCATTACGTTCTGCACCATAGACCGCAAACCAATCCTAACCAATCGAGAAGTTCACAAGACATTCGTGGAGTTTTCGGTGCGAGCGATTGAAAAACACTATTTTGTTGGCCGCTTTCTGATCATGCCCGATCACTTGCACTTCTTTCTTTCCTTGAGCACGGAATCTGTCTGCCTTTCAGTTTGGATGAAGGCACTGAAAAATTCACTTTCGAAGAGCTTGAATCTCCGAGGCCATCCCGCTCCACACTGGCAAAAGGGTTTCTTTGACCATGTACTGAGAACGGAAGAATCATATTCTGAAAAGTGGAATTATATGATGTTAAATCCTGTCCGTGCAGGTTTGGTTGATTCGCCATCGAAATGGCCATATCAGGGGGAGATCAGTCGCCTAACGCTCTCCAAGTGAGTGATTTTTGTAGCGGCGCACTAGCTGGTGCTGTAGCGGCGCTCTATGAGCGCCGATGTGGTGTGAGTTTAAGAACCGCTTGTGACTCGGCGGTCATAGACTGGCGTGCCGGTGTTGTTGGTGTTGTAGCCGGTGTTGTAGCTGGTGCTGTAGCGGCGCTCTATGAGCGCCGACAAATTGCGATCTACCGAATTCCTCGTGACTCGGCGGTCATAGACCGCCGCTACAGAATAGGAAATGGATGCTGGATAACTTGGCTAAGATTTTGGCGTTTCCTGGGACTTTTCCACTACGATCGTGAAATCAGAGACCAAGGCGGCAATGGCGCCAATGGCTGCCAGGACCGGGGCGGCAATGATTCCTACCGCCGCCACGGTGACGGGGATCTCCAAAAAGGTGTTTCCCGAGTGGTCTTTGATGATGATCCGCCGAATGTTCCCTTCATGGACAAGGGCTTTCAGCTTCTCGACCAGGTCCTTGCCTTGAATCTTGAATTCCTCATAGATCACTTTGAAATCAGACATGAGTTCCTCCATGGATTTATTTTGATAACCCAAAATGAATTCTTTTCTATTCTCTCTCTTTGCCCGTAGTAAACCAAGCGAGCTCCTATTTGGGCCCCCTCTGCTTTCGGCCTTTGTGGCTAGCGAAGAATCGCCTCATGATAAAGGCGTCATCGCATTCGCTGGTTTAACGCTGGAGAAAAGAGTATTGAGCCCTTCCGCCATCGTGGGGTGCGTGAAAATGGCGTCGCGCAATACCGTGTAAGGCAAGCCTCCCAGCATGGCCGTCTGCACCACCGCCATGACTTCTCCGGCCTCCGGTCCGATCATGGTAAAGCCCAGAATGCGATCGCTCTTTGCATCGATCAGCGCTTTCATAAATCCCTGGGTCTCCCCGGTAGTTCGCGTGCGCAATACGGCAGCCATTGGCAATGATACGATTCGGGTGGCAATACCGCGGCTGCGTGCTTCAGTTTCGGTGAGGCCGACGTGAGCCAGTTGAGGGTCGGTGAACAGACAATAGGGGACCAGCCGATCACGCAGGCTGCGGTGTACACCTGAAAGATTATCGCGGATGACTCGAAAGTCGTCGAATGAAGCATGCGTGAACTGTGGACTGCCCGCGCATTCCCCGATCGCCCAAATATTCGAAGCAGTCGTCTCCAGCCGGTCGGTGACTATGATGTAACCTCGGGAGTCCACTTCTACACCGGTCAGCTCAAGGCCGACGCCGGAAGTGTTGGGCGTCCGGCCTGCTGCCACTAGGATGTCGCTGCCGCGAAGGGCTCTTTCCACTGCAGACGATTTTAAGAACACAGTAACCTCGGTTCCGCAACGACCTTGAACAGCAGTGATCTCGGCCGATGGAATCATCTCAATGCCTTCTGCAGAGAGAATTTTGACCATCTCAGCAGCCACGTCGGGGTCTTCTCTAGCCAAAAACTGTGCGCCTCGCTGGACAATCGTCACCTGACTCCCGAAACGCCGATAGGCCTGGGCAAATTCGAGGCCCACATAACCGCCACCAACAATGATGAGGTGTTTGGGGAGACGATCGAGCTCCAGAATCTCGATATGGGTGAGCGGGCGACTCTCCGCCAGTCCGGGTACTGAGGGGATTGAGGCATGAGTGCCAAGATTCAGGAAAATGCGCTCTCCCATTAGCCGGCGTGTGCCGCCACCATTGAGACTTACCTCAAGCGTTTTATTGGCAACAAACTTGGCCTCGCCCATCACGAGCTCGGCGCCGGTTTTTCGGTAACGGTCGAGATGCATCTGAATCAGCCCTTCGACCATCTCGCGCTTTCGTTTCCGCACGACCGCCATATCGATCAAAGGGGAAGCGGCTGCAGCTCCGAAGGCGGCGGCGTGATGAAGGAGATTGGCAACTCGAGCGCTCCAAATTTCGTTTTTGCTGGGAAGACAATTGATGTTCGGGCAGGAACCGCCAACCCATCGCCGTTCAACAACGACGGTCTGTTCTCCAGACTGCGCGAGATGCCATGCAAGGTACTTTCCCCCTTCCCCGCTCCCGACAATGATGTTCCTGTACTTTTCCGTCTGCATGATTAAGCCCTTTCAGAGAAACCATAGGAGAGACTGTAGCGGCGGTCTATGACCGCCGAATCCCGAGCAGTTCGTTTTATCACTCTACCAAAGCAGCCAATTCTGTAGCGGCAGTCTGTGACCGCCGAATCCCGAGCGGTTCGTTTTATCACCTACATCGGCGCTCCTAGAGCGCCGTTACAATGAGTTTTCCAGCAACCTGCTAATCGTTAAAATTATAACCATTAATTGTCGAATATCGAATTCACGCGGGGAATAGAACTTCAAAAGCATGATTCAGCTTTCAAAGATTCAAATGTCTTGTGAAATCCCGTGCAATGCGCGGTGAGAATGACAAATCTCTTGTTTCGCGCTATAAGGAAGATGCTCAATTGCGAAGGTGTGAAAGTTCCATATCCTGCATTCCCATTGGGTTTCCACCTCCATGGGAATTAAAGCCGGGGAGAAAAAGATATGTATGGCTTATCGGTGTGCGCAGAGACGGTGTTTCGTCATCTACCCTTCAAGGACCGTGTGCGAGAGATTGCCGCAGAGGGATTTCAAGTCGAATTCTGGCGATGGGATCATCATGACCTCAATGAGCTTGCAGGCATACCGAATCTGAAGATCAGTAATTTTGTCGGCTCCATGCGGGGAAGCATGGTCCATCCCGATGGGGTGGAGCTGTTTCTAAACGGTGTAAAAAGCTGTCTCCCCGTGGCTGAAAAACTTGGTTGCGGGAAACTGATTTTGCTGGCTGGAGAATTGGGGCCCAAGGGAGAAGCGGCTCATCCGGTGGCGGCCAATCCGGCCATTCGTTGGATTACGGCCTACAAGACTCTGTGCCGCGTGGCAGAACTTGCTGAAAAGGCCAATGTCGTTTTCTGTCTGGAACATCTCAACACCAACGTGGATCATTCCAATTACCCGCTTCCTCATGTGGAGGATGCCCTGCATCTGGTCTCTGAAGTCGGTAGTTCAAAGATCAGAGTTCTCCTTGACCTCTATCACGCCCAGGTTCAAGAAGGAAATTTGATTGAAAAAATTAAGCTGTGTCAGCCATTCCTCGGGCATGTCCATGTGGCAGATGTCCCTGGACGGCATGAGCCGGGCACCGGGGAGATTGATTATGGACAAATTGCGCAAACATTGAGCACGATCAACTATTCAGGAAATGTTGGGCTGGAAGCATTTCCCATCGCAGACGACCGAAGCGCACTCAAAAGCTTTCGCAGGATTTTTAGTTGAAACTTTGTAAGGGTGCGGGTTGGGTCACGCGCTGTTTAATTTATCACTTCATTCAGCGCACATTTCATCCAATTGCAATTTTTTTGAACGGAGAACGACCTTGGCGGGAGAAGCTAGACTCGACCTGAGAAAATTCGCAACCTCAGAGAGGCAGGATCAGGATATCTTCCTTTGACTCTCTGGATTCGAAATCCAAGTGGCATTTAGAATTAACACGATGTTAACCGCTGTTTAACACTCGAGAAATATCTGCTTGGTATATGTGAATTTTTCCAGCGCCGATAGAGGGGGATGCCCCCTGCTCGGCTGTTTTCCTGATCACGATCCAATTCTGCCAAGGAAAGAAACATGCAAATGACTGTGGACGATCTAACAAACGGGATCCGTAAGATTTCCTTACAAGGCCGCATGGACCTGGAGGGAACGAATGAAATTAGCGGGAAACTAACCGCTCATGCGTCCACCGGAGAAAAGGACAGCATCATGATTGATTTGTCCTTGCTTGAATTCATAGCCTCTATCGGTCTTGGAACCCTCGTCACCAATGCCAAGGCGGCACGCCGACGAGGAGGAAATCTGGTCTTGTTGAATCCACAGCCTATCGTTGCCAAGGTGTTGGCCACAACAGGCATCGACAAAGTCATCCCTGTTTACGATAATTACGACGAAGCCGTCACTGCTTTACTGGCCTGATCACCCTCTAATGGATCAAGTTCAATACCTGGATTCCGTGGCTTGCACCCAAGAAGGCGACAACTTCCCTCGCCATCAAACAACAATCATAAACCGCATGGAGGAGTTGCGCCGGGCAACGCAATGGCTATACCAGGCGGCTCGCCAGTTAGGGTTGCGCACGAGTGAAGTTGAAAAACTCGACTTCTGTCTTAACGAACTTCTCACGAACATCATGGTCCATGGCTATGCTGATTTGGAGGAGCATGCGATCAACATTTCTCTTTCCAGCATTGAAAAGAGAACTCTTCTCACGATTGAAGACGATGGAAAGATCTTCAATCCTGTAACCTATGAAGGATTTCAGATGCCAGGTTCATTGGAAGAGGCTACTGCTTCAGGATATGGAATTGCCCTGGTAAGAAGTTTCGTCGATGAGTTGAGTTACGAGCGGATTGGGAACAAAAACCTGCTCACTATCTCGCTGAACCACGCCGATTAGCCCCACCTGACTGCTTCGCGGAACAACCTCTCACACGCTTTCCTATGAATGGATACTTATTCGTGCGTTATGGGTTTAGGCCATCAGCTAATTTTGGAGGATGGTGTTACCGGGTTATTTTATTCCCGACGGTTGAACAGCCTATGCGGTCGGACAGGAAAAGGATAGAGATTTAGCCTCTTGCAAAGAATAAGCCGAGGCCTTATATTAACCAGCTAGACAGGTCGATGAGCGGGAGTAATTCAGCGGTAGAAATTTTTAGAAAAATCATCAACAAGTAACAACTAAATAACAGCAATTATACCAGTCACTTAAAGCCACTCGATTTTGTGAGTGGCTTTTCTTTTTTGTCCTTTTTTGTCAAAAACCGTTGTACAGACGTTGTAAAAACAGTAGGATTTCCCTGCTGGCACGTTCGTTGTAAAAAGTCGGCAGTTTTTCCCAGGATTTCTTACAACGCCTTTCCCCGCTATTCTGCTCAGGACGCCCGATTCCAACCAAACCGTTGTAAGGGCTGGGAGTATTTCCAAACCCTTTTTCCGTTGTAAAGGAGAGTCCCGATGGGCGTCCGCTTGCGATCTCGCCAAACCAGCCGACGGCGTAAAACGCTGTATCTCGATATTCATGACCAGGGAAATCGCTGGCTGGAGTATTTACAATTATTTTTGGTCGGCGATCGAAAGGAAGACAAGGAAACCTTACGCCTGGCAAAGTCCATTTGCGCAAAACGGCAATTGGAAATTGCCAATCGGCCGCATGGTCTGCCAATTCCCTCCAAATTGAAGGCCAATTTCGTTGAGTACTGCAAAAGACTCGGAAAGAGCAAACGCTCCCTCAATACTCAGGTTGTCTGGAAAAATGCCATTCAACACCTCGTTAATTTCTCCAGTCCAAATCTGCAATTTGACCAGGTCGATAGCGGATTCTTGCAGTCATTCAAGGAGAACCTTTTAACGAACCTGAGCCCCAATTCAGCCCAAGTGTACCTGGCACGAATCAAAACCGCCTGTCATCAAGCGGTGCGAGATGGAATATTCCCCAGAAATCCGGCCTTGGACATTTCGATCAGGAAAAAGGAGACACGTCGGGAATATCTCACCCTCGAGGAAATCCGGAAATTGGCAGTCACTCCCTGCGGTAATGAAGAGACGAAACAAGCCTTCTTGTTTTCGGTGTTCAGCGGATTGAGATATTCGGACGTACGAGCATTGACTTGGCGCAAGGTCAAGCGGGTGAATGGAGGTTACTCACTGGAGTTCACTCAAGCCAAGACCGGTGATGTTGAGACACTCCCATTACCGGAAGAGGCGGGGTTAATTCTCGAAAAGCAAGCCAATGCCAAGCCATCACGAAAGCTTAAGACGAAAATTCCGCAAGATGTGGTTTTCAAACTTGGAGCACAACAAAGTATCGACAAGGCTATTCGGCAATGGGTGAAACGGGCTGGAATAGACAAGAAGATTTCATTCCATTGCGCTCGACATACATATGCCACCTTGGGTCTCACTCAAGGAATCGACCTGTATACGATGTCCAAACTGCTCGGCCACCGCGATGTGACGACGACCCAGCTTTACGCCAAGATTGTGGATGAAAAGAAACGTGAGGCTGTCAAGCTGCTGCCTAGATTGAACGTCAAAATGGCTGGTTCACGATGAAAACAACAAAAGAGATTGAAATCAAACAACTTATCGGGCTCCAGCAGTCGGTTCTGAACGACTTAGACCTGCTAGTTCAGGAATATGAGACCATAAATACGAGAGAAATGACAACGCCCGAAACTGAAGAATCGAAAGAAAGAAAGTTAGCCACAGATCGGAAACTGCAAAAATTCCAGCAAGTTCTTATGGATTTCTTAGGTTCATGCACGGTAGGTCTATCGGGTAGCACGGCCCGTGATGAATTAAGAAAATTGAGAGACGACATGTTAGGCCTTGAACTCTTAAGGGAGAGTCCATATAACCCATACGGGGCTGTTCGTCGCCGTCCTCAGATTAGAGACTGGCGTGGTGTTCGTTCGGACATCCAAAATATTGGGGAAATCTTAGCCGCGATGCGGGATCTATACGAGCCGCAAGAGAATTCTAATTCTCAAAGGATTGAATGGCTCGGCACAGATAGGCAATGGGGAG
This sequence comes from Terriglobia bacterium, assembly GCA_046331665.1. GTDB lineage: Bacteria > Acidobacteriota > Terriglobia > Versatilivoradales > Versatilivoraceae > CAWBAT01. The sequence goes on along the minus strand of JAXLQK010000033.1, from coordinate 43,987 downwards.
ACCGTATCAAAGAAATGTTTCAAAGTGGGTTAATTGAAGCCAAGAGTTATGCGGATGCTCTCAATCAGGCCTCAAAACATTTCGTTAAGAAGAATGGCAAAGAGTTCAATGCTAAATCCGTCTGGCAGAGCTTAAAGAACAGAGAAGTCGAGGGCAAGTAATCCTACCTAAGAGTTTCCTTCCTGTCTCACTTAATGAGACTGGCAAATTCCCCAAGAAATACTCAACGTTGAGTCAATGTTTTTTATTGCTCTTGTCGCATAAACTTGCGCTCGCTTGATGTTTATTAGGCTTTGATGGAGCGTAAGACAATGCAGAAAGAGCTACTCGCCAGACTGGAGCAGATCCAGGCAGACTTAAAGGAAATCAAAAAAGCGGCAAGTAAGCCGTACAACCTAGCTGAAGCTGCTAATTATCTAGACGTATCGAAGAGTCACCTTTACCAACTCACCTGCAAAGGGTTAATAGCCCATTACAAACCCGCAGGAAAGCGTATCTACTTCGATAAAACAGACCTGGACCGTTATCTCAAGCGAAACCGTATTGCCTCGGCAGAAGAAATCGAAGAAACAGCGATGACCCATATCGTCACCAGAACATCCAGAACTTAATGAGGTGAAATACTCATGACAATAGATCTACCTCAGATCATCATCGACGCTTGCGCGAAAGGTTTTTCAATTATTCCGGTTCGTATCGACAAGAGGCCATTCTTTTCCTGGAAGCAGTACCAACAGAAAACAGCTCCGATTGAGACCCTTCGCGCCTGGAACGAGAAATATCGGCCTATGTCTTGGGCTATAGTCACCGGGAAGGTGAGCGACGTAATTGTCATAGATTGTGATGGGGAAAATGGTCTAGAAACATTAAAGCAATTGGGGAATCGCCCCCATATTAAAACGGGTAGCGGTGGAGCTCATTTGTATATCAAATACCCTGGCCATCCCGTGTTAACGCTGAATGGTAAGACAAAGGTTGAATTGGGTGATCGATACCCTGGTACAGACATTCGGGCCGATGGGGGATACGCCATTGTCTGGGGCGCGAATGATTCCGGGAAATACGAACAATTGCGGGAGCTAATACCTGACACTCTAAATTCATTGCCAGAAGATTTGCGAAATTTGCTCGGGTTGAATATTCCGCCAGAAAACCAAAATGAAGGATTGCTGGAGAGTCACCCGTCTAAACGCAATGGACAAGTGTCATTCAAATTACTCATTTCACGGGCCATTGTTCGAGCAAAGAACAACGGTCGCAACAATGCTGGATTCTGGCTTGCTTGCCAATTGCGTGATAGCGGATTGGCGGTAGTGGAAGCAAAGCTAGCGATGCGAGAATATGCCGACAGGGTCCAGAGAACAAATACGAAAGGGCGAGTTGAACCCTATCCTTTTCGAGAGGCTCTCGCAAGCCTGAGGCAGGCTTACGCGAAAACTGCGAGAAGACCAGGTAATATCATTGATGACTCCAAAAACGCTGAAAGAGACAAATCAAAGGCTTTACCAAGGATCGACTTGAGTATTGGCGATTTAGCCGTTCTTGCCAAGCGGGCTTGGAGTGTTATCGAGTCGTCTAATAATCCCCCTCGCTTATTTAGATATGGAGGAAATCTAGTACGAATCGAATTGGCCGATGATCAACTTCCAGTTATCCGCGAATTGACACCTGACCGATTACGCTATGATTTGGCAAGAGACGCCAAATGGGGAATGCTAGGAATCAATGGAGAATGGAAAGCGAAAGCACCCCCTATGCACGTCGTTCGAGATATTCTTGCAACCCCTGATCCCCAATTACCAGCACTTGTAGGAATTGTGGAGACTCCTATTATTGCTCCAGACGGAACGCTTTATACCGTTCGAGGATACAATTGTAAGACAAAGACTTACTACTGGCCTATCGCGGGCTTCTCGATCGAACCAATCCCAGAGCAGATTAGCTCCACGGATATCAAAGAGGCTGTAGACTACCTAAGAACGGAACTCCTTGGCGACTTTCCATTTATCAATGAAGGCAGAAATGGCAAATGCGCTTTCACCTCTTCCTTCTTCCTTCGTTCGGGAACTTATCGATGGTCCTACGCCTTTACATTTGATCGAGAAACCTACTCCGGGAACGGGAGGTACACTCCTTGCTGAAGTCATGGCTTACCCCGCCCTTGGACGACCATTGACGGCTATAGTCGAGGGCCGTGACGAAGACGAGTGGAGAAAAAGGCTTACTGCTTGGCTAAAGGTAGGTAGCTCAGTATTACTAATCGACAATCTGAGACGAAAGTTGGATTCTTCCGCCCTTGCTTCGGTTATTACCTCTCAGGTCTGGGAAGATCGAATCCTGGGAAAATCAGAAACCATTCGAATTGCAGTCCGGTGTGTTTGGATAGCCACCGGTAACAACCCCGTACTTTCGAGCGAAATGGCCAGGCGAGCCGTCAGAATACGTTTGGATGCCAAGAATGATCGTCCCTGGCTTCGAAAGGACTTTCGACACCCCAACCTTAGACAGTGGGTGATTGCGAATCGTTCCCATTTGGTTCGATGTGCGCTTGTCTTGGCAAGATCATGGGTTCAAGCAGGAAAGCCACCGGCAAGGAACCCAGTTACTCTTGGAATGTTCGAGAATTGGGCCAATGTTATGGCTGGTATTTTGGAACATGCCGGCGTAAAAGGATTTCTCACTAATCTTGAGGAATTCTATGAAGCTTCTGACAATGAGGGGGCAGAACTGCGAGAGTTTGTATCGGCGTGGTGGGGAAAGTTCCAAGACCGAGAAGTCGGGATATCCAATCTCTGGGAATTGGTACCCACATTGGAGCAGCCGTTGGATCTGGGCGATAAGGGAGAGAGAAGTCAAAAAACTCGCTTGGGACTGCTCCTGAAGAAAATGCGCGATTGCCAGTTTGGCGTATTTCGAATTATCTGCTGTCAACACCTCATCAGCCGGGCACAGCAATGGAAACTTGAAAGGATTGAGGAAGCAACCCTGTGAACGTCCTGAACGTTTCTAGTCAGGTCCCTCCCGAGTGAAAAAATAAAAAATCATCGAGAATAATCGTGGTGAAGTAGGTTCGTTACGTTCATCAGGTTCACTCGAGAATGAAGTCCCGTACAATAGTTGGTGCGCTGTTCTATTCGAAACAGCCTTAGAAGCCAGGATGGGGATATTTCATTGAATTCCCTAAGATTTAGTCGATTTCAGTAAATAAAAGCCCTTTGTAGTCGGTTTTCTCTGCTTTTCAAGCAGAGATTTCCTTTAAAAACCCATTTTCCTATTCAATTTCTGGTGGTTTTATCGAATATTTAACGAAATAAAGTCGTGCATACCAGTTTCTGCATACCGCCTTCGATATACCAACTGAGGCATGGCACGTGACTTTTCAAATAACGGTTCCAAAGAACAAAAGAGATAGAACTACACGCGCAAGCCTCTTAAAAGAAAAAACGATTTGTTTATGCCGTATTTCAGCTAGTTTCATCTGGAATACTTGTAAGTTGTGGCCTATTAAGGTAATGGTGAACGATTCTTAAGTAAACTCTAGAGCTGCGTGATTTCAAATTGTGTAGTCTAAGCTAACGTGGAGTGGCCCATCAATTTGAGACCCGACCCCAGCTCTCCAGAGGGCAATTGCATTTTGAGCAGTTCGATCAGTAGGATTCTCACTATTACAAACAAAGCATAAGCACCCAGTGGTCTCTGGCGTGGTACCAGCCGGATCTTGCACTATCATCATGCTCTTGGCAGAAGAAGTTGACTGCCAATCGACACCATGGGTTCGACAACTTGTACCAAAGGCTACGTCTTGTAAATGTTTTGGGCTCCAAGGACAAGATTCGCAAGCCTTGTGTATCCCTGTCCTAGCGGATTCCAAGAGAGACTCGAGTTCAGTCAATTTTTTATTATTGGAACCATCCGTTGACATAGAAAGTAACGACCCTCTGGAATCCATAGCCGTAACACCATCTAATGCATAGCAGATTTCAAAGTCTTGGGGCACTTAGATCTAGCTTAAAACTGAGCTGTTCGGAAATATTGTCTGGAAGTGGAACCGAGCACTCTGACTCAGGGATGATAAGCTTTGCTACCTCTTCTTGCCCCATCACGACACGGAACCATTGCTCGCGTTCTGTCATCACGCGGAATTGGCGTTCATCGGCTGTTCCCGCCAAATATGGAAGATACACGACAATGGGACGACGTCCCTCAGCCTTGCATCCGATTCTGTCTACGCGACCTGTTCGCTGTTCGATGTTGCTCGGATTCCAATCGAGATCGTGGTGGATAACATGGCGGCAGAATCGCTGGAGGTCGACACCCTCACCCATGACCTGGCTACACACCAGGATGTCGGGGAAAAATGGAGTATTGAATGCCCTCATTAAACGCGCCCGAGTATCGCGGCGCGTCTTTCCCGTTGCTTCCCTCACGTTCGCCAGAGTCACTTTTCCGTCGTCAGTATCTGTATCATCGTCATCTTCTCCATCACCCCGGATGCCACCCGTTTGCGTCCCTAAGGCGGCTTCAAGATAGAGTCTTCGCTCTTCAGTGGAACATTGATCGGTGAGAAATTCGATAAAGTGATCAAACTTATGGCGCCAGGAAACACCGGAGCTGTCCACATGATCAAGCGTTTTGCGGACTGCGTCGACCGGTGCCACGACATCCAGTTTCCCAAGAGGAAAACACCGGACCAGTGTCGTAGGGACACGCAAGAAGCGCCGCATCACGTCCATTAGTTTACTGCGTTGCTCCACAGTAACTTCTGCCCCATCAAGCTGTTTCGCTCGAGCCTGTATAATCTCGTTGAGTGCAGCGTCAAGCGCTTTTCTCCCTGGCGAATCGGTGACATCGAAGTAACGGTTCTGAACCCGTTCCAGCAGCTGTTTAGCTTCCTTACGGCCACCTCTCTGTCCACCCGCGTGAAGTTTCCGCATTCCAACCAACATGACATGCCGATCAATTTCACGACTGATGTGGATTCGGAGGGATCGACACGTGTGTCGATAGAAGGCAAAGACAAGCACTTTTTCACCGGCCTCCCAAAGTTCGACCACCTTTCGAACCGTTGCATTTATTTTTGGATGTGCTGATCCGCTTCTGCGCTCAAGAGCGCGGTCAAATTCGCTCAAGTACCAACCGGCATGCGTCAAATCTGGGATCGTCTCCGATAAAACCTCCTGTTCGTCTTTCAGCGCCTTTCGATCCTGCCTTGTCAGTCGAAAAGCCTCATATGATGAAGACAAAGCTTCGCCAAGTAGATCCTTCCCGGGTCTGACTGCGCTGCGTGCCGCAAGAAAAAACGGCAAAAGCTGGTCCGGAGGAATCGGAAGCCCTCCCGATGTCTCTGCACCTGAAATCGCAGCGCCATCCAGTCGATCTCGGCGGACGATCGCTGTCCCCAACCAATGAGTGCCTTTGTTATGGCGTACAATCCAGGGACGCAGTGCCTTTTCAGATTCCTCTCGACATCGCTTTGCAACTCTAAAGCAATCGACAACAGCCTTCTGATTGTGTGTCAGTTGGTCCCCATCCGATTTAACGATACGGTTCCACCATGTTGCGATGTCATCGTCAATATCTTCGGGCCTCAACCGGCTCCAGTTACGCTGAAGAGCGATAGCACTTCGTTGGCTTTGATCCAAACACTTGCCAAGATCTAGCAATAACTGATTAAAACTGTCTCGATCACCCAGCTCGCTTGCCTCCCATCTCACATCAGAAAAGCGTCGCACAACGTTTACCAACTCATGGTGGCCAAGTTGAAACGGGGTGGCCGTAAGGAACAACATCCTGTCAAAAACCTTGGCCATCGCTCCGTCGCCGGTCTGCAGGTCCTGGCTAAGTTCATGGGGCTGAAGCTGTCTGGCAAGAGCGGTCCCCGGATTCTTGAGATGGTGGGCTTCGTCCATTACGAGCAAGGGTGAGCGCCACCGAGCTTGGGCCAACATTCCTTTCCAAAGGTCTTCCTCAACTTGCCGCAAGGCCCCCGGACTTTGTTCAAACGTTTGGACACTTGGGCATCGCCTCCAACGGCTCGAACAGGCATTTCACGCAGCGCATCAGCAAGCGGCGAAAGCCAGGTACGTTGTAACGTTCGAATTACAGACTTAGGGACCGGATCGTCTGCCAACATGCGACCTTCATCACGCACTGCATTGTTGTAGATTTGCCTCCAAGTCAGGGGGCTTGCCCATAATAGTTCCTGCCAAAGCTCCTCGCCCCAGCTGTGAGCCCTTTGCTCGCCTATCGCCCAGATTAATTCGGCCAAATAACGATGGATACATTTCCTGACCTGAATAAGCCGTTTGCTCCCCCCACGTCCGTGTCGGCGCAATGCTTCCGCAATCAGTGCAAGCCGGACCCATTTGTCTGTTTGACGGCGTCCCATCGCACCCTGTGCCAGAAAGATAAAATGACAGCGTTCCCGAGCCGGATCGTCGAGCAGCTTCATCAGATCCACACTGTGGCGTGCGACGCCGTAGCGAAGGGCAGAGGGTGCGATTAACTTCTGTCGCTCAGCGTCATCCTTTCTAACGGGGTATCGATTTTCGAGGTAGAGCTCACAAAATGTGTTAAGGTCCTGCTCCCATTTATCAACCAGATTGGCCGGGACCAACACAATGACTGGCCCTCGCGGGCTGCGGATGGCCACGCTATATGCGACTGCGAGTGCCACGAAAGTCTTACCCATTCCAACTTCGTCCCCAAGAACCACACCCGGTTGAGTTCGCAGCCGCTTTAAGACCTCCGATACTTCCATCTTCTGTCGAATTTGGTCCGTCTGAGGTACACGACAATTCAGCTTCGTACCCAGAACCAAATCCTGTGCGGGCTTATATACGTCATTCACTCTCGACATCGTTGCACCACTTGTGCCCAGAATTCCATTATTGGAGCGGACAAATTGTCGCGATGCGACCTTATCCCATCGTCGAGTTTGTCCACGAGTTCGCTGAGGAACGGGCGAAAGACCTTATTGAATTCTGCCTTGGGGAGGAATCCATCAGTTGGCCGATAGTCTACTTCGAGTAACACAATGAGAAAGTCAGCCAGAGTCAGTAATGCTTCGTCGCGATTACCATTGGTTCCGGAACATTCCCTTACGAGTCGATCAGCGAGTTGCTCGATGCCAATAAGACCCCTTAAGCGCCATTCTAGTGCCTGCTTGCTGCACACTGGTCTTTGAAGATTGGATCGAAGCTGGGCGAGAACACGAGCCCGGCGAGCAACACGATGGAGGAATGTGGCCTGAAGGTCATATCTTCTTAGCGGGTCTAGGTCGATTGGTGTTGCTGAATCAAGTTCATCATCAATAAGGTCTGCAGGACTCTCCCGGCGCGCCCAGGCCCTAAATGCTGCGCTTGGGTCGGAAGCAGCTAAAATGCAGAGCATGTCATCGGCAGACATCTTTTCCAACAGAACCGGAGGAAGCAACTCCCGACTGTCTTCCACATTGAGAGGCATAAAGGCTTCACATTCGCCCCACCGCACTAATAGCTTTTCAGGTGGTTGCACCGGTTTCCAATCCAACTGAATAATTGCTGGCCGATCCTGAGCCTCCCAGGCTGAGCTTGATAATATTTCTCCTTTTTCCTGCCCGCACGCATGAAGGTGCCACTCTTTCGGGAGGTTTTTGGGATCAAATCGCAGGACAATTTGACGTTTATCACCAGCCCGATACATAGCCGAGAGAAAACCTGATGGCATTTTCGGGACATTCGTCTGTTCTTCTTCAACCAGTCCCGGATTTGCCCCCAACCATTCTACGGATTCCGGATCGTTTACCTTCTCCGTCTCGGGCCAAACCTCTTCCAGTTTGCCTGTTTCCCGGCCGTTATACACCCAGGTAGCAATGGTGAGTAGATTGGCCTCTGCGTTTCGAGCTGCCCCAACTCCCATTCCAGCACAGGTGAAGTTAGACGAACCGACCATCAGCGCTGAGTATTGGTCTTGAGCAATGAGTGCAAGCATCTTAGCGTGCCACGGCCGGCGATTCTTATCATCGTCCAGGTCTGGCAGTATCTCTACTGAGACGTTCCCTTGATAGGTTGGAGGTGTCAGTAAGAGCGATTTGGGGGCGGCGAGGCGCGGGGTCCTGGCTTCATCGTCACGGATAGCTGGTACACAGAAATAAAGATCTCGCCGTCCCCCTCTTGCCATCAACTTGCACAGAGAAGCTGTCACTCGACTTGTGTCTTCGTCCATGTCGAAGAAGGGAGAAGCAATCCACGATTGGTCCGGCGATCCCCCACGCTTACGGCAAGCTTGCACGGCCTCCTCAAGGCTGCTACGCGCAACTCCTCCAGCTCCCACAGGTGGCAGGGTGAAAACAAGCTGCTGTCTGATTGTTTCCCTCCGTCGGCTGGGCTTCCATCCACGGACGAGACGATCAGCTTGATCAAGGAACGCCTCTGCTCGTCGTACTTCAGGGGGATTGTCTGATGCACCAGGTACGAAATCCAGCAGGCTTTTCAGAAAGGCGGCCGCTCCCGCTATTATTTCGTGATTGGCTTCATCGGGAGTCAGGTCCACTGCTGCAGCGACCTCAAAGTTGGTGCGGTAACCCGGCTCTGTGAGGTTGGCTGAGGCAATAATGATGCGGACATGGCGACTCCATGCGAGCAGACTGATCTTTGCGTGCTGTTTCCCGTTATGAATTCGCACCGGGAGCACGTCCCAACGAAGCGAGTGTTCAACTCCGGCCTGAGTGTAGTCCACCATGATGCCAGCATAAACGCTGCCGAGTCGACTCTCTCGTTCAAGCAAAAACGCCAAGTCCTCGCGACTAGGCTCCGACTCGATTTCCAAGAATCGGGCTAAACATTGCTCATCAAACAAGCTCGCTGCAAACGTGTAAGTAGTCGCCAGGCAGCCGATCGGGTCACCTGCCCCATGAGGTGGTCTCCACAAATCCAGCATTGTTCCACTTCTCGAGTTTTTATTCTTGCTCATGAAAGGTCTGAATGAAATCGCCGAATTGGCTTGCCTCGGTAGTCATGCACATAACACCCGGGTTGGATGACGTGGCGTGGTTCGCGGTAAGCATGTCGAATATAAATTCGGTCCGGGCCAATTCGGTCGAACCACGGCCTCTTGCCGTCTGCTGACTTGGCACGCTGTACCGCTTCATGATGCGCACACAATTTGAGCGCCAATTCTGCGGTATCCATCGGCTGAGAAAACGCGCCAAAACGCTCATCGAATAGATTTTGAAGTGACATATCGGAAAGAGACACTTCAGCCAGGGCGTGATGGGCATTGTCATACTGTCGGCAGAGATCCTTTTGGCAATATTTGAAATCCTGATCGCTCGCTATGCGGGGGACAGCAAACCCCTCTGCGTCCAAACCTGCCGCCGCAGCCTTCAACACGTCAAAAGAGTCTTGCAAGCTGCGAGCGAATGCCTCGTAGGCACGGATTGCTGCCAGCAGCGGTCCATAGCTCGGCTCTTCCTTCTCAAGTCGATTGTGCAATCCCTCGTCCCCATAGCCATCATCGTCGAATTCCTGTTGAAGTTTCCAGATCGCAGGGAAAGCTCCCAGGCGCCGGCCATCCGTGGAATGGAGAAGATCGTGCAGAAATCGTTTCTCGCGTGACTTGCATGCCGAAGGTGCAAATGCATGCGCAAGCTCAGCCCAAGCTTCAGAGTTCCAGCCGGTTTTTGTTCGCGGTGGTTTTTCCCCCAAACTGCGACGGACAGCCGCCGACCAGCGCGACATTTTAGATTTGGCATCTTCAATTCCCGCAAGGCCGAGGTCGCGTGCCCAGGCATCTACCAGGGGCTCGGCATTTGGTCCAGGCCCGAGGTGCACGTCTGTGATTCCCAGGTGTACTGCCAGCCGCTTATAAACTCCGTGGAAACCGAAGATTCGGGGGGTCTTAAGATAGCTGCGAGCATCTAGATAACCATGCTGTTCCAGTGCCCTTCTTGCCATGAGAGTACCGGGCACTCCCCAAAGAGCAGGGTCATCGGTCATTTTTCGGATCAGTGCTTCGACAACCAGCCATTCCCAGACAAGATAGGGTGACGCATCACGTTGTTTTGGATCATCCTCCAAACCCTCGGTCACCAGAGCACCCACAGCCATGGCTGTAAGGAAACGAACTCGCTGCATGCGTTCTCGTACGGCGGGGACCAACTTGACTGCGAGCTGGTCGGCAATTTGGTATAGACCGAGAGGGTCTAGTGCGCCCTCGCTTGTGCCAGGAGGGTCATAGTTTGTCAGGAATGGAAATACAGCCACCATGGTTTCTGCATCGGCTAACAGAAAGGAATCCTTTGGTACCATTCTAGGCCGCTCAACAACATCTTAGCTTTGAATGGTGCAACGCAAGTTAGATGAACACACCTATTACAGACCAACTGCACATTGGTTCTTCTAATATCCTAGAAGTTCCCTTCAAATAGAAAACTCCCATCTACATAACGTCGGATTGAATGGATTCGATTTGAGGTAGAAATTAATCAGAAATTCTCGGCTTTCTGCTACTTTAAGTTAAGTTTTCTACTCTTTTTTGCCCGTCATCGCTTTGGATTGATATTTTCGACCTTGGTTCTACTTTCATGATCATTCTCTGGAAACCTTGCCTGAGGAATTGCGTAACCGAGACCTGTTTCCTTGCGCTCAGGCACTGAAGTCGAAGTGAGCTTACCTTTGTATGTCAATAGATATGCCTTAACTTCACGAGTTTGCATGATGATGCCGATGACGTTTCCATCAGACAAGAATACGGGAGACCCACTACTTCCGGTGTTCACAAAGAGATCCAGTGCATATCTTTCAATTTCACGAAAACTTGGGGAAGGCAAGAGCGCGGCAATCGTTCCAATTTGAAAGGTTGGAGTTAGTTCAAGGGTAGCATCAATGGGTGGTGGGATCTGAAGTCCCTGGGGGAAACCAATGACTCCGACATATGTTCCCACTGACAAATTTGCCGTTTCCCCAATAAGGACCGGATTGAGATTGTAACCTAGTGGTGGGTCAATCTTTAGGTACGAGATATCATGAAGCTCTGGTGTATAGTCTCCGATTGCATTCTTGACGATCTGATGTGTGCTAGGTGAAAAATTTGGTTTTGGGCTATTGACGTGAGGCGACGGGAAAATGTTGTATTCGCAGACATTCAGTACCAAGACATCGGACTCGGGGAAAAGGAATACCTTGACGTCCTCGCGAAATTTACACCCTCCTTCCACAGGTTCGGTTATCACGTGGCGGTTCGTTATGAGCCATCCGTCTTGACTCACAAGAAATCCAGTGCCGAGGATTTCGAGAACTCCATCATTTTGGTAGCCAATCCCGACTACAGATGGACAAACTTTCTTAAATGCATCTCTAAAGTCCATACGTCTCTTACCAAGATTTTGAAGTACAAGGAATTTTGCACCACGATTGACGGCCCATGTTTTGGTAGATCGTCTACGACTTGATATATGTGCCAAAAATGGATAATTAACTCTGACGAACGGGACCATCAAGAGCAACTCTCAGTTATTGTTCCTTTAATGGATAATTAGTCCCTTGGATGATACAGCCTGTCAGGTCATCGTAAGCTGAAATTCATTCGCTTTATATCTCGCTCCTTAGCAGCTCTACTTGCTTTTCAAGGTCAAAATCGATTCTTCGATTGTCATTTCCTTTGACGCATTCTCTTATCAATTCCATGCTCTGTATTGCCAGCCATGCAACGACATCGAGCCCTGTTCTTAGTCCTCCTCTCCTCTTGTAGAGACTGGTTAGGCGGAGAGCGTCTGTTCTCTCAAATTCTAAAGAAACCAAACGAAGAGCGTTGAAGTTTGGAACACCAGCATCCGCTAAGTACGCTAGTGATCTGAGCTCGTTGTTGTACTCAATTTTTCTCTTCCGTGCCTCGGTTTCAACGAGCCTGTCCGTGGCATAAAGACCCCATGGTAGAAGATATTGTATCCTTGAGTAGACGACCGCGATCAGATCCTCAATTGTCTGTTTGTGCGCTGTCCCCCTTATTGTTTCCCCCATTAACTTGAACTGTACGCCAGAGAGCCAGAGCAAAATTACCTCACTTAAAAAACCGCCCAACTTGGGACCTTCTAGCTCTGCCATTCGCTTAGCCACAGGAGCGACAATGTATTTTGCTTGATTTAGATTCAACTCACCCCCTGGCAAAAGTTTTCGAATATTCACTATCTGCCAGTCTTCCATTTCATTCACCCAATCACGCAAATCGGACACGGTTTCAATCGAAAGTCCCAGCTCAGCAAGAACTTCAGCAGACAATGCGTTAGGCTGGGCCAAATACTCTTGTATGGCTTCATTTTGAAGGTTGAACAACCTTCTTGCAGTCTCATCAAGTTCATGCTCCATAAACGTTGCTGCAAAAGTACGTTCATAAATTTCTTCAGGGGACTCTTGGAGACCAGAAGCCTTTGCATGAATCAGGCTAATGCGCAGTAGGTTTACGGCCCCTTGGACTCTTTTTGAAACTTTTTCGCTGAGCTTAAAAGCAGCTAGGTCTTCGAAAGAAATTTCTCCATGACTGACAGCGGTAGATATATCTCTGATTGTCTCCTCGAGCGCACTCCTAACCGGTGAGATAGCCGTAATTGTAGGATCCAGGTAATCTTTCAATACCCATTTTATTTTCTCTAGTCCTAGACTAGGTTCGAAGAGAAGAACTTGACCCTCTCGATCATAGCCAGGACGACCTGCACGGCCTGCAATGTTCCAGAAAACCCTCGGGGTAACGGGATGATATTTAGCGGGCCGGCCTTTTTCCGGTGCCTCTCTAAGAGCAAGAGACTGGACAATCACTGTTGAAAACGGGAAATTTACCCCTTCTGCTAATGTTGTTGTTGCAAACGTAAAATCAATCAAATTTTGCCGAATTGCATCTTCCAGAGCCGTCCTTACTCGAGGTGGAAGGCCTGCATGATGATAAGCAACTCTGTTCGCTACCATTTTGCGTAAAGTAACCTCTGCGTACATCTCTCGTTCTAGACGTGAATCCAGCCTCTGCACCGTTTCCGATAGTTGTTCCTCTTTCGAAAGACCTTTGAGTTTTCCAGAGTCCTTGAGCCAAGCAAACATCAACTCAGCGAGATCCTCACACTCACGTTTTCCTTTAGCGACTACAAGCACAGGGCCGGCGTACCCCATTCTTTCTACCAACTGAATAAGTGCCATTTTCTGAGCCGGCTCAACATTTGATTCAAATAAGCACAACGAAACACCATGGGTATAGTTAATCCAACCCTGGGCATTCCTACCAGTCCCTTTAATTTGATATACACCAACTCGCATTCGAGTTGCCCTTTGATCAACCACAACGCTGTGACTCTGCTTCCCTACCCAGTCAGCAATTTGCTTAATATTTGGTGCTACAGCTGATAGAAAAACAAAGCGCGTTTTGTCCCCCAAAAGAGTCTTAATCCTCCAGAGGTACATTTCCAGTAATATCCCCCGAGTTCCTGATTCAATATGATGAGCTTCATCTACAATCACCAATGAAAGCTCTTGAAAGATTTCAAGCCCTAGCCTCAAGAGCATATCTGCTTTCTCAGGTGTAAGGATAATTACTGCTGCATCTTCCAATTCAGATGCTTCTTCCTCCTCGAGGCTGACAAGTTGGGGAGTAACAGCAACTACACGATAACCGATTGGTTCGAACACCTGACTCAAGGAAGAAGCAACTTCGTAAACAAGGGCACGACTGGGGACCACATATAGAATTCGTCTGTCAGGTTGCTTTTTAAGGGAATCAAGAATTAGCAATCTGGCAATGAATGTTTTGCCAGTCCCCGTGGGAGCAGCAAGTCCCCAACTATCATAAGAATGATCTAAGAGCCCCTCCTTCAATGCAAACAACTGTGAATGCCAAAGTTCCGGAGGAAAGTGAATCTCTCGCAATAGCTGGAAAAGGGATTCTTCAACGTTTGAACGTGTTGATGTTTCAACTCTTCTTTTAAGAATGCTCAGAAACGCTAGAACTTCGGTGGTCGTCAGCTCAAAATTTATTTCCTTTGATAGTTCAGCAAATAGTTCTGCACCTCTAGTCTCGGCCTTTTCAATGTAGCCTTGCAAATAAAGTGCAAGAGAACGGGCATCAGAACTTAAAGCAGACTCTTCTGGAGGCATAACCCCAGTTCCATTCCGAAAATAACCAGCAATATCTCCATCTTTCATTAATTCATGAAACAATCCACGTCGAAGCAAAAAGTCGGCAAGTGGATCCGACAAGTCACCATGTTTCAATACAGCACACCCTATAGCAGGTAAATTTGCCAATTCATATAGGATGGCTGAGCGTATTCGCATGTGTCTCTGCGTTTCGCTGTCAAACATAGATGATGACGAGAGTAATTCGGCTATCTCCGCAGCTGTACGACTAAGACTCATTCCATATCCATCCCATGACGGTGCACTAGCCAGTACCGCTTCAACATAATGGCGCAACCTTGGGACAGCTTCTTGATCGAAGAGTTCGCCTTGACCCAACCTTTGAAGTGCGAGCAACCTGTATGTCAATCCAAAATCTTGTTTGAATTGGATAGACTCTGTTATCCGCTGGATTGTCTCTACGGAGTACATTTATCTCTTATCTCCTTTAAGATTTGATACGACCTCTCCGCGACATTTCTAAGTGACTCCACTGAAACAAGGTCAACGTCAAATTTTTTATCGTTTTTTCGGGTTCCAAGGATATTTATCTCACTGTCATCCTTTGTGCCACTGTCGATAACTATGAAACCGGCATATTTGAGACTTCGTTCCGCGTATGGCTCTAATGAAGACAATATCTTGTTTCTTTGAGAAGTTGGAAGAACCTCAATTCGATCCTTGGCAGCAGCTAAGTCGAACTCCAGGTCCTTTTCTTGATACTTATTGAATGAGCGGAAAAGATCTGCAAAGCAGCTCTTGTCATGGCCAGGTGGCAAACCTTCCGCTGCGCATTTCATGCTGGACTTCACCTCACAAAGAATAAACTCTACAGGATCAACACATGGATTACAGAATAGAATATCCATTTTATGTGGGTTTGTATTCTCAGCTGTCAAAAGTGAGAGTTTGCTATATAGTCGCTTCAATCCAAGAACCTCCTCACAGAAGATAGCGCTTGAAATCTCAGCGAAATGTGACTCCTGAAAGGTGGCTGAATCCGGCAACCTAGCCAAAGTTTCTTTCACAGTGCTTACAAAGTATTGGCTTGATAAAGCCTCAATAATCTTGCTTGGCTCCCTGTAAAAAAATGGCATTCTGTCAGCCAAGTAAACTGCGAGCTCGTTGCCACCGTTATTGCTTCTAATGACCGAATGGTAGACGACTCTTACAAAATCTCTGTCACCCTGAATTATAGATCTTTTTGATTGTACGAATTGCATGAAGCCGGAAGTCATGACGTTCTCGTACTCGCTTAATAAGATTTTAAGAGGAGACCTATATCCTTACTTGAAAACTCTTGATACCACTTCAACGCAGATTGAATCTCATCAAGATTCCCCTTCATTCCTGCGCTATGTTGCCAATTCAGAATTATTCAACCAATTGTCGTTGGATTCGTGCCAGGATATTTCTTTTGAATCCAATCCCGCACGGCGACATTTGTTGTCTTACCGCCAAGCGCTTCAACAGCTTCCTTCACCATTTTCCAAACCGGTAGTTTCGCATGTGCATTCATGACTTCACCTCTCTCGGGGCATGGCAGCAGCCGGGGTCGGCGTGGGCAAGGTTTAGCCGGGACTCGTGCATCAGTCATCCCACGTAACCTCATCTTTTCTCCTCATGATAAGGATATTGTAGAGTACATCCACAGCCGTTCAGGGGAGTGTGTTGTAGGCATTTATGTGATCTGGATCATGTCCCATCTGGTGGCAATTCCCAATAGCGATTCGGATCTCTTCCCTGTTAATGTAATTATCCCTGCCTCCAATAATTCATGTGATGCAAACAGCTCCTTAACATCGTCTACTAGCATGTCCTGGGAAACGAAAAGAAAGTTTGGTCTCTTTTCCTCGTTTAAAAGCACGTGCCTTACGGAGACGCCCTCCAGTTCAATTAAGGAGATTTCTTTGGCAATATGGTCAGCAAGCCAACGCGTAATGCCATTTTCTGTGAGTAATCCCTGAAACCGTTCGGCGTCATACACTGGAAACTGGGAATAATCACGCAAGCTGATTAATCTCAATACTCGAGCCAACGTATCATCAATGGAGACGGTCTCTACTCTGCGTTTAAACGCAGGAATCACGTGGGGAGGATTGGTCAATCGATCCCGGCAGGCTCGGAGTTCTTCTCCTAGTGTGGGCGTGGGCACGGCAACGTACTGATAAGCGTTTGTCTTGCAATGCACGATCGCATTTCGCACCCCAGCGACCATCTTGAGCAGGTCGGCATCATGCCACCCAGGATGATGACGCAAATATTCATCTAATAGACGGGTAAACGGAACATGCTTTGCTCTGCCCAGAGCATTGCGGAGGAAATGATCGACCTTGTTGTAGTCTGCTTCGAAGTGTTCGATCAAATCGAGCTGTTCCTTGGTGAGCCCAATTTCGTCAAAGATCAAGTTTTTTTTCATATTTTAGAATTATCCTTCAGAGGGTGGCAGCAGCCGGGGGACAGTATGAAGAGAGCCGAAACACATCTGGTAGGGCTGGCTTATCGGAATCTCCTTATGGAAGGATGAAGTCCAAGTTTGACCAGCATAAGCCTCACAAAATATATTATCAATTGAAGTTACCATCCGGCTCCACCCTCAACAATTTCAATTTCGAAGGTCATGTCCCGAATGAAGACATTTCCTGTCATTCTGCCAAAACATCCTTGAGAGATATTGATATCCTTCCCCTTGGATCCAACGCAATTTCTGAAATATTTCTCTGCAAAATCTCGAAAGGCGACATAATTGAACGGGCCTTTAATGCCAATCGGCCTACCTATTTCAAGAGGATCACATTCAAAATTACTTCCAACTGTCTGTTTGATGTCGACGCAAAATTCCTCCTTCTTGCCCCGCGATAAAACATACCCGAAAAGTCTGGAAACCATGTGTTCATCATTACTTCCATACTCCTGAGAATCCTGGACACACTTTGTGAAAATTACTCTGGCTTTCTCCACTGATAGATCCTCCTTTTGCTGGACTCGGCAACATACTCCATTTAACCGTGAGCCATAACCAGTAGATAACAGCTCGGCTGTTCGACCCGCATACATCACTGGCGACTCATGAGTCGGCAGGGGGGGTCGGTCGAGGTAGTTCTAATGCAAATAGCATCAAGTCGTATGTTTTGGAATTTGAGGAGGCATACATGAAACAGTTGTCGCCACGCAACTCCACTTTAAGAAATTTGTGAAAGAACAGAATGCTTGGTCAGTTGCAACTATTGTCTGTTTTCATCTACATGAGGGATGCCGTGCAAGGTGATGTTTAGTTTGTATTCGCGGGCGGAGATGTTGGGGACATCGGCCAGCGCGTACCGTATACGCTCTGAGATATGCTGAGCGACAATGAGTCCGCGGACTGGTTTATCTTTTGCCAGATGTCTTTTGACCCAACCTACGTAGCGCATAATTTGCCCGCAGACCTCGTCAGGGCCACGCTCCACCTTGAGTTCGACAATTAATAGCCCGCCGTTCTTGTCTGCCGCGAGAATGTCGATTCTTCCCATGTCGGTCCTATATTCCACGCCGGCTGTCCCGCCTTCGTCCACGTAAAGCTGCAAACCCTCTTCGATAACATGCAGGTTCTTGGCAAGGAAGTCCCTGAGATGGGCTTCGGCGGCAAAAGCCTTTCCCGGTTCCTCAGGCTCCTTTATTTCGTCGTCCTTTCCAACCTCACGAACCACCAATTTTCCATTTTCCAATTCGGCAATTTCCCATTGCCCGTGCTTTGCAGGGTCATACCACTCCAACTCGCCAGTCGCTGGGCGAAAAAGGAAGTCATACTGGGCATTGGCCTGGCGCGGTTTCTGATTCTCCGGGTAATGAATTCGAGACGCGTGATTGACAGTGCTGACAATGATCTGACAGCCAATCGTTGTTGGATTTGTGCCAGGGTATTTCTTTTGAATCCAATCCCGCACGGCGATATTTGTTGTTTTACCGCCAAGCGCTTCGACAGCTTCTTTCACCATTTTCCAAACAGGTGGTTTCACTTGGGCACTCATGACTATATCTCTTTCGGGGGGTGGCAGCAGCGGGGGCAAAGGTAATTCAATATTAGGTATGTTTCCGATTCTTTTTGATTCCTCGAAGCAGGAAGAAATTGGAGATTACTTTAGGGCCGATGCCATTAATAGGAATCAAAAGCTCCTCGATTCTTCTAGAATCACTACCACTTAAGACTTCGTTGAAAGTGTCTAATCTATCGCAAATAGAGTCCCCAAGTGCTGCTAACCTCAAGGCAAAAAGTTTTGTCATAAATTGACCTCGATCACAACCACTTAACTTCAACTGGTGTACAATCTCGTCCTGGTCCGATTGAATCAAAGTTTGTGGATCGAATAACCCTTGCTTTTGTAGTCCTCCAATTGATTGGTAAGTTTTTTCTAAGGAGTACTGATTAACGGAAAGAATCGATACAACTAAGTCTTGCCATGGATTATCGGTTTCTCTTGTTTTGCGACTTTCAGATTGTCCCTCCATTCACGCCTCCAAAAAATAAATCCAATTTTTTGCATTCTTGTCCCTTATCTATTTGGATGTGCACATGATGGGTCGGCGGGGGGAGGGCCGAGGCGGGTCTGGTATGGCTTGCCGGTGCGGATGGATTCATGCATGACGTCGTAGATTTCTAAAATGACCCGCGTGCGGTATTCACCGCATAACTTCTCAGGTGCTATGATTGCGGTGCACCCCAAAAACGAGGTCCATTTATCTCGTGATTTCCGCTGCAGACAAATTTTGCAGCCGCTGTCAACGAGGGGAATTTGGCATTCCCCAACTGGAAATGGAATTTGCGTCCGTCAGTGAGGACACGAAGGCTGTAGAGACGTCCTTTGTACTTCTTTTCCAACACCATGCTCCTGCGGAGCGCGTAGATCTTCTTTCTCTTCATTGTATAGCCTCGTCTGCTTAATGAAATGACTTTAGTTTCGACATGCTCCCTCTCATTCTCTAATCTCATGATTCAAATATGAATTCAGAAAAATCATGATGTATTTGTCTTCATAGTTAAGGCCTAACGAATACTGATTATCTCGCATAATCAAAACTGCAAGGTCCAACAAAGCCCAGTCAACTTTTCGATATTTTCGACTCCTTAATAATCTACACTATTATTTTTGAAAATTGACTGATGTTTATTCGTACACGAACGTTTCCTTCGTGGTCTTATGAGCACAAGCCGGGTCACCAGGCGGAGGAGTGAGACGAGCCAAATATGGATGGCCGGTGCGAATGGACTCCTGCATAGCGTCGTAGATTTCTAGAATGACCCTCTTCGTGCAGTATTCACCCCATACTTCAATGTATCCTTGCGCTTGACGATGGGGAAGGTGTCCATTATGTAAGCCACGGCGTCAAGGGGAGTGGGGAAGTAACGCATGATTTCGGAAAGTTGTTCGGGTGTCTCGTCGTATGGACAGCCATCCTCACTACTCGCTATTCGCCATTCACCATTCGCTAAAGCGGGCAGGTACAGGTGAAAGAAGGCGGCGTCCAACTCGCAGCGGAGCAAGAAACGGCGCTCCTCGTCCCAGCAAAATGGTAGGTGGGGCCATCCAAAATCCTTTGCGAACAGTTCTAGGTCGGATGCTGTGTAGGTAAGTTCAAATACTCTTGGGAATATCCACTGTTCCAGGCTAATCCCCCGGTCCCATGTTGCCTGCTGCTGATACTTTGTCGGCGCGAAAACAGGAAGTTGCTCCGTTATGAAATGTGACATATTTGAACCGCCAATCTTTTGCCGCACGAGATAATCAAAGCAAAAAGAGCAGAAATTTGCATAAAGACATGGTATCAATTCAATCAAGCTCGCTTGTGGAAACCAAGAATGCCGCTGTTACTAAAGCCTGCTCGCGGAAACACCGCACAAATAAACGTCCTTTCGTCGACATTTCGACAGATTTTTCGCCAACCCAATAGCCATGACGGTGCAATCGTCTGGTAGAAGCTTTTTCGACCTCCGATCGATTGACCCAGAAACAAGGCTGTGTTACAAGGTCAGGATTCTTATGTTGCGCATCATTCAACTGAGGAAGATTACCTTTGTTTGCTTGTGCTTGAGTTTGTCCAACGTAAGTGCCATAGCGATGGTCGTATATGTATCATCTTAGCTTCGATCAAAGGAAGATAGTGTTCGTTACCTTTCTGAAGGAATTCCCAAGAAGTTCAAACCCTTCCTGCCTTAGTTCAGCGTCAGATTGAAACAAACCAGAGTCACTCGCCATATTGAATAGGCCCTGACGGAAGGATATTCCCCAATAGTTCTCCCTTCTCTCGGTTTGCTCCACTAAGATGGGAACTTGATAATAAACATGCTTTGTTAGACAAGCGTCCTTATAGGAGCGGAATACAGGACAAGTGCGCGCGTGTTTGGATTTAGTAGTTTAATATCTTCACTTGCAAGAGCAATGCGCCGCTCATTTTCATTTATGTTTTCTGGGCTCGAATAAAAAATACAAAGTTTGCTGTAGCTTCGAGCTGCTTTCCACCTGTTGTAGTCAGCAAACAAAATTTCGTCGCGTTATGAATACCATGGAAAATATGGTTTTCATTTTCGAAGCTATACAGGCTTGCCAATATCCGCCTTGAAACTATCTCTTGAAAGAACAGTTTAGTGTTCTCGTCGGTAGCAATGCCTGACGGAATAATACAACCAAGTCGGCCAGCGGGGTGTAGACTGCAGAGAGCTAATTCCGCAAAGACAGCATATGTATTTATCCGTCCATGACCACAGAGCGGATACCGCCCGCTGTTCCCTAAAAATGCATTTAGGCGTAATTGAAATTGGAACCCTTCAATGAATTCGTTATACATCTGCACATCTTCTTTGGAGAGGAGTTCAATCAATCTCTTTCGTTTTGCCGCTGTTAGTGCTACAGCAATTTCAGGTCGACGAGTTGCGAACCATTCTTTTTCTTTTAGCTCACTTTGCTCCCACGGCGGATTTCCGAGTACACAGTCGAAGCCAGCGGCGTTGCCGAGGGAGTAGCCATTAGCGATTAGGCAATGGGGATAGAAGACTTCTGGGAACTCGAGGTGCCAGTGGAAGAATTGGTATTGACGAGTGAGGCGTTCGATTTCAGCGTCCAGTTCGGCAGGAATCGACCGGCCGTGCGCGAGGTCGTTGAGATAAGCCTGGGTAATGCCGAAGGGGAGGAAGGTAGGGAGATACTTGCGAATAACGAAAGCGGCACACCAGGTATCCGCAAGGCGTTTCCTTGCCTGGTAGTCGTAGCTGGTCTGGGCGCGAGAGAATGCTTCAGCCTTTTGATGAATGTCTTCAGGTCTGTCATCAGGCATGGCATCGAGAACACCAGCAGCCTGACTGAGCTTTTCCCAAATCTCCCGATCTTCTTTAACGAAAAGCGATCCGAATCCCTTGCGCTCGGCTTTGTTACGTTCTTTGAGTTTCGCACACACTTTTTTGTCATCCCCCTCAATGGGTTTAAACGCCTCGTCAGGTATACCTTTGGCAATGAGTTCGGGAGTTGTGCCGAGGAGACTGTTGCCAACACGGATATGGTGATCGAGGAAAGAGAGGGGTTTGCCGGGCTCGAGGGCTTCCATCCAGAGGCTCACTTTGCACAACTCGGCAGCCATGGGGTTGACGTCAACTCCATAAAGACAGTGACCTACCACATCCCGTAAGGCAGTCCTGATAGCTTCCGGGCTGGGCTCGTCATCACCCGTACGACAGGCTGCAAGCCGCTTGGCCAGGCGATGGGCGGCCGCAATGAGGAAGTGGCCGGAGCCGACGGCCGGATCGCAGATGCGGAGAGAAAGCAGAGCTTTCTCGGTGAGTAGTGAATAGCGAGTGGCGAATGGAGTGTCATTCCACTCCTTCAGGATTTCTTTTTCAACTCCAGTTTCCGATGGAGGCTTAGGATCTGTTTGCCCAGTATTGTAATGGTCTCCAGCAGGGGCTGAATCTGATAGGCTTGGCAAATTCCCGTTCGTGTTGACAGTAGAAGGTGAGTCTCCAATTCCCGAAGGCTCCCTTGAGCGATCCGCAGAAACTGCCGAAACTCCGCCCGGCACGAGCGTCCCCAGCCCTCCGCGATGTTCGCCGGTATTGAAGAGACTGCCCTGCGAATCTGTGAAGTGAGTCCGAAGAGTTCCTCTTTGGGGAATCCTCTGGTCAGTAGATACGTTTGCTCGGCCAAGCTCATACCGCGTTGCCAAATTTCGAGATCTTGATAAGACTGAATAGGCATGGTTTTTCTCTTCCTCCGTTTGCCATTCGCTATTCGCTAATCGCTTGGCTTCTTTGAGGCGTTCTTCGATGACGGGTTCAAGAGCGGAGTCGAGGAGGCATTGGACGAGGGAGTCGGGAGTGTAATAGCTGCCTGTAGTCCTTCGTTCGTGGCCAGCAGCTGTCCCGAGAGTGAAGCTTGCAGCGTCCAAATTGAGGGATGGATGAAGTTCCAACACTGATTCATAGACGCTTCCGAGTTCTTCAGAGCCCAGATTCCTAAAATCTACGGCCCGAATAACCCGATCTGCCTGGGTCACTGCCAGGGCACGGACGGCTGACAATAGATCACTGTTGGCAAGTTCACAGTCTTCGATATCTTTAAGAGCTTCAGTGGAAAATAAATAACTGCCGAGAGCTGGGAGGGCTAATTCAGGGCAGCCCTGGTCACTCCCTAATTTTTGCATGACCAGCCGCAGGGCTATATAAAGGTCAACGTGGCGGCTGCCCATCCGCCTCTCAGCCAGACGGCGTAAGCGGCTGGTGGAATAGAACTGCATGTATCTGTTACGAGCTTCAGTCTTATCATCGCCTCGCAAAAGGAGTGCGTCGCGGTCTTCCGCCACAAATAGAAAAATGAGCCGATAAACCAGGCGGAGTATTTGCCGGTAATATTCCTGGGCATCGAGTTGGCCATTGCGGAGCCGATCTTTTAGTTTCTGATTGCCAGGATGCCGGAGGAAGCCTTTCCCCAGGGCTTCGATGGCTTCCTGGACCCCGGTCCGCAACTGGTCGAGAGCGCGAACACCCTGTTTTTGGGCCGACTGGGACCACTTCTCCAAAAAACACGTTTCCGGCCGTTCAGCTTCAAAGCGCGACTGATGGACAGTAAGCCAAAGAAGAACAAAGTCGGAGTAGGCTTCGCCTTCCATCATGGATTCGAGGTCAAACTCCACGTAGGCATTGCGGGTGAGGCTTCGGTTATCGCGAAGTAAACGCAGTCGGTTGCCGTTCGAGACGATTCCCCATAAGTAATCATCTGAGCGGTTTAGCAACTCTTGAACCAGGCTGTGCGGACTGCTGCGCGCCGCTCCGGCTACTCCGGCAGTTCGACGGTCGAGATCAACTCGGAAACCCACCAGATGGATTGGAACGCGATGCCAGAAGTGGGATATGGGGTAAGATTTTCCTTCTAATTCAATGGCCTTGGATGGAACCAGCCGGCCGAAACCAAGCTCCTGAAACAATGGAAGCAACCAGCGTTCCCGGGTGGGTGTGGTTCCCAGATCTTCTTGACCGACTCGGCCAACGGCATCACGAAAATTTCTCCAACTCCCCTGCAAGCGGTTCCAGGAAGCATTTGTGGCCTCATTTAGCGTGCGGTTACCGTCAAGATGGTACGATCCAGGGTCCAGACCTTCCAAGTCACGATCAAAAGCTGCAACCCGCTCCAAAACATCGGGAGGGAGTATGGCTCCTTCTGTTTTAATGGTTTGAAATAGGTCGCGGGAACGGATCTGCATAAGCTAAAGAAGCGAGTGGCGATTAGCCAATAGCGAATAGGGAAAAGAAATAAAACAATGATTAATGCGAAACAGCGAATGGCGAATAGGGAACGGCTAATAGCAACCGGAAATTTCTGACCGATCCTTTTGTGTTTGGAGTTTTTTACTGCCTAATCGCTGTTCGCTATTCACCATTCGCTATTCACATTAATTTGTTAAGCCAACCGGCAAATAAATATAGACACCCAAAATGTCGACTGGGAGCTTGGGTTCAATCCTTTGTTTGACCCTGCGAATATTGGCGGCGGTGCGAATGCGGCTGTGTGATTCAAGCAGCTCATCGCCTCTCTTAATCGCGAATTGGTCCAGCTGAGGACGAACGGTGCTTATGCTCTCCAGAATTTTGCCAATAGCCTGGCGAGCCGGGTCTGGAGCGATGTTCTCGTCTGGTTTCAAACTTAACAATGACTCCGTTGATGACTCATCGAGCCACTCGGCGTTTTGGGGGGTTCCGACAAATGCAACGAGCTGACTATCTTCAGCTAACAGATGCCGCTCTTCGTCTTTTTGATTCGTCACAATGTGGAAACGATAACGTAGCAATAGCAAAGTAGTTCGTTTGGTGACTGCACGCGTCCGGATGACACCACATCTTTTGGCTACGCCATCCAATTGGGAATCGAGGGCCGTATCCAGGACAAATGAGGCCATCCTTTCCACGATCGGATGGGTGCGGCTGAGGTAAACCTCATCGGCCCGGACAGGCAAACTAAAGCGGGCTCGGATCTGACCGTTTGTGAGATCGGCAGGCAATAGATCTTTTAAACCACGAGGGATTTCTCGCAGGTCTATTTTAAGCGGGTCTCCGTGTTGGACGACGGCGTTATGGGCATGAAAGGCCACGCCTACAAATCTGGATACATCAATACTTGATCCAATGGCATTTCGGACCGATTTCAATTCCCGTTCAACTTCATCAACATTTCTATTCAGCGCATCCTGTGCAAAAACGGTGCGGGAACGCCTCTCACGTTCGGCAGCAGTTTCCCACTCGCTGTGAAGTTTCTCGCGTTGAGGTTTTACAAAGTCTTCGAAGCCAAGTAACAATTGTTCTGCATTCCCCGGTGTTTGACGGAGCAGCAACCCTTCAAAGATCGCTTCAACCAACTGTTCGGTATTGCCTGGGACAGGGACTGAGATACCCAATGAGGTCCGTATCTTCTTGTGTTTTTTAAGCAAAACGTCGAGGACAATTCCATCGATCTGGTTGTCGATGCCGTAGTAAGTCACAACCCGCACTGTTGGGCTGCGCTGGTTAAAGCGATCTACTCGACCTTCCCGTTGTTCGTGACGAGTAGGGTTCCAGGAAAGGTCATAATGGACAACGGCATCGAAATTTTCCTGAAGGTTGATCCCCTCACTTAGACAGTCAGTCGCTACCAGGACACGTTTTTCAGCTTTCCCCAACTCGGCTACTCGCAGTTCACGGTCAGCAGGAGGCAGTAAGCCCGTTACAGCCTCAATGGTTACGTTCTTTGGCAACTTGCTGCGCAGTTCGTCCTTTACATATTCCGCAGTTTGAACAAAACGGCAGAATACAATCGGGTTGAATCCGTCTTTCAGTAACTCAGAGACAATCTTGATGGATTCTTTCAGCTTCGCGTCCTTCTCACCCTTCAGGGATTCTGCGATCCTGGCCATCTCGAGAAGGCGACGGCGATTTCTTGCCTGCTCATCTTCCGCCGTCTCAATATCGCTGCCTGGAGCGAGGTCTGCGGATTCTGAGGTTTCATCTTCAACGAGGTCCAGAATACTTCGCTCGCCAATTTCATCGGCTTCCTCGATGGTTTGAGCTTCACTCATTCCGGAACGGGTCCGTAGTGTGGAAGCCGCAGCTGCGGGGCTAGAAGCGAGTGAGCGAAGCAAGGCAAGAACAGACCACCATTGGATCCTTTGCCTCCGACGGTCCGTTCCTGCTTCAGTTACAACCTCTCGGGCGTAAGCCAGAACCCTTCCAAAGAGTCGCTTGTATTCATCCGTTAGCCGGTAAGTGACCTCTTTCTCCTGCCTATCGGGGAAGGGAGTATCTGAATTAAGGAAATGACGGATGTCTCCCCGTTTTCTTTGAATAAAATGCGTTGCCAGGCGACGGCGTTGTTGCTCATTTTCAGCCCCGGTCAGGTTGAGAGGCAGGTTTTCAAATTCAGGCCTAAGTAACTTCAGCAGAGAGCGGAAAGAGCTCTCGTTACCACTATGTGGTGTGGCAGTGACTAAGATCAAATGCCTCTCGGCATGCGCAGCGAGTCCAGAAATAAGCTTATGCCGCTGATGTCTGGAGCTTCTGCCTTCCGCCGCTTCTACACACGAGTGCGCTTCATCAACAATGACCAGTTCCGGGCAGGTTCTCAGGAATTCGTCCCGCCGCCGCTCGGATTTGATGAAGTCCATCGAGACAATGACGTAAGGATAAATGTCAAACAGCGACTCATGAGCACGGCAATTACGCTCCAACCGCCCGGCAGTCCCGGGCAGGACCAATTCCGCATCAATATGAAATTTACTCTGGAGTTCTGCCTGCCACTGCTCTGCAAGGGCCGGAGGGCACAGGACCGCCAGCCTATTCACTTCAGCCCTGTCGACCAGTTCACGAGCCACAAGGGCTGCTTCTATGGTTTTACCAATTCCTACGTCGTCTGCAATGAGCAAGCGAACTGGGTCTAATTTGAGGGCCATCAAAAGAGGAACAAGCTGGTAAGGACGTGGATCAATGGCAATGCGGCCAAAAGAACGGAAAGGGCCTGCACTATTGCGGAAACTCAATCGAACGGCATCGCGCAGGAGCTGAGAGGAACGATAATCCCCGACTCTGGTGGGGTCTGGAAGGTCGAACTGGGCGGGCTCCACTGTCTCGAGCGGCAGGTAAACCCCGGCAATCTCTTCGTCCGACCCGCCCAGGGGACGGAGCAGGAGCAATTTTTCTCCCGACTCGGGCAGGACGACCCATTCCCGACCACGTGTTTTGACAATAGATCCAACGGCAAAGCTCAAGACCGTCCTCCATCCCCTCCCTGAGTGTGGAGATGCCCAAATACGCTTGGAAATTGAGCCACAATTAACTCCCAATCTGCTTCGTGGTGAAAGCGGATTACGGTGTAACCCAAATCGTCCATGGCATCTGCCTGGAGCTTGTCTCGCTGCTGCCGGTCAGGAAAGTCGTGCGGTGGCCCATCTACATAGATCGCTGTGAGTTGGTCGTCGTAAAGGAAGTCGGGACGAGTATGGCAGGCTTCAATCAATATCTGGGATCTGGAGGGCAGCCGCAAATCACGCTCTTCGAGGAAGCGCAACCATTTGCGTTCCAATTCGCTATCGCACAGTCTGTCCAATTCGAGCAGTTGTTCTGCTCTCGGCTTGGGCGCCGAGGAGGCCGAAACTTTGCATTTAGCCAATTCCAGTAGCATTTCACGAATTTTCTGACGATCCAAGTGACCATGATCCCGCTGGTTGCTGTAATTCATGAGGCAGTCGTAGCAGGCAGCTTCACAATCTTCTTTGGCGCCCTGACTGCGTCTCAGGTCTTCGCCTGTTTCTGGATTGAAATGACACAGGCGCAGAGCTTCCTTGGCCACCTCTTGCACTGCCGCTGGATCGTCAAAAACACTTCTAAGAACTCCCGCTCCTCCCTCTGCGGCCTCGTAAAACAAGATGAGCCGCCGTTTGTCATCGCTGGGAAGCGCTTCCGCGGCAAGTTCGTTATCCTCAAGTTGATAACGGACCTGAATGGCATTTTTCAGGGCTGAAGCCAGGGATGCCATTACTTCTACAGACTGCTCTTCAGCAGGTTCAAAAAGGAGGCAATTTCGACGATCTTCAACAAAAGGGATAACTCGCATCGTCCGGACTCCAAATTGATCGTCTTGCTCCTCGCCAGCTAGCTTATTGGTTTCCCAGTAACCACGTTCGATATCCAGCAGGAAACCCCATTCTGCTGGGTTGGCACGACGACGCCACCCGAGATTGATCCTCCAGATCGTGGCGGCATGCCCGTAGTCCATTTTAGCGATCGGTTGACCATCACGTTCAATCATCGCAAGCCGATGAGACGGTCTTCCGCCATGCTCTGTAAAACGGACACCCGTCTTCAGTTCATACCCAAACCGCATCCGTTCTTCCTCATCGGAATTGATGCGATCCCGGCGCTTGGTTGTGACGTTTTGAAGGCGGAAAAGACGAACCATGGGAGCTCCGAGAAGGGCCCCACATTGACGGCGTTCGCACTTATCAATGCCGTCTCCGTCCATAATTGGATGTAGATAGCCGCATTCATCGCACTGTTTGGCTTTGCGCGTTTGCA
This sequence comes from Terriglobia bacterium, assembly GCA_046331665.1. GTDB lineage: Bacteria > Acidobacteriota > Terriglobia > Versatilivoradales > Versatilivoraceae > CAWBAT01. The sequence goes on along the minus strand of JAXLQK010000033.1, from coordinate 15,793 downwards.
GTTCGTTGTTTTCCCCTACCGGGAGAATGACGCGGTTAGTTACGTAGCGCGAACCTTCGTGGTAAATAACTGACCGAGGACCAAATTCAGAAATGGCAAGAAATCTGGGGCGGGAGAGGAATTCATCCCGATCCTGAGTTTTCCTTTTTCCCGGGATGTAGGCGGACAAGGGTAAGCGTGGAAAATTGTAACCAGGCAGGAAACCTTCGCTGGCGAAGTAGCGGTAGCTGTTGAAATCTGAATCAACAATGTTTTGAGGTTCTGCAAGAAGGCGAAGCTGCGCTTCAGCTTCAGCCCGTAAACGTGTGGCATGGTTCTTCTCTTCCGCAGTTCGGGTCATATCTAAGATAATTTTGCTCTGTGCCCGAGCCTGAGAGAGTGCGGCTCGATACATGCCTCGCCATCTGTCGCAGGCCTGGTCGAAACTTAAAGCTACCTTGTCCAGAGCGTCTTCTGCCCACTTTTCATTGAACCAATCGGATTGCTTCAATTCCAGTTCCAATGTGTCAAGGATATGCTTGACTCTATTTAACGCCCTTTGCCGGAAAAGAGGCTCGGTCAACGCAGCTTGGACGGATGGGAGGAACGCGAGAGATGGAGTATCACCAGATAAATCCAATAGATCTTTCAATGTTGACCCAAGATAAAGTCCCGTTTCAGCCAACCAGACGGAATGCAAATGGGCAAGCACAAGGTCTTCATTAACCAAGTCCATCCGTGGAGGGGATACTGCACCGGCTACCATACGGGTTGGACGCTTGAAGAAATATTGATCGTGCGGGCTACCGGTGGTGCAGTACGAGAATACCAAAGCCGGCTGCCCGCTCCTACCAGCACGACCGCTACGTTGGGCATAATTTGCAGGGGTCGGAGGGATCTTGCGCAAATTGACCGCGTTGAGTTCCCGGATGTCTACGCCCAACTCCATTGTCGGAGAACAATAGAGGATTGGAAGTTTTGCTTCCGCAAATTGTTCTTCACGTTTAATTCGTAAGTCTGCCTGAACTTGCGCGGTATGCTCGCGGGCTTCAAATCCCTGAATCTCCAGACCCATATTTCTGTAGAAATTTACAAAAAACGGATTGGTTTTCCCTCCTTCGGAGGAAATTCGGGGCACTCGAATTGGATCTTGAAAAGACTTTGTTCCATCGGCTGCTTTCCAGAGGAGAGAGGATGCGGCCAATTGGTAGCCTGGTACATCCTTATCATCATCAGGAGGAACAACCACTTGAACCAAGCCAGCAACTTCAAGGGCTTTGAACAGCTGCCCTATTATGATGTTTGCTTCTTTAAGGTTAATCTTGTCCAAGTAGTCTTCAAAAGTATTGCCTCTCCGTAAGTATTGCCCGAAGCCTCCCCGCGCCGTGAGATAGAAGTACCCAGGTTCATCCTTCCGATTTGCATCTTTGTTAGGGAATATGGTTCTGGCATATTCCAATTCCTCATTTTCATCGATCGCCCAAGGTTCACAGAGGTGCTGGCTACTCAACTGCTTGAGTCTGTCCTGGTAGATCCGGTCTAGATAGTCCACTTTGATGGCGAGTTCTCGGCGCATGTAGTCAAGCAATACCTTTGAGACTTTGGCTCGAGTTGCGGGTTTTGCAGAGACAAGTGCAGGGTGCTTCCCCTGCCACTCTTCTTCGGCTTCACATAATTCATATAAGGACTTGTATTGAATTTCAATAAGGCCGCACTGCTCTAAATTTTGAGAGACGATTCGCCAGCCCCGTTTTAAGTCTTGATAAAGTCGATAGGCAAGGACCACCCTCAATGCCCGTTGCGTTTCAACTAGTTTTTGAAATTTTGGCGATGAATTCCCTTGGGCGTAAAGCTGTATCGGAAGGTCAATCGCCTCGAACACCTTGTCAGCAAGTTCCTCGTGAGACAGACCTATTTCTCCAGCTTTGTTGGCTGCACGGTAAAGGGCCGCCCTTAACAGGCCAATAGCAACGAAATCGTTGAAGTGACCTGCCTGCAATGATGCATCCTGGCGATTATCCGTAAAACTCAGGAGCTTTCGGGCACGTGAGTTAAGATTCTGCTCTTTCCTGAGGCTCCTAACCATAGACATGCTCAGAATTGTGGTCGCGGTACTACGGCCTTCGGAGCTCAATGAAGAGAGTTTGGCAAAATCAGTGCCTTGGCGAAATGCATAGGAGACACCACACCGCAAACAAAAGCGGAAAGGTGCAGGTATGTATTGTCCTTCGAGACCGTTTTTGTCTTCGGTCCCGTCGAGGCCAAGCTGAATTGCTCTTGGAAGGTGGTCTCTACGGTTACGTTTGACCCGCCTTCCAGAAGGTGATTCTTCAATCCAATCTTCTGGCAAACGATCCAGGATGGCCTCTAAGTCACGAGGCCAAGGGTCGGTATTGCTGAAATAAAGAAAACCCGAGAGTGCATTTTCCTCGCGATGGAGATCTGACAATTCTCTTTTTTCAAATTTGGAACTTGCCGGAGTTTCAGTTTTCTTTGACTTGACGCAATAATATTCCTGGCCACACTCCCGGCAAAAAACCAGGGGAAGTAAAACCTTGGTCCGGTCCCCTGGAACAAACTGCTGTGGATAAACAGTCAAGTAGCGCACAGATTCTTCTTCTATTGAAGAATAGGTTGTTCCGCCTTTGCTAATGAATTGGTGGAGTCGGAAGGCAAACGGAGGCTGGTCAGTTTGAGGATGTCTTCCGCATGAATACGAAGCCAGGAGATGTCCCTCGAGGACCTTAATACATCGTTCATAGGGGACGCCGGTCATCTTTGATAGAGAATTAGCTGCACCGTCTTCCCCGGCAATGCTTTTCGGAACGGCCCTAACCAAACGACCCGTTTTCTCTTCTCTGCGAAGCCCGAAGGTGTCTTCAATCCACACCGAGAGCGGATCACTAATGAAACCGTGAAAATCAACGGGTGGGATTCGCCGTTCATCCAGAACGCGTTCTTTAAGTTCCTCCATATAGGCAGGATCCAGAAATTCCGCTCATTCGTGGTTCGCTGAAGGGTTTCACCGATGACGTTTTCTGGCTTTATGTCACTACCAAAGAGTTTTCGTGCAACAGCAGCAACCTCGAGCCTTTGTTGCTGAAAACTACCGGAACCGGCAACTGTTGCGGAGGTTCCTACACATTGCATCTTTTCATCCGAGAGCCTGTCACGCACACGGCGTACCAGCATGGCAACATCAGAACCTTGCCGACCCCGGTAGGTGTGGAGTTCATCAAGGACCAGGAACCTCAAACCCTGAGCCGCTTTTATGAGATGCTGCTCAAAAGGCCTGGTGAGAATAAGTTCCAACATCACATAGTTGGTAATGAGAATGTCAGGAGGATAGTTGCATATCTGCTTTCTTTCTTCGTCGCTTTCCTGGCCCGTATAGCGGGCAAATCTCACCGGCCTTTGAGTTTCTTCGTACCCATGGTAGAGGAATTTCCTGAGTTCACCTGCCTGGCTGTTGGCGAGCGCATTCATCGGGTAAACGATGATGGCCTGGATGCCCTTTCCAGCTCCACGTTGGAGCACCCAATTGACGATTGGAACGATATAAGCAAGGCTCTTCCCTGAGGCAGTACCAGTGGTGAGGATGTAGTTATTGCCGGTTACTGCACACTTGATGGCCTCGGCCTGATGTCGATGTAACCGGAGAGAGAAACCAATGCTCCCGACAGCAGGATCTTTGTCCCTTCTAAAAATTCGACCACATTCTTGATGTAGTGTCCCGTTCTCTACTAATTCATCTATGGATTCTCCCGGCTCAAATGAAGGATTAAGCTGAATAAGAGGTTCTGGCCAAAGGAATCCCTCTTCAAACCTGGCTTCGACGTGATTGTGAATGCGCTCGTCACGAATGTTGATGAAGCTCTTAACGTAAGAAGCATAGTCAGAAATCAGCTGATTGCGAACCTTGAAGACGTCCATAATGATTTGTGAGATTCGGGGTAATGAGGCAAAAAGGCGAAGCTACCCCAATATGGCTTTATCTGTTGGAGACTGAGTAAATTCCGGTCAATTTTCTGGTATTAATTCGATCAAAGCAAGTTCAAAAATGGAGTGAATTATAGGCTGGCTTTACCAAGACTTTCCAACAATCTGACCATTGCAATAGTATCCTGTCTACAATAAGCAAGTAATCCTTGGCGGAGTAGTTCTTTTTCACTTTTGGTTAGATTCCCACTCACCATTTTTTCCCAAGCCGCACCTGCTTGTTCCCCGTTGGATATAGGCATCCCTTCATATTTCATATCTGGAATCAAGGCGGGCAGAACAGTCTTAATCGAAAACGAACCCTGAAACTCAGGGTGATAAACATTGTTACGAACCACAGGGAGTAGATCCCAAAGGCGTTTCTGGATACTTTCGATTTGAGATTTGTATGCTGGAAACCAGTTGGCTAGATCGTTCAAACGGGAGGACTCAAAGCCTTTATTATAAACGACAATATCGCCTTCGGTCTTCAACACCTCAAGCAACGACAGAAGGAATTCTAGACGCGGATCCGACTCATTTTCCGCTAAGAATTCATGATGCCTGAGCTCACCGTAAGGGTGATCCTGAATATGTACGGACCATTGAAACGGGATGTGATCATATGGTCTCATTTCTGCGAATCGAGGTAGAGCTGGATAGAGGGTTTCAAAGTCCATGAAATAGAGGGGGTAATTGAACTCTTTAAACGCTTCTTGAATTCCATTTTCGAACCGTGGTTTCCCCTCAATCACGCTCTTATACGCTCGTTGTTGTTTTTCACTTAGAGGAAAATCAGACGGAAGTTCAGAGATAACCGTTATCCCGCTATCGAGGAGCCGGGCCAGTTTCGCCCCTTTAAGGCCAGGGAGGTTAGCGACGTGTTCGAGTGGCAGGGGCAAGTTACAGTGGTCAAAAAATTCGCAAATCACCGGATTGCTGCACTGGGGGCCGGGTTTGATATCCGGCGCAGTCTTTTCGCGTAATGCTCCTTTCATTTCCGCCAAGAGTTGTGGAATCTCAAGCAACGTCCTGTCAATCTCAGTATCCAGTTCTTCAATGATAAAGAGATCGTCTAGCCGATACTCGATCCCGTCGTAAACGTAATCACGGTTTAAATACATAAGTGAGCACGATTGAAGCTCAAGGTCACTACCTGTTAGTACGTGTTTTTGGATGGCAAGATCATAATGGTAGTTTTCCTTCACCCCTGTGCTGGACTTCACTTCAATAAGCCTCCAAAGATTGCTGGGTCCTCTTGCAAGGATGTCTACCCGCACTAAAACATTGTCATAGAGGAAAGCGGCTTCAAAAATCGCAGGCACAGAGGAATCCGCAATGAATCGGCGAGTATCTTCAAGCGCTTTTTTGACTTCTAAGTGACTGGCATTAATGAGGACCCCACCAGGGAAGACCTTACGAGCGAGTTCTCCAACCTTTTGGCCTTGGGTAAGTATTGCCTGCGTGGCGTCATCAATTTTGGCAGCCAGTTCACGATGGTAGACCTGCAAATACAAACGTTTGAGACATTGCCAACCAGCGACGAATTTCGTTTTAGAAAGGGATCGGTCTGTCTTCATGAATTGAACGCCAAAGGTGATGGTGCAAAAGGTGAAAGTAGCAGCGCCAATTAACAGGTTTTATAAATGAAGAACAGGCATGATCGATCATTTAGACGGTTGGATCTAGATGGTTTGACTCCATATTTTGGTGTCCGTACGATATCGCATATCCAGCCCTAAAGGGAACAAATACACTTGAAGAATCTCTGCGGGTTGGAGGTTCAGTGCTAATTACGGGATTGCCAAAACACCAGCCGTTTGGCATGAAGACAAACAATTTAGCCATGGATCAAAGTCGCTAATCAGCGGATGAATCTCTCTAAGGCAAGATTATTGAGATTAAGGAACAGTTGCAAAATGGGCTCTTGTAAACTAGAATACCACCATCGTTTTGCTTCAGGATCAACTGGTTAATCAGATCAAGAAGCGAAGTTCTTTAGTAATTGGAAACTCAAAGGAACGCATTCTTGGGGAAGCAAATGAAGGGATTTTCAACAAAGATGGGATTGTGGTTTGATCAAGAATTATTTTCCTTGGGCGACATATCATACGAGCGTAGAGCAAATTTGGACAATTTCCGTTGTAGAAACGTTGTAATCTATTCAAAAAAATTAAAGTAAGCTATTTATTTTAAGTAATATAAACAAAGCGGGAGTAATTCAGCGGTAGAATGCCAGCTTCCCAAGCTGGACGTCGCGGGTTCGATCCCCGTCTCCCGCTCCATCTTTTCAACAACTTGCGAGAAACTCGAAATTTTCTGTACTCCAAAATACTCCATTAAGCGTTCAACAGTGCTGATTCTAGTGAGTCAACAGCCTCCTTTCGCCTCTCTAAAGCTGACTGCGTGTAAATATTCTGGTTCACATCAAGCGTATGCCCTAGCTGGTCGGCCACAATCTTAGGATCTACCTTCAAATCATTCATGAGTGATGAATGGGTTCGTCTCATCACTTGAAATGTAACCCATCCAAGGCCCGCATCCTTCAGCTTTGGTCCAATCCTTCGTCGCCAACAATTGTCCCGTGACATAGGTGTCTTAAGAGATTCAGACGGGAATACCCACGCTCCCGGATTGGAGTCAAGAGAGAGATCTTTCCAGCCCTCAATGTCTGACAACAATCCTTCAGACAAAGCAACTTTTCGAACTGAATTGGAAGTCTTTGGGGTATCGACTTTCCCTCGGTACACACGCTGCGTAATATCTGCATATCTACCTTGCAGACGTTCCCACTTCAATCCGAAGATCTCACCTGGACGCATTCCTGCCAGAATTGCTAACTTTACAATCAGCCTTTCCCTGCACTCAAGAACGGAAAAAACTTTCTTCACCTCCTCAAGATTCATAACTAATCTTACCGGCTGACGAGCTTCTCTCGGTGTAAATAACAGCGTTGCTGGATTTCGCGGTGCATAATCCTCGGCAACAGCTAAGTCGAAAATTTGCTTCAGATCCCACCGTAGATGATTAACCACACTGAAAGACATGCCTCTTGCAGACTTGCGCTCAAGTAGTGTTTGAAGTTCGTCTCGGCTAAAGCTTCCTAGCACCCTGTCTCCGAATTCTGGGACTATATGATAGTTGATGCGATGCTCGTTGGACTGAGCTGTTGAGGGTTTCCACTTCCGCCGATAAAACGGGAAATAAACGTACTTCACAAATTCTTTCAGTTTGACTCTAACCGATGCTGACGACTGCTTGATGTTAATGGGGGTTATGATGGAGACAAGCTCACCTCGTGCCTCAGCCTTGGTCATCTGAGAGACTCGACCAATGGTCCGATTCCTCCGATGCCCGTCTTCCCACCATTGCGCTATCCACAATCCACGCTGCTTTTTTACGCTCCCTTCCTGATACCGTTTACGCATACGAATCTTCCTCCATGCGTCTAACGGCGTCGATTTTGGCTGTGGCAATCATAGCATCTGCGTCACCTTGTTCATTAGCTTTTTTCCAAACCTCAAGCGAATCACGCTGAATGACTTTCAGTCGTCCCATGTGAATTGCCGGGAGTCTAGAAACCTTCTTAACCTTCCCATTGATAACATTGTGCACGTGTGTCACAGAACATCTCAGTTCAAGAGCTACATCTCTGACGGTCAGCACTTCTCTCAACACGCTCATGATATCTTGCCTCCAATGTATGCCCTTTTTGACTGGCATGAACAGGAGTCAAATTTTCTGACCCCTATACCTATAAGAGTCATTTTGGAGGCAAAACCTTAACAAAATATTTTTGGGCTCGGGTTAAAGATATGTATCTAAAGGGAATTCCAGTTTCCGGTTTCCGGTTTCGCCGTGATACGCTAACTTGACTTAATTTTGGTAAACACTAAACAACTTGTCGGGACGATCCTCGCGGTGAGGTGCCCGTGGGGGTCCATCAACGGTAGCCGAACACTGGTGGGAACATGACAACCACCAACGCCGCCCAGACGGCGTACACGGGCAGATACGCAATCTGCCATCGCTCCAGGACGGCAAACGAATCCCGGTGACGCAGAAAGCGTGCATAGATCCACGCCGACCACGCCAGGTTGACGAACAGAATGAGATTCTCACCGAGAGCCGCCACTCGGTTGGGGGTGAAACCAAACTCGGAGATGCGGGCGGTGATGGCGGCGAGCGCCACCGCATCGACCACGAGCGCGCTGGCCACCAGCAGCAGCTGCAAGCCGTCGAAGAAATCGGGCGGTGACTGCGGGTCGCGCGCGGAGGCAGCGTAGAGCACCAGCCCAATGACCAGCACCAGCAGCAGGTCGAAGCCGATAAGTACCTCCCGCTTCACGTTGATGGGGCTGCCGGTCCAAGCTATCGTGGCCAGAAATACCAATAGCAGAGCTGTGAACAGCGGCGTGAACAGCCTGGTCAGCACCGGTGCCATGTTCTCGATGACACTTTGCTTTGCCTCCACGAGCCAGGATCCGATGATGACAGCTCCCATCGCCCCGCACGGGATCAGCCAGCCCTGTGCGAACCACTCAGCGTTCATATCGATAGCGCGGAAGATCATCATTGTAAAGCCGGTGAGGACGCCTCCGCCGAGCGCGATTAGCACGTAGTAGATGGCCAGCTCGCCCGAGAACCGCACGAAGTCCATGCGCCCACCGTCGGCAAACCAGCGGGTTCGGACGTAAGCGATGCCGACGGCCAGCCATAGAGCGATTGGCAAGTGCAGAGCGGTGAGTCGCTCAGTGTCGCCGCCGACCAGGAATGGGAACACATTGGCGAAAATTGCCCCGGCCGCGAAGGGCAGTGTCAGCCAGAGGTAGTTCAGGCCGTGCGACCCGCGCTTCCACACGAAGTAAAACGTGACCAGCGGCAACACGAAAAGGCTGGCGTTCCGGAAATAGAACGACTCGTGACCGCCGTCAACTCGAAGGCCGAACAGCGCCGGCACCTTGATGGCCGACGCCGCAGCGACGGCGAGGATCAGGACGACGAGAGTTTCGGTGCGTGTGGCCTTCCCCGACTCGTCGGCGGCGTCGGGGGTGATGACCAGCTGCTTCCAAAGCCGCTCGGAGTGCGCGCGCGCGAACTCGAGTGACAACGCATCGAGGCTCCCCATGCGCTTGACCGCGACGAGGAAAGCTTCATCACCTGTCCGGCCGGCCTCGGTGAGCGCCACCAGCTGGTCACGCAGATGTCCCTCGAGCTCCTCTACGTCGGAGCCGTGAATGGCCTGTCGGCGGCATAGGTAGGCCCGCCACTGCGCAATCTGCTCCTCGAGCGGTTGATCGGCGAAGTTCGTCATGCCGTGCACCTCTTCATCCAGAGACCCCGGAGGGTGTCGTCCACAACCCGCCACTGCTGCCGCTGGGCGGCCAGCTGCGCCCGGCCCTCTCTGGTGATCCGGTAGTACTTGCGCCGACGGCCGCTTTCCGCCAGGCTCCACTTCGCCGCGACCAGACCTTGACGCTCAAGGCGGTGCAGCACGGGATAGAGCATGCCGTCGGTCCACCGCAAGTGCCCGCCCGACAACTCCGCTACCCGCTTGATGATGGCGTAGCCGTAACTGTCGCCTTCGGCCAGGATGGCAAGCACGAGCGGCGTGGCGGATGCAGCAACCAGGTCCTTACCCATGTCCATACGTAGAAGCATTATACATTGCTGTTCTATGTATGTCAATAACCTGAGGTCAAGTTCCTGTCGTTGATGGAAGCAGGTAGAAGTTTGGGGCAACCGCGCTGCAGTGGAAGTCAACCTCTCCGGCGCGAAATTCGGGGTCCACGGCATCAATCTGTTTGCGGGGAAGACAGCTGCCAGCAATCGCTCGTAAGATCCATACCCAAACGTCCCAGGGTAACAGGGGGGTTAACAGGGGGAGAATGCTTGTGTAGAAATCCTCATTTCATTCTGTTCTGAAACTGAGTAGCAAAGGGCACAATAGACTGATTCAGCAAGATTTGCCATGAGTCAATGGCATAAATCCTCGAAAAGTCGGTAAACCGGAGAGTGGAAGGAACTGCCGTTAGACAATTTCTCAATCTAAGGCTTCGCCGTTAATCGGGCAAGTAACATCGCATGGGAACTATTTCATGTCGCTATTTTGCATTAATGAGATGTTTGGTATATGACTGTTCCGGGATACTCTGCAACCCACGAATACCAGCGGCATTGGACGCTATTCACCCAGGTCAGTTCACGGCCTTTCAGTGGGCCGTCAACCGCCCGCCCAGCCAGAGTCCATCTTGACCCGGTCTCATGATCCTTGAAGGGAGCTGACTCCGGAGAGACGTCATCGGCATAAAGCGAGAGCTGCCGATTCTCCAGCATGGAACGATAAGCGACTGCGGTTCGTGTCGGCCCGTACCAAAAGACAGCCACGGGGACTCCCGCCACTTTGTCTGTGAAGCAAGCGCGCTCACCCACGTTTTCCAGTGGAAAAGCCGTGGGATGACCCTCTATTTCCAGTCCTAGAATCGGGACCGTGGCTTTCAATCGATCATCCACCTTTCCCATCGTCTCGATTGCCTCCCGGCTCATTTCCGAGGGAAGAGCGGCGGCTGGATATTTCTTGCCGTCGAAAAGATCGTAAGCAGTCGATTCCGGATGAAGCATTAGCCAGTAACTCCAGGTCGTCACCATGCTGGGTAAGCGCTGAAGCCGCTTTCCTGCTTGGGGGCCTTCAAAAGCTTTTCCGCTCAAGGCAGACCATAAGGTGCCATCTCGTCCTTTCACGATCATGACCCCGTTTCTCCATCCATAAAACTCATAACCATAGTCCTTCGCAAAAGCACTGACATAATCCCCGTCCGGATCAAAAAAAAAGAGCCCATAGGTATCGTTGATTACACGCGGCACAGACAAGAACAATCGAATGGGGATGGCTCCGCCATTATGCATCCCTCGGACCCACGTAATCACTCGGTCGTCGCCCTGAATCAGCCCTTTTCGGTTTTGTGTTGATGCATAGGAACAAGGCGGTTCAGTAAGAGATTTATAAATCCCGGGCTTAGCCAGCAGTTTTGCTTTTGGTGGAGTCTCCGCATTGGAAACACTAAAAATGCTGAAACCAAACAGTGTTGTCAACAATAGATTTGCGTGTCGTGACAAGGTCAAAATCACCCCTGTGGGGGATCGTCTTCGTCGTCCTGTCCTAAGGTAAACCAAAGACCTTCATGCTATCCACAAAATGCAGGTGTAGCTCACAGTCACCCAGAGGTATATCAGCGTCTAATCCTTGATGTGGGAGGGTCGAGCCGCCACCGCACCGCTGTGGTGGTCCTTGTGCACGCACGGGTTAAACGACTGAGGAACATTTGCGACAATAGCAATAGATGAATTTCTGTTCCACTCCGAACGGTGTCGTGTGTGTCTCGCGAGTGCTCTCAACCAGTCGAAAATCATCTCCGAATTCGGAATGCAAACTCTCTGGACTGTATCGTACGATATCCAATCCGCTACAGCGCGCAGGACCGTCCGTCGCGAAAGTCGCCACAATCACGTGACCCCCTGTCTTGACTGAATGCTGTACTGCCTGTATGTACCTGTGACGCTCTTCAGGCTCCCGGAGAAAGTGAAACACGGCGCGGTCATGCCAGAGATCAAAGAATTGATGGGGGAGGCTTGCTTTGGTAATGTCCGCTTCTATCCAGGAGACTTTATCGGCCTGGATGCCAAGTCGTTGCCTAGCCATTGCGAGAGCAGTAGCCGAAATATCCAAAACGGTTATATGATTGAAGCCACTAGCTAATAAATCGTCCACCAGTGTTGAAGTCCCGCCGCCAACATCAATGATTTGATGTTCCTTGTCCACTCCTGTGTGCTCTATCAAATGAAGAGACAGAACGGGATGTTCCTGATACCAACTTACCTGTGTCGATTCCTTTGTGCTGTAAATACTATCCCAGTGCTTCTTGATTTCCATTGCTTCACCTCCAGCACTGAACAACGATAGGTCTGACTGCGTGATAAGCTAAGTTTGCTCCTGAGCAACTGGCGTGGGGCACATCATGTGGTGGGTATCGGGATCCGAACCAGAATGCGACAAGAAGAACGACAGTGGCACCTACCATGATTATAGGCCGCCAGTGGCAACGAATACGCGTCACTGTAATACCAACGGTTGCGGTGCTCATGCTATTTCCGCCATCAAAAAGTGGCGTTTGTCTAGAGGCTGAACAAAAAATGGGGGGACCATGGCTAAAAGTCAGATCCTATCAGTCTGGATATACCCAGCTTTTTTGGGTGAAATAATCACACAATTAATCCTACCACGTTCTCATCCAACTTGGCACACTGTCCCATAGACGAATGACGTTAGAGACTCCAGTTGCCCGGAAGGGTCTAATCAGGAAGGAAAATCCGCCCCTCATGGAATTGAAGTCCAAGTCGAGATGAGCCACCAGGATATTGCCTCCCGAATCGGAACGGTCAGAGAATTGGTTTCCCGGTCCTTCAGCCTATTCCAGGAGCAGGGTCTTTTAACGGTTAAGAATCGGATAGTCACCGTCATTGACATGGACCGGCTTAAATCTGAAGCTGAAGTGGAGTAGTGTGACTTTTGTCATAGCGGCCTGTTGAATTCCTCAATAGAGTGGAAATCAAGATGCGACCTGATTTCGACCAAAATCCCTTCATCGCGATTTGGGAGACAACCCGGGCCTGTGACCTGGCCTGTCTTCACTGCCGCGCAGAAGCCATTCAATGGCGCCATCCGCTTGAATTGAATACCGAAGAGAGTTTTCGACTGATAGACCAGATCAGAGAATGCGGCAATCCGCTGTTTGTCCTGACCGGTGGGGACCCAATGAAACGCCCGGACCTCTTCGAGGTCATTCCCTACGCAGTCAAGAAGGGACTGCGAGTAGCCATGACTCCGAGTGGGACTCCGTTGATGACTCAGCACGTCGTCGAAACACTCAAAGAGCTGGGATTGGCGCGGCTGGCTGTGAGCCTTGATGGCTCCTCTGCCGAAGTTCACGACTATTTCCGCCAAGTTCCCGGGTCCTATCAGTGGACAATGAATTGCATCGAATATGCTCGTGAGGTGGGTCTCGAAATCCAGATCAACACCACCGTTTCCCGGCATAATCTAGCCGATCTCGAGGCCCTGGCAGACTTACTCGAACGAAAGGGAATCAGTTTGTGGAGCGTTTTTTTTCTCGTTCCTACCGGACGTGGAAAAGTCGACGATGAAGTGACGGCGGAAGATTACGAAGCCGTATTCCATTTCCTGGTCGACCGATATCTAGTAGCCCCTTTTGATATTAAGACGACTGCCGCGCCTCATTATCGCCGAGTTCTCTTACAGCGGTTGAAACAAATACCATCCCACAAACGCCCGCAGAAGCTGGCTCAGGCAGGTCCCATTGGACGAGCGGCCGGAGTGAATGAAGGACGGGGGTTTGTCTTTGTCTCGCATACGGGCGAAATCTATCCGAGTGGCTTCCTGCCGGTCTCAGCCGGAAACGTACGGCGGGATAAGCTCATCGACGTTTATCGAAACTCTCCCATATTCCGCGATTTGCGAAACCCGGACAAGCTCGAAGGCAAATGCGGCTATTGCGAGTACCGCAACATCTGCAGTGGCTCACGCGCTCGTGCCTACGCCATGACTGGAAATTATCTGGCTGAGGAGCCTTTTTGCGCTTACCTCCCTAAGCTGCCGGCCAGTTTGAAGCATACCCAATCTATTTGAATTCGGGCTTCAGGATAATTATTCGAGGTCGCATTTGTTGTTCGGCAAAGGTTTGTTTAAGGACGCCGCATAGCGGGGCGTGAAACGGAGCCTCATTGGGACAAACGGGTGCAAACTCTGCCCAAGTAGCCGCCATCGAAAAAGCCGGAGAGAAAGATACGTAATGGCAGTTAATTGGTGCTTCCGTCATCAATCGTTGGCAAAGTTAGAACAAGTTTTTGGACCGAAGAGCATTAGATGTAATTGCGGCGTTACCTGTCGTAGTTTGCTCATAATCAGGGATAAGGGCCATTATCAGAAGGGCATCGGGGCAAGCACCAACAGTAGATAGTGAAAGCACCCGAAAGATGCCAGTGGATGACAATCTGTCTCCTGTACCCCACGAATGTTCCTTCCTCTGTGGTGACTCCGATGATGCTTAATCAGAGTTGGCGATTTCACACTCTCTGCTTCGCAATACTGCTCTCCCTGGCAGTCAGGCCGAGTTCGGCCCAGACGACAACCCCCGATACCAAAGAAGCTCCGTCGGAGTCCACACCCAAGCCGCTCAAGCTTGGAGGCATCACGCTGCACGGCAGCTTTCGGACGCGGTTCGAGGATTGGCGATGGTTTAAAGGCGATCGGGCGGATAACACCTATGCCTTCTCCGGTAATATTCTTCGTCTTGCTCTGTCCCAATCCCGGGTACCTTTCGACTGGCAATTGGAATTCGCACTCCCCTTCTTGCTCGGGCTGCCCGAGAATGCCATATCACCCGGGATACAAGGGCAGCTAGGGATGGGCGCTACCTATTACGTGGCTAACGATTTCAACCGCAACAGTGCGATGGTTTTCGTTAAGCAAGCGTACCTGGTATTCAAGAAACTAGGGGGGAACCCAGCGAGTAGTCTCCTCATCGGCCGTTATGAATTTATGGATGGATCTGAGATAACGCCGAAAAATGACACCCTAGCGACTCTCAAACGCGATCGTATCAATCAGCGGCTGATCGGAAACTTTGGGTGGAGTCATGTCGGCCGCAGCTTCGACGGCCTACACTATATCTACAACAAACCCTCAGGAAACCTCACGCTGATCGCGGCGTTTCCGACGCGAGGCGTGTTTCAGACAGACGGTTGGGGGGTAACCGAGACCGCCTTCAGTTATGGGGCTTATACGAAACCGTGGGGCGCCGGCAAACATTCAGCCGAGACCCGGATTCTGGGGATCTACTACGACGATTGGAGGCAAATCTTGAAAACTGACTCGAGACCATTGCCTTTGCGGCGTGAGGATCTTGCCCCTATCCGCATCGGCTCCTTTGGGGGACACCAGCTCAACGCCATCGAAACGAAGGTAGGCACAGTAGATTTGCTTTTTTGGGGCGTTGGGCAAATGGGGCGTTGGGGTCAACTTGACCATCGAGCCTACGCAGTCGCCATAGAGGGCGGCGTGCAACCAAAGTTCTGGTGGAAACTTAAGCCATGGATCCGGGGTGGGTTCTTCGACGGTTCTGGGGACGGCAACCCGAATGACTCGACCCACAACACTTTCTTCCAAATTCTTCCGACGCCTCGTCCTTTTGCCCGTTTCCCATTCTTCAACCTCATGAACAGCCGCGATTACATGGGAATCCTTATGCTACGGCCCCACAAACAAGTCACCCTATCCAGCGAGTTCCATGCTCTCCGCCTCTCCAACGCCCGCGATCTATGGTACCTGGGCGGCGGGGTCTATCAACCCTGGACTTTTGGTTATGTGGGTCGGGCGGCAGGAGGAGCGCAATCGCTCGCCGATCTTTACGATCTCAGTGTCGACTACCGCATTAGTCCCCATATTACGTTGACGGGCTATTATGGCTATGCCCAGGGCCGCGCCGTGACCTCCACAATTTACCCTCAGGGAAAGAACGCATCCTTAGGGTATTTGGAGTTGAACTACCGCTTCTGAATGGATTAGCCGTGCCTGCAAACCCAAGCAAAAATGGATCATTGTGACTTAGGTCACTGAGATAGTCTTTGTGAAATCCGATATTCTCCTCCAAAAGGAGGCTTGAATCATGACTATCAACCTCACTAAAACGGTTCGAGAATTCGCGGTTGAGCTGCCGAAAGCTACCCGGATTTTCGAGAAGTTGGGCATTGATTACTGCTG
>JAXLQK010000032.1:0-71476 GCA_046331665.1 Terriglobia bacterium | reverse complement strand
GGCTGTTTACCAGGATGGCACGCCAGGGCGTGGCGTAGGTGGGATGAAGCACGCTCAAATTCCTCGGCAGCAGGCGGTGCCGTGCCATCGCGAAGGGTACGCGTGAGGAGGTGCAGAGAAGCGCATTCAGCATGCCCACGGCACTGACCAATCCTGCCACGGTCAACCAAACTCCGAGCCAGCCGCCACCGACTTGCGCGGCAATCTTGGGAAACATCCCGACTTTCCACTCCGACCAATTGGTCACGACACCAACCCCCACAGCCATGGGCAACAGATAGGAAAAGGTAACCAATAAGACGGCCACGATCATGGCGCGCGGGTAAGTTCGTTCGGGGTTCGTAACTTCACCCGCACAGCAGCCGGCATTGTCCCAGCCACAGGTGTTCCAGAGCAGAACACTGAGGAGTAGAGACCAGTTCACATTTCCATGGGTAACGAGCCAATGACTTGGATTTACTTTTGGTGCCCCGAGAAAAACCATCATGGCAAAAGGGGCGAGTATAAAAAGTGTAAAGAGAATGGATAGGAAACCAACCAGTTGAATGCCGCGAATATTCAACCAGGTGGTCACGAAAATGACTGCGATTCCGATGAAGACGCGTTCTGTGGGGGTGAGGTCGCCACGAAGGTAAGCCAGATAATCGAGGAACATCGCCGGATAGAGGGCGTTGTCTGCAAAGCTGTACATCCAGCTGAGCCACCCCTCTTGAAATCCCCAGAATCGCCCGAAGGCTCGTTCCACCCAGATGACATAGCCTCCGTCTTCGGGCATCGCCGTCGAAAGCTCAGCAGTCATCAGCGCCGTGGGAAAACTCCACAGCCAGGGGAGGATCAAAATGCCAAGCAAGACGACCAGGGGTCCAACGGCGCCGACGGCATCTTCCAAGCCAAAAGCGCCACCCGCAACGCAAAGGAAGGTTACGGCGATCAATCCCGAAGGACGAAGCCCGCGGCGGAGTTGAAGCGGAGAGGGTTCTGGATTCGGGCTATTCAACGAAATTGGCTGGTCTAAGAAAAAAATCGACTTGAAGGATCTTATACGTTCAGTTCAATACTCGGGATATTCTGCCCGACAGAAGGCTCGCAAGGCTAATCTCAGTTGGACATTATTTGCGGTTCTCTAACAAGCGTTCCAAAGTGTGCGGATCTTCCCCAACCACAACCTTGTTTTTGGCGAACTGCTCATTAGACTTGTCTGGCTGATATAAGAAAATAAAGGGATCTTGCCGTCACATCTGTCGGGAATGACACAAATGGGAACGTGAATTGTAGCCACTGACTCCAGTGTCATCTCATGATCGAGGACACCAATAGTATACCCATCCATGAACCTCGTTGGCCCCATCCTCTGCCCACTTATTAAGTTTATTAGGTTTCGACTCCCACTGGTCGTGCCAAGATCAGCGATCGACGGGACACGGGCTCGAAGGCACAAGCTTTCCTACCTCGTGCCAGTGAACCCGCGCTTGGACAGAGCGTCTCGAAGTGCGTGTAATGTCTTCTCGCACTCTGGAACTATGTTGCCTTTTTGATTCAAAGAGAGAGCCAGGGAGCGTACGTTTGTGTTGCGCCGCGAGAGTGAAATGATTTGTTGGTTGATCGACACAAAGCGGTCCAGAGCAGCGGTGGCAGCAACTAGTCGCGCCTTGGAATTGGGTTCGATGAGGGATTCGAGGGTTTTGAGGGCATTCCTGGCAGAGACCTCTGACGTCGCCATGCTCTTCTCGATGCGTGACATGACTGCCTCATCGGCATCCGCAATATGGGGGGCTTGGAGCACCTGAATCTCGCGCACCGTTGCCACGGCGCTTGCCGCGAGCGCTTCGACGTGCCATTGATCCGCGGGAGATCGTGGCACAACGGACTTAAGAAGATCACGGAAAGAATCGGCTGCCTCCTGGCTGGCTCCGAAAGAGAGACGTTGGGCCTTGAGGTTGGTGTTTTCGACCGCTAGATCAAGCACGCGGTGATCCAGCTCACGGTACTCCGTATAGCGGGTGACAAAATCCTGCAATAAGCGGCTCTCATCGGCATAGCGGAGTTCATCCAGAATCGGTTTTAAAGTATCGATGTCGGCCTGGACCTTATTCTTGGTTTGCTCGGCTTCTTGAGCAAATGCCACGGAGGCTTCGTCGGTATCTGCCATGACGGCCCGGTTGGAAGCATCAGCCGCCTTGCTGAACTGAACCAGCAGATCGGCCGAAAGATCCCGTGCTCGCGACACTCGCTCCAACGCGGTATTGACGTCGCATGCGACCACACTGAAGAACAAAAGCCCAGCGGCGATCCAGCCCAGTCTCTCGCCCAAGAGTTGAGTGAATCTCTTCGAAAAGTTCCCACTTTGGAAACGGAGCATCTGAAGAATGACAAGAAGCAACATGAGAGAAGTCTTTAAGGATAGGACAGCAAAAACAGTTAAATCAACTTCGCCATCGGCATGCATCGCCACAGAGAACTCATGATAACGAGATTTCTCTCTGCGCTAGTGTATCACAACCTTAAACCACGAAATTGAGGAAGGAAGGAGGCATTTGACCGGGTTTTCCCTATTCCTATACAGCCAGGCTAGAGGGTTGGTCAAGGCCTTGAAAGATGTAGTGAACTAGTTGTAGCTTTTCAAAACTTAGCAGAGAGATCGCTCCCACACCAATCATTGAGGGTACGGAGTTTAGCAAATAACTTAATTGAGGTTCAGATCGCAAAAAGCGGAATCGCACCTCGAGAACTAGAGCCTTTGATCATAACTTTGATTTTCATCAATGAATAACCAAAGACTAGAGCTATTTTTCTTGAATTATTGGCAAGTATGGCGTCCCGTAGGGGATTCGAACCCCTGTTGCCGCCGTGAAAGGGCGGTGTCCTAGGCCGGGCTAGACGAACGGGACAGCAGGTGAAGGCAACGGCCGCGGGCGGCGCGAAGTCCATCGGGTGTGGCGAGGCGGGGAGACTCGTTGCTGAACTGGTGAGCCGTGCTGGACTCGAACCAGCGACCCTCTCCTTAAAAGGGAGATGCTCTACCGCCTGAGCTAACGGCCCCGAAAAAACCTAAAAATAGTAGAGGCATCTCCCGGCACTGTCAAGCGATATTCCTTTCGATAGCCCTCCTCGAAGCAATTCAGAAAGATCTCACAAAGAGAGCCCATGGTGTCTTTTGCCACTGGATCTCATCCCATCCAGAAGCCAAACCCCTCTAAAAAATTTCCATGTTAGGGCTTGTGCGTTTCTTGGGGATTCGTTAAGATGCGTCTCGATAACGGTATTCAGTTGATTCGCGTTCGGCCCCCCGCATCAAATCCCGACAGAAAGCGGAATTGGTCATGGAAAATCACGACGAACAAACTCGAGATGGCTTTGTCCTCACGCGCAAGGTCTACGTGCCCACGCAAGATACAACGTTGATGGACCCTGTCAGTAAAAGAAAGGCAACCATCTGCAACCTATTTGCCGTGCATCGTATGTCCATGAAAGACATTGCCCGCATTCTTGATGAAGACTATGTTCGGATTATCCAGGTGATCATCGAAAGTGGTCTGGTATTTGACCGCCGCAAGAAGCGTCAGGTATTGATCCCCAACGAGCGAAGAAAATCGTTCTTCAAGAAAGTGTCTTCGTGACCTACGGTCGACCGTAGTGACCCGCCCCGGATAGCTTTCAAGCCATCCACCCCTCCGAGGAGGGGAATTACTGAACATCGCTCGGCGTCCATCCCTTTACCCAGTTCACCGAAAGACATTAGGGGTAGCCGCGATTGCCGATCTTTTTCCGGCAATCGCGGGATTGCATTCGTAAATGATCGGCGAAAAGGCCCGCCGCGATTGAAGGTCAAAATCAACCTTCAATCGCGGCTACCAACTACAGGAGTGGCCATGTAGCGGCGCTCTGCGAGCGCCGATGGGGCACAGAGAGGAAAGATCGCAGATTCGGCGGTCACAGACCGCCGCTACAGGAAGAGCAGTCCGAGGTTGCAGCGATAGTTCGTCATTGGAGTCCACTCCAGGATGAAGATTAGAAGAGGGGCAAAAGTAATTTCTTGGCTCGATCATAAATGAAGCCCGGATCGTAGCTTTCTCTGGGGCCGCCGATATTGAGGGTCTGGAGAGCCTGAGATGTTATCCAGCCGCGGATTGGGTGGAGATCCATGGGATCTCCGAGATCTACTTCCATCATTGGTTTGCGATGATGTCGTGCACAAACAAGGGTCAACAGTGTGCCGCCAGTGGGCTTCCCCCAAGTGAGGACGAGGGTGCCATCCGATTGGATGACGTTAAGTTCGGTACGGGTGCCGGGATCAGCAGTGGCGGTTTCCTGGAGCGGGTACCGTTCGGAGATTTTCCCATCCTCAGCCAGTCTGCCTCTAGGACACCAGCCCCCACAGGGGATTCCCAGTTCCAAGGCGACATCGAGAGCTGCCCGGTCGACGCCGGTCTGTCCCCCTGAAATGATTTTTTGGACGAGCATGAGCATGACCTGCTCTTAGATCGCATACCATGCCGGCGCCGCAGAACTCCGCACTCGAACAAGACGTTTTCAAATGGAGGGCCGAGTTCCACGAGGCCGTTGCAGCCGGTAACCGGCAATTGTCTTCCCTTGGGAGAAACTTCGCTAATGTACTTGACGACGGCATTCGCCGTACGGCGTCGCAGAGTTCCGCCCTCCACCGACTTGGGTGGAGCGGGCGCTCCGCGCACGCTAGATCTGAGAACGCGCGCGGAGCTCTCGTTCTACCATGAGCAGCTGGCCTGAATCGCTCGCCGCTTGGATGCCAGCAAGCTGCCATCCGGGAAAGCGGGAGCAGGGAGGGACACTCCCACGCTCCCGCACTCCAAAACTGGGGAATAGGCAACGCCTTTACTTCTCGGCTGACGGGCTGATCTGACTGTAGACGTGAGGCACGTGCCGTGTATTGTATTCCTGTTGATAGCGGCGAAAGGCCTCGCTGTCTGGCCCCTTTTCGTTGCTGGAATATGGATAACGGCTCATGCGGTGAAAAGGCAGTGGCTCGACCGTATCCGGTGTCGCGGAGTGCGGGTCCATGTCTTTACCGAAGCCATCGGCATAAAGAAAGAAAGACCGTTTCCAGCCGGCAGGCAATGGCGGGAGTTGGGCGGCGGAAAAGTCGAGCTGAATCTCATCTCCGTTGCGCAGGATGACGTATTGGTCTTCTTTAGCCCGCAGTAGAGCCGTCACGTCGCCGAATCTCGTATAGTCTCCCGTGTGGCTTTTCCAAGGTGCCACAGGGTCAATCTGTTCATAGTCATAAAGGAAAGGCCGCTTCCCGTCAGGGCTGATTTCGCGGGGGAAGCCTCGGAATCGCAAGTCGGCCGCCTGAACGGGAAGGCGATGCAGCCGGTAGGCAGGCTCGCCTTGATAAGTATTGACGAGAATCTGATCCCAATAGATTCGCATGCTGGTCACAATCCGTACTTGATAATTCGAGGAAAGAAATTTCCCGCTCAAATCCACGACCATGGTTTTCGGCAATCCGGCCGGAAAGCCCATGGAAGGGAGGACGGTCTGCCATTCCCCCTTGGGATTTTTTACCTGGAGGTAAGGCGCAATCAGCTGGGCTCCGGATTGAGAGGCCTTGAAGTTAGCAGTGGAATCGGCATAGTCGATCCAGGCTGTCATGAGTAACTGAATCTCCTTTTTCCCGGACAAATTCCCCAAGTCGAGCACCAATTCGTGCTCTTCAGCATAGCCCTTATAGGGAAGAAGCTTGAAATCATCGACGGTTTTGCGGTCGACTGCCGAGAGCTGAGGAAGAACATCATGATGGTGCTGGTCCCATGCGGCTTGCGGGGGGCGAGCCTGTTGCGCGGCAATCACCTGGAAAGCAGGAAAGGGAGGCTCCGGCATCAACCGCTCGTTGGGAAAAAGCTCGAGTTCGGAGGGATGATCTAGAACCACCAGTTCCGTTTGATCGATGTAGAGCACCTCCTCCAATTGGTTGTTGATCCGCATGGAGTAAAGTCCCCGGTTGAGCTTCAACTGATCGGAGCTAATCTTGATGTACTCATCCGTATCCGGCGTGCTGTATTGACCGGTGGGTTCCAAGTAGCCGATGGCACAGCCCCCGAGAAAATCCGTCACAAACTGGTATCGTTGCCCGTTCCAGGTATAGAGCAGAGGGCAGGACGTCCCTTTGCGGTCCAGCTCGTTGACTAATTTGGTTTGATTGATGGGAAGGTTGATTTCAGACTGCAGGACGCCGCCCGGCCAGAGCAGGCGCAATGCATCCACCATGGTGTGCTGGCCCAACCCGAAGATAAATTCCGGAGGACTCTGCGAAAGATAACCATTCCCTCCGCTGATTTCAATCTTCTGCCACAACGCTCCGGATTTCACTTCGACCTTGGTGCCAATTCCGCTCTTGTTGCTATTGGTTCCGCGAACGCGAATTTTGATCCAATTGTTTTGGTTACCTCCTTCATTTCTCAACAAAAGGGGAGCGCCGCCATTGACCGTCAACAAGAGGTCGGCATCACCGTCATTATCAAAATCTCCCAGGGAAACACTCCGAAATGGCCTGCCTTGAAAGGCACTCAGCCCGACTTTTTCCGTGACGTTCTGGAATCTTCCATATCCCAGATTCTCCCAAAGTTCGGGTCCTTGATGTTCGGAACGCTCAGCGGTCAATCCTCCTTTTAACACCAGCAAGTCAAGATCGCCGTCGTTATCGTAATCGAAAAACTGTGTGGTCCAATTTTGGCCTGGGGCTGATCCATTCTGGGAAGCGAGCACCTGGTCTTTTTTGAACTTTCCATTCCCCAGATTCTTGAAAAGCACCACGGGGCCTGACTGGAGGGCCAAGGCCGTATCCATCCAGGCATCTTTGTCGTAATCGCCCACCGTGACGCTGAACACATCTTTCAGGTCAATGCCTTCGAGCTCCGGGTGTACATCAAGAAAGGTTCCAATCCTCTGGTTGCTGTAGAGGCTGACCGCTGTACCCTGACTGACAGTCCAAAAGTCGATGTCACGCCGGTTGTCGAAATCCGTAAACGCCGTCGAAGAGATCTTGGCCGAGGGTTCCTGGACATGGGCTTCTTCGGCAACATCGGTAAACGTGCCGTTGCTGTTATTACGAAAGAGATGACAGCCTGTGCCCGGCAGTTTCGACAGCTCCGCGATGACCTGATCTATTGAGCCTTTGGCAGCAATGTCGGAAAGATTGGCATAGTTTCCCACGTAAATGTCGAGGTCGCCGTCATGATCAAAATCGGCGATGGCGGCGGAAAGATGCCAGTGGTCTCCGCCTCCTACGCCGGCTTTGGCAGTGATATCCGTGAAGGTTCCGTTTCCATTATTTTGAAACAAAAGATTCGAGCCGGCATTGGTCAAGAACAGGTCCGGATGGCCATCATTATTAAAGTCCCCCCAGTAGGCCCCCATGCCTTGCCCGTTGGCGACGATCCCCGCTTTTTCCGTGACGTCCTCGAAACCGCCTTTCCCATTATTGTGGTAAAGCGTGCCTCGAGAGAGGGCTTTGTCCGCAGAGCTATTGGCAAAATAAATGTCGAGATTTCCATCGCCGTCATAGTCACAGAAGGCGGCACCCGAACCCCAAAGGGACACGACCCCAGCCTTTGATTGGAGGTCCGAAGAACGGGCTTGGTGCTGGAACGAAATCCCCGCCTCCTTGGTGGCTTCGACAAAACGGATGGGTTTAGGGGGTGCCGGAGCTGCGGGCCCCGCCAGGCTCTTGATGTCCGGGTATTCTCCGATGGCCAGCATGTAGCGGCCCTGCTCGCCATATTGCGTTCCCGTACTACTGATGCCGCCTTTTTCCCGCAGCTGGGTGAAGGTCTCCATCACCTTCTGGCCTTCGGCCGAGTCTCCCTTGCGGATAAGTGCAGTAGCCAGATTATAGTGGGCCGATGTGTCGTACGGGGAAATCTGTACGACCTTTTTGAGGATTTCGGCCGCCTTTGCATAATCTTGTTTCTTCAAATAAATCTGTCCCACCTGATAGAGGGTTGGAGAATCGAGCGGATCTTTTTCCAGAATCCTGGAGTACGACTGCAAGGCCAAGTCCGCATGGTTTTCATTCCGGTAGATCATGCCCAGGGCAAACAAAGTGTTTGGCTGGGTTGGGGCTAATGAGACCGCTTTCTTGAGAAGCTCTTCCGCCGGAACGAATTCCTGCAGGTAGTAATGAGCGAGGGCAGAGTCAACCAAAGCGGGAACAAAGTTGGGGTCAATCTTGAGGCACTGATCGAATTCTGCAATGGCTTCTCGAAAGTTAAATTGTTCCAGATAGGCGATCCCGACATTGGTGTGATAAAGGAGCTTTTGCTGGTCAGTGAGTGCGGCGTCCGGCTTGGCCTGGGATGCTTGAGAAGAATACCAGGTGTGAGTTGCGCCAAAAATGAGGGCAAGAAAAACCAGTGCCGCGATGAGAACCGTTCCGGGTCTTTTGAAATTCAAGCCGTTGTCCTTTCAGTGGATCATGCGAACTCTTCCAAAGTCGATGGTCATTTAATAAGTCGTGAGACGATGACAGGTGGAAAATGGATGATTCGGGTAAAGCACCAGTACCGTTTGACAGCAATGATTCCAAATGACTGGTCGGTTACATCCGGTGCCACTAAGAAACGCTCCCATTTTAACATGGAGTGGATGGCCATATGCCGGGGATCTACCTCAAAAAGCCCACTCCTTGTCCGTAGCCAAGACCGCTGGCCCTGGTCCCTAGGCCGGGGTCAGCGACCCCGGCTTCAACTTTCGGCTTAATGGCGGGAGATAGAAACGCTGGACGTCTTGGATACTTACTTGGCAGGCTTGGCGGGTGTCCATGGTTCTGCGTGGCCGCTCCCTTCTTTGATGACCACAGACTGATTGGCTGCCACGTTTGAGATTCGGTCGACAACCCCGCTTGGCCAGTTAACTTCCATCATGGGAACCCGATCGAGATTTCCCAAACCAAAAGTGACGGGCAATTCGCTTTGAGAGCAGTAACTGCCTCCGCTCTTGACAGTCAACCAAGGATTTCCCGAGGGAAGCTTTAGCCGGACCACGGCGCCAATGCCGTCTCGATTGCTCTTGGTTCCAACGGTCTTTACTCTCAGGTAGTGGTTGGCGTTCCCTCCGTCATTACGAAGCAGAACGGCGGGGCCTCCGTTGATCGTGATGAGAATATCCAGGTCGCCATCATTGTCGATGTCGCCAAAGGCAGCTCCCCGGGCAACACGGGCCACGCGCATGGCTGGGCCGACCAGTTGAGAAATCTCCACAAACTGCTTGTTCCCGCGATTCTGAAAGAGCAAAGGCGGCTGCGCATAGGTGACCCTTTTTTGAACCTTATTGATGTCATTTTCGACGTGTCCGTTGGCGACGAAGATATCCGGCCGTCCATCCAAATCGAGGTCGAAGAAGAAGCAACCGAAAGCCAGCGTCAAGAGGCTGGCCTGGCCGACGGCCGAAGTCGGAGCCTCATCGACAAACAAGCCTTTCCCACCCTCGTTATGATAAAGATTCAGCATCTCGTTCGAGAAGTTGGCGATTAATAAACTGGCCGATCCCGATCCATCGTAATCCACTGCGTCAATCCCCATCGCTCCGCGGACGGTCCCATCTTCGCTGAAAGCGATTCCCGCGGGGACGCCTTTTTCGGTAAAGGTGCCATTCTTGTTGTTGATGTAGAGCTTGTTAGGCTGCGTGTCATTGGCCACGACTAAATCCGGCCAGCCATCATTATTGGCGTCGAAGACAGCCACGCCCAGAGCTTTGCTGGTAGGGTCCAAGACACCGGCCTTCTGGGTGACGTCCAAGAACTTTCCATTTCCTTGATTCTGATACAGACGGCAGGAGACTCCTTTGTAACTCTCTGGAGTGCAATAGGATTTGTTGACGCCATCCAGCGAACAATAGATATCGGTTTGCGGTGTCCATTGGACGTAGTTGCACACAAAGAGATCCAGATCGCCGTCCTTGTCGTAGTCGAACCAGGCGGCACTGGATCCGTAATCCGTGTTGTCCAGGCCGGCTTTTTGCGTGACTTCAACGAATTTTCCATTGCCAAGGTTTTTGAAAAGATGATCTGGACCCAGCGCCGTCATGAAAATATCGTCCCAGCCATCATTGTCGAAATCGCCGATCGCCACTCCCATGCCATACATTTCGACGGCGAGGCCGGCTTCCCGGGTGACGTCGGTAAAAGTCCCATTTTTGTTATTCCGGTATAGGGCAGGAAAACTGCTGCGGCGCTTGTGCCCTGGCCAGTCCATTCCATTCATCAGAATGATGTCCTGCCATCCGTCGTTGTTATAGTCGATAAAAGCGCAACCGGCTCCCATCGTTTCGGGGAGATACTTTTTGCCAAAACCTCCGGTATTGTGCACAAAGAGAATACCGGCCTGCCGGGTAATGTCCCGTAGTTGAACCGGAAACGCTGGAGGCTGAGGCTTGGTATTGGCGTGCTTGGTGTCATTTTGGGCCGACGGCATCAGGATCACGAGAAAAATAATGCGGCCGAAAGCCGTAAAGCCTTCTTTGTGGATGGAAGGGAATAAGGGCTCACCGGATAATTCCTTTCTTGCAATGATAAAGAGGGAGCATTTCCTTTTTCAGCGCTCTTTGGGCATTGAGGCCGTGGATCCCTCGTCTTTCCAGTGGGCAAGCTGTTTGGACTCAGACCGAGCCGAGGGAGCCGGGGGTTTTTGATTTTCCAGCGGAACGGATGTGTGTTCATGAATAGGAAGGCGCTCATTATTCGCTTCCGGATGACGCAGCCGAACGGGACCTGTGATGAATTGTGCCGATTCGTCTGCCTTGAATCGCAGATAGAGTTTGCGTTCACGTTCGGCCATTTCAGCATTTCCCAGACCCTGGTAGCAAAGCATCAAATTGTAGTGGGCCTGAAGGTCTTCCGGATCGACCTTCAAGGTTTCCTGGAACTCCTGAATCGCTTCAGCGTAGCGACGATTCAGAAACAGAATTCGGCCGGCTTGATTCCGTACGACCCGGTCGCGAGGATATTTGGAGAGAGCCTTGCGCAAATGGGCCAGCGCCTCGTCATATTTCCCCTGAGTTTTCAAAGTCAACGCATAAAAGTAATGCGTCTTGGCCAGTTCGCCGTCAACGGCTAGTGCTTTTTGGAGCGCTTCCTGGGCGCCTGTAATATTTCCTTCCTGAACCCGAACCCGGCCGATATTCACCCATCCGTCGGCATAATTGGGATCAATTTCAGTGACCCGCATGAAGACGGCCTCGGCGGCCTTCAGATCCCCCTGTAACAGTAATCCGATTCCGTAATCGTTCCAACGGAAAAGATCGTCCTTGGAGTAAACGGATTTCATTTCCGGCAAGGGGGCATTCTTATCAACAATCCGGATCTCCTTTTGGTCCTCAGCCATCGTGATGATGGGAAGGTCAGGAATTTCTTTCAGTTTCCCCGATACCTGCGCAAGGTCCCCTTTGAAGATCCAACTGCCGTCGTCGTAACCCTTGTCGAGTCCAAATCCGCTATGAATCGGGTCCCGGACTCCGGCATAAGCCCACTGGGTATTCCACCAGGCGAATTTGCGATAATTGAGCTTTGCCTTCAAGAACAGACGGTCTCCGGCATCCCTGGGAATAGTTAAGCGGAAATGTGCTGTGTCGGCTGCTCCCGGAGGAATCAACCGGACATAAAGGACCGAGCGAGCAGCCCAAGCGTTGCGCTTGTTGATATGGTTTCCGCGTTCGTCCAACAGATAAGACCGGTAAAAGTGAGCGCCCGATTCCACGGGACCACGTCCTCCGTCTTCTACTTTCCCGCTCCAAAACACCACGCGCCCCTTATCGTCGACGGCCTGAAGTTCCATCCACACATCGAAAGCATCAACCGTTCCTCCGGGGAAAAAGTGACCTACGGTGCGAGTTCTTGCGACCACATCGATGCGGACTGAATCCCCGCGCCGAGCCACTGGAGAAATGCGATCGAGCGGAGCCAAAAATTCAGCGGCTGGAGCCATTGTCGCGCTGGCCGCGCCGAAGGACTCGGACTCTTCGCCGATGGCGAAGGTGCTTGACAGTTGCAACGAGTCCGAGGCTTTCTTCCCTGGAGTCTCTTCTCCCTCTTTGACTGAAGTCTGAGAACGGGACATCGCAAAAATGTCTATGGAGACATGCTTGTTCTTCAGGAATTCCATGACCGTTTCCAACTGCTTCTGGTCTTGATTGGCAAGGGGGACTGCCGTGTTGGCTGCGGGAAAGCGATGCGAATGAACCTTGCCATTGATGTTTCCCAGGTCATTGGACGGAACCAGCGGCATGTGACAATCGACGCACTTCATGGATTGTTTAGGGTAATAGAAAGATCGCGCTCCCTGCCCCGAGACGCCGCTAGCCTGCCAATTGTCATAATCGTTGAACCCGCGTTGCCAGCGATAGGCATTGACGGGAACATCCAAATGGACTTTATGGCAGGAGGAACACATCTGGGCCGTGTTCTCCCGGTGAAAGGGCTTCATGAAAACTTTCTTGTGAGGTTCCGGATCTACTTTCACCAGAAAATCGTGCACCCATTCGACCCACTTGTTACTGCTGGTGGCCATGTCATGCAAAGGCGGATACTCGATAACAAAGCCTCCATTCCCCATCGTGTCCTTGACCTTCACTATCGAGTGGCATGAGGTACAAGCCAGACCGGCTTGCGCTTCTGCCGTATTGATTTGTTGTTTGATCGGAGTGTCGAACTTGCCGTTGAAAAAAACGGCGTGATCATGGCAGCCGGCACACCACTTGGAGGGTTCCACCCCAACCGTATCCTGCATGTACTCGATCGATTTCCGGTACCATTGGTTATTAAACGATGAAAAATGATGCATGGACGAATTCCACTGTTCATAAATATCTGCATGACACCGCTTGCAAGTCTCGGAGGTCATGAAGAAATTGGATGGAATAGTTTTCCCAGTGGTGGTGTTTGCCGAAGAGGGGTAAAAGGGGCTTTGTTGCCCTCCACCTTCGTCTTTCATCGAAAGGGGCGCGGTCATCGGATTTTCAATGCGGTCCCAGGGGTCCGGGAAGAAGTGATGATAGGTTTTCACCCCTGCCGGAAACAGGAAAAGAGCTAGCAACGCCATCCCATAAATTCGCCCTATCGGCTTGAAGAATTCGGTCGTACCAGATACCGGGCGGGCAAAAAATGATCGCAATGCCAGTCCCAACACAAGGACCGAAATAATAGCCAGAGCGATGTGGAGCTTCAAAATCCAGCGGTACGGGGTCAATGCCCCAATCTTCATGAGGACAAAGGCGGGAAGCGAGGCGACCAGGAAGAGGAACAGCCCCGCTCTGGATAGCGAAGAAAGCCGAGAATAGTTCTTTCGCAGGAAATACACCACGAACCCGACCAGCAGAGACCCCAAAATGAGGTGAAAAGCCAAATTAAAGAGATAGAAAAGAGTGGGTTCCGCGATAGGCCAAAGATATGCGCTGTTGAGAATCAAGACCATGAGCGCAACAAACAAGAATTTACTCAGCTTCATCGAGCACATCCATTGAGGAAAAATGAGAATTGAACCAATTGAATCAATTCAATAGCATAAGCATTGGGTCTTGGCCATTTGTCACAGTAATGTAATAAATGGGGGCCCTTCATTGCTTGTGGATGTGTGCCTATGGTGTTGGCTCTGTGGCTCTGAGATGATGAAAAATTCTATTGAGGCAATCGACTGCCTCATCGAAGCCGGGCTCGAAGTGATTTCTTTGCTCCCTATAGGACCAGTTCACGGGGCGACTTGCCGATTACTTAAAGAAGGATTCAGCGAAAACGGGTAGAGTGGAAGCCCTGGCAGGCACTTCCTTGTCTCTGGAACGGGTTCTCTTATGAGTCATTGGGTCGAAATTCTCAAGGTCGGACTGGCTGGACGGTTCAGGGGAGAGATTTTAGAGGCAGAACCGTTGAAGCACTGGACGACGTATTGTATTGGTGGTCCCGTGCGGGTTTTGGCCTGCCCCGCTGATCTCCAGGAGCTGCAATTAGTCCTGACTCTTTTGCGAAAGCATCGGATCCGCTGGTTTGTGCTTGGAGGAGGAGCCAATGTGCTAAGCTCCGATGCCGGATTCGATGGCGTGGCCATCCACTTGAAGAATTTCAATCAGCTTGAGCTCAACGGTCTAGAAGTTCGCGCGGGAGCTGGACTGGTGCTGGATTCTTTGGTTGTGAAGTGCCTGAAGCGCGGTCTGGCTGGCCTCGAAAAGCTCTCGGGAATCCCGGGAACACTAGGGGGGGCGCTGCGCATGAATGCCGGAGCTTTCGGAGCCGAGATCTCGGACTTTTTGTTAAGCGTGGAATGCCTGGACGAAAACGGGGAGCACCGGATCCTGAATAAACGAGAAGTAGGATTCAGCTATCGCAGTGCCCCGGCGATAAGGAATCACATCATTCTGGGAGGCACTTTTGAATTCCCCAAGGGCGATAAGGAAAGGCTCTTCAAGATTCGTCATGAGACGCTGGCCCAGCGCCATGAGAAACAGCCATGGCAATTTCCTACGGCGGGCAGCGTTTTCAAGCGTCCCCCTGGGCATTATGTCGGAAAACTTATCGAAGACCTGGGACTAAAAGGGACGAAGATGGGCGAAGCGCAAATCTCACCAAAACATGCAGGGATCATTGTCAACCTGGGCAACGCCAGGGCCTCTGACGTACTTGCTCTCATCCGGTTTATCCAGGCAGAGGTGAAAGCGCATTACGGCATCGAGCTGGAAATGGAACAGGAACTTATCGGATTTGAGTCTTGAACTCGAGTGCGCTGAAATAGCATTCCCGTAATCAAAGAGGCTGGCGCCCGCCGAAGCCAGCCTCAAGATCATGCCACCAGGCAACTTCGTCCTCATCCTGCTTCCAGCACAAGAAGACCACTTTCCCTCCCATCTTATGCGGGAAGTCGCATAACCCGATGTCCAGGTCCTTCACCAGCACCCCTAATTCCTCGATGCTCTTGACCGCGCTCTGATAAGCTTCAACAATCCCGATATATTCAGCGCCTCGGGGGGTCCCCCAGTCGTAGATATGCAGGCTCTGAGCCTTTTCAATCTCCGGTTGGAGAGAGAGGAGACGTTCCCGTTCGACTCTCACTTGTGCCAGCAACTCGCGGAGCCTCGGGAGCAGGGCATTTGCCTCATTGACAGAAAATAGCCGATCGAAATCCATGATAGTTTTGATGACTCCCAACCTTCAATAGGCTGACAAACACAACAGGAGTACGATTGGGCTCGACCAAAGCGACGGTTGAGAGTGTTTCATCGGGTCGTAAAGACTCGCGGGGAGAGGTTGCCATCAAATCTTGATCGTAAAGGGAAGATAAATAACCTCGGGAGCGATCCATGGGGATCCGCTGATGGTCCCATTCGGCGTCTTTGACCGGACTGCCGATTTGCCCGCAAAAACAGGCTTTTGTCAATCATTTGCCAGCAGGTCGAGCTTCCTGCCACTGAAGGAATTGATATCATACTATCGATTCGGGAGTCAAAACCAATCCTCCTGCACGCTTCTGTTTGTATTCCAGACGTTTACATTTATGGAGGCTTGCCATAAGATAGGTCGGCTCGCTTGCCCAGTACCTCCTCTACCAGGGAAGCAGAACGAATATAAGGGAGAATTTCCTCGATGAATTCGGTTTGTCCGGTGCAGATTAGTGGAATAGGGTGTTACGTTCCCGAGCGATTCTTACGAATCATGACTTGGCGGAGATGGTGGATACCGATGATAGCTGGATTCTGCAGCGGACCGGGATATCCGAGCGGCGGCTACTTGAAAAGGGGAAGGGAACTTCGGACATGGCTGTGGAGGCCGTGAAGCGGCTCTGTCAAAACACGGGGATTGAACCAGCCTCCATTGATCTCTTGATTGTCGCCACGGTAACCCCTGATATGTTTTTTCCTTCGACCGCATGTTTGGTTCAGGACAAGCTCGGGATACCGAAGACTTGGGGATTTGATCTTTCAGCAGCCTGTTGCGGGTTTGTTTTTGGATTATCCGTTGGACATGCCTTCGTGGCGGCCGGGACCCATTCCCGGGTCGTCGTGGTCGGCGCCGACAAGATGTCAAGCATCATCGACTATGAAGACCGTGCCACTTGCGTGATTTTCGGAGATGGGGCCGGGGCGGTGCTGTTGGAGCCAGCCAAGGACAAGTCGCATTCCATTCTCGACTTCTACCACGAGGTGGAAGGAGCCGGAGCGCCTTGTCTCAACATGCCGGCGGGAGGCAGTTTATTGCCCCCGAGTTGCGATACCGTGAAAAAGAGGCTCCATTATGTCAAACAGGATGGTCCGGCGGTCTTCAAGTATGCAACCCGCAAAATGGAAGAGATTAGCCGCGTGATTTTGGAACGGAACGAATATTCGCCGGCTGATGTCGGCCTGCTGATTCCTCATCAGGCCAATATCCGAATCATCCGCGGGACGGCAGAGCGCCTGGGGCTTCGCGATGAGCAGGTGGTGATCAATATTCACAAGTATGGGAACACGACCGCGGCCACCATTCCCCTGGCCATGCAGGACGCCGTTGCGGAGAAGCGGCTCAAGAAAGGGGACTTGGTGCTTCTCGCGTCCGTTGGAGCTGGATTTACCGTGGGTGCTTCCCTACTTCGTTGGGCGTATTGAGGCCGGAGAGGCGGGAGATGCCAGAACCCGCTTGAGGGCCCGGCCGGGCTGATGGCAGGGAGTACCGGATAACCTGGAGGCTGGCAGGTCGGGCGCCGTGACGTCGCGCTCGCTGGGGCTAAGTTGACACTCCGTAGTTCCGTCATTAATATACCCGATGGATTCCACGGACTCTTTTCGTCGCGGTGAGCAGGGAACGGGTCCCGATTAATCATTATTCAGACACGCTGTTCATAAAGGAGACATTGAAATGGCCTACGAATGGAAATTTAATCCAAGACCGTATTCGGACGCAGAAGCGAAAGAATTATTGAAGGAAGTGGTTTCCCCGGAAACAACGGATTGGCATTACAATACGCACCATAAAGGGTACGTGACGTTTCTCAATAATATTGAAAAGGAACTGGAAACTGCGGACCGTTCCAAGGCCAATGGGAATTACAGCCAAATCGGGGAACTGAAGCGCCGCTTCACCTGGAACCATGCCGGGGCCTTACTCCATGATGTTTATTGGGAAGTGCTTGGCGGGGACGGTGATGTTTCAAAGGCTCCCAAGTTGTCTGCTGCGCTGGTGGCCGAATACGGATCGATTGACCAGTGGAAGGCTGATTTTAAGGCGGCAGCGGTTTCTGCCAAACTGAGCGGTTGGGGGCTCTTGGTGTATGACAGCCTGTATTCACAGCGTCTCTTGAACGTGCTGGTAGACGAACATCAATACGGGGCCATTTGGGGAGGTATCCCGCTGATTTCCTGCGATGTGTTTGAGCACGCCTACTATCACAAGGATGGACCGGGCCGGGCGAAGTACATCGATAACTTCCTTTCCAAGCTGCACTGGGGTCGCATCGAAGCGCGGTATGTTAAATATGTGAAGAAGTAAGAACGGAGTTGTTGCGGCAGTCTTTCTGCGTCGCCCGCAATTTAAGACTGGCGTCTGGCACGGCCGAAAGCAAAGGATGGCTAAACAGACGCCGGCTCCTGCTTCTAAGAATCCCCGGTGCGTGATGGATCATGTGACTCTCGGTATCCCTCCACTCCTTTCAATCCAATGATTCGTGGCTATCTAGGGAAATATCCAAGAATTGGCGATGGTGTCTTGATCGAAGAGAGTGCCCAGGTGATCGGGGATGTCGAGATTGGTGACCATTCCAGCGTTTGGTTCAATGTGGTAATCCGCGGCGATGTGCATTACATCCGCATCGGCCAGTGCACGAACATTCAGGACGGGTCGATCCTGCATGTGACCCGGGACCGCTATGCCACCCTCCTCGGAGACTATGTGACGATTGCCCACGGCGTCATTCTTCATGGCTGCACCATCGAATCTCACTCCCTCATTGGCATGGGGGCGATCGTCATGGATAAAGTGGTGATTGGCACAGGATCGATTGTGGGGGCCGGGGCGCTGGTAACGATGGGCCTCCAAGTGCCTCCACGAAGCCTGGTTCTTGGGTCCCCGGCGAAAGTGGTCCGGGAGTTAACGGACGACGAAGTCCAGAGCATTGATCGTTACGCCCACAATTATCTGGCCTACAAGGAAAATTATCTAAAAGGAAACGAGCCGGATCGTGATCAAGGCAATCAAAGGCACAAGTGATATCCTGCCTCCTGAGTCCAAACGATGGAGCTCCGTGGAGAAGATAGCCCGGGAGATCCTGGAGCTCTATGGCTTTGCGGAAATTCGGACGCCTATTTTCGAGGCCACCGAGCTTTTTGCACGCGGCGTGGGAGAGGAGACGGATATTGTCTCCAAAGAGATGTATACCTTTGACGACCGCGACGATCATTCGCTGACACTGCGCCCTGAAGGGACCGCGCCGGTCGTGCGCGCCGCAATTGAACATCATTTGCTGCAGGAATCCCAGCTCTTGAAACTGTATTATCTGGGGCCCATGTTTCGTCGGGAACGACCCCAGAAGGGACGCTACCGGCAATTTCACCAAATTGGGGCAGAAGTTCTCGGTTCGGACAATCCCGCCATTGAGGCCGAAGTCCTGGAAATGCTGGACCTGTTTTTGAATCGGATTGGTCTCCGGGAATACAATCTGCTGGTGAATTCCATTGGCTGTTCCCTATGCCGTCCCAAGTATCTGGCGGTTCTATCGGAAGCCATTCAGAAAAATGCAGACAGCCTGTGCCCGGATTGCCGGCGTCGGATGCGTACGAACCCGTTGCGTGTACTGGATTGCAAGGTAGAATCCTGCCAGCCGACGATCGATGCCTTGCCGGCCATTGCGGATTACCTGGACGAAGGCTGCCGCACCCATTTTCAGAAGTTCCTGTCGTACCTTCAGGAGCGAAAGATCCAGTATAAGATCGTTCCCCGTCTCGTCCGTGGCTTGGATTACTATACCCGGACCACCTTTGAGATGACGAGTGAGGCCTTGGGTGCGCAAAATACGCTGATTGGAGGCGGCCGCTACGATGGGTTGTCGGAAATGCTGGGGGGGGCACCCAGCAAAGGATTCGGTTTTGCTTTGGGGCTGGAAAGGATCCTCCTGATTCTGGATCAACTGCAGCCCTCGTTCGATGGGTATTCTCCCCTTTTGTTTCTGGCCCCGTTGGGTGAGGCGGCCTTTGAACGAGCCACAGAGTTGGCAAGGTACTTCCGACAGCAGGAGCTTTCTTGTGGGCTGGATTTTGAGACCAGGAGCCTCAAGAGTTCGATGCGACTGGCCAACAAGATCGCCGCGCGGTATGTGCTCATTCTCGGTGACGAAGAATTAAGAACAGGCCGCTATGCCTTGAAAAGGATGAGCGATGGATTTCAACAGCTCCTGGTTCCAGAAGAGATTGCGGCATTTTTGAAGGCGGACCAGCGTCCGTAGAAAAGGAGAAGACGAGTTGGATTTAGATTTTTTGAACAGCCTGGAAAGAACCCATTCCTGTGGCGCCTTGGAAATCTCACAGGCGGGAATGGAAGTCGTCCTCATGGGGTGGGTAGCTCGTCGACGTGATCTCGGGCATCTGATATTCATCGATTTGCGAGACCGGGAGGGGGTGACCCAACTGCTGTTCAACCCGGATCATTCCCCCGTGGCCCATCAGAAAGCCAAAGGGTTGCGTTCCGAATTTGTGGTGGCGATCAAAGGCAAAGTGCTCGAACGCGACAAGAGCACCCGGAATCCGGCCATCGGTACCGGGGATGTCGAAGTCCAGGTTTCTGAACTTTTCCTGCTGAATGAGGCCAAAACCCCTCCATTTCCGATTGAAGACGACATTACGACCTCGGAAGATCTGCGTCTCAAATACCGCTATCTCGATTTGCGCCGGGCTCCCATGGTTCGCCATCTCAAGCTTCGGCACGAAGTTACCATGGCGGCACGCCGTTTCATGGACAGTCATGGCTTCTATGAAATTGAGACCCCGTTTCTGACAAAATCGACGCCCGAGGGTGCCCGCGATTATCTGGTCCCTTCAAGACTTTACACGGGGTCTTTTTATGCCCTGCCTCAATCTCCCCAGATCTTCAAGCAATTGCTCATGATCTCCGGTTTCGAGAAGTACTTCCAGATCGTCCGCTGCTTTCGGGATGAAGATTTACGAGCAGACCGCCAGCCCGAGTTCACACAGATCGATATCGAGATGTCCTTTGTCCATCCGGAAATGGTGTTTCGACTCATCGAGCCCTTGGTTGCCGAGATTTTTTCCGTAGCCGGACATAAGGTTCAAACGCCGTTCTTGCGCCTGCCCTATCGAGATGCCATGGACCGCTATGGATCAGACAAGCCGGACTTGCGTTTTGGTCTGGAGTTTGTGGATTTCAGTCCCATCCTTTCCGGGACGGAATTCATCCCCTTCAAGACTGCCCTGGACGAAAACGGCGTCGTCAAAGGAATTTGTGTTCCCGGTTGTGCGGGGTATTCGCGCAAACAGCTCGATGAGCTCACGGCTGTAGCCCGCGTCTTTGGCGCCGGGACACTCGCCTACCTCAAGGTACTGGAAGGAGAGCTGCAGTCTCCGTTTCTAAAGCACGTTGGCATGGAGCAAGGACAGGCTCTGGCATCCCTCGCCAAGGCGAAACCCGGCGACCTTCTTTTGTTGGTGGCGGGTCCACGCCAGGTCGTGGCAGAGTCTTTGGGAGCCGTCCGACTGCAGTTGGGAAAACAAGAAAATTTGATCGATCCCCGTCAGCTGTCGTTCTTATGGGTCACAGATTTTCCAATGTTTCAGTATGACGAGACTGAAAAGCGCTACGTTGCCTGTCATCACCCGTTTACTTCCCCAGTGGATGACGACCTCGACAAGGTATTCGACCATCCGGAGCAGGTTCGAGCCAAGGCGTACGATCTGGTTTTGAATGGGATGGAAATTGGCGGGGGATCGGTCCGAATTCATCGGACTGATATCCAGGCCCAGGTTTTTAAGGCGCTAGGCCTCAGCGACGAGGAAGCCAAATTACGGTTTGGCTTTTTCCTGGAAGCGCTGGAATTTGGGACGCCACCCCATGGCGGAATTGCGCTGGGATTGGACAGAATTATCATGTTACTAGCGGGT
Source organism: Terriglobia bacterium (assembly GCA_046331665.1). Classification (GTDB taxonomy): domain Bacteria; phylum Acidobacteriota; class Terriglobia; order Versatilivoradales; family Versatilivoraceae; genus CAWBAT01. The sequence goes on along the minus strand of JAXLQK010000032.1, from coordinate 50,383 downwards.
GCCAATTCCATTCGCGACGTGATTGCATTTCCCAAAACGGCTCGCGCAGTTGACATGATGGCGGAGTGTCCAACGCCGGTTGACTCCAAGCAAATCGAGGAGCTCGGTCTGCGCATTCTGGGAAAGCCGGGCCGATAGGGCTCGTGAGTCTCCAGTGAAACTGAACGATGCCCGAAAAGCCGCATGCCGCTGCTGTCGGGTTGTTGCGTTCAAAACTAAGAAGCCACCGGTAACACGCCATGTCTAAGATTCATGTTCTTCCCGAGGCCTTGGCAAACAAGATTGCAGCCGGTGAAGTGATTGAACGGCCCGCCTCCGTTGTCAAGGAACTGCTGGAGAACTCTCTGGACGCCGGCGCCACGGCCCTGGAAGTCGAGGTGGAGGCAGGGGGGCGTCGCCTGATTCGAGTCCTCGACAATGGGGAGGGAATGACGTCGGATGATGCCCTGCTGGCCTTCGAGCGTCACGCTACCAGCAAACTCCAGCGCAGTGATGACCTGAGTTCCATTGCCTACCTTGGGCTTTCGGGGCGAAGCCCTTCCCAGCGTTGCCAGCATCTCCAGACTTCTGCTTGAAACAAGGCACGCGAGCGAAGATACCGGGACGATGGTGGATATCCAGGGGGCGAAACTGACCTCCGTCAAGAAAATTGCCCGAACGCCCAGGGACGACTCTGGCCATCCGAGATCTATTCTTCAATATTCCCGCCCGCAAGAAATTCCTGAAATCAGAAAGTACTGAATTGAGTCATATTGTGAATTTCGTGACCCAATATGCTTTGGCGCATCCGGAAGGGCGTTTTATTTTGCGCAGCGGGGATCACGAGATTTTAAATGTCGATCCTGTTCCCCAATTGCGCGAACGTGTTTTTCAAGTCTATGGGAGCGAACTGTTGGATCAGTTGGTGGAACTGCAGGCGGAGCTCCCGATTTTCTCAGGAGGAGGTAGATCATCCGGAAACTCGCATGAACGTCAGGAATGGGTCCGCCTACAGGGATTTGTGTCCAAGCCCGAGGTTCAAAAACTCAACCGGAATTCGCTCTCTTTTTTCATCAATCGACGCATGGTCCGAGATCGAATTCTCCTCCATGCGTTGGGAGAAGCCTATCGGAATATCCTGCCCGCAGGGACTTATCCCGTGGTGCTGCTCTTTATCGAAATGCCCTTTGCGGAGGTGGATGTCAATGTGCATCCTTCCAAGACCGAAGTGCGCTTTCGCCGGCAGACCCTGGTCCATGATTTCTTGAGAGACTCTGTTCGCAAGGCGCTGATCGAGGCTCGCCCGCAAGCTATTTTTCCAGTCTCCAAACAAAGTACTGCGATCGACAGCAGAGTGAATCCATGGGAGCCTCTTCCCACCGAGCCCCGCCACTCCCCGGAACCGCCTTTTGTCTCCTCCGGCCCTCCTGATTCTGGCGAGGAGACGGAAATTCCCTTAGCCCCAGCCCCCTGGACATTGACGCCCCCAGCGCCGAACCCCGAAACTGTCCCTCTGCCGTTTCAGCCGGAGGCAGGAATTCAAACTTTCGCCGCCAATTCCATTTCCGGGCAAGAGGGTACTGCCGTAGCTCCCGTCCGTATGCCGCAAATCCCGGCTAACATGGGAGTGCCGCCGTCTTCAGGAATTATTCCCTTAGGCCAGATTGACAATAGTTTCATCATTGCCTCGGACCAGGGGGCGTTGCTCATCATCGACCAGCATGTAGCGCATGAGCGGATTCTTTTTGAAAAAGTGCTCGCACAACGGAGCCAGGGTAAAGCAGAAAGCCAGCGTTTGCTGCTGCCGATCGTTGTGGAGCTGTCGCCGCGACAGCAGGTGATTCTGGAGGATATTACTCCTGAGTTGGAGGCTTGCGGATTTGAGGTCGAGCCCTTCGGGCGAAAGACAATAGCCATCAAAGCGGCACCTGCCGATCTCAGGCAGGATGATATCGAACACCTGCTTTCTGAGCTTCTGGATGCCTTGGAGCATGAAACTCAGGCGGTCAGCTTGGGTCAATTACGCGAAAAAATTGCAGCCTCCATTGCCTGTCACGCGGCCATCAAAGTGAATATGCATCTCGATTACCCCAAAATGGTCTGGTTGATTGAGGCCTTGCAAAAGACACAAGTCCCCATGAGCTGCCCCCACGGCCGTCCCATTATCCTACGCTACGAAAAGAAAGAAATTCTCAAGGCCTTCAAAAGGATTTAACGGAGTGGTTCAAAAGGATTGCTCCAGGAATACGAGGTCGTGAAGACATCAATCCTCTCCACGGATCATGGAGGCAAGTCCCGCCTCCCCTGTCTGTTGCACCTTTGAGTGATTCATCGAAGGAGCTGGAACACAAAGCAGCCCGCTGATCTTTTTTGATTAAGAAGCGGCGAACTATATTCTTCGCCAAGGATTTCATTCGAATGCTTGCGCCACTGCTCATTTTCTCCGGGACCTATCTGGTCCTTGCCTTGGGCCGACTGCCAGGGTTTCGGGTCGACCGTGCGGGGGCAGCCATAATTGGTGCTAGTTTAATGGTCGGCTTCAATGTCCTCACCTTGGAAGAAGCTTTTCAGGCCGTTAATTATGAAACCATAGTCCTGTTGTTCGGGATGATGATTGTGGTGGCGAATCTTCGCTTGTCAGGATTCTTTGCCCTGGTAAGCGATTGGGTTGTGGAGCATGCGCATCACCCGTTGACCCTGCTTTGCCTGATTGTCGTTGTGTCGGGGAGCTTCTGCGTTTTTCGTGAACGACACGATGTGCCTGGTCTTGACTCCCTGGTCCTGGACATCGTCACGCGGTTAAGGCGTAACCCTGTTCCTTATCTGCTTGCGAGGCGATGGCTTCGAACGTGGGAAGCGTCGCCACCATCACCGGGAACCCGCAAAACATGATGATTGGGACCTTTTCGCGTCCTACCGGATGTTTTTGTGAAACTGGCACCTGCTGCTTGTATTGGCTTGGTCCTCACCCTATTGCTCGTCACTCTTATCTATCGGAGAGAATTCCGCCACCAGCCCCGCGTGAGTATCGCTAAACTCGTCTCGTGATTCACAAGGCGTTACTCTGGAAATCTTTTCTCGTCAGCATCGTGATGATCATACTTTTTTGTAGGATGGCCGGTACCCAAGGTGGCTGTGGTTGCCGGAGCAGTGCTTTTGCTGACCCGTCGCGTGAAGCCGCAGAGGGTTTACCGGGAGATCGATTGGTCTTTGCTGGTGCTCTTTGTGGGACTCTTTATCGTGCTGGCGGGAATTGAGAAGACGTCATTGCCTCATGAGCTGGCTCAAATAGTCTCGCGCTGGCATTTGGACCGGGTGGGAGTTCTAAGCCTGCTCAGTGCCGTGATATCAAATATCGTCAGTAATGTGCCGGCGGTCCTGCTGTTTAAGCCTTTCATTTCCCATCTTGCCGATCCCGCCAAAGGCTGGCTGGCATTGGCCATGTCTTCCACATTGGCGGGCAATTTGACGTTGTTGGGCTCCATCGCCAATTTGATTGTGGAACGGTCCCGCTCGGTCGTGAACATCACCTTCACGGAATATTTGAAAGTGGGGATTCCTCTGACGGTATTGAGCATCCTGGCGGGTGTCTGGATGCTGCAGTAGCGTAAAGCCACAAAAGACTGAAGCGATTCTTGTAGACCTGGCCGTTAATTCTGCCTTGTGCCGGTAACGGCGGTGGTCCTTGCAAAAACATAGATAACCACGGGTCTTTGTACACAGGATGGTTGCTCGCGAATACCCGGAAGGATGTGAGTGGCAGGTTCTGAAACCCCCGGAGTCGACCCTGACAGAGAAAGATGTTTGACTTGTCAGAAGGCCTTGTCTATAAAGGATCATTTTGATGGCAAGAGAACGTGGTCCTCCCTTGATCGAAAATCTTGTCCTTTTTCCGCCGCAGTCCTGGGCGGTGCACTCAACTCGGTAGCAGGCGGCGGCAGTTTTTTCACTTTTCCGGCATTGGTCCTCTTCGGGATGCCTCCCGTCAATGCCAATGCGACCAATACCGTCGTCTTGTGGCCTGGATCCCTTGCCAGTGTTCACGCCTACCGCAAAGAATTCGCTACAGAAAAGCATCGACTGCGGGTTTACGGTGCCGTTAGTCTGCTTGGTGGTGTTTTAGGAGCTTTGCTGCTCCTCAACACAAAACAATCCACCTTTCAGAAGTTGATCCCCTACCTCCTGCTGCTTGCCACCCTGCTTTTTACTTTTGGAGGATCCGCGGCGGCCTGGGTGCGTTCCCGCTTTCGATTTGACCATGATTCCACGTCCCGGGGCCAAATCGGCATTCTTTTTTTGCAATTGCTCATCGCTATTTATGGAGGTTATTTCGGGGGCGGTATCGGCATTTTGATGCTCGCGCTTCTCTCCGTATTGGGTATGGAAAACATTCATGCGATGAATGCCTTGAAAACCCTGTTTGCCACCTGCATCAATGGAATGGCAGTCATTACCTTTATTGTGGCCGGAGCGGTGATCTGGTCCAAAGCTTCACTGATGATTGGCGGAGCTGTCCTCGGTGGGTATGGAGGCGCTTATTTCGCACAGAAAATCAATCCCCTCTGGGTACGGCGCTTCGTGACCTTCACAGGCTTGATTCTGACCGTTTACTTTTTTTACAAATATTGACGGCCAGATGAGAGACACTCGCTTTCTCCATGCAGAGTGCTGCGTTGCCGAAGACATCTCAGCCGAAAAATTCTTTGCGATCCGATTTGCTTGATGTTCTAATTAGTCCCCGTTCCAGGGTTTTTGTGGGGATTTCCGAGAGTTTCAGGGAGAATGCACTATGCGGTATGGAATTAATACATTCCTGTTCACGTCGCCCTTTACGAACGAAAGCGCGGCTTGGTTTAAGACATTTAGGAAGTGGGGATTCGATTCCGTGGAGATCGCGGTGGAACATGAATCTCACATCGACCCAATCTACATCAAATCGGAACTGAACCGCCATGGGCTGGTCAGCACCACGCTTTGCGGTGCCTATGGTCCCGGCCGGGACTTGCGGGGAACGAAGGAGGACCAGCAAGCGTGCCTCGATTACGTTCATCATTTGATCGACATCATGGGCGTGCTGGATTGTTCCGTTCTGGTTGGCCCCCTTTATTCGGTGGTGGGCCGCGCCGAGTATGTTCCCCCCCAAGAGCGAAAGGCACAATGGCAGCTGGTAGTGAAGAATTTGAAGACCTTATGCCGTTATGCGGAAAAGAAAGGGAAACTGATTGCGCTTGAACCGTTAAACCGATTTGAAACCGACTTCATCAATACCTGCGATCAGGCGATCCGGATGGTAAAGGACGTTGGCAGTTCGGCGCTGACCATTCATCTGGATACCTTTCACATGAATATCGAAGAGAAAAATCAGGCCGCCGCCATTCGTCGGGCCGGGAAACTCCTGGGGCATCTCCACGCCTGCGGCAGTGACCGCGGGACTCCCGGGAATGATCATATCGATTGGAAAGGAATCGCCAGAGCTCTGAAGGCGATCGGTTATAAGCGCGATATTTCCATCGAATCATTCACGCCAGATGTGCTCGTCATTGCCAAAGCTGCAGCCATCTGGAGAGAGATGGAACCCAGAAAGAATGACATTGCCATCAATGGTTTGAAGTTTCTAAAAAAGACGATCAAGGGATAACAAGGACGTGACTGCTGACTGTCCCTGCCTGATCCTGACAACCCGTGAGGAATTTAAAGATGATGAAGGCTAACAAATCAATACTGATCACCCTATGGATGTTTTGCCTGATGCAGGTACTCCCTGCGGTGGTGTGGGGAGGTTCTGAACCCGGTTTCCGGAACATCTTTAACGGCAAGGACCTGACGGGATGGGACGGCAACTTCAAGTTCTGGTCTGTCAAGGACGGAATTCTCACGGGACAGACCACGGCTGAAAATCCGACCACTGGAAATACCTTCCTGATCTGGCGTCAAGGGACGGTGGAAGATTTCGAGCTCCATTTTACCTACCGCCTGGTCGGTGGAAATTCCGGCGTCCAGTATCGGAGCAAGGATCTCGGGAATTGGGTTGTGGGCGGGTATCAGGCAGACTTTGAAGCCGGGAAAGTATTTTCCGGGATTCTCTATGACGAGAAGGGAAGAGGCATCCTGGCGAAACGCGGCGAGAAAACTACCGTCGATCCGACGGGGAAGGTACAAGTCACTGGGTCCGTCGGTGATTCGGAACAATTGCAGTCCATCATCAAAAATGAGGATTGGAATGACTACGTGGTGATCGCGCTCGGGAATCACCTGATCCATAAAATCAATGGTCATGTCACGGTGGACGTGACCGACGATCAAGTTGAAAAGCGGGCCTCCTCCGGGATTCTTGCTTTACAGATTCATGCCGGTCCCCCCATGCTTGTTCAATTTAAGAACATTCAACTAAGACGACTGAAGCCCGAAGGTGTGAAACGGATGGTACTGGTTGCCGGCACACCAAGCCACGCTCCGGGTGACCATGAATTCAATGCGGGCGTTCAATTGTTGAAAAAGTGTTTGCTGCCGCTTCCCGGAATCCAGGTGAGTGCCTATTTGAATGGGTGGCCAATGGACCCGACCGCCTTCGACGAAGCGGACACGATTCTGCTCTACATGGATGGGGGAGCCAACCACCCGCTTCTCAAAGAGGATCATTTGCGGGTGATGGGAGAACTCATGAAACAAGGTGTCGGGTTGATTTGTGCGCATTACGCCGTGGAGGTCCCCAAAGATAATGGAGGGGCTGAACTGTTGAATTGGATTGGGGGTTACTACGAACATGGATTTTCCACAAATCCCCACTGGAAGGCGGTTTTTAACCATCTTCCCGTGCATCCAATCACGCAGGGAGTCAAACCCTTTGAGGCTCAGGACGAATGGTATTTTAATATGCGATTCCGTCAGGGAATGAAAGGGGTGGTCCCGATCCTCGTTGCCAAACCTTCCGATGAAACCCGTCTGGGGACTACGGCTTCCCCGCGGGGTCCTTATCCGCATATCGTTTCGGCCAGCGGCCGGGATGAGATTGTGATGTGGGCAGTTGAACGACCCGACGGTGGACGAGGAGTGGGCTTTACCGGCGGGCATGTCCACGCCAATTGGGGGGACGACAACTATCGCAAGATTTTCTTGAATGCGCTCTTCTGGACGGCCAAGAAAGAGGTTCCTGCCGACGGCGTATCCTCAACCGTTAGCCCGGAAGAGCTCAAACAGAACCTGGATCCGAAACCCCAGAAATAACCCTTTGCAGCAGCTGGGGAGCCGTATTGGCTTCTCCGCCAATGAATCAGAACACTCCAGCGATCCAATAAAGATCAGTTCCTCGCCTTGGATTTGTGGCTTTCTTCCAGGATTTTCTCCGCCAGGATGGCGCGCGTTTGATAAAGTTGCGCTGGCTGGTCATTCCACTTCCACCACGAGCTGGCAACCTTCATCGCCTGGGCCACCCCGAATTCGTGGTTTCCCAACTTGTCCAGGAGTTTTAGATACTCCAGATCTTCCATCCCCTCGCGCAGCATTTTCAACCGGATGGAAGTCACCGGCCCGGCCATTCCCACTTCAGTTCCCGGGTATAAGAAATACCCCTCTCCGTTGAAGCGGTTGCGAAAGGCTGGATCGGTCCAGACATCCCGGTCCGGGTTTCGCCAATGAACCGTTGACCAGTAGAGCAACCCCTGGATCTGATTTTCCCACATCACCCAGAAGGGAAGGCGGAAATTGAGGGAAGGAAAATCAATTTCCCAAAAGAAGGTAGATTGTCCACCGACTCTCTGAAATCCAGGATGAAAAGACGGCGCCTTCTGGCAAAGGGCCGTATAGGTCCACAGCTGATCCCCATGCTCAAGGGCGATGGCGGCACTATTAGGGTCAAAGAAGGAGAACAGCGGACACCAGATGTCCACAGCGCCGCGCAGGTCACCCCAGGAACTGTCCTGGGGGTAAGTTTGTTCGGTACAGAGAAGGCGGATATGAGGCTCCGCCTCGTGGAGTAACTTTCCATAGAAGCGAACCTGGTCGTAAGTTTCGCGCGAGTTGGGCTCATCCACAGGATAAAAGAAAACACCGTCTTCCCAATGGTTGGCTTTCAGGTACTCATAGTAGCTTTGCAGATAGCGGGAAAAGAGTTTCTGAAATTTTGGCAGATGCGTCGAACGGGGAAAGTCGGGGATGCGAAACGGCCCAGTTCGATGGGTCTCCATGTACTGTTCGAGTTTGGGATGGGATTTCTTCCAGTCGAGGCTTCCGTCTTCGCGGATTGAGGGCAGGTAAGCTGCCGGGATGGGGGCGGCGAGCCGGTGAGCTTCAAGGGCTGTTGCGTACCGTTCCTCCAGGGCTAACGCCTCTGTGGATCCTGCGGGGATGTGATGCGCAGAGGCAACCCCCTCTAAATTTCCAAGGTAGGATGCGAGCGATGGAGCCGTCGGTATTTCAAAATCCCACACCGTCAATTTCAAAGGGATGGATTGCGGGGAGCAGGCCCAGCAGGTGATCGTCAGGGTTCCGCTATAGTCTCCCGCAACCGCATCTTTTGGGATGTGTATATCCCCCCAGACCGGTTGGTTCCGATTTGGCCACACGGGAAAGGGGCTTCCTGAAAACCGGCCACCCGAGAGCCGATATTTTTTCTGTTCCCCGGTTCCCTCTTGAACCAGCTGCATGTTAGGAATCGATTTCCCGTCAGAGGGATTCACAAACGGGATCAACGCATCGGGCCACCAACCGGGAGGATAGGGAGAGTACGGACTTGGGTTTCTGACATAGACATACTCCTGCCGAAAAAACACCACCTTAGAGGATGAAATCTTGTGGCCAAGCGAATCCTGCAAATCAGACACCGACACGGTGACGTCTTCAAGCTTCCTGGAGGCGGAAGAAATGATGACCTGAAAGGGCTCAGTCTCATTCCGGGCAGCAGACAATTCAATGGACTGGCTTGAGCCGGAGGGAGTGTCTGGCTGAACCTTGACCATCGGATTTTCAGTCCAGACCTTAAAATCCTCGGTGGGTGATGAGGAGCTCCGGGCCGAGAACCAAATAGCACCGCTGGCACTGAGAAGTGGAATGAGCCAAAGTGCGTTCCGATAGCAGGCTTTGATCAGCATCATGTCGCACGACGATTGAAAATCATATTTGCAAGACGAGACCAACCAATGACATCTTACCATGGTGCAGCGGATCCATATGCCTAGGGAATGGAATTAATGCGACTCTTCTTGGGTATTGATGCGGGTCAAACCAGCTCGAAATGCGCACTTGGTGACGAGAGAGGAACAGTCTTGTCGACGGGTAGCGGCGGCCCGGTCACCCACCTCAGGGACCTTAAGAGCCGCCAGGACTCGAAGCACTCCCTGCGCGAAGCCGTACTCGCTGCACTCAAGAAGGCAGAATTGCCAGGCAACACTTCGCTGGAAGCCATTTTTCTGGGGTCCTCTGGCATCGCTTCGATGGGAGATGCCGGCGCCCGGGAAATGACTCAGATCCTGAAGGGAATTGTGAGAGCCAAGATCAGGGCAGTCGATCATGATGCTCAGGTTGCCCTGGCTGGCGCTATACCCTCATGCGTGGGGGTCATCGCCATTGCCGGTACGGGTTCCCTGGCATTTGGCCGCAATTCGAAGGGGGCGACAATTCGAGCGGGTGGGTGGGGATACCTCATCGGTGATTCGGGAAGCGCGTTTGAGATTGGTAGGCGGGCCCTGGCAGCTGTGGCCCGAGCGCATGATGGCATGGGCTCTCCGACAACATTGACCCGCGATATCCTTACGGCGCTTTCCATCGAAGATCCAGCCGGCATCAAGTCCAGAATCTATCTTGATCCGAATCCCAGGATTCAGATTGCGGCGATCGCTCCCTGGGTCGCACAATGCGCTCGATCGGGTGACCCGATCGCCGGGGAAATCATGAGGACTGCAGGACAAGAGGCTGGCAAAATGGTATGTGCGGTTGCGCGGAAACTCGACTTAAACCAAGAAGCCTTTCCATTTGCGGCGACGGGAGGTGTTACCCGAACTGGAGAGTTGTGGCTGACTCCATTCAGGGAAGAAGTGCTTGCCCACTTTCCTTCGGCGATGCCGATGATCCCACGCTTTCTTCCGCATTTCGGGGCATATCTCATGGCACTACGGACGGCGGGGATTGTAATCTCTGAAGGACTTTTGGGTGGTCTCGAAGAGAGCATCCGGGACCATCCCGACCCTTTGGAAGGATAGGTCGTCATTCACTGTTGTCAGGTTGATTCAAATGACTTGAATTCTCCGCCAGGTTACTCTAACTTCCAGGTATGCGATTTGGAATTGATTTAGGCACAACAAGAACTCGCATCGCGGCCGCTGTCAAAGGGAACTATCCCATCCTCAGCTTCCATACGGATGATGGCGAAGTGTTCGACTGGTATCCATCGCTGATTGCGGTCCAGAAAGATCATGTCGTCTTTGGAATGGATGCACTGCAGGTTCAATATGAAAAAAATTGGGAGATTTTTCGTTCCTTGAAGCGGCTCTTCGGAGAGAGGGAGCCCCATTCCCCGGTCGCCATTGGGGGCCTGGAATTACCTCTGATCGAGTGGCTGCAACGATTCCTGAGTGCCTTGAAAGAGGATCTATTCAAGAAAAGCAACCTGGACATCTCCCCTCGAGAAAAGTTAGAAGTCATGGTGGGGGTGCCTGCCAATGCCAATAGCAATCAACGATTTCTCACCTTGGAAGCCTTTCGCTCTTCCGGATTTGAAGTTCTTGGCTTGCTCAATGAGCCGACAGCGGCTGGCATTGAGTATGCGCATCGCTTCCGGCAGACTGACATGTCGAAGCGACGGGAATTTGTAGTGGTCTATGATCTGGGCGGGGGGACCTTTGATGTTTCCGTCATTCGCATGACCCAGCAAGATCATGAAGTCATGGCCAGTGAAGGGATTTCGCGTCTTGGTGGAGATGATCTGGATGAAGTCCTTGCTTCCCTCACTTTGGCGCACCCATCGCTCGCGGCAGGTCGGACGCGGGAGATTTCTCATTCCCGCCTCCTCAATCTTTGCCGGGAAGCCAAGGAGAGCATCAATCCAAATACGCGCAAAATTACCATCGATCTCGGACAAATGAGCGGGATGTCCGGTGAAGTGATGGTGAATGTCCAGGCGTTTTATGAACGTTGTCTTCCCCTGGTTCAGCAGAGCATCGAATCCACCGAACAAGTCATGCGTTCCTGTCTGCCTGAGGATGAAGCGATGCATGCGCTCGCTTGCATTTATCTGGTCGGGGGATCCTGTGAGCTCCCTTTGCTGGCCCGCACTTTGCGAGAGCGATTCGGCAAGCGGGTTCGTCGATCCCCTTATCCCAGCGCTGCCACAGCGATAGGACTCGCCATTGCCGCGGACCAGCAAAGCGGCTACAAATTGCGGGACTGCTTTAGCCGGCATTTTGGTGTTTGGCGGGAAACCAATTTTGGCAGGGAGATGGTTTTTGACCCGATTTTCGGCAAGTCAACTCCTCTTCCAGGAACGGGAGAAGATCCCCTAATTGTCCATAGAGCCTATCACCCATCGCACAATATTGGGCACTTCCGATTCTTGGAGTGTGGACAGCTCGGAGCCAACGGACAACCGATGGGGACGATCATTTGCTGGGACGAGACGTTATTTCCCTTCGATCCTGAATTGGCCGGCCACACCGGGTTGACTGGCCAAGATGTTCGAGGTTGGACGGAAGGGGAATCCCATTGCGTGGAGGAAGTCTACAAATGCGATTCCCGGGGAATTGTGGAAGTGGAGATTGCAGACAAGACGACAGGAATTTCCAAGTCCCTGCGAGTGAGAGCTTCCGGTTCTGCGAGTTCGCGGAAGCGATGAAATGAGAACGAAGGAGTCTGTCGAATGAGACGACGAAACTTCCTCAAACACGGAATCTTCCTTCCCATGGCCTTATCGGGAAGCGCGGTGAAACTGCTCCCGGAAATGGCCGGCCCCCTTGGGGGTCGAAATCGCTGGAGCTTCATCCATTTTACGGACATTCATGTACAACCGGAATTGAGGGCTGCCCAGGGTTTTGAGCAGGCCGTTCAGAGCATGAACCAGCTCGACCCGAATCCTGCCTTTGCCATCGCCGGGGGTGATTTGGTGATGGATGCCTATGCTCAAAATTATTCCAGAGCCGACCATCTCTATGAATTGTATCAAGGAATCGTGAAGAGGGTGAATTTCCCGGTTCATTCGGTTCTGGGAAATCATGACGTCTTTGGCGTGGATCCTGTCGCACAAGTCAGTAGCAGTCATCCCGAATATGGCAAGAAAATGTTTGCCAATCGCGTGGGTAAAGGAAAAACCTACCGCTCGTTTGACTATCAGGACTGGCATTTTATCCTTTTAGATTCGATTCAAATTGATCCCCACTTGAATTATCAGGGGGGAATCGATGAGGCGCAATTGGAGTGGCTGAAAACGGATCTGCAGGCAGTGGGGAAAATGCGTCCCGTCGTCTTGGTGACCCATATCCCCTTTTTCACCATTCTCCCGACACTGCAGACGGGTTCTACCGAGCCTGTGCCGGCATCGACTGTCATCAAGAATTCCAAAGAGGTCCTGGATTTCACCGCTGATTTTAACATTCGACTCATTCTCCAAGGCCACGTTCACATTGTGGAAAGCCACGGGTACAAGAAGGAGCAAATTGTTACCTCTGGAGCCGTTTGTGGAAACTGGTGGAAGGGACCGCGATTGGGTCATCCTGAAGGCTATGCCATCTATACGATCGAGGGAGATGAAATTTCCTGGAATTACCACCCCTTTGGATGGAAAGCGGTCGAGGCCTGATCTGATTCCCTTCCTGCGGCCTCAGTTCATTCCCGCAACAGGTCAGCTATCCATCGAGACTTTCCCCAAGTCCGTCTCATTGTCGTAAGATCACGGCACGGACCAAGAAAATTGGGTTTCATGCCGCAAAGACTTTTCCTGGTTTCTGCGAAAACCATTCCCCTCAGAAAAAGGGCACAGCGGACGGCCAGCACAACTGAAAAGTAGGACCAAGTTTCGGCTGCGTCGCGGTGCCTCGCGGCTAATCTCGCCCTGCGGGACTGCCGATCACTAAGACAGGTACAAGAGGCAAGACAATAAACTGGGAGCCTGGAGCCATCGGGCTTTCAGGATGGAATCGCCCCGAGCTTCCACCAGCGAATTTCTAGACTACAGAATGATATTTGTTTAGGGGTCTCGATTGTGCTAACTTGCGCGCAATATCAGGGGCTTCATGAGCGAGTCTGAGTTCCCAAAAGAAAAAATTCAACAATCCTTTCGAGAACATACCCGTGTTCTTTTCGACGAACGGCTTCGTGTCTTCTGCTATTTTGGCGTTGCCCTTTTGATGCTGGTGGGAGGATTGGATCTATTTATTGTCAAAAGGGAACTTCTGCCAGCCTATCTCTCCATCCGGGCTGCCACCGCTTTGATTCTGGTTGGGATTGTTTTCTTTGTGTATCCTGCGCTGGGGAGAAGATTTGTCAGACTTTGGGGAATGGTTGGATCTCTACTCGTCGCCTTTTGTCTTTCCATTTCCTTTAGCTTGTTGGGGGAAAGTTCCGCCCCCTATTACGCCGGGCTCAATTTACTTATTTTAGGCGTGACCTTGATCATGCCGTTTACCTTTCCAGAGGCCGCACTCGCCCTATCCTTGGTCTACGCCGCCTATTTTCTCCCATTGTGGATTCAACAGCAATCCTACTCGTTCAATGCTTTCGTTAACAACCATTTCCTGGTGATTGGGACCATCCTGGTTGCGCTCGCCGGTTCTTACTATGCGCAGAAACTACGCTTCCGCGAATACCGGTCGCGTTATCAACTGGCTCAGAGCAACCAAAAACTCACGGCACTGGACAATGAACGAACCCTGCTTTTTTCGAATCTCGGCAACTTGATTCAATCCGGATTGGAGTGGCAGAAGACCCTGAACTCATTGATCAAGCTGATCAAGGAAAATCTGGGATTCCGTCAGGTAGCCTGTCTGAAGTTTGATCCCACCCTTCTGAAATTGCACACGCCAATCCTTGTTGAAGGAGATGACACCTTCAAGACGAGAGTCCAGTTGTTGGATCTCCCTGAGTTCCATTCTATCCAATGCATGAATGTCCTCCGTGACGGGCATCCCGTTCTACTCGACCAGGCCGCGAGCTCTGAGTCTACGGATGGAACAGCGCTCTTGAGACATCTGCAGTCTTTGGCGGCGGTGCTGATCCCTCTCCGTGAAAATGGAAAAACCACGTGTGTGCTCCTGGCTGGAGAGGGACAGGAGATCCGTGAGCTGTCGGAGGAACGCTTCCACTTCCTGATCAGCCTCTCCCAGCCTATTTCCGCGGCGCTCGAAAAGGCGAGGGTTTTTGAAAGCGAGCGCAAACGGACTCTCCAGCTATTGTTGATTCACGAAATCAGTCGGATTTTATCCTCGATTCTGGACATTGGGAGCGTCTTTCAGGAATACGCCAAGTTGCTCCAGCAGCAATTCCATTTTCGACATATCAGCATTTTCACTCTTGACGAATTTGGACAGCCGCGATTGCGGGCTCAAGCTGGGGATTGCTTCGATCTGAATCTTCCCGAAGAAAGCGCCAAGCTCCAAAACAGCCTGATTGGTCGCGCGATGATCGGCAAGCAAACCATTTATCGTACAGCCAAACCCGAAGCGACTCGACTTGACGAAGCGCTGCTGGGGGGCAGCCAATCCCAGCTCTGTATTCCCTTCCAGGCGGCGTCGAGACCCATGGGTGTTGTTGTGATCGAAAGTGAGAAATCTCAAGCCTTTGACAGCCAGGACATCAAGGTGTTGGAGGCGCTGAATGAGTATCTGGCGATCTGGATTAACAATGCCGATCTCTACTCGGAAACCAAACGAAAGGCGAGTGCCTTACAGACGATCAACAGCGTCGGGAAAGCCATTAGTTCGGAGCTGCATATCAACAGCCTCTTCGAACTGATATTCCATCAGGTGACCCGTGTCCTCCCCAGCGAGGACTTCCTTATTGCCCTCATGGAGGAGGACCGCGATCGCATCGAAGTAAAATTTGAGGTCTCCCGGGGTCAAAAGAAGTCGGCCATTCGGACTTTGCCGCACGACAGCCTGGTCGGGCACGTCCTGCAAACCTGCCAGCCGTTAATGATTCTGGAAAACTACGAAGAGCGCTTTTTGGAGATCACGGGGAAGCCGCCGGTCGTAACCCCTCAATCCTGGTTAGGGGTCCCCCTCATGTCGGGAGAAAAATCGATGGGTGTCATCGTGCTTCAAGACTTTCAAGAGCGCAAGGCGTACGATGCGGACGATCTCAATTTATTGTCGACGATTGCCGACCAGGCTGCGGGAGCTATTTCCAATGCGCGGCTCTATCGTGAAGCCGAAGAACGCGCCATCCGCTTGGCCGTCGTGAACGAGATTACTCGTGAAGCAGCGCTTAATCTTGAGGTGGACAAGCTTTTCCATAAAATCACGATGCAGTTGAATCGGGTGGTCTCCTTCGAAAAATGCAGTATCGCCATCTATGACGCGGGAGGGGACTCGTTTGAATTAGTCAACGTGTACGGGGAAAACATTACGGCGGGGTTTTACAAAGGGATGCACATCCCTGGATGCGAAACGGTGATGAAAATTGCCGTGGAAACGAAACAGCCCTATTATTCCCGGAGTCTCAACGACATCATTTCCCATCCCTCCCCCTATTTGATGACTCAGGGGATTCTGTCGGCCGTGTCCATCCCGATTCTCTCTGAGGATCTTTGCCTTGGGACTTTGAACCTGGGGAGTGCCAAAGAGGAAGGGTTCTCCCGGGATCAAATCGACTTGCTGTGCACCGTGGCCAGCGGACTGGGGAATGCGTTGAAAAATGCCCGTCTCTACACCGCACTGGAGCAGTCATATTCGGATCTTCAAGCCACGCAAGACCAGCTGATCAAGTCCGAAAAACTTCGGGCGCTGGGGGAAATGTCCGCGGGGGTGGCGCACGATTTTAATAATATCCTGGGAGCCATCATTGGCAGGGCCCAACTCATGAAGGGACAGATTCAAGATCAGGCGGTTTTGAGGGGGCTCGACATTATCGAGAAAGCGGCTGTGGACGGGGCGTTTACGATTAAGCGCTTGCAGGAGTTCACCCGAAAGCAGTCCGACCAAGCCTTTAAGCACGTGGACCTCGTCCAGGTCTTGGAGGATACGTTATCCATGACCCGGACACGCTGGGAAGATACGGCCCATGTCAACGGTATTCAATATGATATCTCGACTCAATTTGAACCGATCCTGCCCATTGCGGGGGAACGCTCGGAGCTGATTGAAGTCTTCACCAACATACTCTTCAATGCCCTCGACGCGATGCCCGGCGGGGGAAAGATTCATATCCATGTGGGGACACGCAATGACCAGGTTTTTGCCTCCGTCACCGATTGGGGCCGCGGCATGGATGAAGAAACGAGACGAAGAGTCTTCGATCCCTTCTTCACCACCAAGGGTGTCAAGGGAAACGGACTGGGAATGAGCGTCGCCTATGGGATTATCAATCGTCACAAGGGAGAAATTGAAATCAGCAGTGAACTCGGGCGGGGAACCACGGTACGCATCTTTCTTCCGGTGAATCACGATGCCGTGCGGGAATCGGTGGAGGAGAAAATTCTTCCCCAGAAGAAAAAAGCTCGATTTCTCATTATTGATGACGAAGAACCCATTCGCGACTTGTTGGCAGAACTTTTCCTCGACCAAGGCCATGAAGTCTTCACGGCATCCGGTGGGAAGGACGGCATCGAGATGTTTCGCACTTATGGGCCGGACCTGGTCATCACTGATTTGGGGATGCCGGAGGTGAGCGGTTGGGAAGTGGCGTCAACCATCAAGTCCCTCCAACCCTCTACTCAAGTTATCTTGATGACGGGCTGGGGGATCACGCTCGAGAATGACCAGGTACAGCAGAAAGGGGTTGACGTTGTCGTCTCCAAGCCCTTTCAGATAAATGAAATTCAGAAGGTAGTCAATGACATCCTGGAAACCCGCCCCAATATGCTTTCCGTCTGATGCCTATGGAAGCGGTCGAAGTGTGGCAGTGCAAGAATATCCCGTGGGCGCCAAAGGTGAACTGTCTTTTGCAAAAGAGGGAACTGACGGCAATCTCTGAAATGGGGATTAGCGGGAGGATGGTTTGGAAAGGCCCTGCTGTTTCCTGCGCTGTTGAAAAAACTCCTTTACCTTCGCAAAGACCACTTCCCGCTGTCCAGTAATCCGGGGACAGTCTGGAAGGGAATCCAGAAAAGCTCTCCCGTAGGACTTCGTAACGATACGACGGTCAAAAATCATGATGGAGCCGAAATCCTGACGGCTTCGGATCAAACGTCCCGCCCCTTGTTTGAATTTGATAATGGCGCGTGGCACCGTGTATTCCAGAAAGGCATTTTTACCTGCCTTTTCGAGTGCCTCTACTCTTGCCTCAATGACGGGTTCCTTGGGGACGCTAAAGGGGAGCTTCGTCAGGATCACATTCTCCAGTGATTCGCCGGCGACGTCGACGCCTTCCCAAAAGCTGTCGGTGGCAAAGAGTACACTGGTGGTATCGCGCTTGAAAATCTCCAGTAAACGGTGGCGGGGCGCTTGTCCTTGCATTAAAGCTTGCAGTCCGGAAGATTCCAGATCCGCCTGGAGTTCCTGAAAGAGACGATGCATGAGCGAGTAAGAGGTGAAGAGCACCAAAGCTCTCCCTTCCGAGGTACGGATCGATTGCTTCAGCAGATGTCCTAATTCCCTTGCAAAGGCCTGGTCCGTTGGCAAAGGCACGTCGCCGGGAATTCCGAGAATGACTTGTTCTGCGAAATTGAATGACGAGGGAAGCACGAGTTCGACCATTCTTTCTCTGGAGAGAGACTGAAGCCCAAGCCGGTTCTTGAGATATTCGAAATGCCCATGGGTAGTCAGTGTGGCGCTCGACAGGACCACGGTGGAGAATCGTTGGAAAAGATTGTCATGAAGCCGTTCAGCCACGCTCACGGGAGCTTGTTTCAAGGTGATTTGTTTTCCGGATTTGCCCTCCCGGATCTCCACCCAGCGCACCAGTGCATCGTCGGGGGTGTCGAATATTTGGCCCAAGGTGAGGGCGGCGGCTTCGACGCGGTCGGTGAGGGCTCGCAATTCGACTTGCAAGGAGAGCAAGGGTTCCAAGATCTCTGTCACCAATTGGTCGAGATCTGTTTCGAAAAGGAGCAACAAACGATGGAACTCTTTAATTTCAACCATGAGCTGAGACACGGCCGGCAGGATAAGGGTATTCCACTGTGGCTGGTTGCGGAGATCCTGGGTAAAACGGATCTTCTTTTCAGGACGATCGGAGCCTGAAGAAGGTGCTGTCCGTTCGAAGAAACTGGCCATCTCATAAAAAAATTGATCAGCCGCGAAAGTCAGGGTTTCGC
Organism: Terriglobia bacterium; assembly: GCA_046331665.1. Lineage (GTDB taxonomy): Bacteria > Acidobacteriota > Terriglobia > Versatilivoradales > Versatilivoraceae > CAWBAT01. The sequence continues at coordinate 32,013 of JAXLQK010000032.1, read as the reverse complement.
GTTGGGGAAGAAGCTGTTGTTGGACTCGTTCCACCAGACGAAGATATAACGGAACCGGGATCTGCTTTTCGGCTGATTTCAGTTTGGCAAGGAGGAACGGGAACAAACCCCTCTCCCTGAGTTTCTCACGATCTTTGCGATGGTAGAATCGTCCCAGCAGGCGGAGCAATCCAGCTTTGGAAATCTGTGACCCAAAATATTCTGTGGCGACCTCCTCGACGTTGTGAGCTTCGTCAAGAATGATGTGGGCATAGGCCGGCATAATGGCGGCATCCTGATAACGGCCGGTCTCACCCCGGATGGCCAGGTCTGAAAACAGCAAATGGTGATTGACAATCAACAGGTCGGCGGAAGCGGCCTGCCGGCGTGCATTGAAAAAGAAGCAGGGTGAGTAGTGAGGACACCGGATTCGCCCGCAATTGTCGCTTTCACACGCGACCTTTTCCCACACTGCGGGCTTTGGCAAGTTCGGGAGATCGGAGCGGCTGCCATCTGTGGTCTTGTGAGCCCAACTGAGAAGGGCCTTGAGCTCTGCCTGCTCCTCAGTCTCGATCAAATACTCCCCTTCCTTTTCCAGTTGTTCGACCTTGCTCAGACAGACGTAGTTGCTGCGCCCTTTAACGAGTTCGGAACGAAAGGAAAGGTTCAGCGCTTCTTGGAGGAGAGGAAGATCCTTATGGATCAATTGTTCTTGAAGATGAATCGTGTTCGTTGAAATCACCACCCGTTGCTTGTTGCGCACGGCCCAGAAAACGGCGGGAATCAAATAGGATAAGCTCTTGCCGGTGCCCGTCCCGGCTTCGATCAAGGCGACTTGTGAGTGATTGAAGGCCTGGGTCACAGCCTCAATCATGCGTTGTTGCTCCGGGCGGGATTCAAAATTTTTGAGTTTGCCAGCAAGGGGCCCTGTACTGGAAAGCCAGGCCACCATCGAATGAGGTTCGAGCGGATGGGAACGAATATGCGGAAAGGCCTCGACCACCACGTAGACCTGGTCGACACTATTGTTGATGATGTAAAACCCAACCCCTTGATTCCCATAAATCGAAGCAATGGATAGATCTGCGGGAGAAGGAATAAGCTGCCCTGAAGGGTGGTTGTGCAGGATCACGTCTCCGTGCGCGGCCACTTGCATGAGCGCGGGTACGGCGGCGTCGTTTCCTCGAGCCAGTGGAATAATCTCCTTGATCACGTTCTGCTCGTCCGGCTTGGCGAGAAAAAAGACCTCATTCCCTCCGGCGTCGACAATCGTATCCTTGAGGAATTGGAGGCAAGGGGCGGAGATTAGTTGCTCAATTGTTCGCATAAAGACCGGCTCTGAACCCCTGGCAGTATACCATTAAGCTTCTGGTTCACTGGCTTGCCCTGGAGTGCCAATTTATGGTGTTCAATCGTTGGGGGAAGGGGCAACAGTTTGATATGATGCGAATGCCGCGGGAAAGCAGGCCAAATCGAAAACGTAGAGCCCGGCAGGCAAGTCCCTGGGAGGGGTCGACAGGCCAACTCAATGACCGATTTGTCCACCGAATTTGCAGGCATTCGTCTTAAGAATCCAGTGATCACCGCCAGTGGGACTTTTGGCTACGGGGAAGAATTCAGTGAGCTCATCGATTTGAATTTGTTGGGCGGATTTGTGGTGAAAGGGCTGTCGGCGGAACCGATGAAAGGCGCTGTCACACCCCGGTTACATGAGACGTCCTCAGGGATGCTCAACGCCATCGGTCTGCAAAACGTGGGGGTGCGCCGATTCCTGTCGGAGAAGCTTCCCGTCCTTCGAAAATATCAGACGTGTATTTTTGCCAATGTCTTTGGGAGTTGCACCGAGGATTACGTCAAAGTGGTCGAGGCGCTGAACGAAGCCGAAGGACTGTCCGGTTACGAGATTAATATCTCATGCCCCAATGTGAAGCAGGGCGGCATTATTTATGGAACGGACCCAATCGCGACGGGTGAGGTGGTTCGGGCCATCAAAAAAGTCGCCCGATTGCCCGTCATCGTCAAGTTAACTCCCAATGTTACGGATATTACGGTTATTGCGCGTGCGGCCGAGGATGCCGGCGCGGATGCGTTGTCCCTGATCAACACTGTTCTGGGAATGTCCGTGGACGTGGAGTCGCAAAGTTGCCGACTCGGCAATCAAACCGGAGGATTGTCGGGGCCGGCGATCAAACCGATCGCCTTGCGGATGGTGTTCCAGGCCGTGCGGGCCGTCCGAATTCCAGTAATTGGAATTGGAGGCATTCTCTCCGCTGAAGATGCCTTGGAGTTTCTCATGGTGGGCGCATGTGCCGTCGAGGTGGGGACCGCCAACTTTCTGGACCCCAGGGCTTCGGTGAAGATTGTCGAGGGGCTGCAACAGTTCTGTGAGCGAAAAGGGATTCAACGCCTGAGCTCCTTGATTGGAAGCTTACGACCTGTGTGAGGAGGGGGGAATCGGGCCGTGAAAGGGAAGCTTTTTCTTACAGCGATGAGGAAGAGAACATGAAGACCCGGGATCGCATTATCGTTGCTTTGGACGCGGCTACAGGCGCGGAGGCACTAGGTCTGGTGCGTCGGCTCAAGGGGCAGGTGGGGGTCTTCAAGATCGGCAGTCAGCTCTACACTGCCGAGGGGCCTGAGATCGTGCGGCAGGTGATTGAGATGGGTGAAAAGGTGTTCCTGGACCTCAAGTTTCATGACATTCCCAATACGGTGTCTGGAGCTGTAGCTTCGGCCTCACGCCTGGGTGTTTCCATGTTGACACTTCATACTTCCGGTGGGTTGGCGATGTTGAAGGCTGCCGTCCAGCGAATCCAGGGCTCGCTTTCTCAGAACGAGAGACCAATGCTCCTGGGAGTCACGGTCCTCACCAGCATGGGGGAAGACGATTTACTGGAAGTCGGTGTAAACACCAGTAGTCCTATTCAAGTCGACCGTTTGGCGGGCCTGGCTCAACGGGCGGGGTTGGATGGGGTAGTCGCCTCTCCTTTGGAGCTTGCTCCGTTGCATCATCATTTTGGAGGTGCTTTGAAATTTGTGATCCCTGGGATCCGCCCTTCAGGTTTCGCTTCCGATGATCAAACCCGGACTGCCACGCCTGCGGAGGCAATTCGAGCAGGAGCGGACTATCTGGTGATCGGGCGGCCCATTACGGCAAGCCCCGACCCCGCCGAGGCGGCTCAACGCATTATCGAGTCCATCGAACTGGAAACGGCTCCTAAGGGAGGATGATCGAGGATTGCGGCGCCTCAGAGGGGAAGGCTTTGGAGACGTTGACATGGATATGGTCCAAAAAGGCCCGGCTTTTGGGACGCGGCAATGTCATGGACTCACAGAGCTCCTTTTGAAGTTGCAGGCAATCTAAAATTTCAGAAAGTTTCATTCGCGGAATAGTTTCATCGAGAGCCTGGTGAGCCTTGTCCAGATAGGTCTTGACGGCGATGTATAAACTCTTGGCAGCTGGAGCGATGGGTGCATGTTCATAATAAATGCCGCTTTCCAGAGTCCGGTAGGTTTTCAATAGTGCTTCGATTGCTTCATGCACGTCAACATCAACAATCTCGCCGAATTGATTTCGCCCTTCGGAAAATATCTTCCAAAGTGACATCGTGATGCCGTAATAGCGCTGCAGGGAAGACGACTCCCATAGCCTCGGCGTGCGGGCTGGAGCCGGCGTCCGCTTCGCCTGACGTTCCGCCTCATAGTCGCGCCCGGGTTGAAGGTAAACACAATCCGCGGGACAAGAGATTTCGATTTCTCTTTTTTCGCCACAGCAGACAGGGCAAATCATGGAGGCCTTGGCGGGACAAAATCGCTTGACCTTTCGCGCTTCACAAAGCGGGCATTTTTGAGGCATCGCGGGTTACCGTCTTTTCTCGTCCGAAGCCACTTTCCCATCCCGGAGATAGATCACGCGATGGGCATATTCGGCAATATCATGTTCGTGAGTCACCAGGATAATGGTGTTTCCCTGCTCATGAAGTTTGGCAAATAGCTTCATAATTTCGATTCCAGTACTGGAATCCAGATTTCCCGTGGGTTCGTCGGCAAGTAGAATGGAGGGGTTGTTCACGAGGGCGCGTGCAATCGCCACGCGCTGACGCTGTCCCCCGGAAAGCTCGTTGGGCTTGTGCATCATCCGGTTCTCAAGTTCTACCATCGCGAGGGCCTTTTTGGCTCTTTCAATCCTCACCTGGGCTTGAGTCCCGTTATAAATGAGCGGCAGTTCCACGTTATGAAGCGCCGAGGCCCGGGGCAGCAGGTTGAAAGTCTGGAAGACAAATCCAATTTCCTTGTTGCGAATGTAGGCCAGTTCATCGTCATTCATCGAGCTGACCAGCCGGCCATTGATGTAATACTCTCCTTGCGTAGGAGTGTCCAAACAGCCAATCAGATTCATCAGGGTGGATTTTCCCGATCCGGAAGGTCCCATGATGGCTAAATATTCGTTTTTTCTGACGTCGAACGAAACTCCGGCCAGGGCGTGAATTTTTTCCGCCCCCATTTGATACGTTTTCCAAAGATCTATCGTGCGGATCAATGTGCCGTTGGTGCCGATTTCGCTCGCTGCTGCAGAACTGTTCATAGGTGGGTTGGTTCTTCAGTTCCTGGTGTCATTCGCTGAAGACGTCGGCCAAGAAATCAAATCCCGGCAAGCTTTCTTTTAATCCTTCTTTTCTTCGTTCTCGACCGCTTTGTTATCAATCTTGATTTGGGCTCCGCTTTTCAGGGTCCGTAACGTTTTATAACTTCCGGTGACGATCTCATCGCCTTCCTTAAGTCCCGAGAGCACTTCGATTTCAGTTTGACCGGTGATCCCGGTCGACACCGGTACGAAGATGGCCTGATTCTTTCTCGCCAGGAAGACGCCCTGCCGTTCCTTCTTTTTGGCAGCCTTGACGAGCGGAGATCCTGCCCCTTCCTTTATCTTTTTCTCACCAGAGCCGTCCGCCTCGGCAATATTGGGATCCGCCAAAGAAGCTTGGTTTGATTCGCCTTCCTGATCCAATTCACGAATAGTTAGTGCTTGAATGGGAATGGTCAACACTCGATTTCGAGTCGCGGTGGTAATCTTGGCGGTCGTCGAGAGGCCAGGTTTTAATTGATCGGTCGGGTCCGTCAGGGTGACGACTACCTTAAAGTCCTTGGCTTCCTGGCTCGTGGTATTGGTAATTCCAGAACCCGCAGCCTGACCGCTTCGCGTCAAGGCGCTACTGCCAACTTCCGTCACCTTTCCTCTGAAGATCTTATTGGGAACCGCATCGACGCTGACCTCGGCGTCCTGGCCCAGACGGACATTGACGATATCGGTCTCATCCACTTTAACCTCAGCCGTGATGACGGAAAGATCGGCAAGCGTCATCAGATTGCTGCCAATGGCGTTTTGAATCCCAGGAACCGCCGATTCGCCTACATGGACCGGAAGATTGGTGATCACTCCGGTAAGCGGCGCTAAATAAATGGTCTTGCTCACTTGGTCGCCAATTCTCGCGATGACTCCCTTTTGCTGAACAATCCGGCTGGATGCCGAAATCCGGGCTTTGTCCGCTTGTTTGACTTGCGCTTCGGATTGTTGGACCCGGGCCTGTGCGGAATCAACTTGGGCCTGGGTGACGGCGAACGCGGCCGCGGTTTCGTCCAGCTGGGCTCTGGAAACCAACCCCTCTTTGAAGAGATTTTGCATCCGGTCGAAGTCAACCTTCGCTTTGTTGTGGTCTGCCTGGGCACGGACGAGATCTGCTTGCGAGGTTTTTAAGATGGCTTCCGAGGAGCGAAAGGCGGCCTCGGCTCCTTCGGCATCATCCCTTAGTTGCTGCAGGAAAGCTTCCGCGCTTCTCAAGTCGGCTGAAGACTGGACAGACTCCTGCTTTAGCAAGAGATCGCCTTCTTTTACATGGTCTCCTTCTTTAATCACAATCTCGACAATCCGACCAAAGGAATTGGCGGTGATATTGATATATTTTAAAGGTTTGATTTCACCGGAGGCAGAAACTATTTGAACGAGCGTTTCCATTTGGGCGACTTTGCCAGTCTGGACTAACACAACATCTTTGTTCCGATATTTTATGAAGACAGAAATTCCGGCTGCCAGGACGACAATAACAATCGCCGCGACAATATATTTCCTTCTCGTTTTACTCATAAGATGCTCCCTGCGGGGGTTGTCGTCATGGTTGAAACGAAACGGCAGGCAAGGCAGGTATCAGATTCACCGCTATTTTCAACTACGCAATTGCAGGTCAGAAAGTTTCAACTCTCCATTCTCGCGAAATGGAGAACAAACCACTCTAAAGACTTTGTACCATAGCCACATCAATGATCAAAACCGTATTTTTGCTGGAGTGGCCCGATAGTCGGTAGAGGGAAAACGGGCAATCGGATCAAGATGCTTGCCTGGGAAATGAATTCGCGAACCTGGATGTGGTTTTCACGATCTATTCGTGCGAATTACAAAATTTGCAAATATACCTTTTTTCGTATGTTGGCAAGAAATGATACGAAAATTTGTATGAAATTGAGTGCACAAGTCAAGTTCACTACGAAATTCGGTTTTTTTCCGTAGTAAAATTCATCAGTGTTTTCAATTGGTTGCATTTGAATTTGAAACAGCTTGTGAAGTTTGGAAAGGATTTTGCAGACTACTTTATGGGTTAGGATTTTTCATAGTCCTTTAATATGTGGCATCCCCAACCCGCCACATCAATCCGGGATACTAAGGTCATAGTGCTAAGCTCGGCGAAGGTCGAGGGAATGCCTGATAATCCTGTATCACTACCACTTCTTTCCTGTTGATAACGCTGGACCATGGATGTTCTCTAACGAGTTTATCTAGTCCCCAGTAATCCTGTATCGATCTGGTCTGAATTTTCTCAGTATCTTCAACTTCTTCTAACTATTCAATTCTTTTTGGACTCTTAGCCGTACTTGGACGGGTAATTACCAATCCATTTATTCGGATATCAAGGAGAAAAGTCATGAGAATCAACGCAGCTGGATATGATGGCTTGATTCATAGAGGCTACCGGCTATTGGCGGGAACCTTGATGCTAATTTTAGCGTTAGGTGTTTTCACGTGCCAGGACCTGTTTTCACAGGAAAAGTCCGGCACTATTCAAGGAACGGTGAAGGACACTTCTGGTGCAGTCCTTCCGTTGGCAAAATTAACCGCGACGAATAAGACCACCAATCGTACGACCGTAACCCAATCTGCCACTGATGGCATCTACGTCCTGCGGGATTTGGAACCGGGCCGGTACAGTCTTACCGCGGAAATGCAAGGGTTTACAAAGTACGAGTACCCGGACATCAATTTGATTTTGGGCAAGACTCTGACGGTCGATGTGACCTTGCAAGTGGGAACTTTGGAGGTCGCGGTCCAAGTCTCTGAGGGGGGATCACCGCTGATTGATACCTTTGCCACTACCGTAGCCCATGACGTGACTGCCGAGGAATTTGATCGCATGCCCAAAGCCCGTTCTTATCAGGATGTGGCCGTAACCTCGCCATCCGTTAACACAGGGGCGATTGAAGGCGGCATTCAGGTAAACGGTGCCAGCGCCGCGGAGAATCAGTTTACTATAGATGGCGTGTCAGTGACCGGCGTCATCAACGGCGATTCCCGACAGGATGCAGTTTATGAATTCCTCCAGGAAGTGCAGGTGAAAACCTCCGGGATTCAGGCAGAATATGGGGGTGCATTAGGAGGTGTGATCAGTGCCGTAACCAAGACGGGCGGCAATCAATTCCACGGAAATGTGTATTGGTACAACAGCGGTTCTCCGTACAACGCATTGCCGACTCAAAGGCTCCTTACCGACCCGGTGGGTGAACTTGCGACCACCTATTTCCAGGACAACAAAATACAGGATCATGTCAATGAAGTGGGGGGTACGATAGGCGGTCCGATCATCAAGAACAAGCTCTTTTTCTTTACCGCCTTCAGCCCGCAATGGAGTCGGCGGACGCAAAATATCCTGCTCGATAGTGGAGCAACTCCAAGCACGTTCTATAGTAATACCAACAATTATTATGTTTTCAACAAGCTCTCCTGGACTCCGACGTCGCGCATCAATTCCAATTTTTCCTGGTTGTATACCTCGACCAAACGAACGGGTCTACTGCCCAACTTCACGGGTTACTGCGACAACTGCAGTTTAAGCTCCGAGTCGGCTCTTGAAACGAACCGAGCCCAGGGATGGTACCTGCCCAAGAACAACTTTACAGGGTCCGTCGACGTTACTCTGACGCCCACCAGTTTGATCAGCTTCCGGGGCGGCTATTTCTGGGACAATTATAAGGACACTAATGCTCCGTCCCTGCATCAGACCCGGTACAATGTGTCGGGAGTTGGTCTGCCCTTCGCGATCCCGACTGAACTGCAGCAGCCGAGCGGTTATTTCAACGTGCCGCTGACAGAAGTTTCCAATTACGATGTCACCAGCCGCGCCTTCGGGCAAGCTGACTACAGCAAGACCTTCGTCATGAAAGGCCTGCATAACCTGAAGGCGGGGTTTGGCTACCAGCGGCTTGTGAACAAGATGGATGTGAATTATCAGGGGGGCTATAACGTTGCCATTTATTGGGATCGGTCTTACACGAGTCCATATACCCACCTCACCGACCGCGGGGAATATGGATATTACCGCGTCCGGCAGATTGGCACGTCAGGTTCGGCCGGCGGCGGAATCTGGAATGTCTTCCTCCAGGACCAGTGGCGCATCCATCCTCGATTGACGTTAAGCCTGGGCCTGCGCACCGAAAACGAGACGATTCCGTCCTTTTATAGGGATGTCAAGAATTATGCCTTTAATTTTGGTTTTGGCGCCAAGTTGGCCCCACGGTTGGGAGCCAGTTACGACCTGTTTGGCAACGGCAAGATGAAAATCTTTGGAGCCTGGGGGCGCTATTTCGACTGGACCAAGTATGAGTTGGTGCGCGGCTCCTTCGGTGGAGACACCTGGAAGGAATGGTGGTACTCCCTCGATACGCTGGACATTTTCTCCCTGGGCTTGAACAACCTGCAGGGCCGGAATCTGTGGTCGCCGGTGCCGGGTTCTTATCAGGATCATCGCGTCCCGCAATTCGGTCCTGACTCCCTCGATCCTGGGATCAAGCCGATGTGGGTTGACAATTTTGTGATCGGGACCGAGTGGGAATTCAAGACCAATTGGGTCTTGTCTGCTCACTATGTCGGTACACGGATGAACAATACCATCGAAGATATCGGGCGGCTGGTGGATGGGAATGAGACGTACACAGAGGGCAATCCCGGTTACGGTCGGTTTGCCATGGAAACAAACCATTACGGAATCACTCCGGACTTCCCCATGCCAATACCCACCCGGAAATACGACGCCATGGAACTTTCCGTGAACCGCCGGTTCAGCAATAGTTGGTTCCTGGGAGCCAATTATACTTACAGCCGGTTGTGGGGGAACTACGCAGGATTAAGCAGTACGGATGAAGTTGTTGCCGGCGGCCTTCCCAATAACACCTGGACAGCATCTCAAACTCCTTTCACCTTTACGGCTCGCCCAGGCGGTAACGCCAACCGGGATTATGATGCCGATCTCGTGATGTTCGACTCGACCGGACAATTTTTGTATGGACGTCTCGAGACGGATCGTCCTCATGTCTTCAAGGTTTACGGGTCCTATGAATTCAAGTGGGGAACACAGGTCGGGGCTAACCTTTATGCGGGCAGCGGCACCCCCATTACGACTCGTGTTGAGGAACAAAACCAGATTCCTATCATGGTCAATGGGCGTGCAGATGCGGGCCGTTTGCCCTTCTTGAATAGCACCAATCTCCTGATTGCTCAAGACATCAAACTAGGGGAGGTGAGGAGGTTGCATTTCGAATTCAATATCATCAACCTCTTCAACCAGAAAACCGCCCGCTATCAACAAAACATTGTCACCCGTTATCGGGACGCCAGTTCGGCGATAGATTTGAGCCAAACGAATCTGCTCAATGGTTATAATTGGCATAATTTGTTGGCCCAAACCGATTACGCTCAACATTCAGCTGACTATCTTCCGGCAAACCTCAAAGCCGGGGCCGATCCCAATTCCTTGGATCCTACAAAGAACTGGGCGGTTGATCCAACGTATGGGTTCTATGACCTTTTCAATCCGGGATTTTCCGCCAGGCTGGGGGTCAAATTTATCTTTTAGAGGGCGAAGGGACTTGAAGGGGCTCCCATATCGTGCGGGTTGCACCTTTGAGAGCCAGCGTCATTCAGGATTTGACACTTTACGGGTTAAGGATGGGCCGAAAGGCCCATCCTTTTTTTGCGGTTGACTCCCAAGGATGGTGATTTATAATGTTTTCGTGATAAGGTTCAAAAAATTCCCTCCTCCGTCATCCAATCGACCAAGATTGAGAAGGTTAAGTCTATGAGAACAAATACAAATTTCCGAAGGATCACTGGATTCGGTATGCTGTTCATTACTGTTCTCTCACTTTCTTTGTCGGCAGGTGACAACAGCAAGCGCGATAAGAATAAAGAAAAATCGCTGCGGATGGAAACCTCCGATCAGTACCTGAAAAAATGGCTGAATGAGGATGTCCTCTACATTATTACGGATGAGGAGCGAGCAGCCTACAAGCGATTGACCACTGACGAGGAGCGCTACCAGTTTATTGAACAATTCTGGCTGCGCCGGGATCCGTCGCCGGATACGGTCGAGAATGAATTTAAGGACGAACACTACCGCCGTATCGCTTACGCCAATGAGCGTTTTGCTTCGGGATGGCCAGGCTGGAAAACCGATCGCGGGCGAATTTATATCACGTGGGGACCGCCGGATGAAATTGATTCCCACCCCAGCGGCGGACCGTACCAGCGCCCTGCGGAAGAAGGTGGCGGAGAAACTTCGACCTACCCCTTTGAAGTCTGGCGCTATCGATATCTGGAGGGACCGAATCTTGGCAACGAGGTCATGATCGAGTTTGTTGATAAGTCGATGACGGGCGAATATCACATGGCCCTGGATCCAGGTGAGAAAGATGCCTTGTTAAACGTTCCCAACGCCGGTTTGACGTACCTTGAACAGATGGGGATGTCGACGAAGGCGCAGCGCTTTACCCGAGGAGACGGAATGACGATTGGTGCCCCGATTGGAGGTTCTGCGGGGCAACAGTACAATCCGTTCACTCGACTGCAGCAGTACGTCGCTCTGCAGAAGCCCCCTCAGGTTAAGTTCAAGGACCTGGAGACGGTCGTCAATACGAAGCTCTCGTATAACATGATGCCCTTCGAGTATCGAACGGACTTCATCAAGATCACCGAAGACACGGTGCTGACGCCCATTACCGTTCAGATCTATAACAAGGACATGACCTTTCAGAACAAGGAAGGCGTGCAGCGCGCCCAGGTCAACATCTTTGGCCGTGTGACCACGATCACCGGTCGAGTGGTTCAAGTTTTCGAGGATGTTGTCGCGCAGGATGTCCCGGATTCATTATTCAAGCAGGCGCTCGAGAAGCGATCTCTCTATCAGAAATCCCTTCCCCTGCATTCAGGACTCTACAAGCTTGAACTCGTTTTGAAGGATTTGAACAGCGGCAACGTCGGCACCATCTACCGCGGGTTCACCGTTCCCAAATATGAAGAAGACAAGTTGTCCACCAGCAGCATTATCCTGGCGGACAATATTGAAAAGCTCTCGCTGAAGCAGACCGCAGCCGGCCAGTTCATTATCGGCAGTTCCAAAATCCTGCCGAATGTGAACGACGTCTTCAATCGAACCCAAACCATGGGAATCTACTTCCAGGTTTATAATCTCGACATCGATGAAAAGACGAAAAAGCCCTCCGCGACGATTGAATATTCCCTCAAGAAGGGCGACAAAGAGATTGCACGGTTTGCCGAAGATCAGGATAAACTGGCGGGTGCAGCCCAGCAGATGACTTTGGAAAAATTGTATCCTCTCAAAGATCTGGAGCCCGGTCAGTACAGTCTCGTGGTCAGTGTCACGGACAATTTAAGCAAGCGTACCATCTCCCCCGTTGCCAAATTTCAGGTTCGGTAGCCTTTCCTCTTCAACCGTATGGACCTTTTTTTTAACCGAGGATTCATGCGAAATTTCAAGTTGAGTTGGGTGATCCTGGTTTTCTCCCTCTTCCCGCTTGGCAGTACAGCGCAGGCGGGATCCTTGAAGGGAGGACTCTCTGGATTGATCCAGGATTCGCACGGCACGCCTCTGCATGGCATTGCGGTCATGCTGCTGGAAGGGCGGTTTAATTCCAAAGTGGTAAAGACCGTCATGACTGACAGCATGGGGCGATTCCAAATGGAGGGATTGCTTCCCGGCCTCTATTCGCTGAAAGTGAGTGCCGCGAGCTACCCGCCGCTCATTCGCTCAGGGATTAATATTGTGGCTGACAAGATTGCCAGCCTGAATCTGACTCTCGAGAGCTTATATCTCCAGTCAATCCTTGGCGTCTCCCAAGAACCGGGCGCTGCGGACGTAGAAAAAGAGGATATCGAATCTGTTTTGCGCACCGCTTCCTCGACCCGCCCCATCCTGCGTGTCTTTGAGTCGGATTCGAAAGACGAATCTGGTTCGGCCCCCTCGGGTGAATCCAATGAGGCTTCTCACTCAGGATCGGGGATTCGCGGGACGGTTCGCGTCTACGCCGCGTCGTATGATGCGGACCCGGACGCGGCAAGTGTTGGAAGCACCTTCACTGATTTCACGATTGCCAAACAGATTAACCAGAACACAAGCCTCGTACTGGCAGGTGCCGTTTCGGGCTCCGGCTATGCCGAAGTGGATTCGATGATTCGACTCGGAGATGCCAACGGGTTCCGGAGTTCCTCAATTCGGCTCAGCATGGGAGTCCTGCCTTATTTGCCTAATTCTTATACTCCAGTGTTGGATCGTTCGGCCGGACGCATCAGCGTGTACAACCTGGAGCTCCAGGACGAAATACGACTGCCATTTCGCCTGTCCCTGCTGTATGGCACAGAGATTCAGTTGTCGGATCCGGCGGCCAACTCTCCGCGGGTCAGACCAAAACTCGGGGCTCGCTATAAGCCGACCTCAAAGACGACAGTCTCTTATCTGCGAACCTCGTCACTGCCCCACCTTGAAAAGACCGTGGATGTGGAAGAAGGAAAAACGGTCACCCTCGCCATGCCGTTCCAGCATGAATATGGGTATCCATTGAGCTTGGGGACGAGTCGTATCGTTCATACGGAATATAGTGCAGAACAAGAACTCAATCCCTCTTCGCGGGTTATGGTCGGGTATTATGCGGATTCGCTGTCACCCTATGCGTCTTACGGGATGATGAGCAATTCGGGGGACCCAGCCTATTGTAATCGAGGAACTCGAATTACCTATCAGCGCCGTGTCTCCCCTCATTTGGAAGGACTGTTCGGATATACCTACGGAGGCGGAATGACGCTCGGCCCGTGGGTCAACGGGTTCTCACAAAATCAGAATTTCCACGTGCTGACGGCCAATGTTCGAACGCAGATCCCATCATCAGGCACCTACATCTCTGCGATGTATCGTTGGGTCTCCGGTGACTCGATTACCCTGATCGATCCCTATCAAGACACATTTGACTCCGCATCACCCGGAATCAGTATTACCTTCGCCCAAGCCATACCGTATGTCGGGAAATTCATTCCAGGTAAACTCGAAGCGCAATTCGACGTGAGAAACCTCCTTGCCAAAAACAACCTTGAATCCTCCCTTTCTCCCTACATTCGGCGGATTGAGTTTTTGCAACCTGCACGCTCAATGCGTGGGGGCTTGATGCTCAAATTCTAGATTTTCCATCCGATCTGACGTTTCAATGTAACTTTATATCTATCTTTTTGATACAGTTTATCGTATCGAAATTATACGAAAAATAGTATACGCCTTCCAAAGGCAAAAATTTGCCCTGCTGATTGGAATCTAAATGTTTAATATTGTTTGCCTTAGCATTGAAATGAAGAATCTTTGCATTGGCAACAAAACTGCACGTTTCTAGGAGAAAGATTCAAGCGTAGAGTTGCTACCTAAAATGTTTACCAGATATAGCTTTAAGACTACCTTAATCGTTCTGGTCACCACGGGCTTAACCGTTTTGGGCCTCATTAACAGTGTCCAGAAGGCCAAGTATGTGACCCCGGACGATGGATGTGGTTGGGTGGTCTCGAATCACGTGCTCAAGGCCATAATCGTCGAAGAGGAAGGGCCAGGAGAGAGAGCAGGGATACGGGTCGGCGACCAGCTTCTTTCGATCAATGGCCACAAAACGAATTCGGCGACCGACGTCACGAGAATTTTATATGATCTGGGTGTTTGGTCCAAGGCGACCTACAGTCTTCAACGGAATGGCGCCCAGATCAGTACCACCCTCATTGTTTCCCCTCAGGATACGCACCTTCGATTCAAACGTTTCCTCGAAATTGTCGGATTTCTTTATCTCCTCATCGGAATTTTTATCTTCCAGCGACGCTGGCAGGCGAAAGGCGCCTTTCATTTCTACACCATTTGCATTGCATCGTTTGTGATGTGCACCTATTCGTATACGAACAAGCTGAATGAGTTTGACTGGACGATCTATTGGCTTGATGCCTTGGCCTTGCTGCTGCTGCCTCCGCTGTTTCTGCATTTTTGTCTCAGCTTCCCGGATTACAAACAAAGCCTCAAGCGGTTCCCCTTTGTAACCATCCTGCTCTATCTCCCGGCTCTGATTCTGCTGCTGGTCCACATTCTGTTCATTTCCGGCGGGCTGAATTTTATTCAAGCTCCGCTGAAGATTCGGATCTTCCTGGATAAGATCCACACGATGCACTTTGCGCTCTTCTTTGTTCTGGGAGTGTGCGCCCTCTATCACACCTACCGGATGAGTCAAAGCCAGACGTTGCGCCAGCAGATGAAATGGATTGTGATTGGTACGGCCTTTGGGACTTTGCCTTTTTTCCTCTGCTACGCGCTTCCTTACTGGAATGGAGTGATTCCATCGTTTTGGATGGAGCTCTCTGTCTTCCCGCTGGTCTTGATTCCCCTCACGTTTGGATATGCCATCATCAAATATCGTCTGATGGATGTGGACATCATTTTCAAGCGTGGTGTCGCGGCGACTCTGGCGTCTTTGGCGGTGGTTGGCTTTTATTTTGTCTTGATTGGAATTGTCAGTGAAGTCTTCCGAGCTTCCGGGGCCAACCGAATCTGGGTCATTATTTCACTGGTGGTGGCCGCCTTTGTTTTTTCACCTCTCCGAAACTGGATTCAGACGCGCGTCGACAAGTATTTCTATCGGGACCACTATGACTATCGAAAGACCTTGATCGAGTTTGGAAAGACGCTGGGTGCGGAAGTGCATCTCAGGAAGCTGCTGGACCTCGTGGTGGAGAGAATCAGCCAGACACTTTCTGTGGATAAGATAGGAATTTTTCTTGCAAACGAGGCGGAGCCGGAAAAATTTCATCTCGTGAAATCTCTTGGGATCAGCCAGTTCCTCATGAGTGCGGAAATGGCGAATCTCGGGTTCCTGAATCCCGACCGGCCTTCCTTAACGAAGGGTTACCTCTTTTATGAAAATCTGAAGAATCTAGTCGCCGAGAATTCAGAGTTCCATGAGACCTTGCGCCATCTGGACTTGAACTACTACCTTCCCTGCGTCACCAAGGGAGACACGATTGCGTTCATTGGATTGGGGCGGACGACTTCCGGGCAGCTGCTGACCAGCGAAGATGTAGAGCTGCTGCAAACGATTGCGGGATATGTCGCCATCGCGGTTGAGAATAGCCGGCTCTATGAATCTATCCGTGAAAAAGCCGAAGAACTGCAGCGGCTCAAGGACTACAGCGAGAGCATTGTCGAATCCATCAGTGTTGGAGTGCTCGTCTTTGGCCTGGACGAACGCATCGAAAGTTGGAATACCCGGATGGGGGTGTTGGCGAATCTCCCGCGACAGGAGGCCTTGGGCACGCTCCTGATAGACCATTTCCCCTTGTCGCTGGTTGAAACCATCCGCAGGCGCATGAAAGATCACCGGACTCCTCCGTATGAAGGGATTCACCTCTATAAATATCCCTTGTGGCTCAATGGACGATCCATCGTGGCAGATATTACGGTGACGCCCCTGCTCGGGAAGGATGGTCGGGTTACCGGTCAAATGCTTGTCCTCGACGACAAGACAGAACGAGTAAAACTGGAGGACCAACTGGTTCAGACCGAGAAGCTTACTTCGATCGGCCTTCTGGCGGCCGGTGTCGCTCACGAGGTCAATACGCCGTTGGCCGTAATCTCCAGCTACAGTCAAATGCTCTATAAGCAATACCAGCCCGATGATTCGAAGGCGAAGATTTTGGACAAAATTGTGAAGCAATCCTTCCGGGCTTCAGAGATTGTCAACAGTTTGCTGAACTTCTCGAGAACCAGCGGAACCGAATTCAGTCTGGTGGAATTGAATGGAGTGGTCACCGACACTCTCTCGCTGTTGGAACATCAATTCAAGACAGCCAAAGTGAAAATCAAGATGGAATTTGGAAGTCCGTACCTCCAGGTGTTTGGCAATGCGGGAAAATTGCAGCAGGTTTTCCTGAATTTGTTCATTAATGCCAAGGATGCCATGCCGGAGGGAGGCGAATTGTTGGTCAAGACGTGTCATTACGACTCGGTCTTGCGAGTCGAAATTGTGGACACGGGGATGGGGATTACGGAAGAGAACTTGAAGAAAATTTACGATCCGTTTTTTACGACCAAAGAGCTGGGGCGCGGGACCGGGCTCGGGCTCTCCGTGAGTTACGGCATCATTCAGGAACACTCTGGGAAGATCATCGTCGATTCGTCCCCGGGGAAAGGAACGCGTTTTGTCCTGGAACTCCCGGCCCCAAGGAAAGTAGCCAATGTCTAATCAAGGCGGGTCCATTCTGGTTGTTGATGATGAAGCGGCTATTCGGGAAAACCTCGAATTGCTGCTCTCCGACGCCAATTACAAAGTGACGCTGGCCGACAGCGGGACTGAAGGTTTGCGCCGCATCGAGTCTGAGCTGTTCGACCTGGTCCTTCTCGACGTCATGATGCCAGACAAAAACGGTCTGGATGTCTTGAAGGAGATTCACCAAATCTCCCCGGAAACTGCCATCATCATGATTACTGCTTTTGGTACGATTGAAAACGCGGTCAGTGCCATCAAGGCTGGAGCATCAGACTACGTTACAAAACCGTGGGATAACGAGAAGCTACTGCTGGACATCAAGAATGGGATTCAACAACGCCGGCTCCAGCTGGAAAACCGGGAGCTGAAGAGGGCATTGAAGCAACGTTATGGATTCTCGAATATCATCGGAAAAAGCGATAAGATGCTCAAGATCTTCGATCTGGTGTCTCAAGTGGCCCAGAGCCGCAGCACCGTCCTCATTCAAGGAGAAAGCGGGACCGGCAAAGAGCTGATCGCCAAGGCCATTCATGCCAACAGTCCCCGCGCTGAAAATACATTTGTCACGGTGAACAGCGGGAGTCTTCCGACGGATCTCCTGGAGAGTACGCTCTTTGGGCATGTCCGAGGAGCCTTTACCAGTGCCGTGTCGTCGAAGAAAGGACTGTTTGAGGTTGCTGACAGAGGCTCCATCTTTTTCGACGAAATTGGAACAATCAGCCTCGAAACCCAAGCCAAACTGCTGCGTGTCTTGCAGGAAAAGGAGTTCATGCGCTTGGGCGGAGTCGAAACCATCAAGGTGGATGCGCGAATCATTGCGGCGACCAACGTTGACTTGAAGCAGCTTGTCGAACAAGGACGTTTCCGCGACGATCTCTACTACCGCTTGAATGTCATTTCAGTCGAACTGCCAGCGTTGCGGGAACGGCGAGAAGACATCCCTCTGCTTGTGGAACACTTCATTCGAAAATTCACGAACGAAAATGGGAGGCTACCTTGCAAGGTCAACCCGTTTGTCCTGAAGGTCCTGGTGGACTACGATTGGCCCGGGAATGTTCGGGAATTGGAAAATGTCATCGAACGAGCAGTCGTTTTGGCGCCCGGGGAGGAAATCAATCCCGAATTGGTCCCGGAGCATATTATCGCGCCTGCAACGCATGTGCGCGTGGACGAGATCCCTTTGAACAACGGCCAGTCTCTGTTTGATATCGTGGATACGTTTGAAAGAAAGGTCATCCTACAGATGCTGGAAAGCGTGAATTGGAGCCAGACGGAAGCTGCTGAACGGTTTGGAGTCCCGCTCTCCACGCTGAATTCAAAAGTGAAGCGTCTCGGGGTGGACATCAAGCGAAAAATGACCCGCTAATTGCTTTTCTTCCCCCAATGAATCGAATTCAAGGGTAACCCAGTCATAGGCATGGCACCCAAGGCCTTCTCACCTGCTTCTTCCTGTCCTTTGAAATCAGCGATGAATGGAGCGGCATTGTGAACATTCTGGAAAGTTTTAAACAGAAAGCCAGGCAAGCCAAAAAGCGGATTGTCTTGCCGGAAGGAACGGACGACCGCACCCTCATGGCGGCCGATCGGTTGCGGAGCGAGGAATTGGCAGAGGTGATTCTGCTTGGCCCTCAGGAGGCCCTGCGCAAGCGAGCCGGGGAACTCAAGTTGGGTCTGGACGGCGTCACGTTGATTGACCCCGCCCAATCGGAGCGTGGGGAGCAGTACGGCAATCTTTACTATGAACGGATGCGGGCCAAGGGACTCACGAAAGAAGAAGCCATCCGGCAGATGAAGAGTCCGCTTTATTATGGGGCCATGATGGTAAATGCGGGAGACGCAGACGGGTCGGTGGCGGGAGCCACCAACACAACGGCTGAAACGGTGCGCGCGGCCCTGCGTTGCATTGGATTGCGAGAGCGATGCCAGGTTGTCTCCAGCTTCTTTATCATGGTGTTGGATGACCAGCGATTCGGGCATGAAGGGATTCTTTTCTTTGCGGATTGTGCTGTGGTTCCCAATCCGGACCCTTCACAATTGGCCGATATCGCCATTTCCACGTCGCTGTACGCTGAGCTTCTCGTCGGTTTGGTTCCACGAGTCGCTTTGCTTTCTTTCTCCACGAAAGGAAGTGCTCAACATCCACTAGTGGACAAAGTGATTGAAGCCTTAAAGACGGCTCGCGAACGGAGTCCACAATTGTCCATAGACGGAGAATTGCAAGCGGATGCCGCGCTTCTGGAGTCCGTGGCCCGATCCAAAGCTCCGGGGAGCCCTGTGGCCGGACAAGCGAATATTTTGATCTTTCCTGATTTGCAGGCGGGGAATATAGCTTATAAGCTGGTGGAGCGATTGGCTGGAGCGAAGGCCATTGGACCCGTGTTGCAAGGACTGCGGCGGCCGGCCAACGATTTGTCGCGGGGATGTCAGGCGGATGACATTGTCAACACCGCCGTCATTACGGCCATTCAGGCCACACTATAGCAGGTACGATGAATAAAAAACCCCGCAGGACTTGCGGGGCTTCAAAAGGCTGAGGTTTGGATCAGGCGGTGGCAGACACCTGGCGCTGTTGCTGGAAACATTCCCTGCAAAAAACAGGTCTGCCTTGGGTAGGTTTAAAGGGGACCGTGGTCTCTTTTCCACAGCTGGCGCAGACTGCGACTGTTTCAATCTTTGCCTTGGAAGAATTCAGAGCCTGATTCCTTTTCGACTTACAGTCTTTGCATCGCTTCGGCTCATTCTTGAAATTCTTGGCCGCGTAAAACTGTTGCTCTCCTGCAGAGAAAATAAACTCTTGCCCGCAATCGACGCAAGTGAGACTTCTGTCCTGGTATTCCATACGGTGCTCCCATCCCTAGAGCCACAGCTTGTACAGTCTGTTTGTCCAGATGATTTTTCCAGAATGCCGGCTGTCTACTCCTGCACTTTCCGTTATCTAGTCGTAATCTTTTCTAATTTTTTTCCGGCTTCTTTTTCGTGCCAAGGCTTGTTTAACTCTCTTCTTCTCCCCTGGCTTTAGATAGAAAGAGTGTTTCTTAACTTCTTTGATGATGTCTTCGGTTTGGACCTTTCTCTTGAAACGACGGAGCGCATTCTCAAGAGTTTCGCCCTCCTGAAGTCTTACTTCAGCCACTCAACTTACACCTCCCCCGTACCTAAAGTGTCTTGAGGATAACGTCTGGCAGAAGTTAGTGGATTTCATTAACATTGTCAAGTGTTAATGTCCGGAATTCAACACTTTCCGGTCCAAGCGGGAGATGATTTTCTTCAGTCTTGAGGTAACCCGGGTTCTGAGGCACAATGAGTGCAATATTCACCAGGTACTTTAGGTACTGGGATGGTTTGCCATGGAAATGCGGAACACGATAGGGATTTTGCTGGCCGGTGGGGCTGGAGAGCGACTCTACCCGTTGACGCGGGAGAGGGCCAAGCCAGCCGTTCCTTTTGGAGGAATCTATCGAATCATCGATGTTACCTTAAGTAACTGTATTAATTCGGGTTTGCGCAAGATATTTATTTTTACCCAATACAAGGCCCGCTCCTTGAGCCACCACATTCGCCACGGTTGGTTCAACTTTTTTGCCCACGAACTGGATGAGTTCATCGAAATTATTCCTCCTGAAAAGCGGGTTGGAGAGGACTGGTATCTCGGGACTGCCGATGCGGTCCGCCAGAACTTGTATTCGATCAATTCGTTGCCTGGAACCGAATTCGTCCTCATTCTATCCGCAGACCATATCTACAAGATGGATTACTCCAAAATGCTGCGGCACCATGTCGATTCACACGCAGATGTAACGGTCAGCATGATTCAAATCCCGCTGGACCAAGCCTACCGATTCGGGGTGATGCAGATTGACCAAGACATGAGAGTTCGCGGATTTGAGGAAAAGCCGTCACACCCCAAAGCGAGCCATGAGAATCCAAACCTGGCCAATGTATCGATGGGGATTTATATCTTTAACCGGCAGCTTCTCACGACTGTGCTGGAAGAAGATGCTCAGAATCCGTTATCGAGTCACGACTTTGGAAAGGACATATTGCCGCGACTGATTCATGAATGGAAGGTCATGGCCTATCATTTCATCGACGAGAACAAAAAAGCCTCACAGTATTGGATGGATGTAGGAACCATTGACTCCTATTATGATGCGAATATGGATTTAATTGCGGTGGATCCCCAGTTTAACCTTTATGACAAAGAGTGGCCCATCCGCACGCACCAGCGGCAATATCCACCCGCCAAGTTTGTTTTTGCCCAGGAAGGACGGAGGATGGGGATCGCGGTCGATTCCATCGTCTCAAATGGTTGTATTATCAGCGGGGGCAGGGTAGTCAACTCGGTTCTTTCGCCGGATGTCCGAGTGAATAGTTACTGCGAGGTGGATCACAGCATTTTACTCTCACACGTGAACATTGGGCGTTATTCTCGAATTCGGAATGCCATCATAGATCGAGGCGTTGTACTCCCCGAGAGTACGATCATCGGGTTTAATACCGAGGACGATCGCAAACGCTTTACCGTGACTCCCAATGGGGTCGCCGTGGTGGTCCGGAATGATTCTCAAGAGGATTAGATCAGGAGAATCTCTCCAATTCCGAAGATGCGCCCTTCTCGGCGTTTCCCTTACATTATTGTATTGATAATAAAAGCCTTAAATTCACTTAACCTCTAGACTTGATTTCTCTTCCGAAAGAGGCTAGATTGGTTCTGTTCAATAGGGTCGTATTTTCCTGCTCGTCGTTGCCGCCACGTCCTCTTCGCGGGAAGAGTTTCATTTTGAGTGAGTTCGGGTTTTCTTGCTGGCCGAACTGCCTGGTCACTGGGCTTCTCTTTTAAAGTAATCCTCGCAAGCGCCGAATCTTAAATTATCCCTGATTAGAGGTGTTTGACACCCCATGAGTGCCCTGCACAACCTGATCTATCGCAGAATCGTGTTTTGCAGGAAATGCCATCGCAGCATGTTCGTTGGCGTGAATCCATCCTACGTCTTTCATTTGATTCGCCATACAGCGATCAATAAAGTTCTTATTCTTTTGGCAGTCCTGGCTCTAATCTCGGTTTATCCTTCAACGATTTCCATCATGTCGGCGCGAAAAGTTGGGCTCGCAGATTTTATCAGCGAGGAGCAATATCAACAGGAGCGGAAAGTTAGAAACCTGCTCAAGCGGCACGCGGATATCCCCGAGGAAGATCTACAGGGGTTGACTTCTTCGATTGTCCGCATCGCGACCAGCAAGAAACTGGACCCACGTTTGGTCGCGTCTGTTATTGTCGTTGAATCCCGGGGCAACCCCACCGCGATATCAGCTTCCAAGGCGGTAGGACTCATGCAGATCCATGTGCCGACTTGGGCGACAACCATTGATTTTACCGAGAAGAACCCCTTTGACCCGGAAGTGAATATCGAAATCGGGTCGACCATCTTAGCCAACTACATCAGCCATTCTAAAGATTTGGAATCTGCCCTCTTTGCCTATGTGGGAGCTGAAGATCCATCCAATTCCCAGTACGTTTCCAAGGTACTTGAGATTTATAACTCCCATTGACCTTCACGTTCCCGCTCAACTCTCCTAATTGATTTTCTCATTCAACCCCTCTCCCATTTTCTGACTCTGGACATAAAACTTTTACACGAAGGCTGGACGGATACTGAAAAAATTACTTGCTCATCCAAAATTGATCATTGGCACGAAAATGGTTGGGATGACTTGACTCCCCCGTTGAATGCGGGATTGGATGAATGTGACGAAATATTTTCCGTTTGGGTTACAAGATTGCATTGAGAAGGATATTAATGTGAATGGTGTGAGATCTTTCCTGTCATCCGATGTAAAGCACTCGAAAAGGATAACCGAATCGTGATAGATGAAAATTGCGTGATCTATCAGAAGGGCAAGGGATTTTGCTGGTGCCCTAGCGAGGCTTGGGGATTTGCAGATTTTGAAATCTGTAAGCTCTGTCAGATCAAGAATGCCCAGATCGTTGAAAAGATCGGGATCATCAGTCCGGAGAAGTCAAAAGTTCCCGTGTTGATGGCCAAGGGTTCGTCCTCCTGAAACATCTGCCGAGACGTTGCGTCGATTTCGTTCGGTGGGCTTAAGGGTACATTTTTGCAGGGAAAGACATTTCGCGGTTAAGGTGAAGGCTTACGTCGGCAGAGGTTCTCCCTCGCTGGACTTCTACAGCAGCCGTGTCGTACAAAACCGGCATGGCGAGTTCGTTGGTATCCCCCATCCGTTCTGATTTGGACAACAGCAACAACAAATACTTTCCCTGATCCAACCCGTTGAGCAGGAATTGCTGGGAACTCAATTCAAAATAGGTTCGTGAGTTGTCCTTCAAATTGACAATCATGATGACGTAGCGGTCGAATTCCGGAATTTCTCCTTGAAACGCGACGGCTCCGCGGATGGATCCGGCAATTCTCATATTGAAGTCCAGGTTCTCAACGACACTTCCTTCTACAAGTTCAAAGGTTCTTTCCCGGCTATCGGATTCAGGAACAATATTGGGGTCATCCGTCAAGGGCGTTACGTTATAGCGGCCGGATGGAGCTCCTTCAATGACAAATTTCCCATCTGCTTCCAGGTTGAATTCTCTGCGCCCGAAGCCTTCCAAATCCGTGCCGAGTCGCTCGAAACGCAAGGCTTTGTGTACAGATTTAACCGGATAATCACTGCCGTCGAAGACCATTCTCCCCTGGAGCGTCGATCCCAGAGGGAGATTGAAATCAATCCGCTGGACCTGCTCTCCTTCCTCAACAACGATTCTGTCCGCCAGGTTTTCGCTCAGCTTATCCCGGTAATAGTTTGTAGCGAGGCGACGTACCGTAATCGGTAAAGACAGGCTTACGACATATTCCCCCGGAAGCAAGTCCGTCACTTGATAATTTCCCGTGGGCCCGGTCTTTGCCGGGGGGCCGCTTTGAGGCTTTTGGGAAACCTCCCATGGCACCACCGTAACACCGCCGAGCGGTGCATTGTGGTAGCGGGAGCGCACTGTCCCTGAAAGATTTCCCCCCTCAACCAATGCGAAGTCGACCCCTGTATAGTGACTGCCAGGCTCGATGGGAAATTTATCGGCCAACTCCCGATCATATTGCCCGCTTTGATATTGCATTAAATACTTCCGCATTGGCATTCTATTGCCTCCCAGATCGCTGGGAGTCTGGGTTTCGAGGATATAGTCTCCTGGCGTCAAGCCTCGCAAAGTATAGAAACCTTGAGCGTCGGTGAGGGCAAAGGCGGGACGTTCTTCGATGGACAAATTCTCGGCGATGACCTTCATCCCTGCAATGGGTCCGCGGTTCTTATTCGCGTATACCCTGCCGCTGACAATCCCCCCGGCTCTCAGTCGAAAATCAATCCCCGTGACCGCTTGTTTGGGTTGGATGGAAATCATGGATGCATTCCCAGGATCCCGGGAATTTTCATAATAAGCCGGCACGTAGTTCTCATTCAGTGGAACAGCTTGGACGGAGTAAGTCCCGGGTGGCAAAGCCCTAAAGACATATGAGCCGTCGGGGCGACTGGTTGATGAAGTGCGGAATTGCGGGGAGGCTACTGTAACCCGAATGCCGGGGAGAGGGAATTGATCAAGGGACCTCAAGACCTTTCCCGCGATCGACCCGCCAGGAGACATGGTAATGTCAATGACTCGGAAGGAATCGAAGGTAGAGACATCGAGAATATCGCTTTCGATCTGTCCAACTCCCGTCACGAAATGAGCCAGGTAGTCTGTCCCCGGAAAACTGACAAAAAGGCGGTACTTCCCCTTCAGCAGGTCGAGTTGATAATGACCATCCGGCCCGGTCTTGCTTTGGACTTCTCGGAAACGGCGGGAAACGGGGATGGCGCGCACAGAGGCCCCTACGATCGCCTCGCCTGAGCTGGTTTCTCGAACGATCCCCACCAACTCGGCGCCTTGAAGGTCAACACAGAATCGTCCCACAACAAGAAGAAAGGCAAAGCACCCGCTTTTTCCGAGTCGCATCAGTGGGTCACTCCCTACCTGCGGAATGGACCAATTCTTTATTAGCAAATTATATCACGTCACGGGTTCGCTGGCCGTCGGCTTGGACTTGCCGGATTTTCCAGACAACGCCTGCAAGGAAAAGGGAGTGGCGCCGTCCTTAGATTAGGGGTTCGTTCAATGTTCTTATGGGTCCACGGGTAGTGATAAATCGAAGGACAGGGAACTTTTTGAGGGAACGTGGTGTCCAAAGAATATGGAGTGTTAGCCTCAGAAAAATGAGTTAAAATGGGCCTATGTTCTAGACCAACTAAAGGATAAGCCCCTTGAGCAGTTACGGACTAAACCTTGAATACGCTAATAACGAATTGGCCTTGGTCGGGCAGCTGCGAGTGGGGTCCGAACAGGCCTATGAAGTCTTGATTCAATTGTATCAAGAACCGGTCTATGGACTGGCCTACCGAATTCTTGGAAATCATGCCGAAGCCGCTGATGCAGCGCAGGAAACCTTTCTGAAGATCTTTAAAGGCATTGCCAGTTTTCGTGGCGATTGCGGGCTGAGGACCTGGATTTATAAAGTCACGATTTCAGAAAGCCTGAATCGCCTCCGATGGTGGAAGCGGTGGAGAAAACATGCACCGGTTTCACTCGACGATCCCATCGACAACGATGGAGCGGAAGTGGGCCGCACCAGGGAAATAGCCGATCAAACTCAATCTCCGGAGGTCGCGCTTCACCGCCTGGAGATTGAAAAAACGGTCCAACGGGCTCTCAAAAAGGTTCCAGTGGAATATAGGCTGGTGGTGATTCTGCGAGATATTGAAGGTTTTTCTTATGAGGAAATTGCTGAAACGTTAAAGATCTCTCTGGGAACAGTGAAATCCAGGCTGTGGCGCGGCCGTCTTGAGTTAAAAGAGGCCGTTCGACCCTACCTGAGCCCTGAACTTGATACCAAGGGCCTTGGTTAGGGACTGGCGTGTCATCCCTGGATGGGGAGAACCTCATGATGAAGTGCAAAAAAGTGATTGAGAGGTATGATGATGTGGTGGAGGGCTCGCTCAGCTGGAAAGAATCGCGGGCCATCGACCAGCACTTGCAGACCTGTTCTGTCTGCGCAAGCCAGTTCGAGGAACTGAAATCGTACCGCCACTTACTGCGTACCCTGAAGCCGGCCAAGCCACCGCAGGATTTTGAACTCAATCTGAAGATCGTGGCTTCAAAACAGGGGAGTGGTTTCAGACTTGCCAGGAACTGGCAACGACTTCGGGATCTTCTCTACCCGATTGCGATTCCAGCAGTCAGCGGCGTGGTCCTGACTGTATTCTCGTTTGTCAGTCTGCTGAGCATCTTTATCGCCGGGGTTAACTTGGATGCCAGTATCAAGGATACTCCTCTGGGAATAATGACCGACCCGCAGCCACGCCTGGTATACATGTCGCAATTCGTCCAATTGGACCGTTTTGAATCGGTCAAGGAGCCGATCACGGTGGAGACGACGATCAGCCATGAAGGACGGGTTCTGGACTACCGGATCCTAAAAGGCCCGCAAGATCCCGAAACCAAGCGGAGTTTGGATCAGTTTTTGTTCTTCGAAGCCAGAGTTGACCCTGCAACTTCTTTTGGAAGACCGACGGAGGGCAGACTGGTTCTCTCACTCGTATTCTTCCCGACGGCCAATGATCGCATCGATGTGAAAGGCTGATCCCTGCAAACTTTCGGCTGGCCCGATTCTTGTTACTGGCCCATTATTCCTTGCTTTGCGTCCCGCCCTTCCTGCTGATTCAAGCTTGCGTTTCCTTTCCTGATGCCTGCCTCTATTCCGGAAGATATCGTGGCTGAATTTCACGGATCCTCTAAGCCTTTACAAGGGAACCGTTTTGAGTATAATAAAAATTTTGCCATGATTCTGTACCGTTCTGGTTTTTTTCCATTACCCTTCATCCCAATGAAATTCACATGAGAGTCCAGTAGCCCCATCAGCATTCTTGGCGGGAGACGAGGAGGTTGTGTGATTGAAGTTGAACAATTAAGCAAAAAGTATGGCAGCGTGAAGGCTATCGATAATGTCTCTTTTCGCGTCGAGAAGGGAGAAATTCTCGGTTTCTTGGGTCCCAATGGAGCAGGGAAGACGACGACGATGAGAATTCTCACGTGCTTTCTTCCTGCCACAGAAGGAACCGCCCGCGTGGCTGGTTTTGATGTCTTCAAGCAAGCGATGGAAGTGAAACGGCGCATTGGATACCTTCCGGAAAATCCCCCGCTCTATGACGAAATGACGGTGGATGCCTACTTGGAGTTCGTGGCAAAGATCAAGGGTGTGGATCCCTTGATCCGGAGCAAACGGATTGCTGAGGTCAAAGACCGCGTCAGTATTCAGTCTTATAGCGGGACCATCATCAAGCATCTTTCCAAAGGATACCGGCAGCGCGTCGGGCTGGCTCAAGCCCTGGTTCATGATCCCGAAGTGCTCATTCTGGACGAGCCAACCATCGGATTGGATCCGAATCAAATCAGTGACGTGCGCCAACTCATCAAAAGCCTGGCCGGCAACCATACTGTCATTCTTTCGACGCACATCCTTCCTGAAGTGGGAATGACTTGCCAACGGGTCGTCATCATTAGCAAGGGAAAGATTGTGGCGGTGGATACTCCCGAAAATTTGACGCGGCAACTGCAGGGGGCGGATCGGGTTCTGGTGGTGGCGAAAGGTCCGGAGGATGCAATCCGGTCAAAAATTGGGGAAATTCGCGGGGTCTTGCGCATTGAAGCCGCTCCTGTCGTCGGAGACCAGCAGTTCTCCTTTGCCATCGACACAGAGCTTAAGAGCGATTTACGCGGTGCGATTGCCCGCAAGATTGTGGAAAGCGGCTACGATTTGCTGGAGTTGAAAGCTCTTACCATGAGTCTTGAAGAGGTCTTCCTCGAATTGACGACCAAGGAAGAGGGGGTGCGAAACAAATGAGAAACATTCTGGCCGTTCTGCAGAAAGAATTCCGGTCTTATTTTGTCTCACCCGTGGCGTATGTGGTGTTGACCGTATTTTTAATCATCTCAGGTTTCTTCTTCGAAAGGATTGTCAGCATCTTCATTGAGCGATCAATGATGATGATGATGCAATCCCAGCAATTTGGCGGCCCGCCGCCAGCCATGGACGTGCCGGCGATTGTCGATCGTAATTTCTTCGGTGTGCTCAGCACCGTCATTCTTTTCATGCTTCCCATGATTACGATGGCCACCTTCGCTGAAGAAAAACGCCGGGGGACGATTGAGCTGTTGTTGACGTCGCCAATCACAAATCTTCAAGTCATCCTGGGAAAATTTCTGGCGGCTTTGGCCTTTTTCACCGTCATGCTGCTCCCAACCCTCTTATATCATGTGTTCATCTACTTTTACACCTCACCGAAGATGAGCCTGGGGCCGATGTTCTCCGGATATCTGGGCCTCTTGCTGCTGGGGGGGGCCCTGATCTCCCTCGGGATATTTATTTCCACCCTGACCGAAAATCAAATCGTCGCGGCCAGCGTCACCTTCGGGGCGTTCCTTTTGCTTTGGGTGATTGAACTGGTAAGCCGCTCCGGCGGGCCCATCCTACAGGAAGTGGTGAGCTATCTTTCGGTCCTCAATCATTTCGAGGATTTCTCAAAAGGGGTGATCGATACTTCGAGTGTGATCATCTACATGAGTTTCATTTTTCTGGGACTCTTTCTGACATACCGCTCAATCGAATCGCTGAGATGGAGGCAGTAATTCCATGAAATTTCTTAAGAATCTCGCTTCATTTGGGCCGGCTCTGATTATTGGCGGATACCTGTATTACTCCATCGAAAACATCTGGAGTATTCCGGTCCAGGTCATTTTCTATGTTGGGGTCGCGCTGACGCTGGCCATGGTGTTCTTCAATCTTGGCTCCATCAAAGATTCGTTTAGATTGCGTTCCACGCAATATGGATCCAATACGGTCCTGGTTCTCCTGGTAGTCCTGGGAATTTTGGGAGTCATCAATTATCTTGGGAAGAAGCATGTCAAACGGTTTGATCTCACCACGGCCAAGGTCTTCAGCCTTTCGGACCAGTCCACCAAGATAGTGAGGAACTTGAAGGGGGAAGTTAAGATTCTCTACTTCGACAAGGAACCCAATGGGGCTCTCAATGATTTAATGGACGAATACAAGAGCATCAGTCCGGGTAAGATCGACTTTAAAACCATCGATCCCTGGAAGGAACCGGCTCAGGCCAAACAATACGGAATCACCCGGCCGAAGGAGACCGTGGTGGCCTACGGTCAGAAAACGGAGAAGGTGGACAGCCCTCAGGAAGAAGCCGTGACCAATGCCATCTTGAAAGTGACGCGGGAGAAAAACAAGGTGGTTTATTTCTTGAGTGGTCACAACGAAGGTGACATCAGCGACGGGCAGGACGCCAAAGGATTTGCGGTCGCCAATAAGGCCATTGAAGCGCAAAACTATCAAGTGAAGACCCTGAATCTGGCGGAGAAACCGAGTCTCCCGGAAGATTGTGCGGTGCTGGTCATTGCCGGACCCAAGGTTGGCCTCTTGCCAACGGAGTCTGCGGTCATCGATCAGTATGTGACGGCCGGCGGAAAGGTTCTCCTGATGGTTGACCCCGATACAAACCCGGGAATGGCGGAGGAGCTCAAGAAATGGAAAATTGCCTTGGAGGATGACATCGTCGTGGATGCCAGCGGCATCGGCCAGCTGTTTGGAATGGGGCCCGCGGCTCCTTTGGTCACCAAGTAT
This sequence comes from Terriglobia bacterium, assembly GCA_046331665.1. Classification (GTDB taxonomy): domain Bacteria; phylum Acidobacteriota; class Terriglobia; order Versatilivoradales; family Versatilivoraceae; genus CAWBAT01. Next base: position 2,410 of record JAXLQK010000032.1, on the reverse strand, counting down.
GAGCCCCACCCGATTACCAAGGATCTTTCTCGGTCCATGACCTTTTTCCCGCTGGCCCGGTCCGTCAAGATCATCGAGAACTCAGGCTCGTCCTTCAATGCAACCCTTCTTCTGAAAACCTCTGAAAATAGCTGGGGTGAGACGAATTTGAAAAGCGGGTCGGCTGAATATAACGAAGGTAAGGATATTAAGGGACCTGTCGCGTTGGCGGCGGTGAGCGTCGGAGCGGCGGCCGGCGACGAAAAAACCAAGAATTTTGGCAAGGAAGCGCGAGCCGTGGTGGTCGGCGATTCTGATTTTGCCAGCAATCAGTATTTCAACCATCAACGCAACGGAGATCTTTTCTTGAACATGATCAGTTGGCTGGCAGAAGATGAAGACCTGATCTCTGTTCGCCCCAAGAACCAGGAAAATCGAGCCATCGTGCTGACCCGGGCCGGGGCATCGGGACTATTCTGGCTGGCCGTCGTGCTGCTCCCCGGATGCGCGTTGCTCGGAGGCATTGCGGTTTGGAGAAGGAGGAAGAAATAGGCGATGAAGTGGAAAAACCTCGGTTTCCTGGCGGCCCTCTTCGCTTTATTGATGGCCTACGTGTACTTCTTCGAAATCAAAGGGGAGAAGAAGAAAGAAGAAGCGGAGGAAAAGGCCAAGAAGCTCTTCCAGTTTGAGGAGAAAGAAATCGCACAGATTGATTTGAAGAACGCGGATGGAGTCGTCACCCTGCAGAGGGAAAACGACCTCTGGAAGCTTTCCAGGCCCATCGAAGCAAAGGCTGACAAATCCGCTTGCGACGCCCTGGCGAACAGTCTGGTCGGTACCAAGGTAGACCGGACGCTCGATGATGCGAACCTCAATTGGAAGAATTTTGGGCTGGATCCTGCTCCCGTTCGAATCACCGTGAAACTGAAAGACGGGAAAATTCATGATTTGGAGTTGGGTGAAAAGGACTTCAGTTCCAGTTCTCTCTTCGCCCGGGTGCCCGGGCAAAATAAGGTTCTGCTGCTGGCTTCGACGGGATTGCTCTCGGATGCCAGCAAGAAGCTTCTTGAATTCCGGGATAAATCTGTCCTCGAGTTCGAGAGGGGCCAATTGAAGGGATTTACCATTGCCCGTAAGGATAAGGAATTCCGATTTGAGAAAAGCGGCGATGACTGGTTCATCAAGAAACCTTTCGAAGGCCGCGGCGACAATAGCGAGATCAATTCGGTTGTCAGTGACCTGGAATTTGCCAAAGTCGAGGATTTCGTAAATCCGCCCCTGGACGACCTCAAGAAGTATGGCTTGGTGAAACCTCAGGTCCGGGTTGACCTTTTTGTCGGAGAGAACAAGAACCGAAAATCCCTGCTGATCGGGGATAAGGTCGATAACTCGTATTACGCGAAAGATGACTCCCGTGAGGCGGTCTTTAAAGTCAAAGAGGATCTGTTCAAGAAGCTCGACGTTGACTCGCAGAAGATAAGAGATAAGAAGCTTGTCCGGGTCGATCGGTCAAACTTGAAAGAAATTGATGTGAAGTTGGGGGATAAGTTCTTCGCCTTTACCCGGGGTTCTGAAGACAAATGGAAGTGGATCAAGCCCGAAGGGAATGAACAAAAGAATCTGCTGGACTACAAGATTTTCTGGCCCATCGAAGACTTGGAAGGCAAGGAGCTGATTGACAACGCCAATCTCAAGGATCCGAAATACGGATTTGATGCGCCGTTGGCAGAGATCATCCTGAAGGAAAAAAATGACAAATCCACGGAAGTAATCTTGGGGAAGGTGGAAAACGACCGGGTGTACGGGGTCGTTAAGGGTTCTGCGATCGTCTATAAGATCGACAAGAAAATCCTTGAGAGCTTAAATTTCAAGGCCGATGAGATTGTGGAGAAACAGGAAAAACCTGCGTCGTGACGGTCTGGCGCAAGTTCGAATTTTTCTGCGTGGCGCGCGACCTTCATTCGAAATCTTTGTGAACAAAACTCGGTCGAGGTGAGAGATGCCGATTAATCCAGAGCTATTGAAGATTCTCGTCTGCCCCGTTTGCAAGGAGGCGGTGGAATTGACTCCGGATCAACAAGGCCTGAAGTGCGTCAAATGCAAGCGCGTCTATCCCATCCGGGAAGATATCCCGGTGATGCTGGTGGATGAAGCAAAGATTAGCGAATAGTCCCTCCTGTTGCAATGGGCAGGCTCCCTCCATTTTGTCCGACGGACTCACACCGAGTGTCCCATTCTGAGTAAGAGCGAAGTTACGGCTCAACCGTGATCAGGCCTTCCAGGTAGCAAACTGCATTCCCGCCGATGAAAACCCTCTCGGATCGATCTTCACAAAAGAGTTCGCCGCCGCGAGCTGAAAGCTGCTGTGCCTTCAGGAGGTTCTTCCCCAATCGCTTTGCCCAATACGGGATCAACGTGCAATGGGAGGAAC
>JAXLQK010000031.1:0-73452 GCA_046331665.1 Terriglobia bacterium | reverse complement strand
CCCGACTTGGGGTCCAACACCTAATTGCTTGAGTACATCGGAGACTGAAAGATGTTCGAAGTCGAGCTTGGTATTTGTTTCTGCCATAAATGTCTCCTTTGATCAGGTATTATTTCTTTGACACTCGAAGAGTTCTTCATCCCTGTCCGCTCTTTGCCGCGATCAGCAACCGCCATGCGATTTGGGACGCAAGGATGCATTCTCGATGACTTCCTGAAAAAACCTACTTGTTTGGATTGAATCTCTTGGAAAATTCTGACAGAGGCGGAGATTGACCAGGCAGGACTTTTCGATTCAGCCACAGCCATCATCCTTTCGAATAGACGCCTGCAGAAGGGTCGGTTATTGCTGAAGACCAGCGCAGGAAGCCAACCCAAGAAAGTTTATGGTGCTGGAAACTAGAACCCAGCTCCAGACGACCGTTTCAACAAAAACGACAAACTCCAGTGAACCTGGCAAAGGCATAAAATAACCAGTCCTTCAACTTGACTTGTTCTGGAGTATCAGGATTACTGACGTTCGCAAAATTCCACAGCTCTGGCACTGATTTGAACCCGGCTTGGGAGCCGAAGTGGACTCTGCCATTTGCAGTGTCAACCTGTCGTGGTTTGAAATTGCTTGAGATCCCAGTTAAGAGAGGCAAAACCCATTTTTAAAAAGGCTACCATGACATCCGTATTGGGGGCAAGTGATGCAATAGTCCGGGCTTCTCGAAGCAAGAGTCCATCCAAACAGGGAGCCTGGAATTACGACCTGAGGAAACCTCAAACACTGTCTATCACTTTGGTGGGAATCGATGGAGGAGGGCAGCAGCAAAGCTAACCAGGAAATGTTGATTTCACCCACAGAAACGAGCGAATTAACCCGAATGAAGCGGAGAAACAGCAGCCCGTACAAGGTAAGTAGATCGCACCAGCAGGGGAAGACGAAGCTATGGATTCCTTTTTGGATCTGCGGCTATGGCAATTGATCAATCTGAAATGCAATTCGAATCGGGTCGGCCCCAGTCTAGCTATGTTTTAATGGCGTCGTCTGCCCCGGGAACCTGGTCCCACAATCGAAACCCGCCGAGAAAAGCATTGGCATTGTTTCCAGCTCGGCATCCGGGAGGAAGCGATTTCAACTTTTTGACATTGCCGCCGCCAAGCACAACGTCATCAGGTTCGAGAGCGGCGGCGAGACGAGCCACAATGTCCTCGACATGGCGCCGCCATTTTTTCTTGCCTGCCTTTTCCAAGCCTCGAAGGCCAATGTAATCTTCGTAGGTCGCCTTCTTATAGGGCAGGTGTCCCAACTCCATCGGCTCGATGATCCCATCCACAACCATGGCACAGCCCAACCCCGTGCCGAGTCCGAGGAATAACATCTTTCCGCCCTGGTAACTGCCGAAGGCCTGCATGGCGGCATCGTTGATAAGTTTTACCGGACACCCCAAGGCTCGTTCAAAATTAAATCCAACCCATCCTTTCCCGAGATTATGCGGCTCAGAAACGATCTTCCCGCGCAAAATGGGTCCGGGGAAGCCAATGGACACAACGTCGTATCTCCAGCCGTTAGTTGCCTCTTTGATCCCGGCAATCAGTTGGCCTGGGTCCATGCTTGGCCCCGAGGGAAATTTTCGCGGTTCAGCCTGCCCGGAAACGAGCATTTTGACATTGGTTCCACCGATATCAATGGTCAGGACATTCATCGCGATCCCCCGCTTGACTAAGATGGCGGCCGATGATCAGGCATTCCCGTCGCATTTGAATAGGAAAACTGGATTTCCCTTCATTCGCGTCTAGAATTCTGACGTTCCCGCAACAAGTAATTGGCAAATATTATCGCACCGACGCTGGTCTACCAACACTCTCCAGACCTTCTTTGTCTGAGCGTGCTTACCGGAAATTGAGTCATCCTTGTGGAGGAATCATCCCGCTAACCAGCTTGCCTTTGAATCTTCGACTCCGGCGCGCCGCCATGGATGAGAAGAGCTCATTCCGTTTGGATCCAACAAAGATCGGGTTGGACACAATCCATGGCACATCCGCCGGCAGCAAGGGATGGTCTTCAAGAAAGACTTCGACGCGATAGACCCCGTATTCAGCTTCGAGAAGCTCCAAGTGATTGCCGACCGTCTCCAATATCTTGGCGCCATTCTTCTTGAGAACCAGCCACACCCGTTGGTTTCGATCTTGCACCTCAACCTTCAGGTTCGAATGGAGAGGGGTGTTGCTTCCTGGGTTGTAGATATTCCGGCCATAAACAGCAAAGAAATCAAAGCGCTCGGGCTCCCCGGCCCCGCGAAGGCAATTAAAAAAATCTCCTTTTCGCACCGCTGCCTCCGGGTTCGAGACGTATCGTTTATCAATTCCCAACCCAACAAATGAGAAGGCGTCCGCATAGGAGGGAAGCTCTGCCTTTAGCCACCTGCCAATCCGAAATCCCCCATGAGCATCAGTCGCCAGGAGCCCCCAGGTTTTGCGCGTTTGCAGAAAACCGTCCCAGCGTTCCATCGATCCCGGGGAGAAAGAAATGAGTTTCATGAAGTAATAGCGGGAAAAAGGATAGTAAAGGGCAAGCCCCAGCTTGTCCCAAAGGGACGAACAGCGCAAAGTCGTAAACAGGTTCAAAATTTCAATTCCGCTGGGAGACAAGTCTGATTCCCAATATTTCCAGCCAAATTCGGGATCTTCGGGATAGGCAAGGATCGGGAAGCCGCCCCTGCCACTGATGTCATGAATGGCTTCCGGTGGAAGTGAAGACAAGCGAAGCTGGGGTATCCCGCGGGCTCCAAAAAAAGTCAGGCGACCCTCAGCAAGCTGAACTTCCGATCCTCCGGCAATGATGACGTCCCCAATGACCCTGCGATAGACAGTGGAGCTGAGATTCGGGGCCCCGTGATCCGTGAGCAGCACCAGGTTCACCCCGGCGATTTGGGCCTGACGCGCAATCTCTTCCGCCGAATGCAACCCATCAGACATGGTGGAATGCACGTGGTAGGCACCCCATAAATAGTTGGCCGATCGATGGGGGTGATAAGTGGCGTATCTAATCCCTGAGATTAGGTAGCAACCCAGCAATAACACACTGAGTGCTGTTAAGATTTTAGCGTTACTCCGCATTCGGGAACGGTCCGGAATACTGTTTTTCAAGAGACCAGTTCAATGCCTCAGGTTACGATCAGCTTCACCATACTTGGTGAAGACGGGAAATGAACGCCTCACAAACTTAACCGACGCGCACCTATCACTCTTTCTACATTGACATTCTCGGGGAACAAAGAACAGTCTCATGTTCGCTCCGGGGCACTGTCAGCCAACATCGCCAATCTCTTCTCATAAACACTGATACCGGGTTTGGCGCTCAAACCGTGTGCCAAAATACTCAGCGACACGGTGGCGATAACCGCCAGCCGCATTGTGGCTTCTCCAGGCAAATGCGTTTCATGTTCCAGATAAACCAGCCCAAGCACAATTGAAGCCAGCCCTCGCGGGCCAAACCATCCCATGAAAATCACGCTGGCCCGACTCAGTCCAGTTCCCCAGAGGGCCAGAGTTACAGGCAGCATTCTTGCGACAGTAAGGCTGAACAAAGCGTAGCCCACCACGGCCAGAGTAAAGTCGCGTGCCGATGGTACACCCAGCATCCCAAACAGATAAAAGACAAAAAGGTTAATTAATTGGCCCCACTCTTCGGCAAATTCGACGCTGTGTTGCCCGGCCTCTCGAAAATGGACTTGGACTGCCAAGCCAGCCACAAAGGCCGCTATGAACATGCTCGCTCCGGCGGCTTCGGAGGCAATGGCGCAAAGGATTGGCAGGGTAACCACCCCAATTTGTTGGTAAGACGCCGCCATGGATTTTGCGCGGGCTGCAAAACTCAAGAGGTATCCTCCCGCCAGTCCAATTCCCAGACCGATGAGGATGCCAACCCCCAGCTGCGCGAGGATGAAATTTCCCAAACGCGCATCCGGACTTTTTCCACTGGCCACAGCCAGAGCAATGAAGAACAGCATAAAAGGCACGGACAGCCCGTCGTTGAGCCCCGCTTCCACGTTGAGCGCTTGACGAATCCGCATGGGCACTAGCGGGCTGGAGACAATCACCTGACCGAGGCCGGCATCCGTCGGGGCAAGAATGGCGGCTAGAATTCCGGCTTCCCACCAGGAGAGCTGAGGAAGGATAAGGCGGGCACCAACCGCCCCAAGCAGGAGGGTTAGCAGCATACCAACACTCAAGAGCCGGGCGGGCAAGTTCTGAATATTTTTTAATACCTTTAGATCGGTACGGCTGGCATCGGTATATAAGAGAAAGACCAAGCCCAACTCGGTGATCCAAAGTGAGACATTGCGATTGAAGGATTGGCCGCGAAGTCCGGGCAGTATGAAAAAGCATGCAATTCCGGCTGCCGTAAAGAGCATCGGAGCCGTCAACGCTGTTTGCTCGAGTTTCCTGGAACCCAAGCTGTAGAAAAAAACCAAGATAAAGAAAATCGCGATGACGGTCATCATTGAGGTCTCACTTCGGGCCGCCTATTTGCCAAGTTGCGAATAGGCAAAGCGCAAAGGCTCGCTGGAAACCTTGACCATCCCTTGCAAGGGACGATTCATTTCCAAAATCAAGAAGGTGGAACCCGAAACTGAAATCGCACAGAGCAACAGCGCGGCAATTACCGTTGCATTCGAAGGGGCAAAGAGGCCGAAACTGACAAAGAGGACGCTCAGCCAGAAGACAGTCATCACCAAAAGAGGGAAGGGGATGGTGTTGCCCGCTTGCGTTAGCAATAGCCACCGAGTTCCCAACACGTCATTGGCGACCTCCAGGGACTTGGACTGCAGGCGGCGCTGTGCTTCATTTTGTGGAGACAATGCATAAATTTTGTTCACGATTGCCTCCAAGGTCGTTGAGGCTTCTGTTGTATCCAAAGTCGCGCGTCGAGAACGATCCTCGGGCCAGGTGAGATCCAACCGGGCTGCCAGAGCACGTCGAATCTCTTCTCGAATCTCCTTGGTTTCCGGCCCATAAGCGGCCAAATATCGATCCAAGGTAATGATGGTCGCCGCTGTCTTTTTGAGTTCGTCGCTTTCGGTGTCGAACGTACCCTTTGCCGTCGCCGTGAGCAATCCAAGAACAAGGGCCGCCATTGTCGCCACCAGCCCCATCGCCACCTTGACCACATCTTTTGAATCCTGACCCAGGTGATGGTCAGGCAAAACCCTGCGGAGAAGGATGCCCAACAAGGCTCCACCAAACACGCTGGCAAACACAATTATGGAAATTGAAAATGAACTCATTTTTTCGTTTCCTCCTTAAAATTGACGAATGTCTTCAATCGGAAAACAGCGAAGTCAAGTCAGCCACCCGTACGAAGCAGAACCTGGAGCACAGCCCCTCGACTGCGACTGCTGTCGCTATGGATTTGTTCAGATTCTTTTGTCAGCACTTGGGGTACCGGACTGGCGTTCTTTGCGTTCAAATGGCCCAAAAGCTCGGTGTTTTCATCTTCTTCGGAGGACGCTAAAATCTGGGCCCCCAAGATAATGATGAGACCACCGGGTCTGACGGGAAGACCTTCTTAAAGCTGACGATCGTCCCGGCATGATAGTGATTTTCCGGGTGAGGATCTATCCTAAAGAAAGCGATGCAGACAAAAACACCAGCGATTAAAAGAATTTCAAGGGGATCGTCCAACCGATATTGTGTTTGTTCCGTCGTAAATCCTTTTGATCCCCCCGTCCCGACGATTTGGCTTCATTCCCTGCCCGGATGAGGCTTGAAATTTCACTCGTGGGCGTTAGGAGGGTTCCCTTTAAGCCGGTAGACCGCCCCCGTCTTGGTCACTCCGAGGGCTAACCAGTCCTGGGCGATGTGCTGGAGCGAACAGAAAAACTGCTCCACTCGATTCCTTACTTTATCGTGTATGTCATCTCTCCGCTGAAACTTGCACTGGAAGGCAAACTCTCCCACCAATTGTTTCTGATCGCCGCGCGTGCGCCAGACTGCCGTATTGGCCTTGGCTTCAATCCCTTTGCCAAAGTCCAGCATCCCAATGTCAAGCAGGACTTCTTCGACGGCCGTTGCGTTGACAAGTTCCACCGAATCGGATTCGGTAGATTTCAGAATTTGCAATGGCGGGAACACATGAGTCAACGTTGCCATCGAGCTTCGGTTCCCTTCGTGGACGGCACTCAAGGGAAACTCCACATTGTGGGAGAATAACAAGCGGAATCCCCCCACTTCATTTTTGAGAGGCAACGCCTCAGCTTTGAATTTGATCCGGTAATCACCGGAGATATGCGGGCGTACATCCATTTCCGCGGCCTTTTGTAGATCAGGGTGGCGAAACTTGAAAACGATTTCTGGATCACCGACAAGGAAGCCGTCTTCATAAGTTATCCGGCGTCGCAAGATGAACGCATTGTTATAGAGCCTGAAGTCCGCGGTATCCAGGAAGATGACCTCCCGAATTTGCGGCTTCAAACCCAGAAATTCCTTGGTGGAAAAATCCACGTCACTTTTCTCGGCCGCTTGACGGACAAGCTTGGTAAACTCGTGGAAACTTTGCACCAGAAAGTAAACCGATCGCCCTTGAGGATGATCTTGCACTCCAGATAATGGACTTCGTCGAGTGGATGTCCGTCACTATAGACTCCGGCTTGAGATCCGCCACGCGTTTGGTGAGCTGAGTTCCGTCCGACATATGAGTTCCTCCTGAAAATGGTTTGAGATATTGGTGTTTCCTGGAACTGAAACGAAACCGATCATCCCTGTCTAGCAGCCGACCGGTCGGCAAGGACCAGCGCTTGATCTCGACTGATCCGCCCTGCCGGAATTGAGATGTCACCCTTAAGAAGCCGCTGCAGCATTTCCGCCTTCTCGCTCCCGGTTACCATCCATAAGATCGATTTCGAACGGTTGAGAATAGGGTAAGTCAGCGTCATCCTTTTCCGCTGCGGTATAGATCAGTGAGTGCAACGTCCCGATCGACAACCTGAGGACAGGATCCCCGGAACCAGGGATGCCGTATGGCCGTCAGGGCCCAGTCCCAGGTGAGCAAGATCAAGGACCGGCGGCAATCCGGCAATTCTCTGGAGTGTTTGAGCATAGCCTGCACGCCGCTGCTTCCAGATCGGACGCATCAACCGGCATTGGGTAGAGCTGATGGTGGGAAGAGGAACTTTTTGCAAAAGGCTTTCTCGCAGATGGGTGAGATTCCGATCCGGATCCCCTACAGGAGCAATACGCTCATCAACCTGCACGACATGCACATTTTCCCAAGGGACCTTCTCTCCGGAAAGGGCACGCAGCATGACCCAGGGAGTATGCCCGCCACTAACCGCCAATACGAAGCTTCCGTGTGCCGCAACTGCCGCTCTGGCCTGCTCAGCAACGTACGAAGCCGCTTTCTGGGCGACAGATTCGGCGTCAGGCAGAACTTCAATTTTCATTAAGGAGTTTTCTCTGCGGTGCCATCCAGCCGGGGCTTTGCCACTCAACCGCCGCTTGTCGGCGATAGCAAGGCCAGCAAAACCCCGGCATGAGGGCGAATCATTCGAACCGGAGACTACTTCACATTGAACGTTATGCCAAGCACCAGGCCCGACTGGGTAACATTTACCAACATCCCTTCACTGGATTTGTAATCAATCACCCAATAACGCCAGCCTGCCTGCAACATGGCTTTCTTGACCTGGTAGCCGAGCAAGCCTGCAACTTGGTAATCCAGTTTCGCCCCACCGTTTCCGGCATCCCCCAGAATCGAGAAGACGGATTTCTTGGAGAGTGGAAATTGGATTTGTGCCCCGGCAACACCATCAACCCAATTGGCCGACTGTGAGATTTCTCCACCGAATTGCGAAGGAGACAAAGTCAACTTGTTCCCTAAATGCCAGTACCGGATACCGGCTAAGGCATCGATTTTCAGTTTCTCCTCATTGACGACCCGAAAACCCAGTTTCTGGGTCAACATCGTCTGATTCATGGTGGCTTCCGCCGAAACTGCCGGATCAATAGGAAGGGCTTTGTCGTCCTTTAGCCGGATCCAAATAAAATCGAGTGGCATCACAATCCGGTCGTGGCGAATGTCTGCATAGCCCATGAATCCAATATTAAAATGGGAAAGGACATCGGCGGCGCTGGCATCCACGCTGGCATTATGACCTTTTGCCCCCATGGTCCCATGCACCCCAGCAAACCAAAGATAAGGGGTAAACCCGACATGCCACCCTTCATCATCCGGGGAGCCCGGATTGGCTGTACCAGAAGCTTGCTTTTTTTGGGTCTTGCTATCTGCCGTTGGAGAATCCTTATCTGCAAAAGCTGAAAGGCTAAACACAAGATTCATGAATAGAAATAAAGCAATTGCCCCGATCCTCTTATGATTCAACTTCTTCATCTCTTCTCTTCCTCCTATAAAATTTAAGAGTCAGTACCCAGTGTCAGACATGTCAAAGCTCATCTTATCATACAAATGCATTTGTTCACGAGCTAATAGAGGGTGCGGCCATTGAGACTTTGTCCCCTATTTGATTATATTTTCAACATCGGAATTGGGATATCTCGATTCGACCGGCGGGAGGAGATGGGGTGGATAAGCAGGCAAGAATTCCTTCCCTTGCCATCTCGGTTAAAATTGGGATAGGGTCTCAACATTAGATAAAAGAGATTCGGCTTGTCGCAGCCTTCGGGCCAAAGCCTTGTCTTCGTGGAGCCGTCGCTCGAATCGTCGCAGTGCCGCACTCACCGCCACGTAGTCAATCCCCACACACGATCCCAACTCCTTCAGTCCCATCCCTCCCTGTTGCCGACCCAGGTACAACCCCAGATCCCGTCCCCAATCTCCCCGCCGATCCTGGAACCGCTCCCAACCCTCCTTCTTCAATTGTTCTACTACCTTGACAATCTTCTCCCACGACGGTCTCTTTTCCAACTGCCGCAAACTCGGTTGCTCCCTCCCGTCGCCTTCGATTTCCGCCTTGATGTCTTTGACAAACTCCTCATCCCCCAGTATCACCTGTCCCTTCAATTCCTCCCAAGGCACCGCGATCCCTTCCCGCAGTTCCTCTTCCACACTCCGCTGATACGCCTTCTTCCACCCTGCTCGCCTTCCCCCCATCCGGCTCAGCAGTTCGTCACTGACCAGCCACTCCGGTAACGCTTCCTCTCCCACATACGCCCGATAGGAACTCCAGCGGTAGGCTCGCAGCGCTTTGACCCGTTCTCCCCAGCTTCGACTCGCCATCGCCCGGCCCGCGCCCCTCCGGTTTTGCTGCCTTCTTCGCTTCTCCAGCCCGAACCTCTGCCGTCTTACCGGATTCAAATGAAGGTACCGGCTTAACTCCAATCCCCACCGCTCCTCCTCCACCACAATCCCTCCAAAGCGTCCCTGGAACAGGTGTCCTACCCGTTGGTGTCGCCGGTTATACCATTGGCTGTAGCTCAGGTTGAGCCATTGCATGGCTCGACTCAAATTGGCCTCCCGGGTCTCCACCAAGAGATGATAGTGATTCTCCATCAGCACGTAGGCGTGCAGGCGCAGTCGATAGCGTTCCACCCAGGGTTCGAGCAAGCCCAGGAACTTCTGCCGGTCCGTCTCGTCCCGGTAGATTGCCCGGCGCTCATTGCCTCGTACGGTGACGTGATACCATATCCCTGGTCGGCTGATTCGCAACGGTCTTGCCATATTCTTTACCCTATCTCACGGCCCCCACCATGTAAAGTTAAATCTAATGTTAAGATCTGACCCCATTTTTCCTACTCCCATTTTTCCTACGGATAGGGTTTGCGTCCCCGAATCTACCGATTCACCGCCCCGGAAATCGGCGTCGGTTCCTCCACCCGCACGTCCGAGACCCTCCGCAAAACTAACCTCACCTCATCGGCAGCCAGCCGAAGTGAACGCGGGTTCCTCTGCACCTTCTGACCGTTGCGGACAATGAATACTGAATCGAAACGACCCTCGAACTTCGCGGTGATCCTGCCAGGTTTATTGGGCGGCATTGGAACAAGCACCCCCATCGAGGACATAAGCTTCTTGTAGCTCTCATCCTTAACGAGTTTGAACTTCGCCTTGGGTTTCGTGTCGGGATCGTTCGGAAACGTCAGAAGGACCCGTTCACACCCCCCATCCTTCAAAGCTATACGCCGCGGATTGATTAGATCAGCCTGAAAGACAACGAGCTTCCCACTGAACTGTTCGGGTTTTGCGAGCAACTCGCAAACCGTTGTCTTCAATGGTTCTTCGGCTTCAGCAATCGCTGTGGCATTGAACCCAGCCACTACCATAATTGCCCCAAAGAATAGAATCCACCGTCGTACAGAAAAACTAGGGTCCAGAAAAACTAGGGTCAGATCTCAACATTAGATAAAAGAGATTCGGCTTGTCGAAGCCATCGGGCCAAAGCCTTGTCTTCGTGGAGCCGTTGCTCGAATCGTCGCAGTGCCGCGCTCACCGCCCCTTAGTCTATCCCCACACACGATCCCCACTCCTTCAGTTCCATCCCTCCCTCTCCAAGCGCTGGAGGCCGGTTTGTTGTTGTCCTCTTCTTGATCCGATTCTATTCACCCTGGTCCAATTATTCAAATACTCAGGACAGGCACCTTTTTCTCCGTCAACGTAACAATTATCCCGAATTCCAAACTTGGGGGATTGGGAATTCGCTGCATCTTCTGATTTAGGTGAGGCTTGCAAACAAAGGAATGAGTCTAAAAATGTTCAGAAAAATTTCGGCTCAGGCAGACCGGGCGCGTGGGACAGCCCGTCCCACGGCCACTCCGCCAGATAATGCCAAACCAGCTTCGGAATTCGTGATTATGAATGACAGACAGGGATTTGATTCAGTTATTTACGACCGGATTGTCCCATCCCCCCGGAGGCGAGACCAATGGGTCAACTTCACCGGGTCCCCAGGTATTTTGATCATAGGAGTAGACGGGTGTAGAGGCTTTGAGTACCGGATCGACGATGCGCCAGGCTTCTTCCACGTAATCTTCACGGGCGAACAAAGTGGCATCTCCAGCCATAGCGTCGCCCAGGACTCGTTCATAGGCATCCATATCACCGCTGTCGGGATGGTTGGTCCCCAAAATTTCGGTGGGCTGGCAGCTCGTTTCCGATCCCGGCGCGATGGCATTAAATCCGAGCGCAAAGGTAATATCTGGATTGATTCGGAATCGGCAATAGTTCGGTGCCAAGTCAAACCCCTGATACATCGTGGGAGGCTGGCGCAACCGGACAAGAATTTCCGTACAGGTCACGGGCAAACATTTTCCGGCCCGGATATAGAACGGGACGCCTCTCCATCGCCAGGAATCGATTTCCAGTCGCAACGCCGCAAAAGTCTCTATTTTGGAATCCGGTGAGACCCCGCCTTCCTTTAGATATCCCAAGAACTGACCGCGAACCAGGTTCGAGGCTTCCAAGGGAGGAATCGCTCGCAGCACTTTTACTTTTTCGTCTCGAATCGATTCGCTGTCGGTTCTGACCGGGGGCTCCATCGCCAGGTTGACGAGAACTTGAAAAAGGTGATTCTGAATCACGTCCCGAATCGTCCCGGTCTGATCATAAAAGGCTCCCCTGCCTTGAACCCCAAAATCTTCCGCCATGGTAATCTGCACGCTCTCGACATGGTGGCGATTCCAAAACGGTTCAAATAAGGAATTGGCAAAGCGGAAGAACAACATATGATGGACTGGCCGTTTTCCCAAATAGTGGTCAATGCGGAAAATGGATTTCTCGTTGAACGTTCCGAGCAGAATCTGATTCAGCTTTTGAGCCGAAGCCAAGTCCGTCCCGAATGGCTTTTCGACAATGACGCGGCCTCCTTTGGCGCAGTCGGACTTGTGCAACTGTTCCACCACGACGCCAAACAGAACCGGAGGTATGGCAAGGTAATGCGCTGGACGCTCCGCGGCCCCGAGTTTTCGGCGAAGGGCTAGAAAAGTAGCTGGATCCTGATAGTCGCCATCGACATATCCCAATAAACTGCAAAGCTTCTCGAAGGCGGCAGGATCGAGACCACCATGTTTTTCGAGACTGTCTTTGGCACGAGCCTTTAGTTGGTCCAGGCTCCAGCCCGCCTTGGCCACGCCGATGACCGGGACGTTGAGATGACCGCGTTTCAGCATTGCCTGAAGCGACGGGAAGATTTTCTTGTAAGCCAGATCCCCTGTGGCTCCAAAGAACACGAGAGCATCAGAATGAGAGGTATCCATGGTCATGGTTTGAGATCCCCGGTCACTAGCCGGCCGATTTTTCCAGATGCCCGCCAAATTGGAAGCGCATGGCTGAAAGGAGTTTGTCCTGATAGTCAGACTCACCTCGAGAGCTAAAGCGCTGATAGAGCGCTGCCGAAAGCACTGGCACCGGCACTGCCTCGTCGATAGCCGCTTTGATTGTCCATCTTCCCTCCCCTGAGTCCGAGACACGCCCGGCAAATTCCGTCAGGGAAGAATCTTTGACCAAAGCGTTTGCGGTGAGATCCAACAGCCAGGAGGCAATGACGCTTCCCCGCCGCCAGAGTTCCGCAATGTCCCGCAGATTGAAATCGTATTGATAGTGTTCAGGATCCCGCAAGGGAGTTGTCTCGGCATCCATGGCGTGTTCCTGCTTGCCAATGTTGGCATCGTGCAACACGCCCAATCCTTCGGCATAGGCTGCCATGATGCCGTACTCGATCCCATTGTGAACCATCTTCACGAAATGCCCGGCCCCGTTCGACCCGCAATGCAAATATCCCTTTTCCGCCGTACCACCGAGATTTTCGCGTCCGGGAGTGCGGGGGACGTCCCCCCGACCCGGCGCCAGGGTATCAAAAATCGGATCCAGGAGCTGGACCACGGAAGTTTCGCCTCCGATCATCATGCAGTAACCGCGTTCCAATCCCCAGACTCCTCCACTCGTCCCCACATCCACATAATGAATCTGTTTGGTGGTGAGTTCTTTGGCCCGCCGGAGATCGTCGACGTAATAAGAGTTTCCCCCATCAATCAGGATGTCTCCAGGCTCCAGATGAGGGAGAAGCTCCGCAATGGTTGAATCTACGACGGCCGCAGGAACCATCAACCAGAAGGCTCTGGGTTTCTCGAGTTTTCTCACCAGATCCATCAGCGACGACGCACCAACCGCCTTTTCTTTTTCCAACTCCTGTACGGCTTGCGCCGACCGATCAAAGACGACACACTGGTGACCGCCTTTGAGCAGCCGTCGCACCATGTTGGCTCCCATCCTCCCCAGACCAATCATCGCGATTCGCATAAAGAACTCCTCGTTTGGCTCCCCTTGTTTGTTTGAATGACTCAGGACCTTCAACTATTCAGATTCAAATCATCGCCCGGGCATCGGAACAAGTTTGGCATCGATGGCCATCGATCCTGGTAACCACGCCCGTGACGGGCATTCCTTGGGCAAAATAGGCTCACCTTATTTTCTTCAATTTCCGGTAACGGCGAATCAGGTTATTGGTTGAGCTGTCATGGCTCAGAGCCGGCTCAGCCGAGTTTTCAAGTTCAGGCATGATGCGCAACGCCAACACCTTACCGAGTTCCACCCCCCACTGGTCGAATGAGTCCACGTCCCAAATCACTCCTTGCGTGAAGACACTGTGCTCATAGAGTGCCACTAATTTTCCCAGTTCCTCCGGCGTGAGCCGACTGGCAAGAATCATATTGGAGGGGCGATTCCCTTCAAAGACCCGGTGCGGCACAAGCCAATCGGGCGTCCCTTCCGCTCTCACTTCTTCGGGAGTCTTGCCGAAAGCCAGTGCCTCGGCTTGAGCAAAGACATTGGCAAGAAGCATTTCGTGGTGACGGCCGAGTGGATTTAAACTTTGATCAAAGGCCATAAAGTCACAGGGAATGAGCCGCGTGCCCTGGTGGATCAACTGATAGAACGAGTGCTGGCCGTTCGTGCCTGGCTCCCCCCAGTAGATGGGGCCCGTTGGATAGGAGACGGGATCCCCATCCTGGGTGACATGCTTTCCGTTGCTTTCCATGGTCAATCTGCTGCAAATAAGCTGGAAAGCGCTTCAAGTATTGCTCGTAGGGCAATACGGCCACTGTTTCCGCTTGGAAGAAGTCGTTATACCAAATGGCCAGAAGTCCCATCAAGACTGGCAGATTGCGTTCCAGAGGCGCTGTGCGGAAATGCTCATCCATTAGATGAAACCCTGCCAATAGGGATCGGAAATGATCGGGGCCGATGGCCAGCATCGTTGAAAGTCCAATCGCGGAGTCCATGGAATAGCGACCGCCGACCCAGTCCCAGAATCCAAACATATTGGCCGTGTCGATCCCGAACTCCGACACCTTTGAAGCGTTGGTGGAAACGGCAACAAAATGTTTGGCCACTGCTTTGGCATCTCCGCCGAATCCCCTGACCAACCAATCTCGTGCGCTTTGAGCATTCGTCATGGTTTCCAGGGTCGTAAACGTCTTCGACGAGACGATAAACAGTGTCTCGGCGGGATCCAAGTCGCGGGTTGCCTCTACAAAATCAGTGCTGTCAACATTCGAAACGAAACGAAACGTCATGGACCGCTCGCTGTAATAGCGAAGGGCTTCGTACGCCATGACGGGTCCAAGGTCGGACCCACCAATCCCAATATTGATCACATTGCGGATTCGCTTCCCACTATGCCCTTTCCAGACACCGCTTCGAACTCTCAGGCAAAAGTCAGCCATCTTGTCCAGAACTGCGTGCACTTGGGGAACCACATTTCTGCCATCAACCATGATCGAGGATTCTTTCGGGGCACGAAGAGCCACATGCAACACCGCACGCTTCTCCGTAACATTAATTTTCTCACCCCGGAACATGGCATCGATCCTAGCAGGCAAACCGGACTCTTTGGCGAGTTGCTGAAGGAGTTTGAGGGTTTCATCGGTGACACGGTTCTTCGAATAATCGAGCATGATTCCAGCACCTTCAATCGTCATGCGCTCGCCGCGGCGTGCATCTTCCGCAAAGAGGTTTCGGAGATGAAGCTCTTTGACCCTTTCATAGTGCTGTGCCAGGGCACTCCAAGCGGGACGTCGAGTCAGTGGCGCGGGGCCGGTCTTCATTTTCTTCTCCTTAGGTTAGTCTCCATGGGGGACCTCAGCAAAAATTCATTCCGATCTCGTCGAGAATTTCCTCGCAAGTCTTCCCGGTCACTCCCCGGCATGCCCCTTAGAGCTGAGTAAGGCATGATTCACAATTACCTGGGCCTCATTTAAAATCGCATCCAAATGCGTCTGACTTTTGAAACTTTCGGCATAAATCTTATAGATGTTTTCCGTACCCGACGGTCGGGCCGCGAACCAGCCATGGAAAGCCACCACCTTCAATCCTCCGAAGGGTGCATCATTTCCTGGAGCCCGGGTCAATTTGGCCAAGATCGGTTCGCCAGCCAGTTCGGCTTCCTCGACTGATTCGGGTGACAATCCGGCCAACTTCTCCTTTTGCTCCGGCGTGGCCACGGCATCCACCCGGGTGTAATAAGGGACGCCAAACTCTTTCGTCAATTCCTGGAAATGTTCACCGGGATCCTTGCCCGTGACGGCGGTGATTTCGGCGGCCAGCAGATCCATAATGATGCCGTCTTTGTCCGTCGTCCAGACGCGCCCGTCACGACGCAAGAAACTTGCCCCGGCGCTTTCCTCTCCTCCAAAACAACAAGACCCATCATAGAGCCCAGGGGTGAACCATTTGAAGCCCACTGGCACCTCAGAAAGTCTCCTGCCCAATTTACTCACGACACGATCGATCATTCCGCTGCTGACCAGTGTCTTTCCCACAACGGCTTGAGAGGGCCACTGCGGACGGTGGGTCAGGAGGTATTTGATGGCCATAGCCAGATAATGGTTCGGGTTCATCAAACCTGCCGCAGGCGTAACAATGCCATGGCGGTCGGAGTCCGGGTCGTTGGCAAATGCCAGACGGTAGCGATCCTTGAGACCGACAAGTCCAGCCATGGCATACGGGCTGGAACAATCCATGCGTATTTTGCCATCGTGATCCACGGTCATGAACGAGAAGGTAGGATCAATTCTCGGGTTTAAGACCTCAACGTCCAAATGGTAGAGGGTATTGATGGGTTCCCAATAATGCACTGAGGCTCCACCCAGCGGATCCGCCCCCAGCTGCAGACCTGCCGACCGTATCGCCTCCATGTCAATGACTTGTTTCAAATCCTTGACGTAGGGAAGGACCAGGTCTTCCGGGTGCGTCGTAGCAGCCTTGAGAGCTGTGGCGAAAGACATCCGTTGAACGCCGGTATTTCCCAACCGCAATAGGGCATTCGCTCGGGCCTGTATCCATTGCGTCACAACGGTGTCCGCGGGACCACCATTCGGAGGGTTGTACTTGAATCCCCCGTCTTCCGGAGGATTGTGAGACGGTGTGATGACGATCCCGTCGGCCAGGTGGTTCTTCCGTCCGTGGTTGTAAATCAGAATGGCACGGGAGATGACCGGCGTTGGCGTCACGCCGTCTTCCTGCTGGATGATCGTCTCAATACGGTTGCCCGCCAGGACTTCCAGAGCTGAACGTTGAGCAGGGCTGGAAAGGGCATGGGTGTCTTTGCCCATGTAAAGGGGTCCGTCAATTCCTACTTCGCGACGATGGTCACAAATGGCCTGGGTGATGGCAAGGATATGCGCTTCAGTGAAGGTGCCTTGCGATGGCGTTCCGCGATGTCCACTCGTTCCAAAGCTGACTTCCTGGTTGGCGTTCCCCGGCTCGGGCCGACGTTCATAATACTGCCGTTCGAGCCTGGCCAGATCCACCAACATTTCTTTGGGAGCCGGTTGGCCGGCCAAGGGAGAAAGCGCCATGGTTCAGTTCCTTTGGATAGTCAAGATGCGAGATAAGTGATGTGGGATACGGGATTCGGGATGCAGGATACAGGATATTTCGCATCACGGTTCTCGCATCTGGCATCCCGCATCTCGTAGCTCGTATCCCGGCATTGGGGTCAGGTTGCACAAGAGCTTGCAGGGAACAGCTATTTGGCGAGTGTAACATAGTATACGGGAAGTGCTGGTACTGCCTCTTGTGAAGTTCACTTCCCCACATGCCGGTCATCGTTCCATAACTGGATCACAGGCTGGCTCAAGTGGTGCTCGTAGCCGAGGGCGCTAAGGCTGGCGGTCCCCAGAAAAAAATATCTTCCCGCCTGAGATTCAACCCCCAGCCATCGCGCGGCCAGCACTCGAAGAAAGTGGCCGCTCGAAAAGAGAATCACGTCACCTTCAATGGCCCGAACGCGGCTCACCACACGATCCGCCCTGGCACTGACCTGTGCAGGGCTCTCGCCCCCCGGGCATCCGTCGCGAAACAGATCCCAGTTGGGGCGCGCTTCCTGGATCTCGGAGGTTCGCCGGCCTTCATAATCGCCGTAATTCCACTCAACCAGGTCACTATCCATTTCTGCCTCAAGTCCGAACCCCGCGAGTTGGCAGGTGCGGGCCGCCCGTTTTAAGGGGCTGGTCAGCACTTTGGCGAAATCCTTTCCTTTCAGCCGTTCCCCAAGACGAAACGCATTCCGTTCTCCTCGTTCCGTCAAGGGCAAATCCGTCAGACCTGTGTGCTGGCCAGATAGACTCCATTCTGTTTCCCCGTGGCGGGCCAGATAGATCACGGGAAGCTTGTCGCTCATCTTGTCGCTCCTTTACCGGTGCTGAGAACTTCCGGCAAATTCAGGCCAGATTTTCTAATCCGAAATCAGCGAGTTCCTTGCCAATTCTTTCGCTCTAAAAACCGCTTTAAGTTTTGGCCGTGTTCCTTACTTTTTGGGTTCTGGTGGAGGCCAAACCTTGGACATTATCCAGGAAACGACCAAGCCCACGATACATCCCAATAGAACTTCACCGACTCTTCGGATTCCAACCTCCAAGGCAGTCATTTTCGATTGGTGCAACATCCCCGCCGCGATCACAATGGCAGCGGTTATAGGGGCTTGGCGCCACATTAGCTGGATGCGAACCACATAAGTCGACAGCAGGACCGTAATCATCAAGGCGAGCGGTAGTTTCCATTCCCGAGCGCCACCGATCATCAGGAAGGCAAGCCCCACGGAACAACCGAGGAGAGAATTGATGAACCGGCTTCGGAAGGTCTTAGCCGCCGTCTTGATGACTGGATCGCTCGCCGCAATCATGGAGCTAATCGCCCAGATCGGATTAAGACCGGCAGCCTTGTGCAGGATCAACCAAAGCACCGTGGTCGCGATATACACATTCAGCGCAAAATGGACACCAAGCCAATCATCTTTTATAAATCGCTCCCACCATTTCATTCCATGTCTCCGGTTTTGGGAATAGAGGCTGGCAATTCCCGCCTCACGCTCATAGCGCGAAAAAACATCAAGACTGGTGTTTTTTCCGTCGCTGCTTATATAGCAATACCTGCTGGTCCTGAAAATCCTGCGCGAGGGTCAGGAGCACGCCGGTAGACCAGGCAAAGGTGAGAAGTCCTGCCATGGCGATCATCCCTGAAAGCAAGCGCCAGCGCGGATAAAGATCGTATTCGCATCCCAGCGTCGTGTAATCCAAAAGTGCGAAATAGTAGGAGAGGCTCGCATTAGCCGCGGCCCCCGTCCCAGTATTCACGGCGTTCTTCCACAAGAAGAACCCGGCCCAGGTAAAGACTTCGACGAGATGAACGATAAGGATCGTCCAGCTGGCCACGACCAGCTGGAGCAAGCCAAGAGTTAGTCTGGGCGATCGCTCAAACCTTTCCTTGAACTCAGCGCTCACGCGCAGTACCAGCAGCATGCCAAAGCCGTGCAAAGCCATCGTGATGGCCACGAGTAAACCTCCCCAGAGGACCTCTTCAAGAGAGGTCGCATAGGGGGTTGGAGTGGTTGGATTCATGAGAATCGGGATTTGCCTGCGGTTGTTTTGGATTTGTTAAGGTAACGTAGAGCCTTATCTTACTGAACGCCAATTGCCGACAGGTAAGCCTGCAAGCTGCCTACTGACGCAACAGCATAACCAGAGCAAGCGCCCGATTTCAATCTCAATCGGGTCTCGATGTCGGTTCAGAAAGGCCACTTCCATTGATCCTGCTCTGGCAAATCAACGCCATATTCATATGCATAGTTCTGACACTCGATTTGCTTGTTTCGCAACTTCTCTTTGGCATGGGCGCCGGCCACGCTCAAGCCAGGAACGCGATCGATCACATCAATCGCCAGGCTAAAGCGGTCGATTTGATTTTGGATGGCCAAATCCAGGGGAGTATTGATGCTCCCTTTTTCCTTATATCCTCGCACGTGCAGATTTCTGTGATTCGTGCGCCGGTAAGTCAAACGATGGATCAGCCACGGATACCCGTGGAAGTTGAAGATGATGGGTTTATCCAAAGTAAACAGGCTGTCAAAGTCACGGTCGGACAAACCATGTGGGTGCTCCGACGAAGGAGTGAGTCTAAAGAGATCCACGACGTTGATAAAACGGATTCTGAGGTTGGGGAAGTCCTCCCGCAGCAAGACGACAGCCGCCAGAGCCTCCTTGGTGGGAATGTCTCCGGCGCTGGCGATTACGACATCCGGTTCGGCGCCTTCGTCATTGCTGGCTTTTCTCCAGATGCCGATCCCCTTTGTACAATGCGCGATGGCCTCCTCCATGGTCATGTACTGCAGATGTTTTTGCTTGTCGCAAACAATGACATTCACATAATTGGTGCTCTTCAAGCAGTGGTTGGCAACGCTCAATAGCGTGTTCACATCGGGCGGCAGGTAGATCCGGCAGATTTCGGGGCTTTTGTTCACGACAACATCGAGGAAGCCGGGATCCTGGTGGGTAAAGCCGTTGTGGTCCTGTCGCCACACCGTCGAGGTAATGAGAAGATTGAGGGACGCTATCGGTGCCCGCCAGGGCAGTTCGCGGCAAATGGCAAGCCACTTGGCATGTTGGTTGAACATCGAATCAATCACATGCACAAAGGCCTCATACGTTGAAAAAAACCCGTGCCGGCCCGTCAGCAGGTACCCTTCAAGCCATCCCTCCAGGGTATGCTCGGAGAGCATTTCCAAGACCCGACCCTCCGTTGATAATGCCCCGCCATCGGCATCTTCCGGCAGAAACTCGGAAAGCCAGAGTTTCTTGGATACTTCGTAAATCGCGTCGAGTTTGTTAGACGAATTCTCATCAGGACCAAAAACCCGGAAGTTGTGCATGTTCTGTTGCATGATGTCACGCAGGAAACAACCCAACGGACGCGTGTTCTCGGCAGTGATCTTGCCGGGTTGCTCCACATTGATGGCATAATCACGAAAGTCTGGCATTCGCAGGGCCTTTCGTAACAACCCCCCATTGGCATGGGGATTGGCACTCATCCGTCGAGGACCTTTGGGGGCAAGCGCCTTTAATTCTGAAATCAACCGACCTTTTTCGTCGAAGAGATTCTCCGGCTGATAACTCCGCATCCAGGCTTCCAATTGCCTCAGATGGGCCGGCGATTCATGCAGCCCTGACAAAGGGACTTGATGTGCCCGCCAGAAGCCTTCCACTTTATGACCATCCACTTCTTTAGGGCCGGTCCATCCCTTTGGGCTGCGTAATACAATCATGGGCCAACGGACCCGAGACGGCTTTCGCTTGGCACGGGACTCTTTCTGAATCCGACGAATCTCGAGGACACAATCCTCCAACACCGCCGCCATTCGCTGATGCATCTGGGCGGGGTCATTACCCTCCACAAAATGGGGTGTCCATCCATACCCTTTGAACAGGCTCTCCAATTCCTCGTGGGGAATTCGCGACAGCAGGGTAGGATTATTGATTTTATAGCCATTGAGATGTAAAACCGGCAGTACCGCACCATCCCGGACGGGGTTTAAGAACTTACTGGAATGCCAGGAGGTCGCCAAAGGTCCTGTTTCGGCTTCGCCGTCTCCCACTACGACCGTTACGATTAATTCAGGGTTGTCAAAAGCTGCACCAAACGCGTGAGAAATGCTGTACCCCAATTCGCCCCCTTCGTGGATGGAGCCTGGCGTTTCCGGTGTGCAGTGACTGCCGATTCCCCCCGGGAAAGAAAACTCTTTAAAGAATTCGCGCAGCCCCTCTTCATCCTCACCCTTGTTCGGATAGACTTCCGAGTAGGTGCCCTCCAGGTAGACTGGCGCCAAAATACCGGGTGCCCCATGACCGGGACCTGCCAGGAAGATCGCATCCAGATCATATTTGTTAATCAGTCGATTGAGGTGAATGTAAGTAAAGCTTAAACCCGGGCTTGATCCCCAATGGCCTAATAGACGCTGTTTCACATGCTCTGGTTTCAATGGCTCCCGAAGCAGTGGATTGGCACGAAGATAGATCATGCCGGCGGCCATGTAATTGCA
Source organism: Terriglobia bacterium (assembly GCA_046331665.1). Taxonomy (GTDB): domain Bacteria; phylum Acidobacteriota; class Terriglobia; order Versatilivoradales; family Versatilivoraceae; genus CAWBAT01. The sequence continues at coordinate 52,145 of JAXLQK010000031.1, read as the reverse complement.
TGCGCGCCAGTAGGCATCCATCCGGCGAAATTCGTCGCGAGACAATCGGTTTTCATGCTTGATATGGGTCTCCTGCGGCATCGGTTTCTTCATATCATGAGTCCCCTTGACTCTTCGATCCTTTCAGAAGTCAAATTGTAAAAAGAGGAATTTAATTTTGGAATTCGAATACTCCCGCCCAATGGACCGCACAACTCTCTATCAGGTCCTCTTCCATTGATTTGGATTCATCTTTTTGTCAGACTCCAAATTATCAAACGTGGGGAGAGACGGCGGATCAGACATCATTGAAGAAGCTCCGCTACGCGGAAAATACAGGAATATCTTCCGTTCATGATAACTCGACTGACTTTTTCTGTCAGTGTTGAAAATGGATGATTCAAACTTTAAGTTTCCGGCACTCGTAAAAATTCCCGCAGGAGAATTTTGTATGGGTTGCGAACAAGGCCGGGACGACGAAAAGCCTGTTCATCGTGTCTGGGTGGATGGGTTCGCCATGGGAGTTTACACCGTCATCAATGAGGAGTACCGGCAGTTTGTCCTTGAGACGGGAAGCGAAATGCCGGCTGCGGCAGCAGAGGATCGTTTTTCGCATCCCCGACAACCCGTGATAGGAGTGAGCTGGTTTGAAGCTGTGGCTTATTGTCATTGGTTGTCATCCAAGACGAATGCCTTCTTTCGTCTCCCTACGGAGGCGGAATGGGAACGGGCAATTCGTTGCAACCGGGAGGCTACGCTTTATTCCTGGGGGGATGAAGATCCCTCAACGATTGAGATCTATCGGACTGGATGGATTGAGGAAAGGCCCCAGATCGTGGGGATGACGAGTCCGAATGCCCTGGGAATACATAATTTGGGCGACAATGTCCATGAGTGGTGCGAGGATTGGTACGATCCGCACTACTACCGCGATGCGCCCTATGGCAATCCTTTGAATCAAAAGCCTGGCAGTCGCCGGGCCTCACGAGGAGGTTCCTGGAGACATCGGATCAAGGTTAGCCGTTGCGCAGCGCGAAGCAGCCTGGATCCAAATTTCAAATACACCGATTACGGATTTCGAGTTGTCCTGGCTGACCCAATGGGGGCGGGAAATTCAACATCGTAGGAAGGGCATCGTGGAATGCATTTCACTCAACCATAATATCCCTCTCTGGTCTGGACCATGAGATGCTTCTGCTTAGTGGTCAGGTGAATTCTGTGGTAAGCGGGTTCTGCCCCGGCCCTGTCTGGCGTATATCCCAAACTGTATTGATTTCGGAGCTCTTCGTTAATCTGCCCATAGATTTGCTCTATGGATTGATCTTTTTTCACTTCATAGAATCCGGCGCCCGTTTCCTTGGATAACCTTTCAAGCGTCTTTTTTCCGTTGGGAAGTTGGCGTTGTGGATACGGCATGCCTCCCCCACCGTGCCTGCCACTCCCACCATATCCCCCAAGATGCGGCCCGCCGTATCCTCCACTGCCGAACGAATAGGCTTGTGGATCCGTAAATAAGATGGAGTAAACCAATGTATCACTCCTTTGGGCCGACTCAATCGCCGTGTCCAAGCTCACTCTGCTGCCGGTGTCTACTCCATCCGTGAGAAGAACCAGAGCCTTGCGCCCAGTTTTCCTTTTCATGACCTCGTTCGCCGCCAGATAGACGGCGTCGTAGAGCAAAGTCCCCCCTCCTCTTCTATGGCCGCCGGTGCCTGTGCCGGGGGAATGCGGTCCACTTCGCTGAGACGGGTGAGGCACCTCCAGCGATTCCAGGGCAGCGTCCAATCGCTGCTTGGAAGAAGTCAGATCCTGCAGGAGTTCCACTTCGCGATCAAAGTGAATCAGGAATGCCTGGTCTTTGTCCTCTCGCAAGACCTGACCAATAAACGAGGAGCTGGCACTGCGCTCCTGGCCTATCAAATTTCTCTGGCTCAGGCTCGTATCGACCAGCAGTCCTAAGGTGAGGGCAAGATCAGTCTCTTTTCCAAAATAGCGAATGACCTGGGTGCGACCGTCCTCTTCAATGAGGAAATCCTCTTTGTTGAGGTCACGAACGATTTGTCCCTGCTTGTTTCTCACCGTCGCCAGCAGATTGACCACCTTCACATCGACAGATAGGGTAGATTCCTGCATCCCTCGCGCCAGACGGCTTGCCAATAGCGTGGAGATGGACGAAAGCAACAAATCGCGCCGCGTAATTCCGTCACTTGGCATGGGTTTCTTCTTCAATACCTCCGGCCGCAAGGACCTCGGTATCATCGATCCTCAATGGGTGACCGTGACCTTGCTCTATTATAATCGGTAGTAGCCTTTGTCACCCCGATTTGCTATGTCATTAAGGCTGGTCAAAGCCGTGCCGGAGCATTCCCTTCCTCATCCCACCAAAACCAGGTCCAGGCCCAGAACCAGTTTGTGGACCGTCAATCAGATCCAGCCGGGCCGCTTGGTGGGCAGTCTGCTGCAGGGTCAGTGCCTGTTGCAAGGTGGCCAGCGAGTTTTTTTGCGAATCGGAAAGAAGCGCCAGCAATTGAGGTCTCAATTCATCGCGTTTCGACTTAATTTGGGATCTCAATCCTTTAATATCGACCAGGAGTTGGGCTACCAGGGCAGAATCGGGTGATCCCTTTCCCATTTCCGTGTGAAGGTCCTTTTCTTTGGTCCGGATTTGCTCGTGAATTGGTTTCACCGCATCCCGAAAAGAAGTCTGCAATGCTGTCAAATCTTGGACCTGCTTATCTGTGAGTTGCAGAAAAGTTTTCAGCGCATCAAAACTTGGCGGCCCCCAAGGAGGTCCACTTGGAGCTGAAGGGTCTTGAGCAAGCAAGGTCCCCAGGCTCAGGGTGAAGACTAGCAAGCTGGTCCAGCGTTTCATTTTAATTCTCCTTTTCTCAAGGTTAATATTTGTATTGCATTCTTTAGTTCCACGATTTCTTCCGGCGCGAACGCGTCAGCCGCCGGCTTTCCAGGTGCCATTCAAGGAGAAAAGCTTGAGATATTGACCCTGGTAATAGCGCCTTTTCAGCTACAGCGCATTCGATCCTGTTGCTTGGACGAGAATTCGGCAGAAAAGGTTTGCAGTGGTTTGTAAAGTCGCAGTAAATGATATTCAGTTGTCGGTCCATGACGTCGAGCCAGGAATGTCTTCTTCGGCCTTCTTGTTCGCATAAAATCCGCACTCTCCAACCCCTATCAATTCTATAAGATAAAACACTCCCTAGCGCTGTAAAGTCGCGGTAAATTTTAAATCTTCGATATTCAAGGCTGGCAGGCGAACGTTTGACAGCTGTTTTCTCTTCATCTGCGTGCTCTCAACTTTAAGAAATCTCCTTCAATCACAGGTCCTTAGCGCCCAAATGTAAAATCCTCGTAAAGACCAGCAGGCCAAGAGATTAAGAGTTAATAGGGCGCTATAATGATTATCTTATTGGCAATGATGCGAGGAGGCGTCTGACATCCAGGAATTGATGATGAAACGAAGATTCTTATTAACAACCAGTTATTTGATCGCCCTGACAACTGGCAACTGCTTTGTCATGGCTAACAATGGTCTCCTTTCCATTGGAGGTCTGATTAAGGACTCCCAGAACAGACCCTTGCCAGGTGCCATTGTCAAGCTCGTCAATACGGATTCACACGCTGAACAGCAAATGGCGACGGACCCGTCTGGAAAGTATCAGATAACCAACCTTGATCCAGGAGATTACCGCCTGGAAGTCAACATGCCAGGATTTCAACCCGTCACCAAAAATGTCAGCCTTAAGTCAAAGATTTGAAGCAGGATTTTGTCTTGAATGCTTCTGCACCAAGAGCCCATCACAAATACAAAAAGGCCTTCTGGCAATCAAGAATCCAATCGTGGCCAGTCCCGCGGCGAGGGGCGCTTTCAAAGTTTGACCCTGCAGGGCCCACTGACAGCCTGGACGCGTCGAGAGGCGGTTTCCTGGATCCACGGGAGTTTCAGGGGAAACTGCGTCCAGTCCAAACGGAAATGGGACTGAGCCCAGAACAGACATGCTGGTTATTCAAGTTGATGATCCCGGTGCTCCAAATTCTGCTTGGTCCCAGCATGGGTCTCCGATGACCAGGCACAGGACTTCCAGGACCGCATACGCGGCGAGCGCTATGGGCGAGGGGGGATGGGGAACTTAGGCGGAGGCCCCATGGTAGGAGGTCCCGGCGGCTTCGGCGGAGGTTTTCCCTCGGGCCGAGGCGGACCCGGCGGAGGCTTTGGCGGAGGGGCTTTGGAGGGGACCTGGAGTTTTGGAGGCCAGGGGGGATTTGGAGGAGGGGCGTTCGGAGCAGGAGGGTTTGGCCCCAATTCAGCCAATCGGCTCCGGGGATCAATCTTTGAGAGCTATAACAATTCCGTCTTCGATGCCCGTCAATTTTCGTTCTCGGGCTTGGAGCAGCCGAAAGCCTCTTATAATCAAAATAACTTCGGTGCAAACCTTGGGGCCCTCTCTCCATCCCAAAATTTTAACGGCAAAGACCGCAGCTCTTTTTTCATGAATTATGTCGGTTCAGAAGTACTTCTCCTTCGGATAGCACTGTTACTGTGCCTACGCTCTCGAACGAAATGGCGACTTTTCGCAATCTCTCATTCGGATAGGTGCTTCAACTCAGCCCGTCGCGATATACGACCCCGCTATCCGCGGAGAACCTAACCAGGACAGGCAATTTACCAATAACATCATCCCGGCAGGCCGAATGAGTCCAACAGCACTGGGACTGCTCAGTTATATTCCCCTCCCCAATCTGCCTGGCAGTGTGCTCAATTACCATCAACTTTTGTCGCTGCCGACAAACTCGGACATGATCTTGAGCCGCTTTAATTTTCGAATAAGCCCCAACGATAATCTTGCTGTGGCTTATTTTTGGCGTCAAACGCACTCTGAGACAACCCAGGTTTTTCCGGGATTTCTGACTACCCAGTCCACCCGCGGTCAGAATGCTCGCCTTAACTATGTTCATAACTTCACCTCTCACTTGATTAATAATGCGACGTACAGTTTTAACCGGATGCGTACGAGTTCCTTGAACGAGTTCGCCTATGTCAACGATGTGGCTGGGGATTTAGGTATTTCGGGAGTTCCCACAGATCCGATTAATTATGGTGTTCCCACGGTACGCCTTACCAACTACGCTGCACTGCAAGACACTTATCCCTTACTCAGGCGCGATCAAACAAGTCATCTCGGCGATACGCTCACCTGGGTCAAAAACAAACATACTTTTCGAGGGGGGATCGAGTACCGTCGTGTCGAGATCAACAGCGAAACGGAACCCAATTCGCGGGGCACGTTCGTCTTCAACGGTTCATTAACGAGTGCCCTGGATTCAACCGGGGCCATCATTCGGGGGACGGGGTATGACCTCGCGGATTTTCTCCTGGGCTTACCTCAATCCACATCCATTCGTTATGGCACCAGCAGTAACTATTTTCGTGGAAATGTTTACAATACATTCATCCAGGACAACTGGAAGCTTACACCTCAACTCACGATTAATGTGGGTCTGCGTTATGAATTTGTTACCCCCCTGATTGAGAAATACAACCATATCGCCAACCTGGACGTGGCTCCTGAGTTTACAGGCGTCAGCGTGGTAGTCCCTAACTCCACGGGCCCCTACAGCGGACCTTTTCCGCGCGGACTGATCAATCCGGATCGAAATAACTTCGCTCCCCGCTTGGGAATTGCCTGGAAACCCTTCCAACATCACAGTACGGTAATTCGGAGCGGATATGGTATTTTCTATAACTCCTCCATCTATAACCAGATTGATCTTCAATTGGCAAGCCAACCTCCCTTCGCCTTCAGCAATACACTGATTACGGGCTCCCCCGATGTCCTCACGCTGAATAATGGATTTCCTCCGCCGAATTCGGGAACAGTTACCAATAATTACGCCGTCGACCGGTCGCTTCGCGTGGGCTATATTCAGCTCTGGAACCTGGACATTCAGCATCAGCTCCGTCCGAATCTCGTTTTGACGCTGTCTTACAACGGCTCCAAAGGGACAGGCTTGGACGTCCTGCTTTCTCCCAATCGGTTATTAGTAACTCCCCAGACCCCGTCGTTGAATCCCGGCATCTCCAATGCCCAGGAATTTTTCTTTGAATCCTATGGAGCCAATTCCAGCTTTAATTCCTTCTCGATTCGTCTCCAGAGGCGATTTACCTCCGGGCTGGCTGTCAACGGTAGTTATATTTATGGAAAATCCCTGGACGACGCTTCCAGCATCGGGGGGAGTCAACAAACGGTCGCCCTTTACACCAATAACCTGGAAGCGGAAAGGGGATTGTCGACTTTTGACATCCGCCATCAAGCCAATATCTCGTCGGTTTATGAGCTACCCATGGGTGAAAGAAAAAAGTTCCTTTCCCAGGGGGGCTGGCCTACCAAGGTTGCTGGAGGCTGGTCACTCATGGCTATCATCGCGCTTCAGTCCGGCACTCCTTACACGGCAAGAATTAGTGGCAGTTCAACCTTTTTGGCTGGTATCCCGGTAAATCAATCATTGCGTGCCGACGCAACGGGAGAGCCCATCTCATTGCCGTCTTCTGAACAATCCGTTGAACATTTTTTCAATACAGCAGCCTTTGCCATTCCAGGAACAGGCATCTTGGGAAATGCAGGTCGAAATACCATCACCGGTCCGGGCATGGCAAACGTAAATATGACCGTTACCAAGGCGATTCCCCTTTCCAATGACGGCAAGCGGTTGGAGTTCCGCGCCCAAGCCAACAACTTGTTCAATACTGTCAATTTCTCCGGGCTGGGGGTGGTGGCCGACTCATCAACATTTGGTCAGTTAACCAGCGCGAGACAGATGCGGCAAATCACCTTTACCATAAGATTTAGCTTCTAGGAGGTGTAAAGAGGCGGTGCGCCTCTCTACGGGGTTTCGATCATGCGAAAGTTCCAATCGATATTCTTAGTGATCTTGTGGCTGATGCTGGCGCTGGACGGGCGCATTTCCCCACAAACCGCCCAATCCACAGAGAGTGATGAAAGTGTTTACACCTTGAGTGTTTATCAGGATCTTGTCCTCGTCGACGTCGTCGTCGCCGACAAGAACGGAGCACCGATAAAGAACCTGACGCGAGAAAATTTCACCATTTCGGAAGACAAGGTTCCCCAGAGAATCAGCACGTTTGATTTTGAAGACCTCTCCGTGGCGACACAACCGTCTCCGGAAAGCGTTACGCCAACAGCACCGTCAACTGGAATCATTAACCTCTCCAAAATGCCTCAAGAGCAAATCCCTTTACAACAATTTCAACACCACCGATTGCTGATCCTCTACTTCGATCTCTCTTCCATGCCGGTCGAAGACCTGATTCAAGCGCAATCTTCCGCGCGCAAATTCATCGAGAAACAGCTGACGCCCGCAGACCTGGTCGCAATAGTGGTTAATGCCTCATCGCTGAAGGTGCTGCAGAACTTCACCAATGATCCAAGAGCGCTCAGTCAAGCCGTGCAAAAACTCAATATCGGCGACTCGGCTAGTCTCGCAGAATTGGGAGTCACCACTGCGGATGACGCGACAACAGTTGATGTGTCGGACTCATTTACAGCGGATGAGACTCAATACAACATCTTCAACACGGATCGAAAGTTGTCTGCCATCGAAGCCGTGGGGAAAATGTTCCGTTTTCTTCCCGAAAAGAAATTCCTTATTTACTATTCCAGCGGGATTTCGACCACAGGGGTGGAGAACCAGTCCCAGATCCGGGCAACGGTGGATGCCCTGAATCAATCGGCCACTTCTCTCTATGCCGTGGATGCGAGAGGCCTAATTGCCGCGCCTCCAGGGGGAGACGCCAGTCAGGGGAGTGCCTCGGGAAACGCCAACTACAGTGGAAAGGCCGTTCGCGACCAGTACTCAGCGATTGCCAATGCCCAGGAAACTTTAACGACGCTGGCCTCCGACACAGGCGGCAAGGCACTCATGGATACCAACAATCTCGGACAGGTGTTCGAGGCTGTCCAAAGAGATTCCATGAGCTATTACCTTGTGGGATATAATTCCACCAACCTGAAAAGAGATGGGAAGTTTCGTCGCATCAAAGTAGAAATCAATATCCCGGGCGCTCGCCTGAAATTCCGCCAGGGTTATTTTGCTCCCACTTCATTTACTCAGTTCAGCAGGACAGACAAGGAGCGTCACCTCGAAGAAGTGGTCGCCGCAGAACGCCCTTTTTCTGAAATTCCTTTCTTAATCGCCACCAACTTTGTACGCGCCAGTCCTGAACAAGTTTATGTGCCCGTTTCGTTAAGATTCAATGCGGCGGATATACCCTTTGAACAAAAGGGGAAAAAGACCCAGGGAGTCTTTGATTTCATCGGCCAGGTACGCGGTGCAAAAAATAGCGTAATCAGTGCCGTGCGGGATACCATCCGAATCGATTTGGATTCCCAGACCTTTCAAAAGTTCAGCCAGGCAGATATTCAGTACCAAACCGGGTTCTACCTAAGGCCGGGGAAATACGACATGAAATTTTTGTTGCGGGAAAACCAGACAGGAAAGCTTAGTACTTTCGAACAGATCCTGGAGGTCCCGGATTTCAATCGCGAGACCCTTTCAATATCCTCCATTATTTTGAGCAATCATCTCGAACCTGCGGACCAAAAAGGGAATGGAGTCAAGAAATTGGCATCATTCAACGGAGGGGCTCCAACGGGTTCTGCCCCCCCCGATCCACTAAACCTGGATGGTAACCGCCTGGTTCCAAGCGTAGCAAAAGTTTTTGCAGCTTCGGATCATCTTTACATTTACTTCCAACTGTACGTAAATACACCTACCAAGACACAGCCTCATCTCACTGCCTCCCTTACGTTTTACAAGGAGGACAAGGTGTTTCGGCAAGCGGGAAAACTTGAGTTGGACCAATACGACGAAGGTTCAAAGAATACGGTGACCTGCCAGTTGGAACTCCCTCTCACACAGTTTGTCAAAGGGGATTACGCCTTGCACGTGGAGGTTGGCGGCCCTGAGAACAAAGAGAGCCTGGAGGAGAAAACTCAGTTCGCGATTCGGTAGCAGCCTTGGCTCAATGCCGGCGCGAAAGCGATTGCCGAATATCTGGCCAGAATTCCTGGATCATGTTGACCAGGATGCTTAGTCCCATCTGCTTGCTCCCATCCGTCAAGGTATAGAGGCCGACGCTCTCCTTCTGGGGAAGCCAGAGAGTGGAGGCCGCACTGGACGCATAATAACCGCCCAAGTTTGCAATATTCAGCGTCTTGCGGCCCTGGTTATTGTAGGTGATGAAGCTGTAGATGAATACGTGCTTCATTCGCGGCCCAATCCCCCCGCTCCCGCTGCTGATATAGCGAGTATCTTCCTTCAACAGGGCCGCCACTGGAGCTTGAAAGCTCCCTTGAACGATTCCAGTCCCAAGTCGGGAGGCTAATCTCCGTCCATATCCGCCGATGCCTCCTCCCCATTCCGGAGGTTGGCCGGTGGTTTGATCAATGAGCAACGAGGTAGCGATGGGCCCGAGAAAGGCCCCCACAGACCAATAGTTTTGTTTGAAATAGAGCTTCCAGCGTTGTTCCGGGGTGAGTGGCTTGTAATTGGTTGACGAGGTAGAGACCAGACCGGTGAGGGGATTTACCTGAAGCGACGCTTTATCGGACTTCGCCGCATTAGCCGAATCGACCTTCACTGCATTGGCTGGACCTGGTTCTGAATTCTCCGGGGAATTTTCCTGAGACCAAACAGTAAGGGAGGAAAACAAAAACAGGAATACGGCGGCAGTCCAGAAACTGACTCTTCGGTTTCGAATTGTATAACGTTTCTCTAAAGAGTTTTTCCGGGACAGATGAAGACTAGAAATCTTCTTAAAAGAATCTCTTCTTAGACTCATGGATTGGGGAGAAAAGCATGGCCAGCAATACCGGGAGTTGACATCTCTTGCACCTCAAATTCGAGCAGGTAAAAGGCGGGTAGCTTTAACCAATCTCCTTTAGGCGATTATGAGGCAAAATGCTATCTAGTTGCTCCTGACCCATCGGAGACTTCTCACGCGGGATGCCGATTCCAATAGCACTGCCTCCAGCGATCTTACTTTAGGCTGGTGCTTGCTGATAAATTATTTTTGTAAATTCCAGGTAAAGTTGCAGACCATGGAAAGCCAAATGACCGCCGGGGAGTATAATACAAGTTGTGTGGGAAAGGTATGATAAGTCACGTCTGTTCTTCCTCGTATCCGGCCTCTTCGTGCTCGTGGCTCTGGCTGCCATTTTACTTTACCGTTGGATCGACCGTGTTTCCGCTGCCGATCGACTTCAGCAAAAAGAGCTCCTCGAAGTAGCGTTTCGCGGGTTTCAGTCTGATTTCTCGAGTTCTATTCAAGAGATCTTTTCAAGCTTCCGCCCTCAGGCCGGTTTTGAGAATGAAACCGATATTGAGGCGCATCTCAATGAACTCTATTCCCAATGGCTAAATAATTCCCGAAACCCACAATTGATCAAAAATCTCGGAATTGGTGTAATAGACGCTGCGGGGATTCCGAGGTATGAGAGGTTTCTGCCGCAGGAAAAGAAGTTCGACCGGGAAGAATGGCCTCCAGGCCTGCAGAATTATAAACAGGCATTAGCCGAGTATTGGGTGTCGGGAGGAAGACCGATACCCTTGCCTGGAGGGATGGGTCTGGCGATGTCTCCGGATCATCCATTGGTGGTCCTACCGGCAACATTTTTTGGATCAAGGTTTATTTTTCGACGACCTGATTGGGAGAGAAACTCGTCCTCATCACCTTCGAGCCCCGAGCCTACCAAAAATCCAGCTCTCAGCGGCCAAAAGAAATCCTCATTCATCTCATCGCCCAGGCGGCCGCCTTTTAATGAATTACCTGCGCAGGTTAGAGGGTGGTACTTTATCGAGCTGGACTCCGAGTTCTTTAAGCAGCAGCTTTTCCCGACCCTTGCCAAACGACATTTCGGAAGCGCCGGATTATCCAGGTATGATATGGCGGTAAGCGCGGGCAAGTCTGGACCTTTGCTCTATGCTTCTAATCCTAATTTGACACCCTCTTTTCTGAACACCGCGGACATGACTGCCCCCTTGCTCAGGACTCCCAACCGATCAGGGTTCGGTTTTCGTCCTCGAGGAGGAGGCCCCGTAAATCCAGATCCCCTTCAGGGTGAAATACAGCCTGATGCACGCCCCATGTCCAGTTCCAGCGTCAGAGACACAGAGTCGACTCCGTCCGGCAATTCCTGGGTGCTCGCGGCCCGACACCAGGCAGGGTCCATTGCAATAGAAGCCAACAAGACGCGCTATCGAAACCTCGCCATCGGGTTTGGGATTCTCTTCTTAATGACATTGAGTATTGTGACCCTGACTATTAGTACGCAAAAAGCGCGCGCCTTGGCCAGACAGCAGATGGAATTTGTCGCGGGAATATCGCATGAACTTCGCACACCTTTGTCGGTGATCCAATCCGCGGGATTTAACCTGGCGCGAGGCGTGGGGATCCAGCCTGAAAAGGTTCACCAATATGGAATGGTCATTCAATCAGAAGGGAAGCGGCTTTCCGAGATGTTAGAACAGATCTTGAATTATGCGGGGATCCAATCAGGCCGGGCACGCTTCCAGCCTCATTCAACCGAAATCGGCCCCTTGATACGGAAACTGCTCTCGGACTTTCAAAAGACATTGGAAGACGGTGGCTGGACCGTAGAACAGCACATCGAAGAAAAGCTCCCTCCCGTCCTCGCCGACGAGCAAGCCTTGCACGGTGTGATCCGGAATTTGCTCGAGAATGCGATCAAATACGGGGCCGCCGGCAAATGGCTGAGAGTGAGCGTGACTGCCGAAGTTCGTCACTCAGAAGTAGAGGTGATGGTCGAAGACCGCGGGACTGGAATTGACCCGGTAGACCTCCCTCACATTTTTGAACCATTCTATCGAGGGAGAAAAGTATTGGCTTCGTCCATTCCCGGAGCTGGGCTGGGCCTTAGCCTAATACAAAGGTATCTAAAGGCCACTGGCGGGCGAGTGCGAGTTGCCAACCAGCCTGGTGGAGGCGCCTCTTTCACGTTGTATCTTCCCATTTTTGAGGAACCCAAGTCGTACAAAATAAGCTGATGTTCCTTGGAAAAAATCAAGAAGAACGCAATGGAAAGAGCCTGATTCGAAATCCAAAGGAGGCAATCTTGGGGGAAAGGTTGTTGCTGGTTGAAGACGAACCGGGGCTCGTCATGACTCTCACCGACCTCCTAACGGCTGAAGGCTATTCGGTGAAAGCAGCGTGGGACGGGAAGTCCGCACTCGAACTAGTGGCCCAATCGAATTTTGACTTGATCATCCTGGACGTAATGTTGCCCATAAAGAATGGGTTTGATGTCTGTCGGGATCTCCGCCGCCAAGGCATCCGCACTCCCGTTCTCATGCTGACAGCTCGCGGGCAGGTCTTAGATAAGGTTCTGGGGTTGAAGCTTGGGGCTGATGATTATCTTACCAAGCCGTTTGAACCATTGGAATTGCTGGCACGCATCGAGGCTTTGATTCGACGAGCAACCCCAGATCAAACCATTATTGAGAAGGCATTTAATTTTGGGTCTGTCACCATCGATTTCCGAACAACGCAGGTCCGTTATCGAGGCAAGCCAGCAGAGCTGTCCGCTCGGGAATACCAACTACTTTGTTACTTCATACAGAATCTAGGAACTACGCTTTCCCGAGAGCAGCTACTGCGTGAAGTCTGGGGCTATGAGGCTGAGATTCAAACACGAACAGTAGACGTGCACGTCGCCCTACTTCGACAGAAGTTAGAGGACGACCCCAAGAACCCAGCTCATTTCCTGACAGTCCGAGGACTCGGCTACCGCTTCATCGACAGCACCGAGTAACGGAGGATAAGACTTCATGGCCACTGTGCAAGGAACCTCTCATCCCGCACCATTGCCCAGGTTCGAAGCTTTAGGCTGGATCCCACAAAAACAGTAGCCGTGCTACGGAAACCTCATTCCATGCCAATGGCTGGCTCGGATCGGAAGAAACAATCCCATGGCAATTGAGGCGCTGCTGACTCGAGTCCCCCCAAAAAGGAGGATGGATAGCCGGGAACCAGGTGACCCCTTCCCGCCTATTCTTCCCTCATCTTAAATTCATATCGGCCCTGTTTTATTACAATCCGTCCCAATTCAAGAGTCTTGATCTCCTTCGAGATACTCTGATCAAACCTGGAACTTACGTAGTGAATCGAAGGGGAAATGGGCTGATCGTCGGGAGCCACTGTCGCAATGGAAGGCAGAAACCCAATAAACTCATTAATCAGCTTTTGATCCTCATCCAGCTGGGCATTGATTCGTTCCGCCATCTGGTCGCCGATTCTCTTCCGCCTTTCAAATTCCTTTTGGCGGTGTTCAACGAAAGCAGTCAGTGCCTTAGCCTTTAGGGATTTACGCTGCCGCTCGTAAACTTCGATCTTGGTCCGGGCAAGTTCCGCAGCATAACTCTTTTTCTTTGTCTCCTCAAAGACCTTGTCCGTCAGGGAAGGATCGTCCAATTGGTCCAGAACCTGCCGGATGTTCTTTTCTTCGGCGTTTAGTTTTTCCGTTTGCCCCTTCAATTTCTGTAGTTCCATATTCGTCTTCTGAATCTCTTCAAGGAGATGCTGGAATTCAGGGTCTTCGAAATCAGAACCTAAAGCCGACATGGACTTCAATGCCCCATTCAATGTACAGAAATCCACCATGTCTTTCCGGACCAATTCACTGGCTTGCTTCCGGTCACCCGGATCCGTAGCATCGGCCTCCCAGTAATAGTGATCGCCGCTGGCCCGACATTTTTCTTTCCAGGATTCATCGAACCAACAGTCGATTTCTTCAGGATGCCGATTTAAGGGAAATTCAACCTTCAGGATCTTGTTCTCATCTACACCTGTTTTAAGGCTACTGAGAGCACCTGCTGATGTGGCTCGTGACGCCGAGCTGTGCTTGAAAAGCATAATTTCCTCCTATGGAAGTCTTCGGAACCGGCCGACATTCCCATCGAAACAGACACACCGTCTCTAGATTGAACTGGAAATACGCAAGTACATAGCCAACGCGGCGCAAATTACGAGAAAAGACTTATCACCCGGCCGCATCATTGCCAAGCTCCTTGAGCAAACTGGATAACGGACCTTTGTTTGAGTCCTAAAATGAAAACAATTTCACCTTTGAGCAGGATGCAAAGAAGTCAAAGAACTCTAAACCGCTTGTCCCCAGTGGGTTTTGGAGGAATTGGCAGGTAAACCGAGACTTCTGAATATGAGAATATTTTCCCACGACTTTGAGGACCCACGGGGAGAGAACCCTAGTAGGCGAATTAGAAACCGGGTAGAATCTCTTGCCAGGAAGCGGAGAATCCTGCTTCTGTGAGGACAAGGGTGCCGGCAATGAACGTCCATCTCCACCAGGCGCCAAGCCTCGGTTTCGGCTGGAGGACAGTGCGGGCGAAATCCCCGCAGGCAGGAGACGAGACTTCAACCCCGTTCTGACATTGCCGGTTTCCTGCACGTGATGGGTCCGGTAGACGTAATGGCCCATTAAGCCTCCGAATACGCTTCCTACAAGAACATCGGAAAGAAAATGATTGTAGCTGGTATAGCGCGCCACACTCACCAACGTCGCCACGCTATAAGCTCCTACGCCGACCAGTTTGTGGTCGGAATACTCCTCAGCGATGACGACTGCCAGCGACCAGGTCGTAATCGCATGTCCAGATGGAAATGAATTTCCTCCGGCCAAAAATGACCCTGCCATCGCCCTGGTACGGCCTCTCGCGCTGAAATATTCCTTTGAGCGCTAACCCAACTCAGCGAACTGTCGATGAGGGCCTCCGTCTTAGGATTCCCGTCTCACGGGCCCGTGCATTAATGGACCAAAGACCCTATCAAATAAAAGGCGCCCGCTGTTCCAAAGGTTGAATAAGCGGCCCCAATTCTTGAAATGTCGTTACTGGAAACAAGGTGCTCAGAGTTTGCGATAGCACCTGACGTTGAGCTGTCTGTCGCAATTAGTCCGCCTGTGGCGGCAGCAAATGGAATTATCCAATAGATGTCCCGCTTGGAAATGTGTAAAGGACTGGTCCAGAATTGCTTTCTGATCGAGAAGGAGGTCCTTAGAAAGTTGGCGTTCTTGGGTGGAGCCACTTGCTCGTTGCCGGTCCCGGAAGCTATCGGTCCCATCGAGAAGTCGGATCGGGGACGGAAGGAGCTTGAAGGATAGGCATCAGAGAATCGTTGAGGAGGGCTGCGGGCCGCGCAATCTCTTCAAGAATCGTCCTCAGGACGTTCGCGGATGCAAGGCAGAGCACGAAAGATACAACCCACCAGGAGGAGTAATGACAATCCTTGAATCCGACTCAGCATACAGACCCCTCATCCGCTGAACTGCTTGACAAACTATCCCATTCCTATCCTAAAATTGAAAGTCTTGCATCGTTTCATATCAATTATGCATGGCAGGAGATGAGACATGACCCTACGTATCAATGACGAAGCTCCCAATTTCACCGCCGAAACCACCCACGGCTCGATCAACTTTCACGAGTGGATTGGCGACGGATGGGCAATTTTATTTTCGCATCCCAAAGATTTTACTCCAGTTTGCACGACAGAGCTAGGGTATATGGCCGGGCTCCAGCCTCAATTTGAAAAACGGAAGTGTAAAATTATCGGATTGAGTGTCGATCCCGTGTCAAATCACAAGAACTGGTCAGCGGATATTGAAGAAACTCAGGGCCACAAAGTGAATTACCCGATGATCGGCGATCCTGAGCTCAAAGTAGCCAAACTTTACGACATGCTGCCCGCCACGAGCGGGACCACATCGGAAGGACGAACGGCCGCTGACAATGCAACCGTCCGTACGGTTTTTGTGGTGGGTCCAGATAAGAAGATCAAGCTAATGCTGAGTTATCCCATGAGCACGGGCCGTAATTTTGATGAAGTCTTGCGCGTCCTCGACTCGATCCAGCTGACGTCAAAGCACAAGGTGGCAACACCGGTAAACTGGAAACAAGGGGAGGACGTTATCATTCTCCCGTCCATCCCCGATGAAGAGGCGAAGAAGAAGTTCACAAATGGGTGGAAGGCGCCGAAGCCCTACCTGCGTATCGTACCACAGCCTGAATAACCAGGTTCGAGAAGAGAGTCTACATACTGAGACGGAGAATCTGGTTGCGGACGGCTTCGAAGGCTGCCCGCAACTGTGCCGGATCCGCGGCATAATAGTATTTGCCTTCCAGTTGACTGGAATTGAAATCGGGCGAGGTTTTGTCATTGGCAACCCGTTTCAAGAGCGAAGTCCCTGTCTCGGGGACGCTTCCCATCGATTGGGGGAGCAAGCCTCCCAAACCCAAAGCATAAATCCTGATTTTAAAATCTCCCGTCGTATCCGCCTTGGCAGCGTTTGCCACGGTCTCGAGAAGATTTCGGGCCGCGTTATTGGCGTTGCGGACATGGTCCGGGTACCCATTGACTGTCTGTCCGATCAACTGGCGTTGCCCTGCCAACGTGGGATCATATAATACAAAACTCGTAGGAATCCCCGAAGAGACATGGTTGGAATGCGTACTCATCAATGGGATCCATGGGATCTTGGAGTCCAAGGGGCTGGTATAGGGGGAGGAACTGTTCCCGCTCGTGTAAGTGTTGTCGGTGGGTGCAACAAATTGTTGTGACTGTGCGGCGTAGGTTCCATAGGTTTGATAAAGTCCTGTAACAGTAGGAGTGTTGGTCGAGCTTGAACCCAGATTCGGATAGTCCCCCGTAAACAGCACCCCGGTCCGACTTACAAAAACCCCCGGTGAAGACTGGACGTTGAATGTTCCTGGAAAGGAATTGGGCGACCCGTCTGTAAAAAACACAATAATTCGTAAAGAGGACTGATTTCCAGAGGTGACACTACGCAATTGATCCCACCCCTGGTACATTCCCTCTGCGCTGCAAGTGTTTCCGCCGTTGGCAAGGCCCGCGATATGACTCAGAACCGTAGCTTTGTCAAACCCGCGGGAGACAGTACGAATGGTGTCTGTCACAATCGTGTTTCCTGAAAACCCAACGATTGCCATGCGATCCACGTTTTGGTCGAAATAGCCCACGAACTGTTGGGCGGCACTCTGCACCTGGCCCCAGACCGCAGAAAGTGAACCTGACTTGTCGATCACAAACGAGATATCCACCAAGCGCCGTATGGCTTGGCCTGAGCTAAAGACGTTTACCTGGGGTTGGCCAATGACCTTCATGAAGGTGGTGGGCATCACCGCCGTCGAAGAAACAGTAATCTGATTGGAGCCATCGGCGGCTACCTGAAAGCTTGTAGCCGGAGGGTTCTGGACTGAACTAACACCCAGGTATCCATTGGGAAAGTTTGCATTAAAGATCTTGTTGGCCTCGGTTTGGGCCGCAGTTTGTCCATTCCCGATCATGCGAGCGGCCGCCAAAGCCGCGCCGTCCACAGCCTTGGATAAGTGGGCCTTCACCACATAGGCGCGGCCCAAGTCAACTGCCAGCCCTGCAAAGGCCAGCAAGACAAACAACAGGGCCGCCATATAAAAGAGCACGACCCCTGATTCTTTAGAATGGATTAAGGACTTCTTCATGAGTCTTCCCTCCGGCATTTTGCCAGAATGATTAAAAATACGCGGCGGCATAGAGATTGGTGGGGAGTGTGATTCCAAAGTTGGCCGCAGGCGTCAGCAGATTGTGGCGCGTGTAGATTTCCGTCACATATACCGACTGCCCGGCCGACAGGGTGTACCCGTTGGGCAGGGATCCGGTCATCCGGATGTTCGTATCATTGTCCGCATTCACTGCCATATAATCCGGAGTTCCGTTGTAGGAAGCACCCGGCGGCATTCCCAACATACTGTTGCCCGCCAATGAGCCTATCACCCGGCGCTGACTGATGATCGCCAGGTTGAGATTCGATCCTCCCGTCCCCAACTTCACCACCGAAAAGATCAGCCGTCCATTCTGATTGAAATCCAGCGGCGCATGCACCGCCTGCAACATCGCTGTCTCGGCTTCCTGAATCGTGCTGGTCCGCGAAATCAGATTTGATCCCTCCCGCGCCATCGCCACGATCATGTGATCCTCATACAAAGCGTAGCCCAACTCCATCACCCCTAAACACAACAACAGAATCAAGGGCAGAACCACCGCAAATTCCACCACACTCTGTCCCTCAACTCCCCTCCAACCTCCCGCATCCGGGCAGCACTGCTTGGCTATGGCGAAGTGGCGTTGCATCACTGTTCTTATCCCTTTCATGAGCTCGGATACGGCTCATTCTTCATCGTCGAGGAGACCGTGAAGGTGATCCGTCCCCCGGTAAAGAAAGCTTGGATCAACGGCGTCACCGGCACATAGACATACTGCACCGTCACCCGGATCACATCGGTCGGCCCACCCGTCCCGCTGGCATTCTGTGTCACGTTGAAAAACGAAAAGGCACTGTCAGGGATCGACAAGGTGGGCGTGGCATTGCGCATTGCCAACTTGATCGAATCATCCCGTGACAGGTTCTGAGCGGGATTGGACGGGTTCGGCATCACCTGCCCGGTCACCGCGTAGCGGGTGGCCTGACTGACGCCGTTTTCCAATGACAAATACACATAGAACAACGTCGAAAAATCGATGATGGCAAAGGTCAACAACAGCAACAAGGGAATCACCGCCGCCATCTCCAGCATATTGGCGCCCCGTGACTCCTTCCATCCCCACCGCCACTTTCCCTCACACTGGCTCGCTCGTATTCTCATAGACCCTTCCTTCTTCCCGCTTTTTTCCGCCTGTTCGCTTCCCGGCTGAATACTCTATTGACGATCCCTATCTTGGTTATCTTTACAGACCCAAGGATATTTTTGAGACAGACGAGACGAATACCCCGTCCAGCGCTGTACTCTTAACCAATTGAACGTTGAAGGATAAGCCCGTCAGCCGACAAGCCCCTTCCAGGCTGAAATGGGAAATGGTTTTCACTTATTGAGACTCTCCCTACTTCAAAAACTTATTGCGCGGCGCGAACTGGGAATTCATGTTCCTTTTATTCCCTAGAGCATTCTTAGGAGCCTTGTTCCCACACGCCTTTATGACCCACATGACCTGACGTCCTCTGGCCCGTCTATTTTTCCGAGCGATCGAGAAACACTATTTGCTCTTCGCAATTAGAGCGTTGAGCTTCTGTTGAATTTCAGCAAGTCTTGTCCGGCTTTCAGGAAGGTTCTTGGGGGCATTGTCCTGAAATCGATAGGTCTTGCTTTTCACTTGAATTTTCAACTTGTCCCCGAGGTCCACTTGAGCAATCTCGGAAAGTTTTGAGACAAATCCATCCTTTGAATCGCCCGACGGGAGATAGACAATCTGATATCCATTAAATCGCAGACGCCCCGTACAACTTCCAATCGTGTGGTCATGGATGACGGCATAAGCGTTGAAATTAAGCCGCTCAATCTCGTCCTTAAGATCTGGTGGACTTAGAGGAACTTGAGTGTCGTTGCCAGCCAGGTAGAGCAGCACTGAATAAATCGTCTTGGCTTCCTCATACTTACTCTCTTGAATGAGGGACTTTGCCTGGTTGACTGCCTTGCCCAGACTCGTTTTCTTGAGATCCAATGCTTTGGGATTCTGCGGCTGGCTCGCCAGCAGTTGGGTACAATAGGTGACCACGTTGTCATTGGGAGGAGTAACATAATGTCCGCTGGCCATGGCGGCTTCCGCTTTTTGGAGCACCGAATTTCGGCTTTCGGCCAGTCTGGATTCTTCACCCTTGAGAGTTTCTGCCAGAGCTTTGGACTCTGGAATCTCTGGAAAGTAGTTCTGGATCTGTTTTACAAGAGTACTCGCATTCGCATAATCCTTGTTTTGTAGGGCACGATTTGCCTGACTCATCAAGTTACGAAGGATCAAGTCCAGCTTCTCACGGCTGAAGGATTTATCTTGAGAAATAGTGCCCAGCTTTTGAATCAGCTCAAAGGCATTATTAGAACTGGGTGGGAGGTAGTGGCCGGCATTGATGGCGGCTGTAATTTGCTGGCGAAGATCCTGGGTTTTCTTTTCGAGCGCCTGTCTATTCGCGAGATCGAGTTGCTCTTGCTTCTTAAGATTTGTTTTGGCGACACCAAGCTGACGAGTCGCGTCCCGGTCGTTCGGAAAGATCTTGAGCATTTCGGACCAGGTGGCGACTGCCTTATCCCAATTTCGATTGGCCATCTCGTGGCCCGCTTGTTTTGCAAGCCGTTCCCGCAAGTCCTGTCTTAAGTTAAGAGCTGAAGCATTGTTGGGGTCCAAACCAAGGATCGAGTCGCAAAGACGGCTGGCTTCCAAGAACCTCCCTTGTTTGAGCGCCTTTTCAGCCTGAGCAAGCATATTCGATTGGGTAGGTTTCGATAGATCGATGGGAGGAGCAACCGTCTCTGCGGGAGCGACCATAGTGTTTTGCGGCTCTGCTCGCCCTTCTGCACTCTTGGGATGCCTGGAAGGAACAAAAACTAGCCATGCTCCGAGAACCGAACCTAATAAAAGTCCTCCGCCCAAGAGGTAGATAAGGGTCAACTTTTTTCCAACTTGGGGAAGACCAACCTGTGAGTTCTCTTGAACCGGCTCAATGGTCTGGTCTTGCCCGGCGGCTTGCCACATCCTAAGCTGGGACTTTGATTCCTTGACAACCGGCTGGATGACCAACCTTTCCGAAGCCGCTTCAGCCCTTGGCTCCGGGATTGGCTTGGACTGTGGCTCAGGCGGAGGGACTGGAGATTGCGGTCGTTTGGGCTCAGCCTCCTCCAGGATCTCGGGTAAGTTGGCTGCGTTTGCCTGAGGGGCCTTCGGAAGTTCCGCTGGAATAGGGTCCATTGGGAAGGACCCGGTATTTGGAACCTGTGATGCGAATTCAGGTAATGGATCAGGATTTTGTTTTGAAGAAATCGGATTTTCCACCGGGGTCGCTTGGGCGCGTTTCTGCTTCTCAGCCTCCTCTTGACTGATCTCAAGGTAGTCGCGCAGGTCGTAGTTCCCCGGGTCAAGCTCCGACAGCAATTTGAACCGCTCAATACATTCGCTGTATTGGCCTCGCTCGAATAACTTCAAAGATTCGGCTTTGAACTGCGCAATGCGATCGGTGAGGTCTGAGTCCACGGAACGAAGCTTGGACGATTGTTCTGCCTTCTCGATGAGAGTTAGCACTTCCAAATTGCTTGGAGCGAGCTTATGGGCCTCCTGCAGAATTTCCAAGGCCCCACTAAAATTCCCCTTCTCATGGAGGGCACAGGCTCGTTCGATGAAGCGATTGAGGTAGGGAGAATCGGGCTCGGCCACCTTCTCCGGAGGGGATTGGCTGACCTGCCGAATCTTTTCTACATCTTGTAACAGTTTTCTTAGATTTTGCTCAAGCGCAGAGGGTAGTACCTCTCCAGACGAGGAAGACTGATCCGAGAATTCGATCATGCTGGAAGCGCCTCCAAAACCCTGCCCCCGGGCTGAGGAATTCGTGGCCTCTTCTGAAGGGTCATGAGAATCTCTGAAATCCGGCATGGCCTTTTCCCTTAAATCAAGGAAGAATGCGGAATCTTTGCAGACTCCGGGCTTCAAAGCCTTTGATCAAAAGGGCTCCAGGGTGTTTATCGATCAAATGCCGGAAAACATGAGTTAATTTCATGACTTTAGGCCTCATTGAGCTCCCCTAAGACATCGGTCCGGCTCCCTTGGAGTAGTTTGTGCGAATTGGGGTAATGGGCTGAGGCGGGCACAAATATTGATTTAAGGTTCCTGCGTCAAAGTCTGGAGGACGCTATTTGCAATTC
This sequence comes from Terriglobia bacterium, assembly GCA_046331665.1. Lineage (GTDB taxonomy): Bacteria > Acidobacteriota > Terriglobia > Versatilivoradales > Versatilivoraceae > CAWBAT01. The sequence goes on along the minus strand of JAXLQK010000031.1, from coordinate 30,365 downwards.
TCCGATAGAGGCAGTGTTGAGGAATTTTACATTTCCGTGACAAAAGCCTTGAAAATGTTGGCTAGTCTTCCTAATCGAAGCGCACAAATATTAACTGATTCTCTATCGAGATGGACTCACTGGGGGACGGAGAGGAAGGTGTGTCAGATTGACTCCGTGACCGCACAAATTAATGCAGTTACTCAATATTGAAGGGTATCAGCCCAGTTGTTCCCTTGCGGTTGGACAAGGTCACGCTGGTTCTCGATTAAGGAGAGTAAACCAAGTTGGTAACGCCAATGGATGACGAGGCATTGAACGCTCCCTCGACACAACCAATTCTCGCGGAGCAAGTTACTACAGAAGAGCCTCTTAATTCAGGACTACGCTTGCCCGCCCCACCTGCGTTTCAATGGGATGAATGGTATGCCTCCGTCGGGGGGCGCACAATCGAGATTTCAGAGGTAAATATCTACCTTGAGCAAATTCGTGAGGATCAATACAAACGATTTGACGGACCCGTTGCGAATGAACGTCGCGTTTTTAATTCTCGACAGGACGCATCCCACCATATCAAACAGAAAGCCATCGATTTCGGGGCTGATATTGTGGGGATCTGCGAGATTGAGCCTGAGGATGTTTATCGGGGCAGAACGGTTACTGAGAAGTATGCTATCGCACTTGGACAACGAATGCGTTGGCGTGCTTTTCAAGTGGTGCCTTCCAAAGAGTCCGCAATCGAATGTCTCCGCGTATACTTTACCTTGGGAGAAGTGGTTATCCGGCTCGCCAACTACCTTCGGTCACTCGGTTATCCGTGCGAAATAGAGCATCCAATCGGAGACAGCAATTTGCTGCACGTTCCAATCGGTTTGAAGGCTGGATTCGGCGAACTTGGTCGGCATGGATCGATTATCCATCCGAAGCTTGGACCGCTCTTTCGCATGGGTAGTGTCGCCGCTTCCATCCCACTGCAGACGGATACTCCAGTGGATGCGGGCATCGCCAAGTTCTGTGACACCTGCCGAGCTTGTCGAATCTACTGCCCGGCCAACGCCATCCCAGACCAACGCAGCCCGGACGCCGGAAAGGACCCAATCGGGAAAGACCGCTATATCGTGGATACAGGCCGGTGCTTCCCGTATTTTGCCAAGCATAATTATTGTTCGATATGTCTCCCAGTGTGTGTCTATAACCATAAGGAATGGGCTTGTGACTTTGAGGGATTCCAGACAAAGCTTTTTCCCAATGTCATCCTGGACGATCCTCCACCCGCTAAAGACATTCCAAAAGAAAGACGCCACGCCTACAACAAACTTGGACGAGACTAGCATGCAATGGTTGGTTGAGATCTCAGGCGCTTCAGGTTTTTTCCTCGACCACCACAAGAGAATAATAACCATTAGTGGATTTTTGTCTTTTCTCCACCCGTGTTGATTTGAGTAAATGTCGAATTGATGTGAATTAGCCAATGGCCGTGGATAGCGCATCCCAGCCCATGACTTCCGAACTAAACCACTTTTCCACACGACTGGACAATCCAGACGAAGAATCCCTTTCCTACCCCGGGTGGCGGGTTGCATTGGCTTCTGCGTTTGGTCTTCTGGTGGGGTTTGGTTCACTGGTGATCTACACGTTTGGAATTTTCCTTAAACCCTTGACGGAGGAATTTTCTTGGTCTCGGCAATCCTATTCAGCCGCCTTTGGGCTTGCCGCGATGATGGTGGCAGTGAGCTCACCCATCTTAGGCTATTTATTGGACCGGTCTGGACCGAGGCGAATTCTATTGCCCTGCATTACCGTTTACGGGTTGGCCTTTGGCTCCTTGTTCTTCTTGTCCCGGCGCATCGTTTCCTTTTATGCCGTTTTCCTCATTATGGGGTTGGTTGGAAATGGGACTGCACACCTGGCTTATTCCCAGGCAGTCACAACCTGGTTTGATCGCCGCCGCGGGTCCGCTCTTTCCATCTTGATGGCGGGGAGTGCAGTAGGCGCGATGATTCTTCCCCCTCTCGCACAGTTCCTTATTGACCACTTGGGATGGCGAAGAGCGTTCCTCGTATTTGGCGCCTTGATCCTCGTTGTCGGATTAACAGTAGTGCTCCGATTTGTGAAGGAAAGACCCGGGTTTCGCAGCGTGGAAAAGCGCGAGGTGCAGGGCATGCTTCTCAAACCAGCCTTGATTTCCAGGCCCTTCTGGATAATGGTGGCGGCGCTTTTCTTGACTTCGATTGGTCAAAATGGATCGTTGACGCATCTTTCCGCTTTGCTCACGGATCGCGGAGTCTCCTCCGTCGAAGCGGCCATCGCCGTTTCTGCCGTTGGAGCATTCAGTTTAACGGGAAGGTTGGTTACGGGGTGGTTGCTGGATCGTTTTCTGGCTGCCAAAGTAGCCTTTTGGCTGTTGACCTTGTCAGCGGCGGGGGTATTTTTGCTTTCTAATGCTCACTCATTTGCTAGCGGGCTTTTTGCGGCAAGTTTGATTGGTCTAGGGATGGGGGGTGAAGCAGATATTACACCTTATCTTTTGACGAAGTATTTCGGGTTCCGATCATTTTCAACCTTGTACGGCTTCATGTGGACCTCTTATGCCATCGCCGGAGCGCTGGGACCTGTCTTGATGGGCAAGGCTTTCGACACAACGGCTTCCTATCAAACGTTTCTCATTAAACTCTCGATCATGACCTTGGGCGCGGCACTCCTGATGTTTCTCTTACCGCGTTACCCTGGCACATCGCAACAACCAATCGAAACAAGCCCGAGCCAAGCAGAAACGGTATCCCCCAAGATTTGAGAGCATTCCACAATTGAATTCGCTTTTGTCAGGAGACACCTTGTCGTCAGTCTTCGGTTGACATCGAACACGACTAAAGTGGCCGCGCGCCCACCAAAAAACGTGAATCAAAGCCAATGTCCAGCTGATTTCTCAATAGTTCGACCTAACCGTCAGGAAGGATTTAGGATGTTCCAAATGCAGTTCCCCTGCATTCGCATCGTAGGCAAACAACTCTGCGTGCCGTCCCCATTGAATGGCAATATCGAGTTGTTTTTCCGCAAAATCGCCAAAGTCGAGCCGTAATCTGTCCAGAAAAAGGCTCAGAGCTACTCGATGATTATCGTCACTTTGGAGAGTCTCGTAGATCCAATGGATCATGGGTAAGCGCAATATTCGTCCGGCAATCAATTCCTTGCGGGCTAAAATGCCGGCTTCTGCATAGGTTTGACCCAGCGGCGTGCTCAGCAAATCCCCTTCTTGAACTTTGACAAAATCCAATAGCTCTCCGACTTCCACAATGGGGAGAAGGTCATCAAGCTCTAACAACAAATCTCTACTCAGTCTGTAGAGATCGGCTCGCCCTCCCTCTTCCTCAAGTTTCTCCACAAGCCCTGCCATGGCATTCAACCGGGCATCCGGGAGCCCCTTGGCTCGCCGGTCTTCCCGGGGGGAAACAGCACTTTCGCCGGCCACTGCAGCGTAAACTTTGTCAACCAGGGCCTGGAACATCATATCTTTGTGTTTTCGCGGATGATGAAGCTTCACCTCGATCTCTGTCAGAATATGGCCTGGGTCTTTTCCCATCACGACAATTCGGTCTGCCATCATTACTGCTTCTTCAATGTTGTGAGTGACCATCAGGATAGCCTGGGTGGGAATGGCTTTATTCAGCCACAATTCCATCAATTCGCCACGCAGGGCTTCGGCAGAAAGCACGTCCAGGGCCGAAAAAGGTTCATCCAAGCAGAGCAGCTCGGGCTCAATCGCCATAGCCCTCGCAAATCCAACTTTTTGACGCATGCCGCCAGACAATTCGCGCGGATAAGCGGACTCGAAACCATCTAAACCTACAGTATCGAGAAGCTTTAACGCGCGCTCGGTGCGGGACCCAGCCGGGAGACCTCGTGATTTTAGACCGACCTCGACATTTTCAAGTACCGTCAACCAGGGGTAGAGTGCAAAGGATTGAAATACGATAGTGGCCTGCGGGTTAACTCCTCTCAATGGTCGATCGCGATACAACACAGTGCCTGAAGTGGCGGTGTTCAATCCTGTGATCACTCGTAAAAGCGTTGATTTGCCACAGCCGGAAGGCCCAAGTAGGCAGACAAACTCACCTGCCCGGAGCCCAAAATTTACGTCACTAACGGCCACATAGAGCTTGTCTTCACGCCCGTAAGCCTTGACCACGTTCCGAAGCTCCAGCAAGTGATGGTTATCGGTCTTGGGAGTATTCTTATTCATGGGGACCATCGCTCTGCTTCATTCAATGTGATAGCGCCTCTCGGCCAGGCGATAGAGCCGTAACCAAAAGGTACGATTAATCACGATGACCGTAAACACCAAGATTAAAGTAGCGGCCAGCAGCATGGGATAATCGCCGGCACCTGTCGCTCTCGCGATTAGCGCACCCACCCCAGAGACGAAGTGTGTCTGACCCGCGAACTCCACATGTTCGGCGATAATGCTTGCATTCCAGGCTCCGCCACTCGCGGTAATCCCACCGGTGACGATGTAAGGAAAGAGAGCAGGGAGAATCAGGGTCCGCCAGCGGTCCAATCGGGACAAGCCCAGCAGTTCCGTAGTTTCTCGTAAGTCTTGGGGTATGGCAGCCGCCCCCGCAATGATATTGAACAAAAGATACCACTGTGTTCCCATCAGCATCAAAGCCACCGCTGCAATATTTAGCCCTCCTGGCGCCTGGAGAAGGATGAGCAAAACAACCGGGAAAAGGGCGGTTGCCGGAATCGCGGCGACCACTTGGACCATCGGCTGGAGAACTGCAGCCAATCGTCGGCTCGTTCCAATGGCAACTCCCAACGGGATTGTCCATAACATCGCCAGAAGGAGGGATGCGCCCACACGAAGAAAAGTTGCGCCAATACCCATTCCGAGTTGTGCCCAGTCGTTAGATGGAAGTTTGACGAGCACCCCGGCTGCACGATAACCGCCATAGGAAACAAGCAACGCAAAGCCCAGGATCAATGATTTGGCGAGGCGCGAGGGTTTCTCATTCTTCGCTGTACGCTCTGGAACAGCGATGTGGCTTCCGAATCGCCGTTGCAAAAGACGGTCAATCCATTCGTTGCCTGGTTTCCATAAGAAAACATCAAATTGCTTGACGAGCCAGGCCTTAGAAAGTAATTCCAAAAACCATGAAGACATTGGCTCTTCTTTCCCCACCGTTTCCAGATTGAATTTTGCACTCCACACGGTGAGGGGTCGCCAGACCAATTGATCCAGTAAGAGAATGACTAAAATCAATGTACTCATCCCCCAGAAAACCGCCACCAAGTTCCCTTGATTTGCTGCCGTTTGCAGATATGAACCGATTCCGGGTAAACGAAAGTCCCTCGTTCCCACTTTGAAGATCTCAGCAGCCATAAGAAAGAACCAGCCCCCTGACCAACTCATCATGCTGTTCCATACGAGCCCAAGGGCTGCGATGGGTAATTCTAGTGTTTTGAATCGCGCCCATGGATTAAGCCGAAACACAGCGGCTGCTTCACTCAATTCCCCTGGAATCGTGGTCAACGATTGATAGAAACTAAAGGTGATATTCCACGCCTGAGAAGTAAAGATCAAAACTACGGCAGCAAGTTCGGCAGCCAGGTATTTCGGAAGGACGGCGGTGAGGCTAAGCAGGACAACGGGCAAAAATGAAAGGATGGGAACACTTTGCAGGACGTCGAGCATCGGCATCAAAACCATCCGAGCAGTCTGGTTGCGGGCGGACGCGTAACCGTAGACCAAACTGAACAAGAGCGATAGGAAGTAAGCCGCTGCCATTCGCCCGACGGATAGCAAGGCGTACCATGGCAAGGCCATGGGAGAAAGGGAAATCTCCGGGCCTTGGAGAACGGTTGGGGCGTTGAAAGCAAGACGCGTCCCGGCATAAAGCAGCGTAGCAAGTCCAAGCAGAATGAGACCATCACCAATCGTGAAGGCGGGATTTTGCGGCAGAGCCGGACTAAAACGAAATGGCCGCATCATGCCTCCGGTTCAATTCCTTTTCAGAAGCGGGTCACAGTCCACAACGATCATCCACCTATTCTCAGACATGACTTTGAATGCCCCAGTCATTGTAGGAGGTTTCCCTGCACAGGTGGGATCCAATTTACACTTCGTCTTTCGGTGACTTGACAAAGACTTCTGCGTCCTGAATGACGATTAATCCTTCTTTGACCATCGGCAACAGGTGCGGGAGTACATCTCGAATTGTTTCCTCAGAATCCACGGCACTGATGACAACAGGCTTCTCATCCGTAACCCCGAAAAGCCCTTTGCGATGGACTCGCCGACTTGCCCCGTAGCCCATGATGCCGTTCCACACCGTGGCCCCAGCAACTCCTCGTTTTGCAAGGAGATGTACAATGGCTTCATAGAGAGGAGCTTCTTCCCAAGTGTCCGTGTCTTCCACAAAAATCAGCAAGCATTTGCGCAGGGATCCAGTCATGGTGTCACCTTCCTTCGCTCGACCAGATAGTAGAGAGTTGGCAGTGCTAACAGAGTGAGGAGTAACGTGGAAATCAATCCTCCGACGACCACCGTAGCCAGCGGCCGCTGAACATCGGCCCCTATCCCCACTGCGGTAGCAGCCGGCACCATTCCCAACATCGCTACCAGGGTCAAAATGAGCATGGGACGAAGCTGGTATCTTGCGCCCAATATAACCGCGTCTTCAAGGGTCATGTCTTCCTCCGCCTTTCGACGGCGGTTGATTTCGGAGATATAGAGAACACCACTCATTACGGCCACACCAAATAAACTGATGAAACCTACGACAGCCGAGACACTCAGATTGATACCTCGAATATATAAAAGCAGAATGCCACCCACAATGGAAAAGGGAACGTTTAACAATACCAAGGCGGCACCGGTTACAGAACCAAAGGCAAAGAAAAGGAGAGCGAAGATAATCGCAATCGTCACCGGCATGATTACATACAGGCGCCGCCTCGCACGGTCCAGGTTTTCGAATTGTCCGCCCCAAACGACCCGATATCCCGGAGGCAAGATTATTTGCTGGGCAAACCGCCTTTGCGCTTCGGCGACGAACCCACCCTGATCCCGATTGACAATATTGGTTCGGACCGAGATGGCCCGTTGATTATCTCGGCGTGCGATGATACTTGCTCCGTTAACGACCCGGATATCTGCCAATTGAGCGAGTGGAACGTTGCCTCCCTCTGGGGTACGAACCAGGATCTCTCCCAAGCGCGTACCGTCACTGCGCCATTCCGACTTGTATCGCACTGCAATATTAAAGCGGCGATCTTCCTCAAATACCGAACCAATCGCGGCTCCGCCGAGTGCAGATTCAATGATCCGCGAGAGATCTTCAACATTTAGCTCGTACCGGGCAAGCCGTGAGCGGTCCATCAAGATTCGCAATCCGGGTTGATCGGCTTCTTGTTCAATAGACACGTCCGCTGCGCCGGGTATTGTTCGGATCATGGCTAGGGTCTCGTCCGTCATTCTTCTCAATTCACCCAAATCGGGTCCGACAATGATCACCGCCAGATCTGCCGAAGAGCCGGTAACCGATTCCGTTACAGTGTCAATAATCGGTTGAGTGAAATTCAGGAAGACACCGGGAATTTCTCTATTCAACTCTTCCCTCAGGTCTCTGACTAGTTGTTGCTTGGTACTACCGGGTGGCCACGTAGAATAAGGCTTTAATGTGATCAAAAATTCATTCCGGTTCGGGCCAAAGGGATCTGTTCCAGAATCGTTACGTCCGCTCTGTGAGCTCACCAAGAGTGTTTGAGGATGCGTCTTGATGAGAGCCCGAATATCATTTGCAACCCTGGCCGATTTCTCCAGTGAAACGCCCGGGGGCAGATTGGCCCGAATCCAGATGACGCCTTCATCGAGGTTTGGTAGAAACTCGGTCCCTAGGCGAGAACCGAGGGTAAGTGCTGCGGCAATGATAACGACTGCTCCCCATGCCACGGCCACGGGATAACGAAGTAAACGGCGCAAAATCCACTCATATTTTTCGCTGAGCCACTTTAATAGGGGGTTTTGCCACGCTGGAGAGGTGTTTTTGAAAAGGTACGTCGCCAGTACAGGAATCAAAGTGAGGGCGATTAACAATGAACCTACAAGCGCTGAACAGACTGTAAATGCCATCGGTGTAAAAAGCCGCCGCTCGACCCGTTCCAGGGTGAATAAGGGTAGATAGGCTGAGATCAAAATGACCAATGAAAAGAAAATCGGACGTTCCACTTCAAAGGCGGCAAGTCGAATGATGTCAAAAGCACTTTCAGAACGTCCTTGAGATTGCCGATAGGAGAGGTTACGGACAATGTGCTCCACCATGACCAGCGTCCCATCGACGATGATGCCGAAATCCAATGCTCCCAAACTAAGGAGATTGGCCGGAACAACGCCGTAATACATGCAAATGAATGCGAATAGGAGCGAAAGAGGAATGGTGAGTGCCGTAAGGAGCGCCGCGCGAAGACTCCCAAGAAAAAACACCAATACCAGAATCACTACGGTGAATCCCTCAAGAAGCGTACGCGAAACCGTCCGCAGGGTGTTATCCACCAGATCGGTCCGATCATAGATCGGTAATAACTGAACGCCTGGTGGAAGTCGTGAGGAATTGATCTCGTCGATTGCTTGCTTCAAAGACGCCAAGACTTCACTTGCGTTTTCCCCCCGACGGAGCAAGACGATTCCTTCAATCCCTCCAGAGTGTTCATCCCATCCAAAGATCCCTGTCTGAGGGGCACTCGTGATTCGAATTGAACCCACGTCCCGGATGAGCACGGGTACACCCTTGGAGGCGAGCAAGACGATGTTCTCGATGTCAGCAACAGAGCGGATGCGGCCGACGCCGCGAATAACCATGGATTGCTGATCTGTGTTGAGCAGTGCCCCACCCGCATTGCGGTTATTGCGCTGAATTGCATCAACGACATTCTTAATCCCCAGTCCATACTTGGAGAGCGCCGACGGATCTACTTCGACCTGGTATTGTTTGACCAAGCCCCCGAATGGCACTACGTCACCAACGCCAGGTACTTGCAACAGCCTGGGAATAACCATCCAGTCTTGCAGTTCCCTGAGTTCAAGATCTGTTTTTCCCGGACCGTCAAGCCGGTAACGGTACATCTCGCCAATTGGCGTCGTGAGGGGAGCGATGTCCGGGGTCACGCCTTCCGGGAGGTCGGCATCCCGGAGTCGCTCGAGAACCACCTGCCGCGCGAAATAGTCATTGGTCTCATATGAGAATGTTAGTTCGACGACCGATAAACCATAAATTGTACGTGACCGCCGCGCAATCAGATTGGGAACCGAATTGAGTGCCCGTTCAATCGGAATGGTGATTTGTTGTTCCATTTCTTCGGCGGCGTGGCCTGGAAATGTTGTGATGACAATCACTTGCGTGTCGGAAATATCGGGGTAGGCTTCGATCTTAAGTTGGCGGAAACAGTAAACGCCAAACCCGATCATGGCGATTGTCTAACGTAATGGTGATAAATCGCTGTTGAAGGGCGAAACGGAGTAGCCTGCCAATCATGACGGGTGAACTCTTTCGGTCAGTAAGCTCTCAATTGCGCGAGGCCGTCAACAACGACACGGTCCGCTAGATGCAGACCGCTTTCGATTGCGGCTCGTTTGTCGTCCTGCCAAAAGATGGCGACGGACATTCTTTCGAACTCACCGGGACTGCGTTCTCGGAACAGTGTTGAACGACCCTCTTCCTGAAAAATCGCGGCCATGGGAACAACAAGCGCATTTCTTGTCCCATGGGAATGACGAATGGTGGCAAACATTTCCGGTCGGAATAGACCCTGCGAGTTATCCAATTCTGCACGAACCTTGATGGTTCTGGTTTGAGGATCCACGACATCGCCTATTCGCTTAACTCTGCCGCTAAAACGGCGGTCTGGGTAGGCTGATAACGTGATTAAAACGGGCTCTCCGATGCTGATTAACCGAATCGCACTTTCTGGAACATCAGCAGAAACCCAAACGGTGTTGAGGTCTGCAATCGTAAGCACGGGCGCCGAAGTGTCGTTCCGATACTCTCCGGCGGCAATGGAAACATCCACAATCTTCCCGGGTAGCGTCGCGCAAACCGTAACCACTTGATCACGGTTACCCGTATCCAAACCTAGCAAATGAAGTTTACGCTGCGCATCATCCCGCGATGCCCTGGCTTGTTCCAATACCGCCCTCGCCTGAGCTAAAGCGGTCTCGGCGGCCAGAACGTCTTTCTGTGCAATCGCCCGATTGGCCAGGAGATCTTGTACACGTGCAAGATCGGCTTCGGCTTTGGCAACCGCGGCGGTAGACTGTGAAATGTTTGCTTCGGCTTGACGTAAACTCGATTGCATCGCCGATACATCAGGGCTCTCCACAGTCAGTAGTGGTTGACCTTCACGCACGGCATCGCCCAGCCCAACAAACACCTTGTTCACCCTGCCGGATACGGGCAGAACAACACGGGAAACCCGCCCTGGATTCCACTCCACTTTTCCCGGAGCCGATATTTCGTCAATCGGCACCTCGAACAATTCGACCACCGTTACTCCAATTCGTTTCAATTGTGGGGAATTGGCGTCAAATTTAATGATATTCCCATTGCGCGAGGCCGGCTTGCCGGGCACCGGGGCCTTCGAGGAAGAATTGGGGGTTTCCCCTTTCTCACACCCGTAAAGCGATAGAATAAGAGCGATGATGCCAATGGCAGAAAACCTCATTGGGTTGTCCCCTGCACGCTCGAAGAACCAATGGCAGCATCAATGCCATAGCGACTGCGGGCAAACTCTCCCCGCGCCTCATTGTACACTTGCATGGTTTCGTTATATGCCCGTTGTGCATCAAGAAACTCCAGGAACGACGCCTCTCCACGCCGATAGGAGTATTCCGTGATTTGACGTACGTCTGTCGCCTTCTTTAGCAAGCCACCCTCTAAGCGGCTTAATGCTGCAAGGGCATTGCTGTACTGCAAATAGGCAATTTGAACATCATTCTGGACGGTCGCCTCAATTGCACGAATTCGTTGTTCGACTTGCAACTGCTCCTGGCTCGCACGAGCAATCTCGCCTTGGTTGCGGTTGAAGATGGGAAGGTTGGTTGAAAAAAACACCCCGAACAGGTTTCCGTAGCTCGCATCTCCCTGCTGGCGCCGATATTCACTGCCGATCGTATAATCCACTTTACCCTGCGCGAGCTGAAGCCTTAATTCGGCCTGTGATCGAATCTGGTCCCGCTTTTGGGCCAATAAATCAGGTCTCTGAGTGAGGGCCTGCTGGCGTAGCTGGGAGAGATCCACAGGAACCAGGTCACGACGCATTTCGCCCGACACATCGACCAATGGAGCATTAACGGCTCTGCCTAAGAGAAGCTGAAGTCTGGCTCTTGCTATTTCTGTCTGGAGCTGAGCCTGACGGACCGTGTTCGCATATTGCAGTTGCGCCAGTTGCGACCGGATTAGTTCAACCTCGGCGAGATCCCCGTTCTTTACACGAGCGGTGTTGACGGTCACAATCTCATCAAAACTTTTCAGGCTCTCAAGTGCCAGGGACAGATTCGCTTTGGCTTGAAGGACGTCCACGAAGGCGGATTCCACATTGAGTACTAAAGTACGCACCGTATTGAGTAATTGGAGTTCAGCAACACTGCGGTTGGCCTGCGCCACTTCGATTCGACGTTTACGCTTGCCGCCGCGTTCCACAATGAAGTCTGTTCGAATCGCAAGCTCATTCGGTCCTCCAGCATTTTCTTTATTGAACTCAGGGGTGAACGGATAAATGAGGTGGCCTGCCTCCAAGCTGAAGATCGGATTCGGCCGAAGCTGCGCGGTGATAATGCGAGCCTGTGCAATGGGAACGTTATAACGATCTGCCATCAGATCGAGGTTCTTTTCAACGGCTTCCTCGATAGCTTGGTTTATCGTGACAGATTCCGCATCCGTTGGAATTGGGGTAACCGATTGGGCCGAGCAGTTTAACTCCTGTGATCCCGCGAGAAAAACCAGCGGACTTAGAAGTAGCAAACATCTCATCATCCGGAGCCTCCAGCAACGTCTCCCATGGACAATAGGTGCAGCCGCGCAGCGGTTAACAACATTCTCGAGTCGTCTTTTCACGCCCGTAGCAGTTGCGGAGACCTGACCCAACGATGCACAACAGATTCATGACCGCAATTAGAAGTCATTCCCCATTCCTCCGAGTTGCAAAAACCTTTCCACATCAAAAGGCCTTGGAATATAACGGAGATCATTGATTCGCCGGTCTACCGATGTGTTAAACCCGTACAGCGGGCGTACGGTTTCCTCACACTTGCCTGTAAGAAACCATTGGAAATTGGGCCATAATTGAAGTGGTGGTGTACTTGCTTTAGACCTGCATCAGGAGAAAACGAGAAATGCGCTACCCACGTATTGTCGCGGCGCATCGACTGCAAACTTGGCTGCTCATTGTTGCCCTAGTGTCAATGGTATTGGCTGGAGTTCTATCAGTCGACCTTGCACGAAATTTGAGGTCGGTGGTCATAAATGAAGCCAACAAAGCTCTGGCGAACGCTGTAAGCGAACTTGAGCAGTCCGTTCGACCCGAGGAACAGACCCGAGAAGGCCTCACATCGAATCAGACCTATTTGGACCAACACCTCCGCCAGACCTCGTATGAGGTACTGCGTTCCTATCCAGACATTGAGGGGGGCTTTCTATTTAACGAAGACGTGATCGGACACAGTTTCCCCACCTACACAGAGCTAGGGAGCACTCTCCGCCAGCCCCCTTTAGAACATCAGGAAGTCTTGCAAGCTTTGGCTGAAAGCCGGCATACCGGCAAGGTGGCTAGCCGGATTGTTCAAGATGGTAAGGACTTGGTGCTGGTGGCAGTCAAGGCGAATTCGGGCCTCGGGCTATCAGCGTGGAGTCTGCGACGGATCTTCAACTTCAGCGACTCGAGTGAGCTCAACAAAAGGATGTTCCTAGTAGGCGTGATGATGGCTTCATTAATTGCAATTGCAATTGTTCTCCGTTTGAGTTTTGGTCTTCAGCATGGATTTGAAGTCATCCAGTCCGGTCTGGAAAGACTTCGAACAAACTTCGATTACCGGCTTCCAGAAAGGAACCAGGAATTACGAACGATTGTTCGTGCGATCAACACCATGGCCGAAGCCCGCCAGAGGTTGGAAGCCGATTTGCGCCGGGAAGACCGTCTGAGAGTGATGGGAAGAGTGGTCGCAGGAATCGCCCATGAGATCCGGAATCCTCTCAACAGCATTCGACTCAGCACCCGGTTGCTCGCCAAACGCACGCAAGACCATGAGTCTTCTGCCGAAATTTTCACATTGATCACGAGCGAAATTGATCGACTCGATGCTTTGCTCAAGAGTCTCCTGGTATTCGGGGCTGATGGACCGCAAAAGATCCGGCAGCAATCACTTCAACCCGTGTTGGACAGAACGCTGGCTTTGATCAAGCCGCATGCCGCGGAGCACAACGTCAACATTCAAGTTATGATTCCCCAAGAGTATGAGGCTCTCTTCGATGGACATTATTTGCAACAGGCCCTGATTAATCTTTTGCTAAACGCCATTGATGCGTCGGGAGACAACGGCGTTGTGGACCTTTCCATTAGATCTGATGATGGCCTGGTGGAAATCCGAGTCGAGGACAGTGGGCCCGGCCTCAATCCCGAACAACAAGAGCGGATCTTCGAAGCCTTTTACACGACAAAACCAAGCGGTACCGGCCTTGGCTTGGCGGTAACCAAAACCCTGCTTGAAAAAATGGGGGCACGGATCCAGTCATGCAAAGGGGCTCACGGGGCTCAGTTTCGAGTACTTCTTCCAACAGGCGGCCAATCATGAAGGCACGCATCCTCATTATTGAGGACGAAAGGACTGCGCTTCAGGCGCTCTCTCTCATGCTCAGCGATGAGGGGTATGAGGTCCTAAAAGCCCAATCCGGGGAGGAGGGGCTGAGGATAGCCTTACAGCAAAAACCTGATCTTGTCCTGCTTGATATACGCCTACCGGATATAGATGGACTTACCATTCTGCAGAAAATGCGCTCCGCCCATTCCGATGCCGCGGTGATCGTGATGACCGCGGAGACCACCAGCAGCAACGCCATTCGTTCGACGCAGTATGGTGCCTTTGATTACGTTTCAAAGCCGATCAACGATGAACACCTGATCTTGCTCATTCATAGAGCCCTCGAGTACCGCAAACTGGAGAAGGAAGTACACAATCTTCGAAGAACTCCTCGGGAAGCCCCCATCATCCCCGGAATGGTCGGACATAGTCCGCAGATGCAAGAGGTGTATAAGATGATCGGCAGGGTGGCGAATTCCGACGCCACGGTTCTGATCTCCGGCGAATCGGGAACTGGAAAAGAACTGGTCGCAAATGCCATTCACGAATTCAGCCACCGCGCCAACGGCCCGTTAGTGAAAATTAACTGCGGGGCTATTCCGGATACCCTCCTCGAAGATGAAATGTTTGGGCACGAAAAAGGTGCCTTCACGAATGCCGTAGCTCAACGGATTGGTCGATTCGAACAAGCACACGGTGGAACACTTTTCCTCGACGAGATCGCGGAACTTTCCGTGAATCTTCAGGCGAAGCTTTTGCGTGCCATCCAGGAGCACACCATCGAGCGGTTGGGTAGCAACGTTCCGATTGCAGTTGACTTCCGCCTTATCACCGCCACTGGCAGGGATCTGAGCCAATCCGTAGCTGCAGGGAATTTCCGCGAAGACTTATTCTATCGGCTGAACGTCGTCAATATCACAATTCCCCCGCTTCGGGAAAGGCGAGAGGATATTCCCCTTCTAGTGCAACGCTTCATCAGTCGCTCAGTACGTCCAGTCCAAATTCGTTCGGATGCCTTGGAAATGATCATGGCCCACGATTGGCGAGGCAACGTTCGGGAACTCGAAAATGTGATTACGCGCGCGATCGTTCTGGCACCAGGCGACGCAATAACGCCTGAAAGCATCCAGCTCAGCCAAAGAACAACAACGACTCCAAGAGCGTGGCTGAGCCAGACGCCCTTTCGAGAAGGTTACTGGAACGTTATCCGACAAGTCGAATGTCACCTCATCCAAGTGGCCTTGGCGGAAGCGAGAGGGAATAAAGCGGAAGCGGCTCGAATTCTTGGAATCCAAAGACGACTGCTCTACGAAAAAATCGTCGAGTTCGGATTGGACTGATTTCGATTCCATTGATGGGCACCCAGTTGAAGGCGGTGCCCGGAACCGGAAGGCATTGATAAGTCGAGAATAATCAAAGTCCATTGATATTTTTTCCTTAAAACGAAAGCTGGAAAAGAATCATGGCAAGGAAATTCGATGCAAGCCAAAGACCGTCGAGATTACCGGGAAAATGAGGATTTCAGCGTTCAGGTGAGTGGCACTGACGTGACAGGCCATTCTTTCGTGGAGGAAAGTCAGACTATCGATATCAGTTCTGTAGGGGTTTCATTTCGTCTGAAGAACTCCATTAGCCCGCGTTCGTTTGTAGGGATCGATTGGAGCGGCAAGAGCCAACTTTTTGCTGCTATCGTGGAAAGGTTTCTGCGCTAGTAGTTCGAGTTGAAAGGATCTCAGCTGAGGAGAGCTTTGTGGCTGTAGAATTCATATAGTGGCATCGCTTTCGTTGATACCGACCTGAGCTATTGGGAAAGCCTTTTGGATACAACGGCCTCTCCTATCATTCGTTTCTCATCGAACTTCAACCTGACTATGGGCGCGGCATTACCGATGTTCCTCTTACCGCGTTACCCTGGCAATCGGAACAGCAGATCGAGACTTCCAACGCAATCCCGAAACGGCTGGCCCCATTCGGTGAGACCATTCCACCGCTTCTTTTCAATTCCGCTTTGAATTTGCTGTGCCCCCCGGTGGATGAGCGATAGACTGAAATAAATTCCTCCCCAGAAATGAACCCGCAAATGTTTGGCGACAGAGGCTGATTGGAGTTGCATGGTGTTCAGCGGAAGAAGGATTTTCCTTCTCAGGTATATTGCTATCTACAGCTCTACAATTCGGCCCGTACGGTTTGACACTCCCTCAACAGACCGGGTCGGCAAATCAACAGAGCCGGTTACCTTACTTCGAAAAATCCTGCTACCTGGAATCACAGGCCGAATTGACCACATGGCTCTTGATGAAAAAAACGTGACAGGCTCTTGGTTGCTGCATTGGCGTTTTCACCAAGTTGAAATCGTTGATTTAAACTCATTCCAGGTTGTCCATTCCATCTTGGGGCTCAAAGAACCCCAGGGGATCGCTTTTGTGCAGGATATTGATCGCTTTTTTGTCGCGGATGGTGGGGACGGCAGAGTGAATGCTTATGACGGTGAGTCTTACAAGGCTCCTCGGTTCCATTGAATATGGTGACGATGCAGACAATTTACGATATTCCTCCTCATCCGGTCTATGTCGGATACGGTTCAGGGGGATTGGCTCATTTGATCCAAGGACACTCAAGAAACAGGGGATGCTCCCGTAAAAGCGTCATCCCGAATCCTTTCAGCTGGACCAATCTGGGACGAAATTATACGCCAATGTCCCGGCAACGAAGGAAGTTGTCATGATTGATTGCGCCAAAATGTCATTAAGTAAGCGCTGGCCAATTGGCCCCTTAGCGGGAAATTTCCTTACGGCGCTCGATGAGACCGATCATCGGCTTTTTGTTGGGACGAGACAACCACCTCACGTATTAGTCTTGGACAGCGGCACGGGGAACCCGATTATAAAATTGGGGATTGCAGGAGATACGGATGATCTTTTTTTCGACGCGGGTCGACGCCAGCTCTACGTCTCCTGCGGAGAAGGGGTTCTTCAGGTCTTCAGGGAGGAAAAAGAAAACCAGTTTCGGGAACTGGCTCGTATCCCCACAGTTCACGGAGCACGAACCAGCCTGATGGATTCACGAAGTCAACGCCTATTTATTGCGGCACCCAGTAACTCCGCGAATCCCTTTTCCGCAGCGGTTTGGGTGTACCAAATAAACCCTCGCAATTAAGAAAATTCTCCCCTCGGTTATTCCCGGCTCATGATTCGATGAGGCATTCGAAAGGGAACTAGGACTTGACAGAACCTTTCAGAAAGGGCTTTCCCCAATTGTTCATTTTTGCTTCCAGACGTTGCGTACAGTCACAGCCGTTGCAAGCCCACGGTTCCTGTCCGTTCAAGTCACGGCAGCGACGACGATCGTAGGCATCCTGAATTCTGATCAATTCAAAGTACTCTTCCCAATAAGGCTGCTCTTCTTCGAGGGGAACCGGGCAATAGCAGACCTCCACCCAGCGCACTGTACCGTCCTGAAGCTCGCGCGCCTGATGCATATCGCGCAAGTATTCATCCCCTGCAATCGATCCTCTCCCCAAACTCTTTTCACGGATCGCTCTAAGCAGGGATTTTTTCTTTCCGGCCTTTACCTTGGCTCTAACCAGATATCGCATTGGGATTTACCTGAGGGAACATCACTTCGGTCTGTTTCTAAGCTAAACAGGAGACTGAATTTTTGCAAGCCTAAAGAACTCCTCTCAAGCTTGAGGATGCGCAGAGACGGCAAAAGTCTGTTCATTGAATACTTGTATGGGAGATCCATGCAGGTCTAAGATTAGATTGTTGGAAAGCAGTCATTTCATCAGTCTTCAGAAAGGCAGCTGATTTCCCGGGAGACCCTGCCGAAACGGTGCGCGGTTGAAGAGTCCAGGGAAAATGGCCCGAGAAATTGACGCTGCATCGTTCATTGAGTTCCTAGAATAGTCCTTCCACGCCCATCACTTGAGGCTCTGAAGATGAGCCTATTTGGTCTGAATGTCCGGGCAACATGGAAAACCCGCACGGAAACAAGAAAGGAGAAACCCATGGTATGGAGTACACCATCACGTCGAAGTTTCTTGCTAACGGCCGCCGGGAGTCTGGGCGCTAGTCTCGTTCAATTAAAAGAGCCGGCATTTTCCCAGCTCCTCGCCACGAGTGCCGTTGTTCCGGAAGCTCAGGGGCCGAAACGCCTATTTCCACAGGCACTCCCTGCTTCGGCTTGGAGTCAGTTTGAGTCCGCTGGTTACACAAAGCCGGTGACTGGAATTATTTATCGTACCCGTGCGGTGACCTACTTCTCGGCTTATGTCGAAAAACCACTGCCTGCCTCTGGAATGCCCTTGGGAGGCATAGACACCGGAGGGCTGTATCTGGATCCTTCAGGAGTCTTCGGCTACAGCTCCATCTTCAACCACCTTACCCCAATCGGCGGACCCTTGAATACTCCGTATCTGGGAGTAGGCATTGGCGGGAAGACTTGGGTCTTGACGACGGGACAGACAAAGAACTATGCGGGGAACAATCGGCCAAGTTTCGGGCCAAATCTGAAACTCTTAAATGCAGATATGGCCGAATCAAGTGACTATTGGGGTCATTTTCCGATTGCCGACATCGAATATCAGAATAGCGCTCCTGTACAAATAGGTCTCCGAGCTTGGTCCCCTTTTATTCCGGGAGACGTAAAGATTTCAAATACTCCTGGTGCAATATTTGAAGTGCATCTGAGAAATCCATCGACGTCACCCCAAACCGGCACACTGGGTTTCAGTTTCCCTGGCTTTTCCCATCACCATACGCATGATGAAGTCATCGGCTGGCCAGATCTCGCTGCCAAGCCGGTTTTACCCAAACCCCAAATTGAGCGGCATCCAGCCCCCGCTGGGCTTTCAGGGATATCTGTGGAGGACAAAGCCTGGGGGATGAGCTATGTTCTCGCAACTGTGGATGAAGAAAAGGTACGAGTAGGGGCAGCGCTTGGAACAGATGGCCTCCATTGGGCAGACCTTGAAAAAAAGCTTCCTGAACCCGCCCGCACTGACGACGGGGGCTCATCCCTGGGGATCGCGTTCACCGTCCAGCCCGGACAAGAGAAAGTCATCCGCCTCGTCCTGGCCTGGTACGCCCCGGAATGGGAAGGCAATGGTGTCCCGGGAAGCGGGGGCAACCGTATTATTACTCAGGCGCCGGGCAATGTCTTGGTTCCCTCCACGACGGGGAAGCGATTTACTCATATGTACGCCAGCCGTTTCGCCAACGCAGGTGAAGTGGCGACCTTTCTCGCGCGAAACCACCAACAGTTGTTGCAGCGAATCATCGCGTGGCAGTCCGTGATTTACGAAGACAGCAGTCTGCCTGGATGGCTGAGCGACGCCCTGGTCAATGCATTTTATTATTTTCCACCGTGCAGTATGTGGGCCCAGGCCAAAGATCCGATTGGAACCTGGTGTGAACCTGAGGAAGGCGTTTTTGCGCTTGAGGAAGCACCCCGGTCCTGCCCTCATGTGACGACTCTGTCGAATTTTGCCATGGCCGGCCCATTGCTCTCTTTCTTTTTCCCGGAACTAGCTGTTTCGAGCCTGAAGGCCTACCGCGCAACCCAAAAAGAAAATGGAGATATCGCTCAACTCCTGGGACGTTGGGCTGACGTGGCAAATGCCATGGCATACGATTATCAGGAAGTCATCGTGGGAAGTTGTTATGCGATGCCAGCATATCTGCATTGGAAGGTCACTGGGGACAACAAGTTCTTGAGGGAATTTTACCCATCCGTAAAAAAGGCGCTGCAGTTTTCGTTCACCCAACGTCCGGACCTTGGTCCGTCGCAAATCATTGCGATGCCACCCCTCCGGCCTGGGACATGGAACGATTCAGAATGGTTTGAAGACCGCTCGATGATTGGCTACGTGTCTCACCCCGGCGGGTTGCGGATGGCAGCCGCCAGGATGCTAAAGGAGTGGGCCCACGAAGTCGCGGATACCCAAACCGAAGCGTGGTTGGACACGCTTTTAACCGCGGGGAGCGAGGCATTGCAGAAATATTTGTGGAAAGACGACCATTACCTAATCTACAACGACACTGTCACCGGCAAACAATTGGACGCCTTCTTCACCCCACAACTCAATGGTCAATTTTTTGCCCGCTTTAATGGGGTTCCTCCTGTCTTTCCCAAGGAGAATGTTGCTGCTATTATGCAGGTGCTTCGCGAACAGGTCTGCCCGCTGAGCAAACTCGGCATGCCGCCCACTTACTCAAAGCCGGGAGGCGGGCTGTGGGACACCGATTCGACAGGTTATCTGACTGGCCAGTACATCTATAACAACCATCAGGTAATTTGGAATGCTTTTACCTTCATGTACGAGGGACACAAGGAATTTGGCCTGGAACTCTTGCGAAAGAATCTCGAAATCTCCTATTGCAAATGGGGCTACTTATGGGATGGCACAAATTGTTTAAGCGCCGGAGGGGATACCGGTGAAGTAAATTATGGCTGGGACTACTGGTTTAACTGGTCCATCTGGATCGCGCCAGCCGCACTCTTGAATCAAGAGGTCTCGGTCCTAGCCAAGCCCGGCGGACTCGTTCACCGCATGATTGAAGCCGGAAGAACAAAAGCCTCGGCGTAATAAAGTCTCGCCGGGGTTTCTCTGCAAGGCTCCAAGGCTGTGCGGTCAAACGCATCAATAGGCTGATTCAAACGTCAATGAATGCAATCGATCGACAACATCGCGGAATTTTGCAACGAGTGGCTCGCCAAGCAATGTTGGAGCGGGGGCTACTTCCTGATTTCCCGGTCTCTGCTCTAAACGAACTCGGTCGAATCCCGGGGCCAGCCAAATCAACAGAATCCTCAACCCGGGACCTTCGACATCTGCTTTGGTGTTCCATTGACAATGATGACTCCAGGGATTTGGACCAGCTCACTGTCGCCGAATCCCTGACGAATGGCAGCTGCAGAATCCTGATTGCCATCGCTGACGTGGATGCTCTCGTGAAGAGGGAGTCCGCATTGGATGATCATGCCCGCCACAATACTACTTCGGTGTACACGGCTGGCGAGATTTTCCCCATGCTCCCCGAGAAACTCTCAACCGATTTGACATCTCTCAATTTTGAATCGGAACGAATGGCACTCGTCGTCGAATTCACCGTCTCGGGAGAGGGGACGCTCCAGGCATCCTCTCTCTACCAGGCGCTCGTTCAGAATCATGCCAAGTTGGCTTATCGCAGTGTTGCGGAATGGATGGAAACAACTCAACCCCTTCCCGACGGAATCGCCAAAGCCATTGGTCTTCAGGAAAACCTTCTATTGCAGGACCGAGTGGCTCAGAAAATGAAAGTTCTTCGGCATCAGAATGGAGCCCTGGACCTCGAGAGCCGCGAGGCACGACCTATATTTGAAGGCGACGAGCTAAAGGATATCCGAGGCGAACACAGCAATCGGGCCAAGGAACTTATCGAAGAGTTCATGATCGCCGCGAATGGGGTAACTGCCCGATTTCTGACTACCCACAAGTTTCCTTCCGTGCGACGCATCGTTCGCACGCCCAAACGCTGGGATCGGATTGTAGCTCTTGCCTCCGAGCGTGGCTACCAACTTCCCGACGCCCCTGACGCCCAATCTCTCGAGAAGTTTGCGACTTGGGCGAGAACGACCGATCCTCTTCACTTCCCCGACCTTTCTCTTAGCATCATCAAACTGCTGGGTTCTGGCGAATATATCGTGGAGTATCCGGGCGACACCGGGTCGGGACATTTTGGTCTGGCCGTCAGAGACTACGCTCACTCCACAGCCCCCAATCGCCGATTTCCAGATTTGCTGGCCCAACGCCTTTTAAAGGCCGTGCTCACAGGAAATTCCCCGCCCTATGACAAGGCTGAATTGGAGGCCCTTGCCGAACACTGTACGTTTCAGGAGGATGCCGCCAAAAAGGTGGAACGACTTGTAGCGAAGTCTGCCGCGGCACTTCTGCTCGAATCCAGGATCGGACAGCGCTTTGAGGCCTTGGTGACCGGAGCAGCAGATAAGGGCACCTGGGTTCGCCTGCTGCAGTTCCCCGTCGAGGGGAGACTGGTCAGCGGATTTCAGGGAGTGGATGTCGGCCAACAACTCCGAGTCGAATTGATTCACACGGATGTGGAGCACGGATATATCGATTTCAAGAAAGTCGATTGAACCGGTTTGCTTGAGCAGGCTCTGCAAATTTCTCTTGCCGGAATCCCTCCCTTTGCTATGCAAAAGACTACGGGGATTCCACCGCGCCAACTGAATTTTCCACTTCAACGGAAAGCCAAATCTGCGGTCCTGAAGAAAAGGAGACATCGATGCCACAGACTCCTCACATCGAGCGCCATTTTATGGGCAGTGACACTCATGAGACTGACGACTTATCGGATGGCGAGAGTCGTGAGGTGTATTATTTGGATTTGATTCAAGCAGCCGGCAACTAAGGAATATTTTCGCCATGGGTTCTTTCACGCGCTAATTTCCGGGCCTGAAGACCTGAAAAAATACGACCTCGACCAGACTATTGAGCTGGCTCGAACCTTCGCCGAGAAAGGAGATACTGAGTTAAAGGAAGCAATGTACCAGGCAGTTGCGCGCTGGGTTTGAGCGGGCGGGTTGTTGTTGCGGTGATTTAGTCAAACTGGATGGCGTTGATGCGCTCCTCTTTGCCGCAGAGATCTTTCCATCTGATATTGCAGACGATCAAATTTGGCAAGTTGGCTACCTTGTCCATGCCCTAGAAGATCGCGAGGGACCTGAATCCGCACGAAAGGCCTTAGAGCAGAATTCGCGAGAAAGTCCACGGCTGGCCCGAATGCTGGAGGTTGCCGAAGAGGATGACCGAAACTACAAGAGGAAAGTGTTTGAGCCCCCAGTTCGTCCGGAATTTCTAGAACTAAAGGAACTTATTGGTGATCGGAATTTGGGTCATTATCTGATCAGATGGGGCAGAGCTGCAAGTACGAAAGAGCTTGAGAAGGTGGCAGAGGATTTGCTGAATGAGACGGAAGAAAACCGCATCATTGCTTATTTGAAGATTCTCAACTCCCGAGAATTCGCTCGCCCGACTGGTCGTCTCCTTGAACTTGCCCAGCATCGAGAGCATTGGATTTCAGGTTTAGCGGTCGATCTGCTTTCACACGTAAAAGACCAAGACGTACGGAAACTCGCTCACACTCTTTTTAGCTCTACTCCAAGGCGACTTGGAGATGCAGCTAAGCTTCTTATAAGTAACTATGAAGTAGGCGATTTTCAGTTAATTGAGGCTCGGCTCCGCGAGCCCATGGGCGCTGAGGATCTCCACTACTTCGGGATCGGGTTGAAAGAGTTGCTTATAGCGCATTGCTCTAAAGAGACGGGGCCTGCTTTGATGATGCTCTATGAGAGTGTCCCTTGTTCGATGTGTCGCCATAGCTTCGTGAAACACCTAATGGAAATTCAGCAATTTCCTGAATGGATGAGAAGTGAGTGCTGTTTTGATGCATGCCTAGACACTAGAGAACTAGTGAAATTGCCGACTTTCACTCCGCCGTTGGCTGAAAAGCAATAAGGATACAAACATGCCACAGACTCCTCACATCGAGCGCCATTTTATGGGCAGTGACACCATTCGCGATATTGTCATCGGGATGTCAGATGGGTTGACGGTTCCCTTTGCCCTCGCGGCAGGGCTCTCCGGTGCCATCAATACGACCAGAATTATTGTGACCGCAGGATTGGCAGAAATCGCCGCCGGTTCGATTGCCATGGGACTCGGGGGGTACCTCGCCGCCAAGAGCGACGCCGAACATTACGAAGCAGAACGAAAACGTGAGGTATTGGAAGTCGAGGAAATCCCGGAAGAGGAAGTCGCGGAAGTCACAAACATTTTCAAGTCGTATGGCGTGACCGCGGAAGAGAGTCATTCTTTGGTTGAGGCGCTTCGCAAACAGCCGAACGCCTGGGTTGATTTCATGATGCGCTTTGAGCTCGGCCTTGAAAAGCAAGACCCGAAACGCGCCGTCCTGAGCGCCGCAACAATTGCAGGAGCCTACATCCTCGGGGGATTTATTCCTTTGGGACCTTATATGGTTGGAACGAGCGCCTCCTCCGCACTTGCTTTTTCCGTGGCAATCACCTTGGTCGCATTAGCCATCTTCGGCTTTGTGAAAGGGCGATTTACCGGCGCACGCCCTTTGCGCAGTTCACTTCAAACCACGCTCATCGGCGGTGTGGCCGCCGGGGTCGCTTTCCTATTGGCGAGAGCGATCTCGTAGATGAGATCGTTTAGGAAACAGATTGGCCCTACCCGGTCTGGTGCAATAACAAAAATGGGCTGATTTGTTTTTTGATTCGGCCGCCGGGGTCTTCTATAATTTGGGTGCAGGTCTAAACTTCAATGCGGAGTGACGCTATGGTCTTAACAGCCTCAACCATGCTTCCTTTGGGAACCAAGGCGCCCAATTTTTCCCTCCCCGACGTGACGAACTCGAATCGGACCATTCATCTGGACAGTTTTTCAGGCAAGAAGGGTCTCCTGGTCATGTTCATTTGCACCCATTGCCCCTATGTCAAACATGTTCAGACCGAACTCTCACGGCTGGGCCGGGACTATCATCAAAAGGACCTGGGAATACTGGCTATCAGTTCCAATGACCCGGTGTCTCATCCGGATGATGATCCGGAACGCCTTCGCGAAATGGCAGTACGTCTGGGATTTGTATTTCCCTATTGCCACGATGGAACGCAAGAAGTGGCCAAGGCCTACACCGCAGCCTGTACTCCGGATTTTTTCCTCTTCGACAAGGAGCACAGGTTGGTTTATCGCGGCCAGTTGGACGATAGTCGTCCGGGGAACAGCGAGCCCATTGACGGGCATAGTTTGCGCGCTGCGATCGATGCTGTCCTCGAAGGAAAGCCCGTCGCATCGGAACAACGAGCCAGCCTTGGATGTAATATCAAATGGAAGAAGGGAAACGAACCGCCGTACGCCCGTTGAAGTATTGCCTGATCAACCACCGGGATGGCATCTTAGAATTGCACCGGTAAACCCCATCAATCGACATTCCAATCTTGATTTGGAGAAATTCGCATCATTTAAGGAGGACGGCTTGAGATTATCCCGCCAGTCACTCATCACAGGGGGAGTGTTAGTGTGGAGTCTATTGGGTCTCGCCACGTCAGGCGCAGCGCAAGATAAACCCTCGGAGAGCATGTCGTCAGCACGTGAAAAGCTGGCGTCAGAAAAGAAGGAATATGTCACACAACATTTGAAACTGACCGATGCTGAGGCGAAGAACTTCTGGCCGGTTTACGAGAGCTATCAGAATAAATTGGGAGTCATCAACGATCGGCTGGTCAAACTGATTCAGAGTTATGCTGCCCATTATGCAGATATGACCGACGAAGTCGCGAAACAGCTTGTCGATGAATCGCTTTCGATTGACGCAGATCGACTAAAAATTCGCCAGACCTTTCTTCCTCAGTTTCGGAAAATATTGCCAGAAGTAAAGGTAGCGCGATACTACCAGATTGAAAACAAGATCCAGTCAGCTATGAACTATGATTTGTCGACAGGCATCCATTTAATGGAGTGATTGTCCTGGATGACAGGAAAGAAATCTTTGAGCACCCTGCGCTCGATCGCATCTTTAACCCGGATCCTCCAAGCCAGCCAAGAGATCGTTCTGCCAATTCCTCACCATTGCAGCTGTATCGGACTTACATAGCGGGCGATATCTTTCATGGGCGTCTGCTTCGCACTGAAGAGTGCCGGTCTACCTTGATACAGCCAGGATCCGGGTGCCAAAGGAGGGGACAATTCCACGAGGGTATTCCCTCGGAACTTCATGGTGAAACGCTGGCCCGAAGAGGGCAATTCCGCTAACAAGGGCATTCCCTGCGGCGGGGCAGTCCAAGTCTCCGTGGTTTCTGCAATCGGGAATTCAATCGTCACCGTTTCTCCCCTCTTGACACCCTCAAAGCGAAGGTACCGGCCAAACCACGCTGGATGGACAGCTTGATCACCCCCGCGACAATGGACTTCTTGACGATCAACCCACAAAGGAAGTCGTACCCATACTTCATTCGCTGACTTGTTATGCAGGACGACCTTCCCTTGATAAGGCAAATAACTGTCCACATCAAGCCACGGCGAGGCGCGATTCAACAGAAGGTTCACGCGGACCTGTCCATCGGCGTGTCGCAACGTTGCATCCCAAGCATAGAACAGACCCATATTGCCGTGGGTACAACAGCATAATCCCGAATTCACTTTAAGGGGAATGCGGGAACTGGAAAATCCTCCCATGGTGGCTTCAATGACACGATCGCTCCGAACGGAGGGATGGTCCGGTGGGGCCGACTTTCCCTGGCCGACTTCTCGAATGTGGTCAATGTCTGCCGGCGTAAACTGCATCTCCGTACCGTGATTGCGGATGTACTGGTCCACGTCCTCCCAGTAGTCACCGACTCCGGCCTCCGTCAGTTTTACAGCAAGTCCCAGAATCCGCCCGCAGGCACAACCTTGACTGTCGGCAAACATCCCAATGCGAGCCAGACCGCTTTGCCTCGCCCACTCGTATCCGTCTCTCACAAATGCCATCAGCCGGGGATCATTCGCCGCGACGGCATATTCGAGAATCGCCCGGAGCGTGTTGACATACCCATGCCAGTGCCCCTGAAAATGAGCGTGTTCGGAACCTACTGTTTGAGGGTACTCTCCGCCTTTGAAATCCGCCCAGAACTGAGGCTTGGTATAGAACCGTACCAACTCACCGGCAAGGCGAAGTGACTGGGTGTTTCCACTGAGTCGATACCAGTTCGAAAGGGCACCGGGTGTGTGTCCCTGATGATTGAAGAGCGATCCTTCTTCGCCGGCCTTTTCGTTCTCTGGCTCGACCGTATCTTTCCACCCACGCCCCTTCAGATAGCACGAACGGAAGTATTCCTGAGGGAGCCAGCCTGAAATCGGGATGTAGGCATAGTCCGCTTTGTGGACGGCTAACTGGCGGTCAATCCCGTCGACCAGCCGGTCGATATGCTCTTTCCAATAGGGGTTCCCGGTATATTGGTACCAGGCTATCATGGCGCGCATCATGCGCGCCTGGCCATGCGTATTCGCATAGGGGCGCCATTCCTCAGGACCAAGCCATGGCCTGCGTCCGTTGGTTTGAGGCACGTAAAACACGCCATCCTCGCCAATGTTGGAGGCCATCATACGAAGCATGCCTGCTTCAAGCTCCAGACCTTCCCTACTTCCGCTCATCAAGCGCAGCATGGCCAACGCCTCCACGGCCTTTCCCTGGCATGCCATTAAGACCGTAGGGTTGAACGTCATGGCAGGCGGGTTGTAGTCTTTAAAGTTTCCGCCCCATGGCTGTGGAAGGGTGTATCCAAGAAGAGCGTTCATCCGCTTGGGGTAGAATTCGTTCACCCCCCAATACATTTCATAATCATTTTTCTCGCTGATGAGGTTTAGAAAGTGTGAAACCCCAAGGCGGGCTCGCTCTGCCAGATCCAAAGTGTCAGGAATGGTAGCTTGGTAATATTGGCCGGCAATGCGGGGGGTATTAATCCCCGATTCCTTCGTCGATCTAATGGTTGAAGCGAGGGCGTGAGTGTTAAGACCAGTCTTAAGCGTTGTACCTAGCACAAAGGCTGAGCAAAGAAACTGCCTTCGTCCAAAGATTTTAAACGACTTCGCATTTCGATGGGTGCGATGGCTGGAAAGTCCTTGATGGTTGATTCTCATCGGAATCTCCTCGTTTCAGTCCATCATTTACCTCTTGATCTGATCGTTAGAATTGGAAATCGATCCATCATTTCCTCCTGCCTGCAAGGAACTTTTGATTCGCCACCCCGCTGCCTGGATTTGCCGGCTCACTGAGTCCCATGCCAGGCGCAGTTAAAGAGAAGGGGCCCAAAAGGCGGCTCAGCGCACAGACGTCAGGTTCTCAAATAGAAAGAGTCCGGTCTTTCCAGCCACCACAATGTCAAGATTTCCATCTCCATCGATATCGATTACCGGGATCTGCATGCCACCTCCCGCCCTGGTGCTGTAATCAATAATATGGCGCCGCCACTGTAAGCGCCCCGGAGACTCAAAAGGCTCGTACCAATAGATCCCCAGGGGTTCGTTCGCTCCCGGATCGTGAATGTGAGCATAGAATCGCTTCCCCGTCACAATGTCACGTCGTCCGTCCCCATTGAGATCGACCAAGGTCATGGCGTGGGCTTGTGAGAAACTGTTGTCAATGAGATGTTTTTCCCAGCTGCGATTTCCGGCAGAGTCCTTCTTCTGCTCGTACCAATAGATGCCGTAATCATGGCCCAGGCTGGTGATCAAATCCGGAACGCCATCCCGATTGACGTCTTCGACATAGATAAAGCCCGTATCTCCCAAGTTGAATTCCGGATGAAAAATCCATTGCCCGTGGCGCGGGTCGAGGGGAGCTTCAAACCAACCTCTTGGCGTAATAATATCTGTTCGCCCGTCGCCATTGACATCTCCGGCACCGATGCCATGCCCCCAACTCATTGGACTCACCTCATGCTTGATCCACGCCTCAGGGGCACCCTTTTCCGCTAACTCAAACCAAGTCAGGGGAACCGTCGGCCGGCCAAATTGCGGAAGTACTTGGAGAGGCTTTCCGGTGTTCAAGATGTCCACGAGGAATGCAAATTCGACCCCGGATCGCGTATCCATGATGTGCTCTTTCCAGGGGCCTCCCGTCTTTCCAGGATTTTCCCACCAGGTCAGCGGTTTCGACCAATAGGAGCAGCTCACGATATCAGGGTATCCATCACCGTTTACATCGATCGCGAGATCGCTCAGATCCTCCAGGTAATAATCCGAGTAACCGAGTTCTCGAAACTTATGTTTGATAAATCTCGGTCCCCGACTCGGGTCCGGCGCAATCTGTTCATACCAATTCTCACCCGAAACAATATCGAGCCGGCCATCCAGGTTAATGTCAGCCACGGTGACCGTTTCGCTTAACCCGAGATCCAGTGTGTGTCTTCGAAAAAGTATCGCGTCATCTCCGGTAATTTCCGATCCCAGATCAATCACCTTCCCGGAGGTCATCTCACTCTTAGACACCGGAGTTGATTTCGAGCCTTCGCGGGCCCAATTCGTATTACTGAACAGCGCGACGGCCGGAACCCCGGCACTCATCAACTTCAAGAATTGCCGTCTCGCACGAATGTTGGATTGCATCATCCTTGCTCCTGTTTTGAGTTAGAAGTTAGTGGGTCGAATTGCGGATCAAAAATCGTTCAACTGAGCCTTAAATGGACAGGGAGAAAACTTTTTAAGCGACGTAGAGGAAGGTCTCTTGTTCGATCAACGGGGCTTTAAGGATTTTCTTATAACTAAGTCTGAATCGAACATTCAACAAAAAGGTAAGAATCCTCAACTCAGCACTCAGTATACACCCAGGGTCATCACCCCTACATCAAATTCCATACGAGATCGAAACTCATCGTTTGCGATCCTCTACCATTGTTCTTTAATCCCCGCTGTCCGATCAACACCTGCTACCAATCTGTTGTGTTGGTAAGTTTCCATCAAACAATGAAAGGCTATCCAGCGATCGTCGCTTCCACCCTCTTACTCCTTTGGTCATTAAGAAGGACGCTTGTTGCCTGGTCTAAAATTTACATATATATTGTGGGGGAGTTACGAAATTGGAGAACTTTCCTGGAGGCTCCATTGTCAAAGCTAGATCCTTTTGCCAATATGAAAATGGTGGACCTGACGTTCCCGATTGTGGACGACATGCCCATTTGGAGTGCAGAACCCCGCTGCATCATTCATGACTGGATTGTCATGGATCGCAAGCACGGCTCACGGGAGCCATTGAACATGCGCTACTACTGCATGTCGGGGCATCAAGGAACTCATACTGACGCTCCTTACCACTTCAACTATCAAGGCCGCAAGATCAACGAGATCCCGCTCAGCCGGTATCTGGGATGGTGCAAGGTCCTTGATTTTACGGAGAAGAAGCTCGGCGATTTGTTTATGCCGGATGATTTTGTGCGACGCGGCGTGAAAGCGGAGGACCGCATTCTCATCCACACCGGATGGGACCGTTATTTCAAGCCGTTCGATCCCATCTATTATGATGTGGAACATCCCCATTTTTCAGCCGAAGGCGTAGAGTGGGTACTCGAACAAAAATTGGGCTTGATCGGAATGGACGTCCCCTCCACGGATCCCCACCTCGTTGACCACCCAAAGATTTTCAGGGATCCTGAAAACTTCCCGATCATCCTGGAACTCATGACAAACCTCGACATGATCGTAGGCAAGGAAGTCTACCTGATGGCCCTTCCAATGCACCTCAAGGGAGGAGACGGATCCTGGGTGAGGGCTGTCGCCTTTGTCCCCGAATAAGCAGATTGACCCGGAGTAAGGCAGGGACAACATCAGCCTCCCTGCCTCTGCCTTGTTCCTCAATCGAAGACCATTCCATATCAAGTTCCGTCTCCCTCGCCTTCTCTAAATCAACCCTGAACCATTCCTTCGCGGGTCGGCTGTCCCCATGGCAAGTGAAAGCTCCAAGTTTCCCGCAGGTTCGACTATCAA